>JBBQGC010000110.1:0-1606 GCA_038322705.1 Bryobacterales bacterium | reverse complement strand
ACGATGGTTCACATTCGCGTTGATCAGAAAACGAAGGAACGGGCCACGAAGACCCTGGCGGCTATGGGCATGTCGGTGTCCGACGCCGTCCGCATGCTGCTGGTCCGGGTGGTCGCGGAGAAGGCCCTGCCTTTCGATGTGAAGGTTCCAAACCCGACCACGGTAAAGGCGATGCGCGCCGCCGACAAGGGCCAGGGCAAGCGGCAGAAATCCGCAGACGCATTGTTCAAGGACCTGGGAATCTAATCGTTGCGGAACCCGATCAGCGGTACGCAGTTCCAGCGCGATGTGAAACTCGCGCGGAAGCGCGGCAAGGACATGACCAAGTTGCGCGATGTGCTCGCGCTGCTGATCGAGGGGAATCCGCTGCCGGCGCGATACAAGGACAATCCGCTCGGCGGCGATTGGAAGCACTTCCGCGACTGCCACATCGAACCGGACTGGCTTCTGATCTACAAAGTCGACGGCGACGACCTCCACCTTGTCCGCACCGGCACGCATTCCGATCTGTTCTGATCGCGACTTCGTGCAACCAACGTGCAACCTGCCAGGAAAATAGGCCGTGATTACGTGGACAACCGACATGGACGGGCACTGAAAACACAACTGCTTAGCACGCGCCGATACCCTTCCGATTGGCGTTGTTCGGGTTCGAGCCCCTTCGTCCCCGCCATTCATCCCATTTACAATCAACATAACGCCGCCGTAATGCCCGGGACATCGGCATCGTTATAGAAATTGCTGTCCGTCAGGACCAGCACCAGGCGTGACGCTAGAGACGCCTCGCTCACACCACCACCTGCGCGGAATGGCACGCCCGCGATTCCCCACTGCCAACCGGCGTACGCAATGGCACCGCGCGCCGAGCCACCGCGCGCCTAGCATGAAGTCATGGGATCTGAACCACCCGTCGAATTAGTCGAGCGCCAGCACTGGCTGGAGCCCTTCGAAACCGGAGCGCAGAAGGCCGTCGCTCAAGCCTTCCAGAGCGGCGAGACCGGGCGCCGCATGAAGGACGCCTTGCAGGGCAAGTGGCTCGGCCATCCACTTCACCCCGCGCTCACCGCTATCCCCCTCGGCGCCTGGACCGCCACTCTCGTACTCGACCTCATGGAGTCCGCGGGCCGCCCCGATTTGCGCGCTGGCGCCGATGTCGCGCTCACCGTGGGACTCGCGGGTTCCGGCGCCGCGGCCCTGGCCGGAATTGCCGACTGGCACGAGCTGCAAGGCAAGTCGCGGCGCGTGGGCTTCGTGCACGGCCTGCTCAATGTGACGTGTGCCGGACTCTATGCCGCCTCTCTGGTCGCGCGCAAGACCCGCAACCGGCCAGCCGGGCGTTGCCTCGCTTTCGCCGGTTTCACCGTCTCTATGGTGAGCGCCTATCTCGGAGGCAGTCTTGTGTTCGGTGAAGCCTCGCGGCAGAATCCCAACGCCGGTGACAACAGCCGGCCCGCATGATCGATCTGCGCGTCCGCTCGCTGGAGTCCGAGATCCTGGACGATCCCGGCGTCCCCGAGCACGTGCGCGAGCGTTGCTACCTCGATCTTGAGCGCACTCATCGCTGGCTCGGCAATCAACGGGTGTTGCTCCGCCGCATCGCGAGCGA
>JBBQGC010000109.1:0-3101 GCA_038322705.1 Bryobacterales bacterium | reverse complement strand
CGACCTATTCCTGGAGCGGGATCATAGGGCTGCGCTGGAGCACGGGCATCGTGAAAGCGCGGAAGCCCTGGCGCATCGCGCGTTCGAGCGAGACCGATGCGTCAGGCTTGGTGTCGCCTTCAAGACGCGCGAGCAGGCGGGCCTTGAAGCGCGTCGGCCCGCCAAGGAACTGGTACACGGGCACCTTTCGCGACCGGCTCAAAAGGTCGAGCATGGCGTTGCTGACTGCTGCCTCCATCGCTGGTATTGCCGCGAGACTTGCGCGGATGAACTCGGACTCGTGTGCACGGCGTCCGATCACGGCGGAGCGGGCTTCGGCGATTTCTGCGCCAGCCGCGGGGCCGCCTTCTCCAAAACCGATCTCGCCCGATTGCGACTGAAGGCGCACGACGGTGTAGCGGCGGCCGGAGACCGGCTCCTTCAGGCGCCATGCGCGGAACTGTTTGATGGCCAGCGGTGGTCAGCGCTCTGCGGCTGCGCGAACACGACTCCAGAGTCGAGAAGTCTTCGTCTCATAAAATTGCCGATTGTCATATGGTACTGCTTTCGTAGTTCCGCGGCGGCGGGACAAGGCGGCCTCAGCCAAGCAGGGTTAGAATGAACGCGGAGCAGATAACACAACTCGTGCCACTGGCATCGCGGATACTGGCTTCGCTGGCGAGCGTCGCGGCTTTCACCGCCATTGCATACAGCTTCATTGCGGTGAACGCGACGACGGTGGGATTTGCCTATCTGGTGCTGGTTCTGTTGATCGCGAGCACCTGGGGCGTCATCGAATCGTCAATTGCTTCGCTGGCGGCCACGCTGGCGTTCAATTTCTTCTTTCTCCCGCCAGTCGGCACGCTGACCATCGCCGACCCGCAAAATTGGGTCGCCCTATTCAGCTTCCTGACGACATCGCTCGTCGCCAGCCGGCTCTCAACTGTGGCGAAGCAGCGGGCCCAAGAGGCCATCGAACGGCGGCTCGACATCGAACGCCTGTACACTTTCAGCCGCTCGATTTTACTGATCGACGCTGCCGACGAGACGTTCCCCAAAGCGTTGGCGGTGAAGCTGGCTGAAATATTTCAACTCAGTGCTACGGTTCTCTTCGACCGTCGGACCGGTGAGTTCTTTCGCGGAGGTCCATCCGAATTCGAAGGCATGGACGAACAGCTTCGCGATTCGGCGCTGCACGGAACATCGTTCTCGGACCTCGATCGGAACCGGACGATCACCGCGATCCGTCTCGGTTCGGAACCCATCGGGAGCCTTGCGTTACAAGGGCCGATGATGGCCGACGCGGTGTTGCAGGGAGTGGCGAATCTCGTCGCGATCGGGTTGGAGCGGGCCCGGGCGCAGGACCTCTTTCATCAAATCGAGGCCGCGCGGCAAAGTGAGGAATTGCGGACGGCGCTGATCGATGCCATGGCCCATGAGTTCAAGACTCCGTTGACTTCGATCAGAGCGGCGACCACATCGCTGCTGTCCGCGCCGGAACAGTCGCTCGCAACCAGAATGGAGTTGCTGGGCATCGCCGACGAGGAAGCTGAGCACCTGCGGGATCTTATCGACAATGCAGTAGAGATGGCCCGGCTCGATAGCGCGAGGATAGAAGTTCAACTGGAGCCGTCGAGTGTCACGGGCATCCTCCGCGAGGTAGTCGGTTCGATTTCGAAAGGGATCGAAGCGCATCGGGTCGATGTCGAGAGCGAACAGGATGACCCGGAAATCCCCGCCGATCGCCGGTTGATCAAACTCGCGTTGAAGCAGTTGGTTGACAACGCCTTGAAGTACTCCGAGCCTGATAGTCCGGTAAGTATTGTCGTCCATCGCGCAGATGGCGTGGTGGATATCGATGTAACCGACTGCGGCTCGGGCATACCGGCCTCGGAGCAGGCCCGCGTCTTCGATCGTTTTTGGAGAAGTTCCGCCGTCAAGAAGCAACAGCCCGGATCGGGGCTGGGCCTCGGCATCGCGCTGGCCATCGCGCGCGCTCATAATGGGAATTTGACAGTCACCAGCCGTCCGGGTACCACCACATTTCGTTTGAGCTTGCCGACGGCATACAAAGGTAGACAGAGTTGAGTGCAGGACGCATTCTCATTGTGGACGACCAGCCGCAAATCCGCCGGATCATGCGGACCACACTGACCAGCGCTGGATACGAAATCGACGATGCCAAGACCGGCGAGGAGGCTCTCGTAAAGGTTCGCAGCTTCCGGCCCGACGTCGTGCTGTTGGACATCAACATGCCCGGGATGGGCGGTGTTGCCGCGTGCCGCGCCATGCGGTCCGACCCTAACATGGCGATCATCATGCTCACTGTTCGGAACACGGACAATGACAAGGTGGAGGCGTTGGACGCGGGTGCCGACGACTTCGTTGTGAAGCCGTTTAGCACGCCCGAGTTACTGGCGCGCATTCGCGCCGCGATGCGACGCCTGCCGGTTGCGCCCCAATCGTCTCCCGAGCGGATTCGTGCTGGGGCCCTACGGGTTGACTTCGCGGCCAGAACGGTGACGAGTGGGACTCGGACGTCGCATCTTACGCCGAAGGAACTCGACCTTCTGCGATACCTGACGCAACACGCTACAAAGGCAGTGCCGCACCGAGAGCTACTGCAGGCGGTTTGGGGCCCTGATTACGGCGATCAGGTCGATTACCTGCGTGTGTTTATTAAGTCGCTTCGCAAGAAGATCGAGCCGAATCCGGAGCAACCGGAATATATTCTTACTGAGCCTTGGATAGGTTACCGGTTCAATCTCACCACCGAGATAGATTGATCGATAATCCACGACGCCGTTCGCCCGAGCGGGAGACGATCGTTGGCAGGACCGTCTCTGGACGCTACAACTTTCACTGAGGTTGCGCGCCGCGTCGTCACTCTTGCGTGCCGCAGCGAGACTCTCCACAAACCTCGGCGCAAGCTGCTGGAAACACAGGGGGGCTGAAGTGGCGCACGCACTCCTGCGTGCCGCGTCGGCACTCGTGCCGACGCCTCGGGATCGCAAAAATGTTGAGTGTCGGCAAGAGTGCCGACACGGCACGCAAGAGTGCGTGCGCCACCAGAATCCACGACCATCCGACTGGGCAGGGCAGCTGGTGCCACATACCTTGGT
>JBBQGC010000108.1:0-3712 GCA_038322705.1 Bryobacterales bacterium | reverse complement strand
GGTAAAGCCGTTCATGATGGCCACGACCTGCTGGCGCGGCATACCCTTCGGAAGTACCTGAAGATTCTTTGGCGCCTCGCCACCGCGGCCGCCCTGTGCGGCGAGCATTGCCGGCGCGGCGAGGGCGAAGAGCGCGGTAAGGCGGCGACGATGAATAACATATACAACTACGTGTGCGGGGTGTAGCTTGTTCGGGTGATTGATCCCGAAGCGCTGGCCGAGAAAGTGACGCGGTTGTGGCCCCATTTGGATGAGCGAGGGCGGCGGCTGTTCGCCGCCAGTGAAGCCCAGCAGATCGGCTACGGGGGCGTGTCGATCGTGAGCCGGGTGTGTGGGTTGTCGCGAGTGACCATTACCAAGGGCATCGCGGAGCTGGAGGAGGCGCCGTTGCCCGCGGGGCGGATTCGACGCATCGGCGGCGGGCGCCCGATGCTCGAAGTCGGGGATCCGGACCTCCCCGCCCGCCTGGAGGCGCTGGTCGACCCGGTGACGCGCGGGGACCCGGCGTCCCCGTTGCGATGGACGAGTCGGAGCACGCGGGCCCTCGCGGCGGCGTTGACGGCGGACGGGCATCCGGTCAGTCATGACACCGTCGCCGAGTTGCTCCGGTCGCTCGGGTACAGCCTACAGGGCACCCGGAAGACGGACGAAGGGGCCGATCATCCCGACCGGGACGCGCAATTCCACTTCATCAACGACGAGGTCCGGAAATCGCTGGCGGCCAAACGACCGGTCATCTCCGTCGATACGAAGAAGAAGGAATTGCTGGGCAACTACGCGAACGCCGGGCGTCAGTGGCGGGTGGCGAAGCTGCCCCACCGCGTGCAGGTCCATGACTTCCCCGGCCCCACAGTTCCGCGGGCCTTCCCCTATGGCATCTACGATCTCGGCCGGAACACCGGCTTTGTGAACGTCGGGACCGATCACGATACCGGCGCCTTCGCGGTGGCCTCCATCCGGGGCTGGTGGCGGGCAGAGGGCCGGCGGCTCTATCCGGGCGCGCGCAGCCTGCTGATCACGGCCGACGGGGGCGGGAGCAACGGCTACCGCTTGCGGCAGTGGAAGATGCGGCTGCAGGCGCTCGCGGATGAGGCACAGATCAGGATTCGCGTGTGTCACTTTCCGCCGGGAACGAGCAAATGGAACAAGGTGGAGCACCGCCTGTTCTCCTTCATCTCGTCCAACTGGCGAGGCGAACCCCTGCGCGACTACGAGACGATCGTCCAATTGATCGCGAAGACGACCACGGCGAAGGGGCTGCACGTGACCTGTCGCCTGGATCGCCATCGCTATCCGGTCGGGCACCGGGTCTCGGATGCGGAGATCGCCACGGTCAGTCTCTGGCCCAACGCGTTTCACGGCGAGTGGAACTATGCCATTCGGCCGCACCACCACTTGTAAAGGTTGTTCGTCGTCAGCGCCTAACGAGCGCTGCAACTGACGAGCGATCTTCGGATGGCGCCTGCTCCGCAGGCGCTTTGATGGGACTCGCTCGCAGTTGAGCTATGGCGTTAGACCGCTCCGGACCATTCCGCGGCATCACCCAAGACGGAGCCGTCCCCGAAGAGTTCATGCCGGATTGCGGCTTGCGCCTCGAGTTGCTCCATGCGCTTCGCCAGATGCGCGTCCCGTTCTTCCTCAGTCGACGTCGACGTAATCGTTTCGTAGCGCTCTTTCCAGCGAGCCATCTGTCGTTCGCTTTCGGCGTTCAGGCGTGCTGCAATCAGCTCCTCGCCTAACACGCCACGCAGTCGGCCCGCTATACCGGCCTCAGCTCCCCTGACGAGACGATTGGCGGCGCCGGCCCACGTTTCGAGGTCGGAGAGTTGAAGACCGTCGCGCCGAATCCGCTCAGCGACATCTCGATGCCGCTTGATGAATTCCTTGCTGAAACCGCGCCCATGATGGACCCGCATGTGTCGAAACCCCCACATTTGTTCAAGGACATTCACGTCATCGGGTGTGAACTTTCCCAGGCCTGATTTCTCCAGCGCGCGTGCCCAGCGGGAGGGCCCGCCATCACCGACAAACGATCGCGCCCAATTGCTACAGAAGGTCCACAGAGAGTTGTCGTCATCTGAGGCGGAGCGGACATCCTCATACTCCCAAGTCTGCTTCGAGCCACGAGTCCTGATGAATTCCGGATCGTACGCAGCGAGGAATGTGAGCGCATCCTGTAGATAGACCTCGACGGCAGTGACACGCATGGCGACTTGCCAGGAATTCATTGAATACGACAAATTGATCGCCCAAGGACCGGAGTGGTTGTCTTCGACAGACTGGCGACGAGCTTTCAGAAGATTCGCGGACCTTTCTGTATCAAATGCCGTCGAGAACACCATGGCCAGCAGCGCATCTAAGCTTCGTATATTGCCATTGTAGTGTTCGAAGGCGTGGGTTCCCCAATCCGGATGAAAAATGGGACCCTCGCTAGCCTCGCGAGGTAGCTCGTCATTTGTGGTCATTTTGCCCTTCAAGCGTCAGATTTACATTGCGCAGTCAAAGATAGCGCAGTTCAGTATCGCGATCAGCGGTCTAACGTGCGTTGCAGCAGTCGGGCGATCAACTGATGGCTCGCTTCGCTCGCTTTTATGAACTCGCCCGCACCTGAACTTTGGCGTTCGGCGGCACTGCGGCGTGCGGTTCATCGCGCCGAGTAGCGGCACCAGAGCGCACCGCTAGGTTCCGGAGATGTTGCCGACCGTCTATGTCGAAACGACCATCTTCGGGTATCTGACCGCGCGCCCCACGAACGCTGTCGTCGCGGCCGCCCGGCAACACGGGACCCGGGCGTGGTGGGAATCGCGCCGCGCCGCGTTCGCGCTGTACGTCTCAGAGTTGGTCCTCGAGGAGGCCGCGGCTGGAGATCGTGAGGCCGCCGAGCGCCGGCTGGCGGTCGCGCAGGCGCTCCCGCTGGTGAATGTCACGGACGCGGCGTTGCGGCTGGCCCCGGAACTTCAAGTGCTGGCGCGCCTGCCCGTCCGAGCCGGTGCCGATGCCTTGCATATCGCGCTGGCCGCCGTGCATGGAATTGACTATCTCTTAACGTGGAACCTGCGGCACATCGCCAACGCAGAACTCCGGCCGCGCCTGGAAGCGGCGTGCCGGGCGCGCGGCTATCGGCCGCCCATACTCTGTACACCCGACGAACTCATGGGTGCAGGCAGCGAGCGAGGAGCAGATGAGCGATAAACCAGGGGCGGAGCACGTCGATGTCGAAGAGGAGGCGATCGTCGCCGAAGTGCGCGCGAACCGCGAAGCCATCTTTGCGCGCGCCGACCATAATGTCCAGAACCTCGGCCAACAGCTGCGGGAGCGCCAAGCGGCTGCCGGTCGCACCGGTGTGACGCTTCCCTCGAAGTCTCCCGACAGCGAAAGCCACGCGGCATAGTCGCCCAACACGCATCGCGATCAGACACGTGCCGCCGAACGAACGCTGCAGTTGACAATCGCAGCTGCGGTACGCGTCGGCTGCGCCGCCGCATTTATGAGACGCGCTTGCAACTGAGCTATGGCGTTCGGCAACTTCCAGGCACCGGGGTACGTGAAGGCACTTGTGGTGTACGGAGTTTGTTGTATCTTTCTCCGTACACCACTGGGGGCATCATGACCACTGCATCCCGCAAGTCCGCAACGCCCAAGCCGAAATCCTCGGGACGACGCGCCGTCCCGGAAGGAAAGGTGCGCAAGGAATTCTGGCTCGATCCGGACG
>JBBQGC010000107.1:0-4975 GCA_038322705.1 Bryobacterales bacterium | reverse complement strand
TGGCTGCGCTTGCCGGGCGACCTCGTCTTCATCATCTTCGGTGCGGCTCCGCTGGTGATCGCGACGATCAAGGCCTATATGAACCTGCATGCGGCGCCCCAGGACCACGCGGTCGGGCTGCGCGGTCCCGGCTGAGCAGTGCGAAGGAGGCGATCAGGCGCACCATGCCTTAGCCTGCCCCCGTTCGTGGAGGTCAGGCATGTGCCCTTGCGCGCCCCTTCCAGTAGGTCCGGTCTCGGGGATCGGGACGGTCTTCAAGCATGAACGACGAACGCGATCCGGTCGAACTTTCGAGGCGCCCGGTCTATCTGGCGGCCGAACGCACGCTGACGTCCTGGATCAGGACTGCGCTGTCGCTGATGGCGCTGGGATTCGTCATCGATCGTTTCGAACTGATTCTGGACTTGATACCTGCCGCCTCGACACACGCGCAGACCTACGGCCGCGCGCCGTGGATCTGGAGCGGCTCAATGCTCATCGGCATGGGCGTGGCCATGGCACTGGGCGCCAGCGTGCGTTACCTGCGCTTTGCGCTCGCCTTTCGTCGCGAGGGGAGTACGCGCGTCGGTCATGGCATTGTCATCGGCGCCGCATTTTCGATGCTGCTGGCCTTGTTCGGCGTGGCACTGATCGTCCTGCTGACCGCGATTTTGCGTTGATCAGCCGACCGTTGTAGCCCTCGCGGCATGTCTGCGCCCGCGTAGTCCGACGATGGCGAGCCGCTGATCCGCGAAGGAAACCCGGTCGTGGGCACATGCCGAGCCAGGCGACGACCGCACGTTCCTCGTCGTCGGTGGTGGGCGCTCAAATCGACATTCTGTTTCCGTAGAACTCATGGTCTTCGTTGGAGCCGCCCTGGCCTGCGCCGAGGTGCGCGTAATCGTGCACGAACTCGATTGCGTGCAGCCACTTGACCTGTTTGAAACCCAACTCGTTCTCGCATCGCAGCCGCATAGGTGCTCTCTGGATCAGCGGCGGCGGTGCAGTCCAAGCGAACCGTTGAAATCGAGCCCGAGGAGGATGCTCTTGGCCCATATCGAGTTGGCCGCCTTCGTCGAAGAGGCCAGGCGCGAACGCCTCCTTGTCTGGGCAGCGGTCGAGAGTCGGCAACGCGCCTGTCGGACTCATCGACCGCTGACAGCGGAAGGCTCGGCTGACGCCACCGAGGTGCTGCACCGTATCGACCGCGATCCTGCCGCGCCGGCCTCGGGCAGGCGGGGCCTGCCCGTCGCGGCCCCGCAAACGGGCGCTGATCCTTCGTATCTTGCGGGCTTCGAACCGCGGGAGCCGTTGGTTCTTCGCAGAAAGGGGTGCCACGTGCCAACCGGTGGGATGGTTTCACTGCTGTCCATTTCTCGTTTCCTGTGCGACGCCGCACAGACCGACGCTCGGCGCTGCGCCACTCTTCCGCGACAAGCCGATCGGAGACAGACATGAGAGGACAGATGTCCAGTTGCGACGCGACGTCATCGACGAAATGGGTGACGAGTCGACGCTCCGCGTCGATCGGATCGTGGTCGAGGTGCGGGACGGCACCGTCTTCCTGATCGGTGTGATCGCGGTGGGTGCCTGGGTCTTCTTCTACCTGCAGGTCCCGGAAACCAAGGGCAAGACTCTGGAACAGATCGAGGCGCACTGGCGGTCGGAAAAGTCTCCCCGAGCGTTATGAAAACAAAGAGGTAAGTTTATGAATGAGATTGTTTTTACCTGTCGTCTTTCGGGGAAATCGAGGCCCCTGCCGCATTTTTGGGAACATACCGTGGGAAGCGGCCATGCGCCACTGGCACTGCGCGCGGACTGGCAGCGCCAGTTGCGACAATGTCATGAGGAGCTCGGCTTTCGCCACGTCCGGTTCCACGACATCCTCAGCGACGATATGGGCACGCTGATGGACGAGCAGGATCGTTTGCTTTATTCCTTCTTCAACGCCGATCAGATTTGCGATTTTCTCCTCTCGATCGGGATGAAGCCCTTTGTCGAGCTGAGCTTCATGCCATCGACGCTCTCCTCCGGCAGCAAGACGGTATTCCATTACAGCGCGAATGTAACGCCGCCCAAGGATTACTCGCAGTGGGGGAAGTTCGTCGCAAGACTGGTAACTCATTGGGTTCAACGATACGGCATCGATGAAGTCAGCACCTGGTTCTTTGAAGTGTGGAACGAGCCCAACCTGCCGGCGTTCTGGACGGGCACGCAAGCCGATTACTTCAAGCTCTACCGCTTCACCGTAGAGGCGATCAAGGAGGTCGACGATCGACTCAAGGTCGGCGGCCCGGCGACTGCGAACAATGAATGGATCACGGAGTTCCTCGAGTTCTGCGCGAAGAACAAACTGCCAGCAGATTTTGTCAGCACGCACCACTATCCGACCGATGCGCTCGGTTCAGTAGGCGAGGATACGGAGACGCAGCTGGCGCACAGCAAGAGGAGCATTCTTCGCAAATGGGCGCGCGAGACGCACCGGAAGGCGAAAGGTAAGCCGGTTTACTACACGGAATGGAGCTCGTCCTCGAATCCGCGCGATCACCTCCACGATGAGCCCTATACCGCTGCGGTCATCGTCAAAACGATGATGGAAGCCCGCGGGCTCGTTCAAGGCTACAGCTATTGGACGTTCAGCGATATCTTCGAGGAGAACTACATGCCGGCGACCGCCTTCCAGGGTGGTTTCGGCCTGCTGACTCTGCAGGGGGTCGCCAAGCCTTCTTACCGCGCCTTTGAGCTATTGCACCGGCTCGGCGTCGATGAGTTGCCAGTGCAAGGGAACCACGAGACCCTGGATGTCTGGGTCGTCCGCGGTCGCGACGCCGTGACTGTGTTGGTGACGAATCACGTGCTGCCTCGGCATCGGATCGAGACGGAGTCAGTGCATGTCGAGCTGAAGGGGATTTCGTCTCCACGCAATGTCTATATCGAACGCATCGATGACGAACACGCCAACGCCAAGCGGTTATGGATCGAAATGGGCAAGCCAGCCCTTCCCACGGAGCGGGAAGTCGAACAGTTACACGTGGCATCCCAAATCGTGCGCGAGTCGCTGCCGGGAAATTTCGAGGCCGGAACACTGCATCTCGAATTCACGATGCCGCCCCAGGCGATCGCCGCCATCACCGTGGAACTGACGCCGAAGCCGCATGGGCGAAAGTCGCGATCGTGAGTGTCGCGCAAACCCGCTCCGCGCTGATGGAGGCCTTGCAGCGAGATACGTTCAACTACTTCGTGCACGAGGCCAACCCGGTCAATGGCCTGATCATCGACAAGACCCAGCCAGGAACGCCAGCGAGTATCGCGGCCGTAGGATTGGCGTTGTCGTCTTATCCCGTTGGTGTGGAACACGGCTTCATGACCCGCGCGGACGCAATCCGGCGCACTCTCGCGACCTTGCGCTTCTTTCAAAAGAGCGTTCAGAGCACCGATGTGGAGGCGACCGGCTACAAGGGTTTCTATTATCACTTTCTCGATATGGTCAGTGGAAAGCGTGCGTGGAAGTGCGAGTTATCCACGGTCGACACTACGTTTGTCCTGGCCGGCATGTTGACGTTGGCAGCATACTTCTCGGGCAGCACGGCCGACGAACGTGAGATCGGCGAACTCGCCGGCGAGCTGTACCGACGCACCGACTGGAATTGGGCGCAAAACGGCGGGCTCGCTGTGACGCATGGCTGGAAGCCCGAGAGCGGCTTTTTGCCGTATCGCTGGCAGGGCTATGACGAGGCGCTGTTTCTTTATCTGCTTGGCCTCGGTTCACCGACTCATCCGCTGCCGAAGGACAGCTATGTTCAATGGACCTCGACTTACGAGTGGAGAGAGATCTATGGGCACGAGTTTTTGTATGCTGGTCCGCTCTTTACCCACCAGATTTCTCATCTCTGGATCGGTTTTCGTGGCATTCAGGACGACTACATGCGCGGCAAGGAGATTGATTATTTCGAGAACAGCCGCCGCGCCACCCTCGTCCAGCAGCACTACGCCATTGATAATCCCGCCAGCTTTGACGGTTACAAGGCCAGCTGTTGGGGCATTACCGCGAGTGACGGTTCCCGGACCCGCGAAGCGCACGATCAAGGGCCAGGAGCGCGAATTTTTCGACTACATTGCGCGCGGCGTGTCGGACGGTCCGGACGACGGAACCATTGCTCCCTGGGCGGTCGTCGCTTCGCTGCCCTTTGCGCCCGAGGTGGTGATTCCAACGCTTGATTATTTCGAGGAGCTGAGGCTGCGCGCGAATAACCCTTACGGATTCAAAGCGACCTTAAACGCCACCTTCGCCCTGTGCGGCGATCTGTCGCACTCGTGGGTATCGCCTTTCCACTACGGCCTGAACCAAGGCCCGATCGTCTTGATGATCGAGAACTACCGCTCCGGCTTGCTGTGGAGTCTCATGCGTCAGTGTCCCAATCTCGTGGGGGGACTGAGGCGTGCGGGCTTTCAAGGTGGCTGGCTTGAACAATGAAAGTGCCTCCTGGCCAAACTCCCAGCCCGCCCGTTGGACCGAAGGCATCGGCAAGTCGAGCCCAAAGCGGGCGATTGCGAGATGCCTTCCCTGAAGCTGCATCAACCCAAAGGAAAGCCGAGATGACAGACGACAACGCCGTGATCGCAGCGTCCGCCGACCATCAAGTGGGGGAGGCTGCGGTGAAGAAGCCGGCCGACGCCGACCCTTCGCCCGCCGACCCGGTGCCACCGCAGGCCAGCCCACGGTTGCCCGATGTCGCCGTACCGCTGGTGCTGCGCGGCCAGACTGCGCTGGTCACCGGCTGAGTATTTCATGCGATCGTGACCGGTGATTTCAGGGAGCGTGACCGGTCATTTCAGAAATATCGTGACCGACGATGTCAGAAATATCGTGACCGATTTTTCGGTCTAGCTGAAATGGTTGGTCCGAGCCGAGCTGACGAATTGGATCGGCTCGGTGGTGCTGCGAAGGTAATGGCAAGTGCACTGGTAGCCTCGCTGCCATTTCAGGAGCGGGGAT
>JBBQGC010000106.1:0-5476 GCA_038322705.1 Bryobacterales bacterium | reverse complement strand
TCTTCATGCGTTCGACGACCTGGCGTTTGAACTCCAGGGTGTGCCGACGCCACTTTGCTTTCTTTGCCATGGTTTTTTCTCCATTCGATGCAAAGTGCGTCTTTTCGGCGTGTCTCACTTTAAGGGGACAGTCCATAACTGGACGCGATATTGAGTAAACCTCAGGACGGAGGCATAAAAAACGTTCGCAGCAGTTATCGCCGTTGTTCTGAACATCACGGCCCAGCCCATGAACTGCGTTCGTGGATCGTGCGACTACCGGTTGTTATCGAAGAAGTCGATCAACGTAAAGCGTCCGGCGGCGGTTGGGTCCGCTATCGACGGATTCCCGCTCGCTGCCGAACCTGAAATCCTGCGAGATGTATAGGCGCGCAACGTACGGCTTAGAACAGGTTCCAACGCTCAGCATCTTGCGCCGTACCCGTCAGGCTGCCTCGATCAGCAGACATGCTGCCCGTCGAAGCGTCACTCGGAACTTCTAAACTTTCCGCCCGCGGCAGCGAATTTCGCCAGCAGCGGGGCGGGTTCCCACAATTCGCCGTGCTGCTGCTCAAACTCGCGGACACGCTGGTACACTTTCTCGAGCCCCACCGTATCGGCGTAGAACATCGGCCCGCCGCGATAGGCGGGGAAACCGTACCCGTTCAAGTACACGATATCGATATCGACGGAGCGCAACGCGAAGCCCTCTTCGAGAATCCTCGCGCCTTCATTCACCAAGGCGTAAACACACCGGTCGACCATCTCCTCCGGCGAAATGTTGCGCTGCGGGATACCGGCTTCGCCCGCCCACTTCCGCACCATGGCTTCCACCTCCGGGTCAGGTACTGCGCGACGATTATCGTCGTACTTATACCACCCGGCGCCGGTCTTTTGCCCATAGCGCCCCATCTCGCACAACCGGTCTTCCGCAACCGGTTGGCGCACTCCCGGCTTTTCGAGATGAGCGTACTCCTTGCGAATCCGCCAACCCACGTCGAGCCCGGCCAAGTCACCGGTTGCCAGCGGACCCATCGCCATTCCGAAGTCGTAGAGCGCGCGATCGACGGCCTCAACACTCGCACCTTCTTCCACCAGGAATTGCGCTTCACGCCGGTACGGACCGAACATGCGATTGCCGACGAAGCCCCGGCAATTGCCGACCAGGACGCCAACCTTGCCAATCTTCTTGGACAACTGCATGCACGTGTTGATGACTTCTTTGCTGGTCGCCTTACCCCGCACAATCTCGAGCAGGCGCATGACGTTCGCCGGGCTGAAGAAGTGCGTGCCGATCACGGCTTCCGGCCGCGACGTCGCCGCAGCGATCTCGTCGATGCTGAGCGTGGATGTGTTGGAGGCGAGGATGGCACCCGGCCGGCAAATCTTCTCCAACTCGCTGAAAACTTCCTTCTTCAGCGCCATGCCTTCGAACACCGCTTCGATCACCATGTCCACGTCGCTGAATCCGTCGTAGCTGAGCGTGGGCTTCAGCAGAGCCAGTCGCTCATCGACGAATTGTTGCGTGAACCGGCCGCGTTTCACCGAGTTCGCATAATTTTTCTGGATGGTCGCGATACCGCGGTCGAGCGCGGTCTGCTCTGTCTCTTTCAACAGAACCGGAATGCCCGCGTTGAGGAACGACATCGCGATTCCGCCGCCCATGGTGCCTGCGCCAACGATGGCCGCATTGCGGACGGGAAGCACCGGCGTATCCTTGCCGATGCCGGGAATCTTCGCCACCTCGCGTTCTCCGAAGAACACGTGGATCATCGCGCGGGACTGATCGGAGAAAAGGCACTCGGTGAAGAGCCTCTGCTCTTCTTTCAATCCTTCTTCGAAAGACAACCGGGTTGCGCCCTCGACGGCGTCGATGGCAGCGGAAGGCGCGAGCGTGTTGCGATATTTCTTCCGGGCTGTGTCGCGAGCGGCGGCGAACAGCGCAGCGTGGTCTCCGGCTGCGCCCAGTTTTTCGTTCCGTTCCCGCGTCTTCGGAACCGGTTTCATCGCAACTTCGCGCGCAAACGCGACGGCTCCGGCAAGCAGGTCGCCTTCAACGATGCGGTCAAAAATGCCAGCCGCATGCGCCTCCGTAGCCCGCACCGGCGCGCCATCCATGCACATCTGCAGAGCCTTTTCGATGCCGGCGAGTCTGGGCAGGCGCTGCGTGCCGCCGGCGCCGGGAATCAATCCGAGCTTTACTTCGGGCTGGCCCGCCTGGGCGGTTGCGACCGCGACCCGGTAGTGCCCGGACATCGCGGTTTCGATTCCGCCGCCGAATGCAGTACCGTGAATCGCCATAACCACCGGCTTCGTGCAGTTCTCGATCTTCTCGAGAATCGGGTTCAATCCGATCTCCCGCTTTTTCTCGCCCGAAGTGATTTTGCCGAACTCGTTAATGTCGGCGCCGGCGATAAACGTACGCCCATTTCCGATGACGACGACGGCCTGGATGGACGGATCCGCGTCTGCCGTCTCGATGCCGGTTGCGAGACCCTCGGGAACACCCGGGCTCAACGCGTTCACCGGCGGGTTATCGATGGTGATAATGAGTATCTCGCCGTCGCGGGAGTACTTGACTAGTTCGCTCATAGTTGTGAATTTCCGTTGGTGTCGATGGTCAGGTGCGCGATGCGCTCACGGTGGAACGTGGCGTCGCCGAACGCTGTCTCACTCGCCTTGAACCGGCGGTGGTACAGGTGAACGTCGTTCTCCCATGTAAAACCCATTCCGCCCTGCACCTGTATGCCACGATTGCCAACGTTGCGGGCAGCGTCGCTCGCGTACATCTTGGCAATTGACACGGCAAGCGTCGAGTCGGCAGTCTCATTGTCCAAAGCCCAAGCCGCGTAGTAAACCGCCGAGCGGGAGCTCTCGGTTTCCAGATACGAATCAGCCAACTGGTGCTGCACCGCTTGAAACTGTCCGATAGGTTTGCCGAACTGCTTGCGCGTCTTCGCATACTCGACGCTCATGTCGAGCACGCGTTGCATACCGCCCACTAACTCTGCCGCAATTGCCAGCGTTGCGATGTCGAGGGCGCGCTGGAGTCCGGGCAGCGGCGCGATCTCCGCAGCCCGCGGCCGGTAGGCATCGACGCCCTGGACTGCGTAGATCTTCCGCGTCAGATCCATTCCGTCCATCGGCTCGGCCTTGGCGCCGCGCATCACGTGCAATTCCGTACGCCCAGGCGCTACGATCAAGTCCGCAGCCGCGGCATCGGTGACGAACAGACCATCGCCCAAGGCCACGGTTGCGCGCGCTTCTCCGTTCGACAACGGCGTCAGGTCAACCGCGTTCGCGCAGGCCTGCAGCATCGCGCCAGCCGCTATCGTCGAGAAGTACGGGCCCGGCACAAGCGCGCGGCCCATTTCCTCCATCAGCAGACACAGCTCCACGTTTCCCAATCCCAGTCCACCGTGCTCCTCACGAAACACGATGCCCATGAATCCCTGGTCCGCCATCTTCTTCCAGAGCGCCGGGTCGTACGCCGTTTCCGTCTCCATCAAACGCCGTACTTCCGGCATGGGACATTCGGCCGCAAAGAACTTGCGGGCGTTGGTTTTTAGAATCTGCTGGCTCTCGCTCAGTCCGAATTGCATCGCGGCTCCTCAGTAACTCTTGGGCAGGCCCAGCACAAAATGTCCGATGATGTTGCGTTGAATCTCGGAAGTTCCGGCTTCGATCGTGTTACCGCGCGCTCGCAAATAACCATAGGCCCAAGCGCCCGAATCGACGGCGTGAGCACCGGCGCCTTCGATCTGACCATAAGGACCGAGCAGCTCCTGCGCCACCTGCTGCAATCGCTGATTCAGCTCGCTCCAAAAAATCTTCTGAATGGATCCTTCGGGACCTGGTACGCCGGTCGTGCTCAGTCGGCTGAATGCTCGCGTTTGATTCAGCCGCATGATCTCAACCTCGGCATAACACTGTGCCAGCTTCTGCCGGATCACCGGATCCTCCGCCGCCGGACGTCCGTTTCGTTCAATGGTTCGAGACAGCTCGATCATGCGGTCGATATTGCGCCGGTACATGATCTGCAAGCCTGCGCCGAATGTCCCGCGCTCGTGCATGAGCGTCCCCATTGCCACTTCCCAGCCCTGGTTCACTTTGCCAACGACATTCTCCACCGGCACGCGAACGTCGCGGAAAAACAGCTCGCAGAACTCGCTCTCGCCGGTCATCTGGCGCAGAGGGCGCACTTCGATGCGGGGCGACTTCATATCCACCAACAACACTGTCAGGCCCTTATGTTTCGCCGCGCTGGGATCGGTGCGTACGACAAGTTCGCACCAGTGAGCGGCCCATCCGTAACTGTTCCACACCTTGTGGCCGTTAACGACGTAGTGGTCGCCATCGAGCCGCGCCTCCGTGCTTACCGCGGCGAGATCGGATCCTGCGTTTGGTTCCGAAAAGCCCTGGCACCAGATCTCCTCAGCGCTAAGGATTTTGTCGAGGTAACGCTTCTTCTGCGCTTCGGTGCCGAACGCGATGAGAGTAGGGCCAACGAGCCCCAGGCCCAACACATTCGCCAATGGCGGAGCCTGCGCGCGCGCCATCTCCTCCCAGAATATGACCTGCTGCATCAGCGTCGCTCCACGTCCGCCGTATTCGGTAGGCCAGGAGATTCCCGCCCAACCGCCGTCGTACACTTTGCGCTGCCACTGCTTGAGAAATTCGAAGCGCTGCTCGAGTGGCTCCTCGCGTTTCTCGGCCCATTCTTTAGGAACGTTAGCCGTCAGCCACGCGCGCAATTCATCGCGGAAGCGCACTTCGTCGGCGTTAAGATTGAGGTCCATCGATTATCCGGGTTGCGAAATTCACTATAGCCCAATCCCGGATCGTGTTTCAGGGTTCGATGCATCGCAGAGTCCGCTGTGGGGCGGGAGCGAAGGCGAAGACGTTTGTAGGCGGTTCCGCGTCAGTCGGGTCGTGAGGACCCTTTCATTATTCATGGGTGCGTATGGCATGCACGGTTTTCAGGCCACTGGGGACCTCAGTGGGGGAGCAACGAACAATGCAACTTCATCCAACACCGGCGCACCGTCGATAGTCCAGGCGATTCAGGAGCAACTTGGGTCAGCGTGATCCGGAGAACGCGCTTTTCCAGTGCATGGGGCATGCTTTCACGACACTCCGGTGCGCATGGATAGGCGATCCGGTTTCTCTCCGAGCAAAATTGCTCACCCAGGATTTTCAAGGGACTGCGTGAAATTACTCGTAAGTTCTTTGAGGAATTTTGGTCGGGCCGCCGGGATTTGAACCCGGGACCTCTTGCACCCCAAGCAAGCGCGCTAGCCAGGCTGCGCCACGGCCCGAATTCACTCATTCTAACACGCGTTAATCTCATCCGGTTGCGCCAGCCATCGAGAGCCGGCAAGTAGTCCGCAGCACGCACTTTCATACCTTAGCGCGATGATGGGACATGCCTCTCCGCGCCGTCTTCTCCATCCTGTTCGTGGCGGCGTTGTGCGCGCGGGGACAAGGCGTTTACAAC
>JBBQGC010000105.1:0-5650 GCA_038322705.1 Bryobacterales bacterium | reverse complement strand
CGTCTTCACGACCGTTGCTTTGTCCACCATCACCTTACCCCCCTTGGCCATGATTTTAACGGAACTGCCCTCAACGGTCTTCGCACTCTTCATCTTCACAACATCGGCGGCCATCACCTTGCCGGACACGACATGGTAGAGGAGAATCTTCTTGAGCTTTGCGGGATCCTTGAGGAGCCCATCGACCGTGCCTGGGGGCAATTTGGCGAAAGCTTCGTCGGTGGGGGCGAAGACCGTGAATGGGCCCGGGCCCTTCAGGGTATCCACCAGACCGGCGGCTTTGACGGCAGTCACGAGAGTATTAAAGCTGCCGGCGGAAACAGCTGTATCGACGATATCGGCGGCCGGAGCGGCCACCGCGAACATCGCAATAGAAGCAAACAGAAGCATCGAGCGTTTCATTCGCGTCTCCTAAATGAGTGACTTGTCGCCACTCAATTGAGAGATGATGGCATTCCCTCCCAGATTTATCTTTTTGATTCTTAAGGAGAATTTGGGGTGAGTTCCGGTTCAGGCAGCTCGCCAGGTGAGTGATCTCCCTACACCACGCTGTATTGGAATTTCCTCACGCGGCATGAAGAGCGACTGCGCGTAAGTCAGCGCATGACGATGCAAATCTGCAACGTGAGGCGAGCCGGCGCCGATCGGAGGACTAAACAATTCAAATCCAGGCGGAGAAACTTCGAAAGGCCCTACAGCGCAACGGCTGAGATCCTCTCCGCCGCGGCGAAGCCGGACAAGAAAGCGCCTTCGAGACGCGATCCTCCAAATGCATCGCCCGCTATAGCGAGAGGCGCGGGTTGGCTAGTGAACAAACAGGGCGGACGTTCCCCGTGCACCGGTTTGCTGTACCGCCAGCGATGCAGCTGCCAAGTAGCGACATCTCCCCCGAACCACGTTTCGGCCCCTTCCAGAAGGAGCCGGGCCACGTCGTCTTGTGGCGCTTCCAGATACTGGCGCGAGAAGTCCGCGCGGGCGTGGATGGTCAAAGCCGCGGCGCCCGTTGAGACTCCCTTCTGCGTGTTATCGGCGATCCATTCTACGGGCCCCTGGTCGAGCCGTACATAGCCAGGCGCAGGGATTCGGCTCGCTCCTTCAAGCGTGACCAGCAGCGCAAAGCACGGATCGAAAGCGATGCCCTGCAATGCATCGAACAGGCCGGATGGCAACCGGTCCGCGCAGGCCTCCAGCATGGCGGCCGATTGCGGCGCAGGAGCCGTCAGCAACAGCGCGTTGGCGTAGAAGTTAAAGCCCGTGTCCGTCACCGCACGCCAACCGTCGTGCACGGGTTCCACACTCTGGACCCTGGTTTCTGGCCGCGCGTCGAACGGTTTCGCCAGATGCTTGGCGAGGCTGTTCATGCCAGCTAGCGCACGGTAACGAACGTGCCCATCTTCTGAGAACCAAGGCACAACCACGTTGTCCGATTCCCAACGCGCGACCGCCCCGCGAAAGCGGGCATCGCGCACCGTGAAGAACTGTGCTCCATGATCGAAGCGGCTTCTGCCGATTCTCCGGGTTGCCATACGCCCGCCCACTCCGCGGCCCTTGTCCACCACCGCCACCGCCCATCCTTTCACTTGCAGCACTGCGGCTGCCGTCAGGCCGGCCATGCCTGCGCCCACGATGAGACAGGACGGGGTCATGTTCGAACGGCCTCCCGTGTCACCCGATGGCGGTGGGAGAACATGTTGCGCAGACCGAGAGTCACCGTCCAGCCAAACAGTGCGTTGACCAGCGGGCCGCCGGGAAGTTCATACTCGATCCGATCCGTCAGAAGCGTCTTGTTTCCCACGGCCTCGAACTCATGCCGGTGAACCCACTTCGCGAAGGGTCCCTGGATCTGTTCGTCCACGAACAGCCGGTTCTTCTCGTATGTTGTGTGCTGCGCGACCCACCGGAACGCTCCCACGCGAAGCTCGACGCGCGCGCCGGTCTCGATGCCGCTTCCGGTACGGCCGGTCATGCGCACAGGAGGAAAAGCTGGCGACAATAGCGCGAGCGCGTCCGGCCGCTCGTGAAAGCGAAATACGTCGCAGACTGGCGCGTCGATCAGGACGCTTTTCGCAAAGACGGCCACGCTTTCAGTCTAGCCGTGACTCGGATAAGATTTGTTTACGCCGTCCAATAGCTCCCTGGCATCTGAAAGGCCATGAGTGAAACTACTCCCCATAACCAGACTTGGCCCGATCTTGCGATCGGTCTCTATGACAAATTGACCGGACGCGGCGCGGAGATCACCTACGAACTCCAAAACCTCGAAATCTCAGTGCCCAGTTCCGCTTCCCCGGCCGCTCAGCATGCGACGTGGCGCGTTAGCGGCACCGTGAAGATACGGACCAAGGATGAGGCACACGCTGCGCGCGCTTGATATCGACCTTCAGATAGAACACGGTGGACACCAACTGAAACTGACCGGGTCGGGGATGCGATTCGTCGCGAGATTTCCGACCCTCCTTTCCATCGTTCATTTCACCCCGATATTCTGGCCCGTTCGGAAGATTCTGCCCTCAGAAGCGCGTGTGCGCATCGAATGGCGGGGTCTCGGCATCGCAGTGAGGGCCGGCGCGTGAGCGAGCGACTGGGGCGCATCGCTATCGCCGGGGCCACCGGATACATCGGTGGCCGGCTGGCCCCGCGGCTAATCGCTGATGGCTATCGCGTGCGATGTCTTGTCCGATCTCCCGATAAAATCGCATGCCGCGACTGGGCTGATCACCCCGGCGTGGAGGTGCGGAAGACGGACCTTGCGAGCGCCGTCGGCGTGGCTGCGGAACTTGAAGGGTGTGACGCTGCTTTCTACCTTGTTCACTCGATGACCTCGGCCGGCGCGAGGTACGCGGATCGGGATCGCACTCTGGCTTTGCGCTTCGCCGAGGCCGCGCGCCAGGCGGGCGTGGGCAGAATCATTTACCTGGGCGGGCTGGGCGAGACGGGTACGGGCCTCAGCGAGCATCTTTCTTCGCGCCGCGAAGTGGAGGAAGCTCTCGCGTCCACCGGGACGCCGGTCACGGTCTTGCGCGCCGCGATGATAATCGGTTCGGGCTCGGCATCGTTCGAAATACTCCGGTATCGGGTGGAGCGCCTGCCGATCATGATCACCCCGAAATGGGTTACCACGCCCTGCCAGCCGGTCGCGGTTCGCAACGTGATCGGATACCTGGCCGGCGCCCTAGCGGCGCCCGAAACCACTGGAGAAGTGTTCGATATCGGCGGGTCGGAGGTGATGTGCTACCGCGACATTATGCGGATCATGCAAGAGGAACTGAGATTGCATCGCCGGTGGGTGATTCCCATTCCCGTCCTCACTCCACGCCTCAGTTCCTACTGGATTCATCTCGTCACTCCCTTAAGCCACGACATTGCCAAACCGCTGGCCGAAGGGTTGAAGAACCCGGTGGTTTGCCGGGAAGACCGCATCACAAAGCTGATTCCGCAGCATTTACTGGGTGTCCGCGAGGCGATCCGGGCGGCCCTGTGCACGATGGCCGAACATCGTGTCGAAACGAACTGGTCGATGGCGGGGCCGATCCCGGGTGACCCGGATTGGGCGGGCGGCACGGTTTTTCGCGATGTGCGGTCAATGGCGATTGACGCCCCGGATTGGGCTGCTTTCCGCGCCGTTTGTCGCGTGGGCGGAGGCCATGGCTGGTACGTCGCGGACTGGCTCTGGAGAATCCGAGGCTGGATGGACGTGCTGGTGGGAGGGCCAGGGCTTCGCCGCGGACGCCGCGATCCGGAAATGGTAGGCTACGGCGAAGCGCTCGACTTCTGGCGGGTTGTAGGGTTCGAACGAGATCGCCGGCTGTCTCTGCGCGCTGAAATGCGACTGCCGGGAGAGGCGCTGCTCGAGTTTCAAATCGAGGCACTCGGCGGCGGACGGTGCTTGTTGCGCCAAACTGCTCTTTTCCAGCCGCGCGGGCTTTTCGGATTGCTCTACTGGTATTCCGTGGTTCCGCTGCATCACATCGTTTTTCGCGGCATGTTGCTGGGTATCGAACGCGAGGCGCTGCAGCTTGCCGCCAGCCGGCCCGAGATCGAAGCAGTCGGAGGACAACTGAATTGAGTTTCGAGCATGAGCGGTTCATCATCGTTGGCGCCGCTGGCGGTATCGGTTCGGCCCTCTCGCGGAGACTGAAGAAGCTTGGAGCCCAACCGATCCTCATGGGCCGGACCGCGGACAAGTTGGCGCTGCTCAGCCAGGAGCTGGATGCGCCAACGCAGACGGTGGACGCGTCGAATGCCGCAGAGTTTGAGGCCGCCGTTGCCGCGTACGGTCCTATCCAGGGGATCGTGAACTGCGCCGGAAGCGTTTTGCTGAAGCCCGCGCACTTGACGAACGATACCGAGTGGTCCGAGACGTTGCGAACTAATCTGACGACCGCTTTTCATGTGGTGAGAGCGGGCGCGCGGCTCATGATGCGGACCGGCGGGTCTATTGTGTTGTGCTCGACCGCAGCGGCTCGGATCGGTCTGGCAAATCACGAGGCCATCGCAGCAGCGAAAGCGGGAGTCATCGGACTTACGCTCTCCGCAGCGGCTACTTACGCTGGCCGCAACATCCGCGTTAACTGTGTCGCCCCCGGCTTGGTTGAGACACCGTTAACGGCGAAGATCACCTCGAATGAAGTCGCACTGAAAGCGTCTCTGGCAATGCATGCACTTGGGCGGGCGGGCAAACCCGAGCATATTGCCTCAGCAATCGCGTGGTTGCTTGATCCGGAGAACGACTGGGTTACCGGACAAGTGTTGGGTGTCGATGGTGGATTAGGAAGCGTCCGCTCCATCAGCAGATAGCGCGGTCTGGCGAAAACATCGAGTTCTCGCACGCCGCACCACCCGCATCTCTTCCGGGTCGTCCGGCTAATCAAAACTGTGCACTATCCGATGCGCCTTTCTGGCCTACTCGCCGTCCATCGCGTTGATTGTCACGCCTGCTCTGCTGCTCGAACTCACGACCTCCGTTGTGGAGACGCGGCTGGTTCACGCCTCCCCAACAGTAGAATCTTCGAAGCTGGCAGATTACTCAAGTGAAACGCAGCCTACGGGAACCGCGGCGGGGCTCCGCTCCTGCCGACGGAGCCGGCCCTTTGCACGGTTCCGTAGCTGTCATCGAGGATCGTTGGCGAGAACAGCCCTTCCGTCCAAGAACCAGATACGTCCCGTCACCGCGAGGCTCTCGGAAGCTCAGCGGGCGCCCGGGACCACTGGACCCCGAAGTTGGGCACTCGGGAAATGGGTTCGGCACGGCTGCCATTGGATCGATGCGGGGACAGGCGGAAGCTCGGCTGACAGAAATAACTGGGCAGCAGAAGGGAAATTCGCGTTTGTCTCTCCTGGAGCGTCGCCCGCGGTTGCCCAACCCGCGTAACTCTATGAAAACATGGTAGTAGGTCAAAAACACGACAGGCACTCCCCGAAGACAATGACCTGATTGTCCTGGGCGACCAGCAGCGGACCGCCGGAATTGCCGTGGTTGAACGCTCCATTTACGATGATGTGCTTGGTTGTAAGCGTATGACCAACCCAGGTGTGAACTAGCGGCGAGCGGCCGACCAGCGGGCCGGAGTGATGTCGGCAACCTGGCTGAGTGTGCGACGGTCAAGCCCGGGCAGGACATCCGACAGGAAGTCTCTGATTGGTACCGCCA
>JBBQGC010000104.1:0-5650 GCA_038322705.1 Bryobacterales bacterium | reverse complement strand
GGGAGCGCTCGGCAATATCCGGTGGTTTCAGATACTGACGCTGTTCAATCCGCTCACCTACGCGGCGGAAGGGCTGCGCTACGCCATGGTCCCGCCGGTCGGCGGGCATGAGTTACGCACGCTCGACTTCGGTTGGATCCTGTTCGCCCTCTGCACGTCGGTGTTGGTAGTGTTTGCGCTCGGCTGCCGGACGTTCCAACGCCGGGTTGTCACGTAGCTGCGGCCATCGGGGCCCACCGTCATGCCGCCGTCGATCCTGTTTCAACCGCCCAACCACATCGGCTTGGGCCATATCAGCCGGCTGGCTGCGATCGCGCTATCCGTGCGGCAGGTGCGGCCCGACATTCGCATCCCGTTCGCGGTCGAAGGATCGAGCCATCTGCTGCTCGAATCGCTCGACCTGCCGCACGTGGCAATTCCCAGCGCGCACGAGCTGTTCAAAAACGATCGATGGCGGGAGTGGACTCATGCGGAGCGCCACGGATTGGCTCGGGCAATGTGCGGCGCCGTGCTCGATTGCCTCGCTCCCTCCCTGGTTGTGTTCGACACGTTCCCATCCATGCCGCTCGTGGCCGTTGCACGCGAGAGGCACGTGCCGATGGTGCTTTGTTTGCGCGAAGTGAAACCCGGAGTGTCGTTCGACGAAGCATTACGGCCCGTCTTGCCGCTTCTCACCGCCATTCTGATTCCGCACGAGCGGCGCGGTCCGAGCGTTCTCGACGGAGACGTGCGGGTCCACTATGTCGGTCGCGTGGTCCGCCCGGGACGCGCTTCGCGAGCGCGTGGAACTGGTGAAAGGTGCCGTATTCTCATCACGGGCGGAGGGGGTGGTGGCGGAGAAACGCTTGCTTTCTACAACCTGGTACTCGAAGCCGCAGGTCTTGCGCGGCACGACGATCTCGCCGCGGAGTGGCTGTTCATCGCAGGTCCTCTGTTTACGGATTGGGCCGCTCTGCGCCTTATTGACGGCGTTCAGATTCTGCCGTTCTGCGCCGATCTGCCCGCTGCGCTTGCCGATTCCGATCTGGTGATCGCGCAGGCCGGCTACAACACGGTCGCGGAGATCGAGCAATCGGGAACATGCGCCATCCTGGTGCCGCGCGAGGGGTTCTACGACGATCAGCGCGCGCGTGCCGACGAGAGCGCATTCGCCAATCCCCGCCTTCGCATCTGCCGCGATCGGAGTGCCCACGCGCTCCTGAATCTCATCCGCGCACCGGTGGCGCAACACGACGTAGATGTTCGCGCTCCCGATGGGGCGATGCGCGCGGCGCGGATTCTGGTCGGTCTGCTGGATCATCCCGCTTCGAACGTAAGCGACTCATAGAAGCTCAGAGATCGCTCGTCGACAATTGAACCGAGCGATCGCGTATGCGCAGGCAACGTCGCGATAAAATCGTCGGCCGTAGTTCCACCCTGCATCCGATTCCAGGTATTCCTGCCGTGCCGCACGAGAATGTACTGCTCCGGCGCGCACACTGGAATCACCGGCGCGCGTGCATCGCGGATGAACCAGCTATCCACTGAACGCGGCGCGTCGCGAAATGGCGACCGATTCCACAGACTCCGCGGAAAGCACAGCGTCCCGCCCGCGCGCCAGCCATGTCCAGAGTATCGCAATTGCAACTCACCCGCGCGCAGAATCAGAAAACAATCCCACGCGACGATAGACTCGCCGGCGCAATGGGCGAGCGCGGTGGACAGGAACTGCGGCCCGTAGTAGTCGTCGTCGTCCAACTTCTGGAGCACATCGGCCCGCGCTGCATCGATGCCTATGTTCAGCTTCGCGCCGAGCAGTGTGGGCCCCGGCAGCCCGATATAGCGCACCCGGTCAAGACCGGCACACGAATGCTCAACGCGCGATTCCCCGTCGTCGACCACGATGAGTTCGGCATCACCCAAATCCTGCTGCAGGAAACATGCCAATGCAACCCGAAAGAATGCGGGACGGTTCCTTGTGGCCATGATGCAAGAAACAGGACGGTCCATCCTGCATAAATTGTAAGCCCCTGCCGCCGCGATGTTATGATCGGATGTTCGATGACCCCGTTGAATTTCGCCGGCGCGGCGCGGCCTTGGAAAGTGATCATTGGCGCGGGAAAGAGTTCGCAGCAAGGCTGGATCTCGACCAACCAGGCGCAATTGGACCTGCTGAAGCCCGCTATGTGGACAGCGCTGCTCGGAAGCGAAACCGCCGATGCGCTGCTGGCTGAGCACGTGTGGCACATGTTGAGCCGCGATGACGGTTATTTCGCGGCGCGCGTGAGCTTCGAATTTCTCTCCTCGGGTGGACATCTTCGGGTCGCGGTTCCGGACGGGTTCCATCCCGATTTGGACTACTTGAATTGGGTGCGGCCGAACGGCACGGGTCCGAGCGCGCCGGCGCACCGAGTGCTCTACGATTACCGCAGCTTGCAGGCCTTGTTGCGCGACGCGGGCTTCGCGGTATCGCTGGTGGAATATTTCGACGAGGAGCGCGTCTTTCACGGGAACCCCTGGAAGGCGGAGGATGGATTCGTTCGCCGCTCGGCGCGGTTCGACGCGCGCAACGCCGGGGGCGCGCTAAAGTATACGTCACTGATTGCCGATGCGCGAAAACGGGCCTGATCCCGATTCGAAAGATCCCGGCGCCCTGAACGAGGAGTCCTGGTCCGGCCGCACCATCTCGCACTATCGCATTGTGAGCCGGCTTGGATCGGGAGGCATGGGCGTGGTGTATCGCGCGGTGGACCTGCTTCTGGACCGCGACGTCGCCATCAAATTCCTGCCGCCTGGCGGGAGTGCTGACACCGATTTACGGCGCCGCTTGTTCAAGGAGGCCAAGTCCGCCTCCGCCCTCAATCATCCGAACATCATCACAATTTACGAAATCGCTTCCGAGCAGAACGTCGATTACATCGTCATGGAGTTCGTGGACGGCGCAACTCTGGAAGAGAGCATCTACGCACAGCCGCGCGAGTTGAAGGAGACGCTCCGGCAGGCCGCGCAGATCGCCGATGCGCTGGCGGCCGCTCACGCAAAAGGCATCGTGCACCGCGATATCAAGCCCGCGAATATCATGCTCACCCAGAGCGGCCTGATCAAAGTTCTGGATTTCGGGTTGGCGCAACTGCGGACCGAAGTGGACTCCCCGGAGCAAACCCGGACCGTGTTGACCGGCACGGGCGCCGTGCTGGGAACGTGGGCATACATGTCCCCGGAACAGGCGCGAGGCGAGGACGTCGATCAACGCTCCGATATATTCTCCTTCGGCGTTGTGCTGTACGAAATGTTGACCATGCGCCGGCCATTCGCGGGCGCTACAGCGGTCGCGGCGCTCTCGGCAACGCTGACCCGAAATCCCGAGCCGGCGAGCATGGTGGCGAAAGACATTCCCGCCCGCTTCGATGCTCTGATCATGGGTTGTCTCGCGAAACAGCCCGAGGATCGAATCCAGACCATGACCGACGTGAAGGACGCGCTGCAGATCTTCCTCGCCGATCCGATGCACAGTTGGACAGCGCCGGCTCCCCGAATCCCGCAGCGGCCTGTGGAACCTGCCGCCGTTGTAAAACAGAGACGCTGGCCGCTGTTTGCGTCCGCGGCGGCGTTGCTCGCCCTTCTTACGGGCTCCGCGCTGTATTGGAACATGCGCCATCCCGCGGCGGAATTCCCCAGCATACCAGTGCTCACGCGTGTGACCGGCGATTCCGGCTTGACGGCGTTTCCCGCCATCTCCCAGGACGGCAAACTGGTCGCGTTTGCCTCCGATCGAGCCGGCGAGGGCAACCTCGATATTTGGGTGCGGCAGACCGCCGGCGCCGATCCCATACGCCTTACTCAGGATCCCGCGGACGAATACGAACCCGACTTCTCGCGCGACGCTACCCGTATCGTTTACAGGTCGGAAAAGGACGGCGGGGGCATCTATACGATTCCGGCGCTCGGCGGACGCGCGCGCCTGATTGCGCGCGAGGGGCATCGTCCCCGTTGGTCGCCGGACTCTAGTCGCGTCGCCTATTGGACGGGTTTCCCGGGCCCGAACTTTCATCCCGGCACCAGCAAAGTATTTGTGGTTCCCTCGGGAGGCGGTCCCGCGCGGCAAGTGGGAACCGAGTTTGCGGCGATTCGGCACCCTATGTGGCTGCCAACCGGCAGTCGTCTGTTGGTGGTTGGCCGCTTCGACTCCGCCGAGAGCGTGGATTGGTGGATGCTCGATCTCGAGGGCGGCAAGCCCGTGCGCACGGGAGCGTTCGCCAAGTTCGCGAAAAACCGGCTGTCCGCTCCTCCGCTCGCGGAGGTGATTACGCCCGATGCGGTCACCCGCGATGGAGAGGTGCTCTTCTCCGCGACCTCCGGCGATGCCACGAACATATGGCGCATGCCGTTGAACATGGAAACCGGCAGGATTTCCGGAAACCCTTTGCAGATCTCCGCGGGCACGGGATTGGAGTTGCAGCCTGCGGTGGCCGGTCTATCCGGTAGCGTGGTGTTCTCGGCGCTCGCGCTCAACGTGAACGTGTGGACATTGAATGTCGACGCGAACACCGGTAGGGCAGCGGGGCAACCGCGTCCGATTACCCGCCAGTTGTCGTTTGACGCATGGCCTTCGCTATCGGCAAACGGCGACAAGCTGGCCTTCGCCTCCTATCAATCGGGCAAGGGCGCGGTGATGGCCCGGGATCTCGCGACGGGTCAGGAGCTACCGTTGACTGCGCCCGCCGCGGGTGAATCTCAACCGAAGGTGAGCTTCGACGGACGCTACGTTGCCTACGGAAACGCGCAGGAGCATTCCGGTTACGTCGTGAGTTTCGCGGGCGGAGTTCCTGAGAAGGTTTGCGAGAGGTGCATTCTTCCGTGCGGCTGGCACCCCGGCGGCCGTCATATTCTGTTTGAACAAGGCAACGGTTTCCAGCCGCTTTCGCTGGTCGAACTAGGCACCGGCAAACGCCAGGACTTCATACGTTCCGCGGACGGGAAGATGCTGATCAACTCGGGAAACTTTTCGCCCGACGGCGCGTGGGTCGCCTTTCACGTTCGCGAGCAGCCGACAGCGCGCCAGATATTCGTCGCCCCGGCCGTACTGGACCACCCGCCCGATCAGAGCCAGTGGATACCTGTCACCGACGGCAAGAACATGGACCGTGAAGCGGTTTGGTCGCCCGACGGCAATCTCATCTATTTCCTCTCGGATCGCGATACTTTCCGCTGCATCTGGGCGCAGCGGCTCGAGCCATCGACGAAACGCCCCGCGGGCGCGCCCTTCGCGGTATGGCACTTTCATCACAGCCGCGAATCGCTGACCGCCGTGGGTTCTAATGTCGGCGCGATCGGATTGAGCGTGGCGCGAGATAAGCTGGTGTTCTCACTTGGCGAGATAACCGGCAACGTGTGGGTCCGCGAGACGCTTGCGCGTTAGACGCCAAAGGACAACATGGACTTGACCTACTCTACTCCGGGCTGGCTCGCTGGCAATCCGCTGATTATCACCGGATCGTGGGACACAACTCCCATCTTTCGGATCCGGCACGGCGCCGACTCGCCGCATTTCCAGGCCGAGTATAGACAGAGGTACTCGCCGGCGACTGTTGCCGCGATGAAGGAGCTCGGGGTTACGCTCGCCGTTGTCGATTTCTTCAAAGGATTCGGGTTACAAGCCGAGTCGGAGTAC
>JBBQGC010000103.1:0-6051 GCA_038322705.1 Bryobacterales bacterium | reverse complement strand
CTGCGAACAGCGGCTCCACCTTTCGGAATCCGCAACAACGGTCGGGCGCAGTGCGATACAACGGACCATGCTCGGCTTCCTGATCGGCAACACTCACCGGGGCGCTGAGGTTGACCAGGTTCAATGACAGGCCGCTCGTGATCTCGTCCCGATACGCCGTGGTCTCGGTAAAGTGATAGCCGGTGTCCAGAAATAGGACCGGGATATCGGGGCGTTCGCGCGTCACCAGATGTACGAGCGCCACACACTCGGCTTGAAAACTGCTCGTCACACAGGCGCGGCCGGCCGCCGCCAACTCAGCACGAATTAGTTCGCGGGCTTCATCGGTCATCGTCATCAGATTCCCTCCCCGTCCGCCAGATCGTGTTCCGAAATCAAAATGCCGCTGTGCTCCAGATGCTTTAGAATCGCGTCGACCGCGGCATCGTCATTGGCGGGCCAAGCGTCGCCTGCTTGTGCAGTGACAATGGCCAGCACCCCCGCCTGCTCCAGTCCCGGAATCCGGCGTGAAACGATCACCGCATTAGCTCCGCGATTGAACAATCGCCGTTCGAGCAATTGCGCGAGATGCGGACGTTCGCCGATGGCCACGAACCCGCCCCGATGCCCATAACGAGCGCTGCGTTCGCCCTGCGTTACAGGTCCCGAGTGATGATCGACAATCGCCGAGATCATCAAAGCGCCGGCCGTCGCGTTCGTTGCCGGATCGATGAGTATCGCCGACCCGGTGACGCGATTATCGCGATAGGAATCGAAGCTGATGGGTCGCGCTGTCTCGACCTGCAGCAGCCCGATTCCGTTCATCGCCAAGGTCGAAGCGGGCTCATTCTCGAGCGTCTGAATATTCACGCGATGCGCGATCGATACCACGCGCGCGGGCATCGCCCCGGTTGTGTGCTTCAACAAGTAGGGCTTTGCGGGATCGAGCGGCTGCTCGTGCATCCAAACCACGTGCGCCTCGAACGTCCGCGACACGTTCGGAAGATCTCCGGCCGCTGTGAGCAAAGCTCCACGGCTGATGTCGACTTCATCGTCGAGCGTCAACACCACCGACATCGGAGCGAACGCGCGCGTCAGCGGCCCTTCCCACGACTCGATCGACTTCACGCGAGTCTTTCGCCCCGACGGCCACACCGTAATCGCGCTCCCTGGCCGTACGGATCCGGAGGCAATCTGCCCCGCAAAACCGCGGAAATCCTGATGCGGCCGGATCACGCGTTGAACCGGCAAACGGAACGGAGCATACTCGACGTCTGGAGCCGCTTCGACGGTCTCGAGATGTTCGAGCAGGCTCGGTCCATCGAACCACGGCATGCGTGCTGAGCGGTTCACGACGTTATCCCCAGTCAGCGCGCTCAACGGCACAAAGTAGGCCGCGTGCGCGCCGACCCGCGACAGCACCGACGTGAACTCGGCCTGGATCGATTCGAAGACGTCCTGCCGGAAATCGACCAGGTCCATCTTATTCACAGCGACTGCAATGCGCGGCGTGCCCAACAGCGCGGCGATGTAGGCGTGACGGCGCGATTGCGGCTGCACGCCATTGCGGGCGTCGATCAGGATGATGGCGAGATCGGCGGTCGATGCGCCAGTCGCCATATTGCGCGTGTACTGCTCGTGGCCCGGCGTATCCGCAATGATGAATTTGCGCCGTGGCGTCGCGAAGTAGCGGTATGCAACGTCGATCGTGATCCCCTGCTCGCGCTCGGCGCGCAGCCCGTCGGTGAGCAGCGATAGATCGAGCGCGCCCGCCGAGCGGTTCACCGTCGATTTCGCGACCGCTTTTAAATGATCTTCGTAGACGTTTTTCGAATCGTAGAGCAGCCGCCCGATCAGGGTCGATTTGCCGTCGTCCACGCTGCCCGCCGTCGTGAAGCGGAGCAGATCCTTGGTGCGTTCAGCAGCCAGAAACTCGTCGATGTCGAATGCCGCTTGCGTTTCCACGGGAGCGAGCATTTAGAAGTAGCCCTCCCGCTTCTTCAATTCCATCGAGCCTTCCTGGTCGTGATCGATGATGCGGTTCTCGCGCTCGGATCTTCGGAACGACACAATCTCCTCGATGATCTTGGGGAGCGTGTCCGCATCGGAATAAATCGCGCCCGTGCACGGACTGCAACCGAGCGAGCGCATCCGGCACATCACCAGGCGCGGCTCCTCGCCCGGCAGTCGCGGCACAAACGGCTGTTCGACCGGCAGCAGCGAATCGCCACGCACCAGCATCCAGCGCGGCTTTGCGAAATAAAGCGGAACGATCGGAATCCGTTCGACGTGGATGTACTGCCACACGTCGAGCTCGGTCCAATTCGAAAGCGGAAACACGCGAATGCTCTCGCCCGGCCGCAGACGGCTATTGAATAGGTTCCACAGTTCGGGCCGCTGATTCTTCGGATCCCACTGGCCCGCGGAATCGCGCACCGAAAAGATCCGTTCCTTGGCTCGCGACTTCTCCTCATCGCGCCGCGCGCCGCCCATCGCCGCATCGTAGCCGCCCGCAGCCAACGCTTCGAGTAGAGAGCCAGTCTTCAACAACTGGCAGCACCGCTGAGTGCCCACGATGAACGGATTCACGCCGTCCTCAACCGCGGGCCGGCTGCGATGCACGATCAGCTTCAACCCTAACTGCGTGGCCTGAGTATCGCGAAATTCGATCATCTCCCGGAATTTGTACGTGGTGTCCACATGCAGCAGCGGAAACGGGATCGGCCCCGGGTGGAATGCCTTCTGTGCCAGGCGCAGCATAACCGACGAGTCCTTGCCGATCGAGTACAGCATCACCGGCCGCTGAAACTCGCTGGCCACTTCGCGCAGAATGTGTATGCTTTCCGCCTCGAGCCGTTGGAGGTGGCTAAGCGACGTCATGGGGAATAGGATAGCACCGCAATCACCCCATTGTCGATAGGGATTGTACCAGAGCCTCGATCTGGTTATGGAGGATTAAATTCGTTAATTGACAATTCAGGGAACTCCCCATACTATTAATTCGTTAATCGTTGCAGGGCGAGGGCGCGAACCGTTGGCGCGTAAGAAGTCTCCTAATCTGACCGACGCCGAGCTGCGGCTCATGGACGTCCTATGGACCAAGGGCCCCAGCACCGTTTCGGACGTCGTTGCTTCGTTGCCCGCCGAACCGCCGGCAGCCTACAGCACCGTGTTGACGACGCTTCGCATCCTCGAAAAGAAGGGCTACATTCAGCACGTAAAACAAGGACGCGCTTTCCTGTATCAGCCGGTTGTGGGCCGCACCGAAGCGCGCCGCAATGTCCTGCGCTATGTCCTCGACCGGTTCTTCGGCAACTCGCCGGAGGCGCTGGTTCTGAATCTGATGGAAGACCGCGAGATCGGCGAGGCAGAACTGCGCCGTCTCAAGAAGATCATCGACGCCAGCCGCTGAAGGGAGATTGCGAATATGGCAGCGCCCGCCTTGACAGCAACGATCAACAGTGTTTGGATGGGCATCGCCGTAGTAGCGCTGGCTTGGTGCGCCGTTCGGATCCTGCCGCGATTGAACGCAGCGACGCGGTATTGGATCTGGTACGCCGCGCTGCTGCTCACGGCGGCGCTGCCCGTCCTACTGTCTTTGCGAGTCGATCCTCCGCGGACCGCCCCCGCCGCGGCGATCGATTTACCGCGAGAAGTGAGCCGCGAAGCGGCGCCGGATACCGGTCAAGACGCGTTTGGTATTGCTTCCGAAACTGCCGAACCCGCTCCCGCGAAATCGCCAGCCCCTTTCGAAATCCCACTCCCGGCCACTCTCCCTGCCTTGGTCGTCTTGGCTTGGGGAACCATCGTGCTGCTGGGCGTTGCGCGCTTGGCGCGGGAATTCATCGTGCAATCGCGCTTCCGGCGGCGTTGTTCACCGGCAAGCGACTCGCTCGAAAGCCACCTGAACCGTTGGATCCACCGGACCCGCACCAGACGCCGGATCACGCTCATGCTGTCCGAGGACGATCGAGGACCCCTCGCGATCGGATTCATCAAGCCCGCGATCGTGATACCCGCCGCCTTGATCGCGGAGTTGTCGGACCCCGAACTGGACAAAATCGTCTTGCATGAGCTCGCGCACTTGCGCCGCCGCGACGACTGGACGCGGCTGCTCCAGCGAGTGATCGAGACACTCTTGTTCTTCCACCCGGCCGTGATATGGCTCGGCCGCAAGCTGGATTTGGAACGCGAGGTTGCTTGCGACGACTGGGTCATCGTCACCACCGGCCAGGCGCACGAATATGCATCGTGCCTGACGCGCATCGTCGAACTGGCCAGATTCCGCCGCCGGTTTGCGCTCGCTGCGGGCGCCGCTGATACACGATCGCACCTGATCAGGAGAATTGAACTCATGTTGGACAAAACCAGAAACTACGGAACTCGCGCGTCCTGGCTGGCGTTGCTGGGCCTCGCGGCCGCAGTGGTGCTCGTGGCCCTGGTGGCGGGCCACTTGCCGTCCGCTTTTGCCGTGACGGCATCGCCCGCGTGGGCGGGTGACAACGACGGCAGCTCGCGGTGGCACACCACCTGGAACGAAAACGGGCGGCGGTTGGAAATCAGTGTGGATGGCGCCGTCGAATTCACCAACGACGACCGCGGTATCAAGACTCTCTCGCCCGGCGGCCTCTTTTGGATCGAATCGAATGCCGGAGGAGAAACGAAGCGTTACGAGGTACGTGCGGACTCAGGCGGCAATCTCACGCGCACCTTCCTTGTGGATGGACGATCACGCAATAGCGGCGAAGCCAAGCCGTGGCTCGCGGGCAAGCTCCCCGAGGTGATCCGGGAGACCGGGATCGGGGCCGGTCCGCGCATTCAGCGCATCGCGGAACACGGCGGCGCCACTGCGGCTATCCGCGAGATCGGCCTGATCCACAGCGATGGCTCCAAGCGGCTGTACATCGAGCAATTGATCGAGCGCGTTCGTATGGACGATAGCCAGCTCGGCGAAACGATGCGCCTGGTGCGCAGTATCTCTTCCGACGGCGAAAAGACTCGGGCCATCGTCACCGTGTCCCGCAAGTACCGCACACTCGGATTGCGGGAAGGGATGTTCGACGCGATCGACACGATCCACTCGGACGGCGAACGTCATCGCGCGCTGACCGCAGTCGTTGAGGGCGATCCGAACAAGGACACGGTTCTGCTGGCGTCGAGATCCGCCGGACGCATCTCCTCCGATGGCGAGAAGGCGGCGATTCTCGTGCAAATGGCCGGCCAGGCGAGCACCGACGAGACGCGCCGGTCATGGTTGAAGACGGCGACCAGCATCAATTCCGATGGAGGGAAGCGGCGCGCGATATCGGCAATGCTGAACGCCGATGGACGGCCCGCTACTTTGGCTCCGCTATTGCACGCCGCCTCGGGGATCAGTTCGGACGGCGAAAAGGCGAATTTGCTGATCCAGGCGGCGAGCCTCTACACCGATACGGATGCCGTTCGAAGGGAGTTCTTTGACGCAGCGGACACGATCCATTCGGATGGCGAACATGCTCGCGTACTGCATGCCGTCCTCGAGCGAAACACGTCGGCGGCGACGCTCACCTCGGCTGCAAAATCGGCGCGACGCATCTCGTCCGATGGCGAGAAGTCGAGGGTGCTGCAGCGAATCGCGAAGGAAAACCTGACGGATCCAGCCGTGCGAACCGCGTTTTTTGAGGCGGCCGATAGTATCAATTCGGATGGAGAGCATGCTCGCGTATTGTCTGTCGCCGCCGGCCGTTCTGGTTTGCCGGATGACATCGTGGTGGCCATCGTCCGATCGGCTGCCAGGATTCGGTCGGATGGGGAGAAGGCGCGTGTGCTCGCGCAGATCGCTCAACGCTACGGACGGAATGCGGCCGTTTCACAGGAACTGCGCAGCGCCCTGAGGACCATTTCCTCCGATGGCGAATACCGTCGCGTCATGTCCGTTTTGGATAGCCAGAGTCCGGCTATTTAGGCTGGATCAGCAGCCTGCCCACTGTACCATTCAGTACTTCTCCGCAATCAGGAGCAACCACAGCAACAAAGGCTTTGAAATCGAGAACGGGATTTTTCGTCTAACGGATGGTAGTGGATCGCTGAAAG
>JBBQGC010000102.1:0-6225 GCA_038322705.1 Bryobacterales bacterium | reverse complement strand
CCAGCGTTCAATGGGCAGTGTCTTCGTTTCGGCGCATTCCCGGCGGTGGTACACATCCAATAGGAAGGTGCGGAACAGGGCATCGAATTCCGCCAACGTGAGCTTTGGCTTTCCGCGCACCCCAGCGCCGCCCGCTGGGGCGTAGCCGTCCAGCTCGCACAACAACATCTCGTTCACAGTTGAGAAGAAGCGTTCGATCCGGCCTCGGCCCCTGGGTTTACCGGGAATTGAAAAGACCAGCCGGATTTTCAAGTCCGCGCTGACCTGCTCCAAATGTTGGGAAGTGAAATCGCTTCCGTTGTCCGTGTAGAGAACATCGGGGATGCCACAATCGATCCAGCGCGCATCTTCTTTGCGCCAGATTGCCTGACGCAACGCCAAGGACGTGTGCAGGGCGGACGGGTCTTCGAAGGAAAGGAAATATCCAGCGATCGCGCGGCTGTAGTCGTCGATCACGACACTGAGCCACGGCTTGGCGGTCTCACCATCGGGCCGAAGCAAAACAATGTCGAGCGGCGTGTGGTCGGCCTGCCAGATTGCATTCGGACCGAAAGCCTCTCGGCGGTGAACCAATTCGAATGTGTTGCTGTACGCCTTGGTGCCGTCATGCGCTAGGGTGACAAGATCGCCGGGCAAGCTTCGGACGATGTTGAAAACGGTGCCGTAGCTTGGGACCTTCTCACCCAACTCCTTCGAGAACCGCGACACCTGCCGGTACAATGCCGCAATCGGCAGCGGCGGCTTTTGCAGAGCTAGGCCTTCGATGGCCTCCTTGAGTTTGGCCGACACTACGCGACGCTCACCACGATCCGCTCGTTTCCTGCGCACCAGGGCTGCCAGCCCGATCCGACGATACTCCGAGACCAACCGATGTGCAGTCCGATATGGAATTCCGGCGGCACATGTCACCGACGTCAGCGGCTCGTTCCGCTCAAGGTGAGGTTGGAGCAGCCGGAACCGCTCCATCGCTCGCTTTCGCGCCTCTTCCGTCAGCCCCGCCAACTCGGCCATACTCCAAGAGTATGCCAAATAATGTTGATGACCTATGCCAAATAATTCTCAAAGTGACAACCGTCCCCAGACCAAGTCCCTCGATGAGCTTCGCGCGCACCCTGCTGGTTACCTCTGGCAGGCGATCCGCCCGGCTAGCTTCGTCGGACAGAATCACTCGGAAGTAGAACGCCGGATCCTCGGACCAGTCTCGTGCAACGCTGAAACGGATCCTGCCCACATCTGGGCCAAGTTCGCCCGCGATTTCGTCGACGCGCTCTTGACTGGGGCAAGCCGCGATCATCTGACACTCCACTTTCAGAATACCGTCGATCGCCATCCATCATTTCCCGCACAACGCGCCAGCGCCCCCACGCGTCTGGCAGAATAGGCTGAGCTTGCTAGTGGCGCCCGATAGGATTATCCTCGATGACAGAAGGGGTTCCGGCATGTACATCCGGGTTCCAGTATTGATGTCCGTTTTCCTCGCCTTGAGCGCCTTCGCTCAACAAGCGACCACCACCAGTCGCTATGGCTCGCCATCCGGCTTTGGTAGCGTCCTGTACCCTGGCGTGGGCCACGCGCCGCAAACGCGCATCCCCGGTTCCATCACCGATCCCGGTTACGCATCGCGGGTCGGCGCATCGGTGCGCGGCTACTCGGGATACAGCGGTGTCGCCCGCGGCGCGGCTCATCCGGCGCACTCGCGTCAGGTGATCGTGCCCGTGCCGATCATCGTTGGCGGCGGATACCCGTACGACCCCCAACAGGCTTACGGCTACGATCAGCAAGCCCCCGTCGTCGTTCAACAACAGCAGCCCGCTGCTGCGCCTCCCGTCGTCATCATCAACCAGGCTTACCGGCCTGAGCCGCCCTACCAGCGCGATTACTACGAGCAGCCGCAGGTTCGCCGCTATGACACGCCGGTGCACCCGATGCCCGATCCGAATGACGTGGACGCCGATGCACAGCCCGCGCGCCGCGCCAAGCCGGTAGACGACGCCAAGGCGACCATCTACCTGATCGCGTTCAAGGATCACACCATTCTGCCGGCGCTGGCCTATTGGGTGGAAGGCGATACTCTCAGCTACATCACCCAGCGCGGCACGCTGAATCAGGCCTCGCTCACCCTGATCGATCGCGATTTCTCAAGGCAGTTGAACGGCGAGCGGCAGGTCGAATTCAGCCTTCCGTGAGCCGGCTCGCCGCCAGCCTGCTGTTCATTCTGTCAGCGTCCGCGGCGGATCGCGTTGCCGTGATTGCTCATCGCGGCGAACATCTCCAGCATCCCGAAAACACTTTGGCGGCCTATCGCGCGGCAATCGAGTCAGGCGCCGATTTCATTGAGGTCGACGTACGCACAACCGCCGATGGCAAGCTCGTCGTCATGCACAACGCGACCGTCGACGCCACCACCAACGGCAAGGGCGCCGTGAAGGATCTGACGCTCGCCCAGATTCGCGCGCTCGATTCACACGGCGAGAAAGTCCCGGCGTTCAGTGACGTGCTGCAACTGGCACGCGGCCGCGTGAAGATCTATGTGGACAGCAAGCAGCTCACGGCTGCGGATCTGGTGGCGGAACTCGAACGCTACGACATGCAGGACAACGTCGTCGTCTACGGCCGGCTCGAATACTTGACCGATGTCATCGCCCTCCGTCCGCAAATCAAAGTGATGCCCGAAGCGGTCAGCGCGGCGTATCTCAACAAAGCGATCGAGCAACTGCACCCGCGCATCGTCGCCTTCGATGCCCGCGATTTCACCGCTGATTTGATCGCGGCCGCCATTCAGTCCAAGGCTGGAATCTATGTCGATCGCCTCGGAGCCGCCGATAATCCCGCATCCTGGCAGGACGCTGTAGACCGTGGCGCCACGGGCATTCAGACCGATAAAATTGCCGCCTTGGTGGCCTATCTACGCTCGCGCGGCTATCACGACTGAGCGTCCGGCGCCCAACATGTAACAGAGATGTAAAATCTTTCATTGACATCGTCCTACCATTTCCGGTATCCTGACAGTTCGTAATACTTCACCGGCGTAAGGAGTACTTCCGTGCCCCTCGGCATGGTAGTACCGTTCACGGGTTCGCTCAGAATCCAATCGAGGAGATTCTAATGCGTCAACAATATTTCGTTTTGGTCCTCGCTCATTCTCTGCACGGTCGTCTACGTCGCGTCCAGATCCCACATCAGGCTCTCTACATCGCTCTCTCCGCACTTGCCGTCTGTTCTCTGGTTTTTCTCGGTATCTGCTCCAGTTACATGCGGATGAGTTGGAAAGTCGCCAACTACAATTCGATGCGTCAGGAAGTGGAGACCCTCCGTTCGCGTTATCGGACCTTGCAGAAAGAAGCAAATCAGAAAACCGAGCAGTTAGCATCGTTACAGGTTCTGGCGAATGAAGTTTCCGTTGCGTACGGTATCAAGCAGAAGTTGGAAGGGCCCGCCGATATCTCATCCGACAGCAATCTTCTCCCTACCTTCCGTGAATCCCTGAACGAATATGATTTTTTGAAGAGCGCCACCTATTCGATGGTGCACCGCAATATTGTGAAGCAGTGGCAGTTGAACGTGCGGCCGAGTCTGTGGCCGGTGTATGGCCGTCTCATGAGCAGCTACGGCAGCCGCTCCGATCCATTCTCCGGTGAAGGCGCGTTCCACACAGGCGTCGATGTTTCCGCTCCTACCGGAACTCCCGTGCGTGCCGCCGCCGACGGCGTGGTGACGCATGCGGAATGGTCCGGCAGGTATGGAATGCTGGTGGTGATCGAGCACGGCAACGGCATGCAGACGTTCTACGCCCACCTCTCCCGCTTCAACGTGGTTCCCGGACAGGAAGCGCGGCAGGGTCAGGTTGTCGCTTATTCGGGCGCGACCGGACGTGTTACCGCTCCTCACCTGCACTACGAAGTTCGCGTCGGCGGCACTCCCATCAACCCGTATCCGTACCTCACAAAGACGTCGCTGGTTGCCGTGCACAAGGATTTCCCTTTCTAGCGTTGTTCGCCTGTTGTCTCCGTCTCTCTCCTCCTACGGGGCGGCCACTGTAAAGCGAATGAAACAGTGACCGCCCTTTCTGTTTTTCTGGCCACTTATTTCGTCCTCGGAATGGGGCGGCTGCCCGGCCTTCGCCTGGATCGGACCGGCGCGGCGATTATCGGCGCGAGCCTGATGGTAGCGCTCAACGTTCTCACCCTCGATGAGGCGTACCGCGCCATCAATTTCGACACCATTGTGTTGCTGTTCGGGATGATGATCGTCGTTGCGAACCTGCGCCTGTCGGGATTCTTCACGGCCGTGAGCTCGTGGGCCGTTCGCAAGGCGCATCACCCGCTGGCTCTGCTTTCCGCTATCGTGATCGTGTCCGGCGTGTTGTCGGCGTTCTTCGTCAATGACACGATGTGTCTCGTTCTCACGCCGCTCGTGCTCGGGATCGCCTCCGCCCTGAACCGGAATCCCGTTCCCTATCTGCTCGGGGTCGCGATGGCATCGAACATCGGCAGCGCCGCCACGATTACGGGCAATCCACAGAACATGCTGATCGGCAGTTATTCCGGCATCTCATATCTACGTTTCGCCGCGACTCTCGCCCCGGTCGCCGCCATCGGACTCGCAATAACCGTGCTGGCGATATTTCTTCTGCACCGCGGTGAGTTCCGCCGCGCCGTCGCCATGAACGTGCCTCCCCGCGCAGTTCGCGTCGATGCGCTTCTCATGTGGAAGTCGCTTTTGACAGCGGCCGCCATGATGGCGTTCTTCTTCGCGGGCTGGCCCGTGCCTGAGGTCGCGATCGTGGCAGGCGCGATGTTGTTGATCACCCGCCGCGTAAAGCCCGAGAAGATTTACAAGCAGTTGGACTGGCAACTCCTCGTCATGTTTTGCGGCCTGTTCATCGTAGTCGCCGGGATGGAGAAGAGCCGCTTCGAACATGACTTGGCGTCGTGGTTCACCCAACTCCGCCTGGATAACACGCTGGTGCTGACCGCAGTGTCGGCCGCTCTGTCGAATTTAGTGAGTAACGTTCCCGCAGTCCTGATTTTCAAGCCGTTTCTGGCGCACGTCGCCGATCCCGCGCGCGCCTGGCTCACACTCGCTATGTCGTCCACCTTCGCCGGCAATCTCACCATCCTCGGCTCCATCGCGAATCTGATCGTTGTTGAGCGCGCGCGTCCGCAAGTCACGATCGGCTTTTGGCAATACGCGCGCGAAGGAATTCCGGTGACGCTCGCAACGCTCATCGTAGGAGCGATGTGGTTGAGATAAGGTAGAGAAGGTCACCGATGACACGGGCGTTCTTCCTCTTCCTGTCGCACCAGCGTACGCTGCGGCGCTGGTTCGAAACTTCCGCGACAGCAAACAAGTTAACCAGCCGCTTCATCGCCGGACACACGCTCGACGACGAGATTGCGGTCTGCCGGCGGTTGCATCAGGAAGGAATCCTGTCCACGATGGACCGCCTGGGCGAGAACGTCACCTCGCTCGACGAAGCCGCGGCATCGCGCGACGCGTACCTCGAGATTCTGGAGCGAATCCGCCAATCCGGGCTGCCCGCCACGGTCTCGTTGAAGCTCACCCAGTTCGGCCTCGACTTCTCAACCGAAGCCTGTTTCGATAACGTGAAGCGCTTGGTTGCGAAAGCGAGTGAGGCCGGAACCCGCATTGAAGTCGACATGGAATCGAGCGAGTACGTCGATCGCACTTTGGACATCGTCACCCGGCTGCACGGCGATTGCGGCTGCGTGCGCGCCGTCGTGCAGTCGTACCTGCATCGCACTCGCGCCGATACCGAGCGCCTGTGCGATTTGAAAATTCCGGTACGGCTCGTCAAGGGCGCCTACGATGAGCCCGCATCCATCGCCTTCGAAAACAAAGCGGATGTCGATCGCAACTTCGTCGAGCTATCGAAGCTGCTGCTCGATCGTGGTCCCGACCCCGCCCTCGGCACGCACGACGAAGCGATGGTGAACGCCGCGATCGAGCACGTCCGCCAGCGCGGAATTCCAGCCGATTGCTTCGAGTTCCAGATGCTGTACGGAATTCGCCGCGATCTGCAAAGCAAGCTGGTGAGCGAAGGTTATCGCATGCGGCTCTATGTGCCCTACGGCGACGCGTGGTATCCCTACTTCATGCGCCGTCTCGCGGAGCGCCCCGCCAACGTCTTCTTCCTGGCGAAGAACATGCTGCGCGCGTGATCTACTTCGGCACGTCGTAACCCGAGCGCGCCTGAATCCTGGC
>JBBQGC010000101.1:0-6391 GCA_038322705.1 Bryobacterales bacterium | reverse complement strand
CAAAACAGCAACGGCCATTTTTGTCTCGGATATCGGAATGCGCGGCTCGGCCAAAGCAATCGCGATCGCAGCAAATGCCAGGGCTTTCAGAACCACGCCCAGGCGCCGCGACGTCTTGCGCCATTCGTAGAACGCCCACGCGGCAGGCAGCACCAGCGCCAACAACATCCACGCGCGATCGAACGTCATGAGGCCTTTCGTTGCAGCACACGGCTCCGCGTCTCAACAGCCGCCCGCCGCACCGAAGCGCCGCGCCGCCCGCGTCCGTACAGCAGCCATTCGATCAGCAGCCCGAGCGCGCCCGCCAGCGCCAGCCACGGCCACAGTTCATAAATCACCCCCGCCGCCGGCCCCGCGCGCGGCAGCCCTTTCGCCACTCGCGCCGGCACGTTCCAATGCGCATCGCCCACCTCGGGCAAGGTCAACGAGTACGCATATTCATGGTCGCCGCCCTGCACCCGGTAGCTGCCCGGCGTGCCCGCAAAGAACCGCACCAGCCCGTTCCTCACCGTGTACGGAACCGCGCGCCCGGTGTCCGACGACACTCTCACCGACTCCGGATCAACATTTTTCTCCAGGCGCGCTTCCACATTGCCCACCGTGCCGCCGCTCAGATCCCATTGCTGAAACACCGCGGGCGCGATCCACCGCAGAACGTTGGCGAACAGCAGCGGCGTTGCCAGCTCATACTTCATCGCCGTGCGCGCGGGATTGAAACCGAACACCACCAGCTTCGCCGCGCCGGCCCGTTGCGCGCGCGCCAGCACCACCGGCCCGGCATCCACCGACGCAATCGCAATATCGCCCGGCCCCGCAGTGAACACCGAGGCCGTCTCCAATTCGACGCTTTTCGTTCGCAGCCCCGTTCCCAGCTCAGTCGACGAATCCCACCGCGCGAGCTTCACTTGATGGGCAACCGTCCGCACCCGCACCGGCGATCGCGCGGCCGGCGGATCGATCCATACAGAAGGAATCGATGGCACACTCGCCGGACCGAAACGATCGAACACAATCGCATCCGCCTTCACCTTCGGATCGTACGCCGACGGAGGACGGAACACGGCGCTCACGTTGGGACTCGATGCAAGCACCGGCCTCAACTGCTCCGGATCGTCCGAGTACACCACCACATTCATCGCGTGCTGGGCGGGCACTTCGAGCACCGCGCGATCGTCCTCGGCAAAAGCGTCGTTCGTCAGCAGACGAGCCTCCAACCACCCCGCAGCGCGCGTGCGCAGGCTGAACGAAGCCTCCTGCTGCCCACCGGGCGCCAGCGCGAGCGTACGCGAACCGGCCGGCGCACCCCCGAAGCGCACCGCAAGCGCAACGGTTCGAGCCTGCGCGCCGTAATTCTTCGCGGATACAAATATCTGCCACGTCTCCGGATCGGAGCGGCGCAAACCAATCTTGCGCAGCCCGCAATTCTCCAGCGGCGCCGAAACAGGTATCACGCGCAAATTCGACGGCACCGGATCCGGCTCCTCACCGCCCGCAATCCGGCCCGCGCCGATATACACGATCTCCCCCGCGCGTGTCGATTGAAGCTTCTGCACGCGTTCGGCAAACTCCATCGCCTGCCCCAGGTTCAACGCGCCCGATTGCGGCGTGGAATCGCGAATGCCGCGCTCGAGTTCGGCGCGATTCGTGTCGAACGGAGTCACCGGTGTCGCCAGCGCATCGGCGCGGACCAACATCACGCGATCGCCCGCCGGCAGCGTACGCAGATACGCCAGCGCTGCCTTGCGTGCCCCATCCATCAGCGCCGTCCCGCCTGAGCGCGCACCCATCCACGCCGACGTGTCCAGAATCAGAACGTGATCGCGCGCGCGTTGCCCCCGGCTTCCCAACTCTAGTTGCGCGATGGCCAGAATCAGCAGACCCACACTCAACAACTGCAGCAGCAGCGACCACGGCTGCTGAATGCGCCGCTTCTGCCGCATCGTCTGAACGTTCTCCGCCGGCGTCCAGAAGCGCAGCGTCGCAACCACCTGCCGCCGCCGCGACCGGTCCAGCAGGTACAGCGTCACCAGCACGGCCGAAAGCGTGCCGAACAACGCCAGCACTTCCGGGAGACTCAAATTCAGCAGCGACACGAAATCCTCTTAGCTTGGACGCGCGCCATCACTGAACGGTTCGGGTGTGAATGACGGGACCGAAGATCGCCTCTTCGAGCGGCAGCGCAGTGGAAAATCCGCAGTACCGTCCGCTATTGCGCAGCGCGACATGTTCCAGTTGCCCGCTGTATGCGTCGAAGCTCCCCGTATACTGCTCGCGAGCGGTCTGGTCGAAGCTCAGGCTCATGCGGCTGCCCGTCTCGGCGTCTTCCAGATCCAACTCGCCATCCCAGGGCGGCGTACGGTCTTCCTCGGCCCAAAGCTGCAGCAGGCTCAACTCATGCCCGAAATCCGCCAGATGCTGCAGCGGCTTCAGGCAATCCGCATCGTCCAGAAAATCGGAGATCACAATCAGCAGTCCGCGCTGCGGATAATTGGCCACGAATTGACGCGCTACCTGAAGGAAGTTGGTCGGCACGCCCGCTGAAAGGTGAGTCAGATACTCCACCGCCGGCATGAACCGGTGCCTTCCTCCGCCACACAGGAACGAATCGTACAGATGGTCGCTGAAGGGCTGAATACAGATCGTGTCCAGACGCACCAGCCCCACATAAGACAGCGCCGCGGCCAGCTTCTTGGCGTACGTCAGCTTGCTCGGAGAACCCGTCTGCATCGATGGGCTGACGTCCAGCAGCATGCGCACCGGAACGCGCGGCTCCACCTGGAACATCTTCAGAAACAGCTTCTCCAGGCGCATGTAGGCGCGCCAGTTCACGGCTCGAAGATCGTCCCCGTCGTGGAAGTGCCGGTGATCGAGGAACTCGATTCCCGGACCGGGCAAGCGCGACAAATTATGTCCTCCCACCAGCCCCGGAAAGGACTTATGCCAACGTACCGTGAGCCGCTCGAGTTTATGCAGAAGAGTGCTGTCTACCAGCGTTTGTTGTACAGCGGGCACGTCTTAGCCTTATGAATCGAGCGTAGCACGACCCGCCTTGCACAGGTCATAGCTCTAAACGTACTAGGACGAGTACGGGCCGAACTAAAACTATCGATGGACGCCCGGAACATATCTGAATACTACACTAGGTATGCCTGTGAATATCTCAGTACAAGCCTGCCTGTTGTTCGCGTTGCTGGCCCCGCTCGCCCCGGGTCAATCGTCCAGTTCGAGTCTGCCGGCACAGCCGCTTGGCTCGGACGACCTTGTCTCCTTAACTGTCGCAAATTCTCCGGAGTTGAGTCACTCGTTCCGCGTCGCCCCCGATGGTCTGTTGCATTTGCCATTCATCAACGATCCGGTGCAGGCGCGTGGACGCTTGCCGCAGCAGGTGGAGGACGACATCCGGGCTGCGTTGAAAGCGCAGCGTTACTTTGTCAACCCCACCGTCACGTTGGGCGTCGTGGAATACTCTAGCCGCCCTATTACCGTGATGGGCGCGGTTCGCCGGCCGTTGACTTTCCAGGCCACCGGGCAGATTACCCTGCTCGATGCGCTGGCCAAGGCGGAGGGTCTGGCCGCAGAGGCGGGCGCGATTATTTACATCACACGGCCCAAGCCTGCGGGTACGGAAACAGAAACGGTGTCAGTCCCCGTTCGTCAGTTGATGGACCAGCCCGAGTTAGTGTCCAACTTACGGCTGTTTGGCGGCGAACAGGTGCGTGTCCCGGAGGCTCCGCGAGTGTACGTACTCGGCAATGTGCGCAAACCTTGTTTTGTTCCTATCAAGGACCCTGCCGAGACGACCATCTTGAAGGTGTTGACGCAAGCCGAAGGGCTGCTCGCCTATACGTCGCCCGAGGCCGTCATTTACCGGCGCGGCACCGATGGCACCGAGGAGCACGTCGTCGATCTGCGCAACATATTAAAAGGTAAGTCGCCCGATTTGCGATTGCAGGCCTACGACGTGTTATACATTCCTGAGTCGCGCGGTAAGAGACTCGCTGTCGGCGTCATCGACCGCATTGTCGGCTTTGGATCGTCAACCGCCAGCGGTTATCTCGTATATCGCAGGTAATACAATAGTTGAAACGGGCACCGCCGGAGTTAGCCATGAATCGCAAAGCAGCAATGACCGTCGTGCCAGTGGACAACGCGCCCGCTTCCGTCGGCCCGTTTGTCATGTATCCCATGCGGGGCCAGGGCGCCCCTGCCCGCAATGCAGCAACGCTGGGCGATTACCTGGATGCTATTTACCGCCGCCGCTGGTGGGTCTTAAGCGCAGTCATCGCCGCGGTCTCCCTGACTTACCTGGTCTCGAAGCAACTACCGCGTCAATATGAGGCGACCGCGACCCTGGATGTCGATCGCGCATCGCCAAGCAGTCTGGTTGGCCCGGATAACGGGACTCAAGTCGCGCCCGACATGGATCAGTTCCTGGCCACTCATCTCCGGATGTTGCAGTCCGACACCGTCCTGCGTCCCGTTGCTGAGAAGTTTCATCTCCTCGAAAATACTCCGGCTCAAAAACAAGCCGCCGGCGGGCCAACCCGTCTGCCTGCCCTAAAAGTCAATCGTCCTCCCAATACGTATCTCATCCAAATTACGTACCGCAGTGCAGACCCGCAAACATCTGCCTCAGTCGCCAACTGGATCGCCAAGTCGTACATCGATCATCTGCGGTCTCTACGCGAGGGAGAGTGGAGCAAGCTTGCCGGCACCACCAATCAGCAATTGATCGCCTTGAAGCAGAAGATGGAATCATCCAATCAGGCGCTTCTTGAATTCCAACGCAAGATCGGCATGGTGGATCCGGAAGACAAGACCAATGTCCTCACCGCGCGTTTGCTGCAGTTGAATATGGATTATGCGCGGGCGCAGAGCGATCGGGCCGCCAAGGAAGCCGCTTATCAGACATTGCGCGGAGGCAGTCCGGAAGCCGCGGAAGCCTCCACTCAAGCCGAGCAGTTGAAGCGCTTGATCGAGCGCAAGAGCGAGGCTCAACAGAGGTTCGCGGACGTAAAAGCCGTGTACGGCGAAAGTCATTCCGAGTATCAGCGGGCCGACGCGCAGCTCCGCGATGTCGATGGACAGCTCAAGGCCGCTTATCGCAATGCTGTCAAGCGCTCCGAATCGGAGTTGCAGGAAGTAAGGTTGCGCGAGGCGAACTTGAGTGAAATGTACATGAAGACCAAGGCCGAGGCGGATACGTTGGCCGCGCGCGCTGTGGAATACCGGCTGCTTCGCCAGCGCGCCGACGCCGACCGGTCATTATTTGACGAGTTATCGCGCAAAGTGGGCGAGGCCGCCATCAATTCCGGCCTGCGAACTACGCCCGTGCGAATCGCCGATACAGCCCGGCCCGACCCGCGCCCGGCCAGCCCCAACACGCCCTTGAATTGCGCGGTTGCGTTGCTCGGATCGTTGATTGCCGGATGTGTCGCGGCGATCGTCCACGACACCCGCAATATCCGCTTCCGGACCGCCGAGGAATTGCGTGCTGCTTCGGGTGTCCCCATGACAGTTGCCCTGCCCGCGGTGAAGGCTTGGCGCGGCCGCCAGGGTTTCGCGATGTTCTCGGGCGAGGTCAACGACGGCAAACCCGGCGACACGGATATTCCAAAATTCCGCGAGAAGATTCGCATGCTCCGCAACGAGTTTGCCGAACACGCTGGGCCGCAGCACGTGCGCGTGATCGCGGTGGTGAGCCCCGGCGCGGGCGAAGGCCGCTCACGAGTGGCGGCGGAGCTGGCATCGGCCTACGCGGCGCTCGAGCAGAAGACGCTGCTGGTAGACGCGAACCTGCGCTCGCCGGTTCTGCATGGCCTCCAACTCGCGACGAGTCCGCGGACGGGCCTGTGCAGCGCGCTTTCGGGCGAAACCCGTTGGCGCGATGGCGTGATGTACGCGAGCACGCCCAAGTCACCCGACGTTCTTCCGTCCGGCGCCCCCGACTCGCGCTCCTGCGACCTACTCCACCGGCGCCTGGCCTGGCTGCTCGAAGAAGCATCTGGCGATTACGACGTCCTGGTGCTCGACTCCCCGCCTTTCCTGCGATTCTCCGAAGGGCTGGACATCGTACGCAGCGCCGACCTGGTCATCGCCGTAGCCCGCGCCGGCGTCACCCATCCCCGCGAGTTCGAAGCAATGATGCGCTTCCTCCGCCGCCTGAATGCTCCGATCGCCGCCGCCGTATTGAACGGCGCGGGCAATTAACAATATGGGGCCACAGATGAACGCAGATAAACGCCGATATTGGACTGTCCCCTTAAAGTGAGACACGCCGAAAAGACGCACTTTGCATCGAATGGAGAAAAAACCATGGCAAAGAAAGCAAAGTGGCGTCGGCACACCCTGGAGTTCAAACGCCAGGTCGTCGAACGCATGAAGAGCTGCG
>JBBQGC010000100.1:0-6683 GCA_038322705.1 Bryobacterales bacterium | reverse complement strand
TGCAACCATCTCGAGTCGGAGCGGAATTGCGGTGCCAAGTGTCTGTCGCAGGACGGAAAGGGCATCGCGCAGCGAATGCCGCGCTTTCTCATCGTCGCGGTGGCCCCAGAGGAAAGTGGCCAGCCGGTCGCGCGCCACCGGGCGTCCCGAGAGCGCGAGGTAGGCGAGCAGAACAAGCTTGCGTCCCAACGCACCGAGTGATTCGTCTTCGCTGCCGTCCGGGCGAATGAGCGTAAGACCCCCGAGGGTCAGCAGGCGAAAGCGCGGATCGCCCGTGTTCGCACTGGATCCAGAATCAGCCGCACCGTCCTTCTCCGCGAGTCTCCCGCGGTAACTGCCAGCTCGCTCTGTAATAGGACGCTCGTGCGCGTGGGACTGCGCTCGAATGTCCCGGAGCGCGTTTGCAAGCTAGCCCGTAGCCCAATAAGGCGCCAACGATTTCGAGCTGCCGCCGAGGCGCACCGGGCGCCTTCGCGTGCAAACGATGTGCGCGCAATGCTTTGACGACGTCTGATGACGTCTGCCGGCAGGCTGACGACACCGTGTTACGATGCATGCTTGTCGCGAGCCCTGCAACGAGGACTATCGCCCATGTGCTATCTCATTCGCTCCATTCTATGTGCAAAAAACCCGTCGCCCCGAGCTGGTCCGGTGTTAGGAATATGAGCGGCGGTTTTCCTCCTGGTGTTCCCATGAGCCCGGAGTTCGCGCAGCGACAGCGGCGGAAAGCCCGGGGGGCCGGCCTCCTGGGCCTCGGCATGGGCTTGTTGATCCTTGGAGACGCCGTCGATGCCATGCGCACGGGACGATTGATCGCCCTGGGCCGCAGGGGATCCCCATTGATTCTGCCGGGCTGGGCAGTGGCCATAATCGCACTGTTCGTTCTATACATCAGCGTCTCGATCCTGTGGCGATTCGCGCGGAAGACTTGAAGGCGCGCCTCTTCGTCGGAATGTGCGTTCGGCCCGCTCACGTGCCCGACGTGGGTCGTTTGATCATCCGAAGAAAATCGGTCACACTCGCCGCAGTCGTTGCGGCCATCGCGAGCGGCGCATCAGCTCGGGCTCAGAGCTCGCCGTCCATACCACTCGTCAGTGGCCTCACCATCGTCTCGGCGCTGCGATTTCCCGAGGGAGATCGCGAGAACATTGTCGTCGTGACCGAGGCATCGAGCGCCGGCGCACGCTACACCTGGAGCTTCTATCAGCACGATGCCGGCTCGGCGTCGAGCGGCCCGCACCGCGGCGAGTTCCGGCGATTTGTGCGCGCGAGCGATCTCGCCAGCGCGCCGCGGCTCGATCAGGTCTTTCTCAGCAGCGGACAGGAAGAGTCACCTGGCTTCACCGCGTTCTCGATCTCGCGGGCGATCTATCGGCGGTTGCAAACCGACAAGCAGGTTCCGTTCACCGTCACCAGCGTCGAGGGGGGCGGACGGCTCGGCGGCATCGGACAGTTTGGGAATCTGTTAAGCTCGCGCATCACGATGCGCGGTTCGCTCGCGCTCGCGTCGCCGCGTCCGGAGCCGATGCCGATGCTTCTCAACGGGCAGCGGGTGAGCGTGCCGACGCTCAAGCTCACCGGCACATTCAGCTACCAGGGCAAGAGCGGCGAGACCGACCTATGGGTCGTCGCCGACAGCACCCACCCGCTCATCGTCCGAGTTGTGAACGGAAAGGACGTACTGCAGACGATCCGGATAGATCTGCCGGCCGCAGACGCTCCGCTCGAGCGTGCGCTAACTACTGCGTGCCGGGCCGAGCTCCCCGGGATCTACTTCGCGTTCAACAGCGCGGTGCTCGATCCGGCGTCGGAGCCCGCGCTCGCCGCAGTCGCGACGCTTCTCGCCCGACATGCTGACTGGACGATCGCGATCGAAGGACACACGGACGGTATCGGCGGCGCCGCATTCAATAAGGCGCTCTCTGACCGCCGCGCAAATGAGGTGCTGAGTGCACTCGCGGCGCGCCATCGCGTCGCTCAGTCACGTCTCACTGCCGGCGGTTTCGGAGCGACGCGCCCGCGCGAAACCAATGCCACGCTCGAGGGCCGCGCGCGCAACCGGCGTGTGGAGCTGGTGCGCCCCTGCGCGGCCCATTGATGCGGCAACTCAACCACCGTCTCCGAGGAGAGCACGTATGACCATACCGTATGGTGTCCGAGGCTCGCTCGCTCTCGCCATCTCCATCGCTGCTTGCGGTGGCGACAAGCCGAAGGATGCGGCGACGCCCGACAGCAGCGCTGCCGTCGCGGCTCAACCGAGTGGCGACATCCCGAGGACCCAGAGCGCCACCCGCGATCCCTGCAGCTGGATCTCGCGCGCCGGCGCCGAGAAGGCGCTGGGCGCGACGCTGCTCAGCGTTCCGACGCGGGTGCGGAGCATCAACAACACCAACACTTCCGTCACAGGATCGGCGTGCCTCTATGAGGTGCCGAGCTCCGGCGCCCGCAGACTGGTCTCGATCGAGATCGCGCCCGATGAGTCGGGTGCGCTGCAGGCGGCGTTCATGGGAATGGGAAGCGTCGAGGAGGAGTTCAAGGGATCCGAAGCGAAGGCCGACACGCTCATCGACGGCCGGTGGGACTTCGTGAGTGAGATGCCCGGCGGACTCACGGCGGCGAAGTCCGGCCGCGTCGCGGTGCAGATGGTCACCTCACTGGGAGGGAGCGATCAAGGGATGAAGCTCGCGAGTGCGATCATCGACGGCATTCCCGACCTGCCCTTCACCAATGATCCGGGCGACCCCGCGGTGGCGCCGCATGATCCAGATCCATGCAAGCTGATCACCCGAACTGAAGCGGAAGCCCAGCTCGGCCCGTTGGTGGTGGCCCCATATCGCTCGGCCAAGGGGACCGCCATCGCCTACGGCAACGGACTGAGCTGCTCCTACTTCACCGGCAAGCATCGAGCACTGGTCGTCACGCCGAAGTGGACCCATGGCGCCGATATGTTCAGGATGCTGGGCGGGGTCGCGGCGCGGGTAGCCGAGAAGGTCGGCGGCGCGGCGGCGCCCGACACGCTCGAAGGGAGCTGGGATCAGATATCGATCGGGTCCGATGGGACCATGCACGTGCTCAAGGGGGACAAGCTGTTGTCGCTGCAATACAAGTCGTCCGCCGCCAACTACGCCAAGGCCGTGGCACTCGTTCGCACCGCGATCTCGAGACTCAAATGACGGCGCGCGGTTCATTTCATCACAGGGAGCCACAATGAAACATCTCAAAGCGTCGCTTACCGGCGTGATCGTGCTTACGGCCGTGATCACTTCTGTCATGCTGATGCAATCTGCATCGGCCGCCGAAATCAGGCCCGGCGACGCGGAAGCCGCCGAGATCGCGGCCTTGCGGGCTGATGTCGCCGCGCTCACGGCGCGCGTGGATGCGGGGGAGTCAACCGTCCATACGCCCTTTCGCGTTTTAGATAATAAAGATAAGACAGTCTTGGAGATCACCGCGGGGCCGCTCGGCAACATCATGATTCTTCAGGGGGACTACGGAGCCGTCGTAGCCAGCGTTTCAGCGACCACTGTGGACCTGCATATCGATGACAAAAAAGCAACCTACATGTTTCGGGCTTGGGTCACCTCAACCGGCTTGGGCGCAGTCGCGGTCGGACCAGCTGGCAATGGGGTGGCCGGATCTCTGACAGGCGGAAAGCCGGCTTCTGCTCTGCTTGGCAAGAAGCAATAGCCGCGTGGCCTCGCCGATACCTGCCTACTACTCTCTACTCCGAGGATCATCGCCATGTCTCATCTCTTTCGCTCCATTCTTGTGATCGCCGGCGCGAGCGCGCTCGCCGCGCCGGCCGTCCACGCTCAGTCTGAGGTGCTCGAGTTCGTCGTCGCGAATGGACCGCGCGCGGGGACGTACAGAATAGCGTCGGAAGTCAGCTGCGTTCACTATAAAACGCAGCAGATCTACGCGGCGACGTGGGCGAACATCGACGCCCAGGCTGCCATCCTCGGCAAGGCGACCAAACTCAAGAACAATGCAAATTACGTCACCGCTGCGTCGGTCAATATCTGGAATCCCGATGCTCCCGGAGCGAAGTCCGGTCAGATTCGCATCACGTTCGGCAATGGAGGTGGAAAGAAGGGGATCCAGTACTCCGTCGATCGGGCGCCGCTCACGCTGACGATCAAGGGCAAGGGCGCCGAGATCGTGTCCCAGGGCAAGACGAAAGACGGCGTCCAGCTTCGGGTGACTGCGAAGTGCTCGGAAGTCGAAACGTTTTGATTGTGATGCGCGGATACAGAACTTGCTTTCCGGGGAAATGATGAAGCACCCAATGCAGAAACTCGCACGCTGGCAATTGCGGCGGCGAATCCGCTTGATTGGAGAGTCTCCCGCGGCGCAGCTTCCTTGGGCGGTTATTAGCGTGGCGGCGGCGATGTTACTCGTCGTGCTGTCCGCGCAGGCACAGGACAGCGTAATTCCATCCATCGGGGGCCCGGGAGGCGGTGCGTTCGTTGCTCGCTGTCCGCCCGGCGAGCTTTTGGGCGGGGTTGAGCTACGCGTAGGAAACTGGGTCGATGCAATTCGACCGCTGTGCCGCACGCCACGCCTGGTTGTGGATACCGTCGAGGTGCCTTACCACCATGATGCACGCGGCAAGCAGGTTTACTCCATAAACGTGTCGTACGGTGTGAATGGTGACGCTGTTGCGGTCACGGATTGGTACGGAGGCACCGGCGGTGAAACCAAGTTCCTCGTCTGCTCGGACGACAACTCCCCCATCGTATCGGGTCTCTACATTGAAGCCGAAGGTACACGTACCGTAACCGTCCGTCGCATCACTATGCTTTGCGAGGGAATAACCGGTGGGTCGCCGACAGAGTTCCGAAACGATGACCAGTGGTGGTCCAGGCCCGGTTGGCCCGGGCCAGTGAAGACCTTCGAGGGACCTAAAACGGATACGTACCTGATAGCCAAAGGCAAAAGCGTCTGCCCGGTCAGCCGGGATAATTACGCTATGCTCGCAGCGGGCATTCATGGGCGCTCGGGCGAGTGGCTGGATGCCCTGGGCCTGATCTGTGAGTATCCAAAGTTGCCCAAAGTGCCGGCACCGGAAGTCAAATCCCTGGGCAGGGTCACGGGAAGCAAATCCCTGGGCAGGGCCACGGGAATCAAAGCCCTGGGCAGGGTCAACGTCTCGCCGCCTACGGGCGCCACGCCCCGGCCGATCTGTGACGTTGCGCGAGAAGCTCGCGCCCGAAATTCAGCCGCCGCGCCTGGTCTCGAAGCCCAGTGCCGCGCGGTCGGGGAAACTGCGCCTCAGCCTCCGATCGACGCGGCGCCACTTCCGGCCGCGTCGCCGACGATTACTGCTGGTTCCAATCCGGTCATGGTTCCCAACGGCCAGACTTCCGCCACCACGATCATCACCTGGAAGGCCCCCCCCGCCTCCACCTACAGCGAAAACTATCTATCCGTCGATAACGCGCCGTGGAGTGAGTTCGCCAAAGGCGGTGACGGCAGTAAGCCGGCGACGATCAAACCCGGCAGCACCTACACCTTCCGCATGATGGTCTATGAAGGACAGTTGGGCACGCCGAAAATCATCACGACTCTCACCGTCACCGCAAGAAACTAGGAAGGACGTTTATGAAACAGGAAACGATGAAATACACACTATGGCTGCGATGGCGACGCCGGCCGATAGTCGTTCAGACGGCGATGTTGTTCTTCGTTCTTTCCGCGCACGCCCAGGACACCGTAATTCCAGCGGTCGGCGGCCCGGGGGGTGAGTTCGTTGGTCGCTGCCCGCCCGGCAAGCTTTTGGGCGGCGTGGAGTTAACCACACATTATTGGGTCGAGGCAATTCGACCGCTTTGCAGCACGCCATCCGTGAATGGTATCGCTACGGCGACCACGGGTTGGTACGGACGCAACGCCGGCTCCATTGGCAGGTCGCTCGTCTGCCCGAGCGACTTCGCGCCGATCGTATCGGGTATATATGTGGAAGCCGACGCTGTGAATAACGGTGGGGGCACGGTCACCGTCCGTCGCATCACTTTGCTTTGCGAGGGAATATCCAAAGACGGGCGGCCGACAGTTGCCCGAAACGATGATCGATGGTTCGACCCCCGTTACTCCGATGGGTACCGAGACCGGGTGAGAACCTTCGAGGGGCCTAACGTGGCTACGCACGCGGAAGGCAAAGGCAAAAGCGTTTGCCCGGTCGGCCTCGCAGTGGGCATTCATGGGCGCGCAGGCCCGTGGCTGAATGCTCTTGGACTGATCTGTGGGTCGCCCGAAGCGCCGCCCGTTAAAGCCTTGGGCAGGGTCACCGGGCACGCGCCGACGGGCCCGCCAACCCCGGTTTGCGATGCTGCCGCGGCGGCGCGCGATCGAAACTCGGTCGCCGCTCCCGGCCTCAAGGCCCAATGTCTGGCGATTGGAGGTCGAGTGCCTGATCCAGCAGCGGACGAAGTTATTCGCACGGCGAAGGAACTGGCTGCCACGGTGAACGAATTGGCTGCCAAGGGAGAAGTTATCGCGAACAGCAACCCACTCTCGGCCGAACTGCGCAACCGACAACCGGTGGGGGGCATTCGCAGAGGATTTGATATTGGAATGGCGGCGACGGAAGGTCAAACACTGTGGGGTCCGAACAAACAGAAAATCCTTGAGTCCCTGGGCGCGGCCGAACAGGAAGGATTCAAAGTTGCGGCTTCGTTTTCCAT
>JBBQGC010000099.1:0-7356 GCA_038322705.1 Bryobacterales bacterium | reverse complement strand
CAGTCCTTCTTTGCCGATGATTTGCTCCGGCGTCTTGTGATCCGCGAGCAGTTTGTCGATCAGGTCTGAATCGATCGCCATGATGTTCTCCTATTCTTTCACCTGAGAACATCACTTACACAGTTTGTTTTACACCCTCTTGAACTTGTGCACCGGGAGGGACAACATCATCCGATCATCCTCCAAAGTCATTCCTATGTTCGATCGTCTTCTGGCATGGCGTACTGTGGTGAGAGTGTCCGAAGCGACCGAGAGCCAATCCAAGCGTGGAAGGCCTACGCCTGCGCCGGTGTAACGACCCCAAGCTTGGTAACGGCGGCCCGCTGCGCGCAGTTGCTGCTGGCGCATTGGTTTCCTACACTCGCTACTGCAATAGCGTTGGCCGCGGTCACAACTCGCGCAGACAGTAAAAAGCGTGTTGCACTCCCATAGGCGAGTGTCCGGGCCGGTCCAGTTGATCGTATCGAGAATGTCAACGAAATCCCGCGGGAGATGTGAGCCCGGCATGACGCATCAGGGTACCGTTTCGATCACCACCTCGCCCCCGGCCCAGCCTACCAGGTGATCGCTAACAAATCAGGCCGAACGCGGACCGAGATTGTGCGGTCAACATGCTGGTAGGAACATTCTACGCACGCTACCTAGGCTAGCCTGGCCGAGCTTTTGAAAATACGGCTGGAACACCTGCGCGGCATTCATAGTGAACAGCGGCGGAGCCTCGGCCGGATCACGATTCTCCTGCCTCCACGTTGAAGACATGCCTCCGTGTTAGATGGACCGCACCGTTCCTGTCCCCGTTGCGACAAATGCCGAACGAATCTGGCCCACGCCTTCGGCAATCGCGGCCTCAACCACTATGCTATGATCCCGTCAAAATGTCATTGGCCAACGGGCTGGCGCTGATCTTTGACTTAGACGGAGTGATTGTCGACTCCATGCCGCTGCATACTCAAGCCTGGCGCGAGTATCTGAGCCGCTGCGGCATCGAGTGCACGGCCATCGAGGCGCGCATGCACGGACGCCGCAACGAGGAGATCGTGCGCGATATATTCGGCGACCACCTCAGCGCGGAGGAAAATTTCACGCACGGGGCGGCGAAAGAACAATTATTCCGAGAAATGATGGGCCCGCGCATCCGGTCTTATCTGGTGCCGGGTGTCGCGGAGTTTCTCGAGCGCTATCGCGCGGCGCCCATCGGCGTGGCCTCCAACGCCGAGCCGGCCAATATCGATTTCGTTCTCGACGGCGCAGGTGTGCGGCAGTACTTCCGCGTTCTCGTGAATGGCATGCAGGTCCGGCACGCAAAACCATATCCCGATGTTTATCTGAAAGCGTCCGATGAGTTAGGGGTGGCGCCCGGAAACTGCATAGTATTTGAGGACTCGCCCACGGGGGTACAGGCTGCGCGCGCGGCTGGCGCCCGAGTTGTCGGAGTGGAGACGCACGAGCCGCTGAACGATGTCGACCTGAGAGTGACCGATTTTCACGCGCCCGCGCTCAATGCATGGATGGCAGAGCAGCAACCGGCGTGAAGCCGGCGGGCCGGAGGTGGCGTTTGCGCGTGGCGCCCCAGCGTGGCGCAGCGGCGTTCATGCTAATGCCGGGCCCAGTGAGCGCCGCGATTCTGCCGCCGGCTCTGCTGATCACGGCGACCGCCGGCCTATGCGTGGTTCTGGCGCTTTGGTGGATTCGGGAACGGCGCGAGCTGGCCCGGACGCAGATGGTGCGCAGGCTGACGCAGCTCAGCGAAGAGGTGGTTCTGATCTCTTCCCCACGGGACACGCGCGCCCGGTGCGCTGAAGCATTCGCCGCGGCATTCGGCACCACGCGCGTGCGCCTGTACACGTACAATCGCGCCACCAGCCATCTGGACCGCGTTCCCGACGCCAGCGAACCGGAACCGCTGGCGATCAACCCCGACGCGCCGTCTGGGTGCGTGCCGACCGGGGCCGCCTACGTATTCCGCAACCAGAAGATTCTGAGCGTTGCCGACACACACCGCAGTCCTTTCTTCCGGTCGGGTGCCGGTGTGCCGCGATCGATTACGTTTGTGCCGATGCTGGCCAATACCGAATCGATGGGCGTGCTGGAATTGAGTGACGCCACGCGCGTGCGTTTCTTCTCGGAGGAGGAACGGGCGTCGATACAGCATGTCGCAAACCAGACGGCCGCAGCGTTGAAGTTGCGGGAAGGGCCGTACCGGCGCCTGAATCCGGCCGCCGGCGAATTGCGCGCGCCTATCGAAAAGATTCTTCTGGCAATCGAGGCACTACTCGCCCGCCAGGACGACGCTGGAGCCGATTTGCGGATGCTTGCCGAGGAGGCGCGGCGTGCGCAGGAGATCGCCAGCCGGTTGTTCCCGGCCAGCGCGGTTTCCGCGGAATCGGGGCCCATCGATCTTAACGGCCTGGTTGCGTCGCTGATTCGCTCTCGCGGAGGCGCATGGAAGGAATCCGATATTCGCCTGGAGACTCGTTTGGCGCGCGTGCCCCTGTACACTTCCGAACCGGGCGGGGAACTGGAAGGGCTGGTTACCAAAATGTTGGCGCATGCGGCCGAGGGCGTGCTCGACACCACGGAAAAGATCATCACGGTCACCACGGGCACCAGCGGGGGCCGTGCACGCGTCCAGATCGCGTTTCCTTGCGCGGGCGGCCGGGCGAGTGCCGGTCCCGAACCACCGGCCGCGCGATGGCGAACCCTCTGGCCGACGCCCGTCGAGTGTCACCTGGAGTTGGACGTGCCGCTTTACCTGCCTGCCCCAGCCCCAGAGACGCCGCCCGGCACCGTGCGGAAGGCGCGGACGACACTGGTGGTGGAACCCGACGACCGGTTCCAGGGCACGCTGCTGCAGGAGTTCAGCGCTCGCGGATATAGGGTCGTCCCGGTGGCCAGCGCCGAAGAAGGGCTGGACCTGGCACAGCGCCTGCGGTTCGACGTCGTCGTCTGTTCCTCGCGCTTGCCCGGTTTGAACTGGATCGAGTTCTTCGAGCGCGTTCGCGAATTGACGGGAGCCTTCGTGCTACTGTCCAGCGGGCCGGATACCGAGCGCGGTCCAAGGTTCGAGCAAGGCGAAGGATTCGTGCTGCATCGCCCCAATTACGCGACCGAGATCGACGCTCTGCTCAGCGAGATCGAGGCGGCACAGGGCAGCCAAACGGCGCTGCACCGAGGTGCTTGAGCGCATATTGACCCACTCCGTTGTGTATTGGATATAACAGCTTACGACTGGACTCCGAATTGCTAGGGTGTACGCAAAGGATCCCTTAGCGCCGAATGCCAGACCCTGTCCCCGCCCAGAGCGCTCCGCCTGCCCGTAAGCGGAATCATAAAGTCCCCCGCCAGACGCTTCCTGTCCGCGATCCGCTGGAACGCGCGGCCGATCATGAAGAGGTGGCCACGGGCTTCGGCCTCGACCAGGCGCAAACCGAGGCGCTGCGATGCTTGCAATGCCGCGACCCGAAGTGCGTCAACGCTTGTCCGATTCATACCGATATTAAAGCGTTCATTGCCGAGGTTGCGGCAGGCGAATTCGATCGCGCCTTCGATGTGATCGAGCGGACGAACCCGTTCCCCGGCATCTGCGGACGAGTGTGCCAGCACGAACTGTACTGCGAGACGACCTGTCTGCTGGACAAGAAATTCGAGTCCGTGGCCATCGGATCGCTCGAGCGCTTTGTCGCCGATTACCATCGTGAGCACGGCCGCGCGGAAGCGCCCGCGCCGCCGCCATCGAACGGTCTGCGTGTGGCGCTGGTGGGAAGCGGGCCAGCGTCGTTGATCTGCGCGAACGATCTGGCGCGCAAGGGCTACAAAGTCGCCGTATTCGAAGCCTTGCACCAGCTTGGGGGCGTGCTTTCCTACGGCATCCCGAACTTCCGCCTGCCGCGCGAGATCATCGCCGAAGAGATTCAGCGGCTGCGCCATTTTGGCGTCGAGTTCTACACCGACTACATTATCGGCCGCACCATCACCGTCGAGGAACTCTTCGAGCAGGGCTACGCGGCGATGTTCATCGGTACGGGCGCGGGATTGCCGCACATGATGGGCATTCCGGGCGAGAACCTGATCGGTGTGTACACGGCCAACGAATTTCTCACGCGGCTGAATCTGATGCAAGCCTACGAGGCGTCGGCGGACACACCCGTCCGGGCCGGCAACCGGACCGTCGTGGTGGGTGGCGGCAATTCGGCCATGGATGCCGCGCGTTGGGCCAAGCGCATGGGCAGCGAATCGGTGGTGATGTTCCGCCGCGGCCGGGCCGAGATGCGCGCGCGTCTCGAAGAGATCGAGCACGCCGAAGAGGAAGGGATCCGGTTCGAGTATCTCGCGGTTCCCGTGCGATTGATCGGCGATGACAAGGGCGTGCTGCGCGAGATGGAATGCATCCGGATGGAGCTGGGGCCGGTGGACGACACGGGCCGCGCCTCCCCCGTGCCCATTGAAGGGTCCGAGTATCGCGTGCCGGTGGACACGGTGGTGATGGCCATCGGACAGAGCCCGAATCCCACGCTGCAGCAGGCCACTCCGCAGTTGATCACCAAGCGCGGCAAGATCGTCGTCAACGATGAGGGCGAGAGCAGCATGGGGCGCGTCTTCGCGGGCGGCGATGTCGTTCGCGGCGGCTCCACGGTGATCCTTGCCATGCAGGATGGGAGACGCGCTGCCGAGGCGATCGATCAGGCGTTGCGCGATGAGGACCCGTCGCGTTTCGCCGCGGGTGCCGTTCCGGTTGAGCCGTCGTCGCGGTTCCGGATCACGAGCAAACAGGCGATCTCGCCGGAGATCGTTTCGCTGACGATCGAAGCTCCGGCGATTGCCGCGCGTTGGAAGCCTGGGCAGTTCGTGATTCTGAGACCGACGCCGGCGAGCGAGCGCATCCCGCTTACGCTTGTGGATGGGGACGCCGAGGCCGGAACCATACGGCTGATTGCGCAGGCCATCGGCAAGACCACGCGGCAACTGGCGGCGCTCGATGTTGGGGATTCGCTCGCCGACGTTCTGGGTCCGCTGGGGAAACCGGCTCACATCACGAAACTCGGGACTGTCTTGTGCGCCGGCGGCGGTGTCGGCATCGCGGAGCTCTTGCCGGTTGCGCGCGCGTTCCGGCTGGCTGGCAATCGCGTCATTGCGATGTGCGGCGCGCGGTCGACGGCGCAGATGATCCTGACTGACGAGCTGCAGGACGCCGCTACCGAGGTGCTGTGGGCCACCGACGACGGGTCGTTCGGCTTCCACGGCAACGTCGTTCAGATGATGCGCGACTGGAAAGCGCGTACCGGAATCCAGCCGGATGCGGTGCACGTGATCGGGCCGATTCCGATGATGCGCTACACCGCGGAGCTGGCACGCGAGTGGAACGTGCCCGCGATGGCGAGTTTGAATCCAATCATGGTGGATGGCACCGGGATGTGCGGAGGCTGCCGCGTATCGGTGGGCGGGAAGTCGCTCTTTGCGTGCGTGGATGGGCCCGAGTTCGACGCGCACGCGGTGGATTTCGAAGAGCTGGCGCGGCGCAATCGCGCGTACGCCGAACACGAGCGCCGCGCCGCGGAGAATCATCAGTGCTTGATCGGACTCGGCCAATAACCCGAGAGAGGCTATCCTGAAAATATGACTCCCGGCGAAACTCCAGCGCCTGAAGCTGCTCCGGTTCGCGACCCGCTGCTGGTTGAGACACTCAGCGACGGAACCAAAGTAAAGCGGCGCATGTTGCGGATGAGAGCCTGCAACGAGAAGAACGAGAAGGGCAAGTTGTGCGCGGGACACTTGAAACGTTGGTTCTTCTTCGGCAGTGAAGTAGCGGATAAGTATGGCAAGGATGCCGAAATTTACCGTTGCGAGCATTGCAAGACGCTGTATCTTCCGAATCCCGAAGAGCCGGCGCGCACGGGCACTTTGGCTTATTAGTCGCGGGGCTACGCTCTTCGTTGGATTGTATTCGCCGGAGAAACGCCCATCTTTGATTTGAGCTCACGTGTACGGAGACCGCGACAACGAAGGTGCAATGCTTCCGAATGCCAAAGAACCCACGGCAACCGTCCGGTGATGCTGTCCCCCCGAACGGCGAAATCGTCTTGTACCAGACCGAAGACGGCCGCACCCGGGTCGAATGCCGTTTTGTCGACGAGACGCTCTGGCTGAGCCAAGCGCTGATTGCCGAGTTGTTCCAGAAGGATGTCCGGACCGTCAACGAGCATCTTCAAAACATCTATGACGAGCGGGAGATTGATGCCCAGGCAACTATCCGGAAATTCCGGATAGTTCGCCGGGAGGGGCCGCGAGAAGTCGAACGTGAAATCGAGCACTACAACCTCGATGCCATCCTGGCCGTGGGCTACCGCGTGCGGTCGGAGCGCGGGACGCAATTTCGCCGCTGGGCAACGGAGCGTTTGAGCGAATACCTGGTGAAGGGCTTCACCATGGACGACCAGCGCCTGAAGAACCCGCCGGTGGAGGGCTCGGGAATTCCCGACTACTTCGACGAACTCCTGGAGCGGATCCGAGACATACGCGCCAGCGAAAAGCGAATGTATCTGCGAGTGCGCGAGATCTTCACGCTGGCCGGCGATTACGTTCCAGGACGCAGGGAGACGACGGAGTTTTTCCAGATCATTCAGAACAGGCTGCATTTCGCCGCTACCGGCAAGACGGCCCCGGAACTGATTGCCGGCCGTGCCGATCACGCCAAGCCCAATATGGGCTTAACCGTCTGGAAAGGCGCGGTGGTTCGCAAGGCGGACGTGACGGTAGCCAAGAACTATCTGAGCGAGGAAGAAATTGCGGAACTGAACCGCATCGTGACGATGTGGCTCGATTTTGCTGAGGATCAGGCCCGACGCCGCAAGCAGGTGTTCTTGAAAGATTGGGAGACCAAACTCAACGATTTCCTCCGGTTTAACGAGCGCGCGGTGCTGGACGACAAGGGAAGCATGAGCAAAGCCATGGCCGACGCTCGTGCCGAGGCCGAATACGAGGAGTTTGCCGGACGCCGCCGCGCGCTCCTGGAGGCGGAGGCGGCGCGTGAGCAGCGGCAATCGCTGGAAGACGCTGCCAGGAAGTTGCCAGAGCGACCGAAACGCAACCACCCAGTGTAATGATGTTGCGGATTTCAGATCAAAGTGTAATGGACCACTTTGTTCACCCCCGGAGAAGGCGGAATCGGTCACGATAATTTCCCCGGACTCAAGTGTGAGAATGCGAATTAGCGACTCCTTGTTAGCGATCACGTGAAAACGTAGTTTTTTGAACAGCCGCCGACCGTGTCGCTCGTGGTCGGTCTGTGCGACGAGGCAGAAGTATGCCGAACGGATCGATCCGGTGGCTATATCGGCCGCAAACGAAACACTTGGGAGG
>JBBQGC010000098.1:0-9123 GCA_038322705.1 Bryobacterales bacterium | reverse complement strand
CTTTCAACTCCCTTTCGAAGTCCGCAATCGACTGCTCGTCAACTCCTGCCGCTCCCTGATTGGCCTTGACCCGTTTATACGCTTCCCCTACCTCCCACTTCGAAATTACAAACGGCTTTGCCTCACTCATCGGCTCCTCCCATTGCTGGTTGGCCAAATGGTTCGGCTCCATAACACAACCCCTTCGCTCCATCCCGTTTCGGGGACTTCACCACTACTACGGGTTGTTCCGCCCCTCGGCTCCGCATCCGTACTCTGGCTCTAGCGGGTCTTCCGCTCGAGCTTCTCCGTTTACATCGGAACCCAGGTTCCCACGTTCCGCTCAACCGCCGTCCGACAGACTCAGGCCACCTTAATGCCGGATGCCACTCCGCCCGTCAACAGGTTTCGGCGAAGCTGATCCCGCAGTAACGACTCCCTGCGGTTTTGACATCGTCCCTACGCTTTCGACACGTCATCAGTGGTTCCCTTGCGGTCCTCTTTCTGTCCGTCACCTGACCCGGTTCTTTCCGGGCCTTTTCCTTCCGCGCTCACGACCATGGCTTTTGACCACAGCCACCGGAGGTGGTTTGGAACCTGCTCCTGCAAGCCGGTTCCGAGGGGCCTGCCCTCATCAGTCAAGCAGTTACACACATCGGGCCCTCCCCGGCCCTTTGCGCTCGTGGCGCACGATCGTCGGCGTAGCGGGTATATTGCGCGCCGGCTGCCGCGGCGAGACCAGTTAACGGGCAATCCAAACGGTACGCGCCGATATTGGCCAGCGCCGGTGAAGTGGGCGCGCCTTGCGGCAGATGGGGCTTCTAGTAGAGTTCACCGGCACGCCGGACATCGCGAGGCGCTGCGTTGGTGCATATGCCCGCGAGCAGCGCGGCGACGGACTCGGGATAGCCCAGCGTGCGGAAAATGCTCTGAATCCTCGCGCCCCGAAGCGAGGGAAGAAATCCTGAAGGTCCATCCGCAGCACCACCTCTTGGCGGACATGTGGAGCGGCAAACGTGCGGATGGAGCGGCGTCTGACAAACCCGTGAGCGGCGGGATGGGAAGGCACCCGATCCAAAATCCACTCAAGAACGCCATCCGCCAGAAGGAACTGAATGGCGCCCCGGAATCGCAAGCGCGTCCTGCCCGCCGCCGCATCCAGGTACCGGTGCGCGAGCGGACCGAGCCAGCGCCAGTTCCGGCCGAGCGTACGAGCGCCGCGCGCCACGAGCTGATCGAGAACCGGCTCACCGGCCAAGAAGGACCGGGCCGGTGCGCGGACGACGGGCGAATGTGCCATCACGCGGCGGACACGGTATCGGCCATCACGCGACCGTCGCTCAACGTCAGTATGCGTGGACAGCTTTGGGCCACTCCGCGGTCGTGGGTAACGATCAAGATCGTTGCGCCGAGGCGGTCGTGCAGATCGTGTATCAACCGCAGTATCTCGGCGGCGGTGTGAGTGTCGAGATTGCCGGTGGGCTCGTCGGCGAGCAGGATGGGAGGATAGACGGACAGAGCACGCGCAATGGCGACGCGCTGCCGTTCGCCGCCCGACAACTCTTCGGGCAAGTGATCGGAGCGCTGTTCAAGACCTACCAGAGCGAGCAGTTCGCGCACGCGATCGTCGATCTTCTTGCGCGGCCATGCGCGGAGATGCAGCGGGATCGCGACATTCTCGGCGCTGGTGAGCGTCGGGAGCAAATTGAAGAACTGGAAGATGAAGCCGATCTTGTCGCGGCGGACACGCGTCAACGCATCGTTACCGAGACCGCTCAAGACCTGGCCTTCAATGGCGACTTCGCCCGACGTGGCGCGATCGAGCGCTCCGACGAGGTTCAATAGCGTCGACTTGCCCGAGCCCGACTGGCCCACGATGGCGACCATGTCTCCTTTAGGAACATGCAACGTCACGTTGTCCAAAGCGGTCACGACGCGCTTGCCGCAGAAGCTCTTGGTGACGGAAGTCAGGTCGATCATCGCGTGAAGATCTCGACCCATTGGCCGCGCTGTTCCCAACGAAGCACCGGGTGCATTGCGAGCCGCGACTCGACCTGATCTGAGGTGATCTGCGGCTCGTAATCGTAATAGGTCCGCAGAAAGCGCTCAAAGAGCTGATTGCCGAGCACGCCCCAATGCGGCTCCCAGGTGCGAGAGTAGAGCACGAGTACGTCAGGTTTCCCGGTCTCGCATGCTTGGATGACGTTGGCGGTATGGAAGTCGTTCGTCTCTACGACACGGTGAGCGTGATGCGTGTATTCGAGAGACGGATTGCGCAACGCGCCGGTGTAGGGCCAGGCTGAGGCGACGACGGCATGCGGCAAATCGCGGTCGAGATAGCCCGCCGCAGCCTTCTGCAATTCGACGAAGTCGGCCATGGCGAGATTGTTCTCCAAGGGGAATGGGAAGGGCGGGTTCCAGTAAAGGCCGAGAAAGAGGCCGGCCATCAACGCAGCCTGTGAGACGTTGCGCCAGCGGCGGCTCATCGCGGCCCAGCCGGTTGCCATCGCGATATATAGCATTGGGAACGCGGGCAGCAGATAACGTTCGAGCGCCGCGCCGCCAAACGCACTGACGAGGACAATGTGACCCGCGACGAACAACCCGGCCAAGGCCCATTCCCATGTGCGGAAGAACCGGGTCTTGCGCCAGGCGTAGACGATCGCGATCGTACCGATCCAGCGAAAGTCGGCGAGAAACAGATAGTACAAGCGGCGGAGTAGCGTTGCGCCGAAGCGGACGGGATGCAATTGATAGCCGACGTTGTAATGTGCGAAGCCGGGGTCGCCCAGGATGTGGCCCGTCGCGCGCCATAGCACGAACAGCCAGATAGCAAGAGCGATGAACGGCAGTACGAACCATGCTGCCTGCTTGATATTGCGATCGCGAACGACGAGCCAGGCGGCAAACAGCGCGGGCGCGATGGCTCCGGTTTCCTTGGCAAGCACGAGCGCGGTGCAGGCGAGCGCACATGCGAGGTAGCGCGCATCGAGGAAGAGCAGCAGCGCCACGACAGTCAGAGTCATAGCGGGCATGTCGAGCTGCGCCATCATGGACTGCATGTAGAACAGCGGGGTCACAATGAGCAGGCCCGCAACGATGAATGCGGGTACGCCGGGAACGCGGCGGCACATGCGAATGCATAGCAAGAATGTTGCGTACACACCCGCCGCGGCTACGGCGAGCATTGCGACGCGCGTGGCAGGAACGGAGTATCCGAACACGCGCCATACGAGAGCGAGATACGCCATCACGCCCGGAGGGTGGACGTTGGGAACGGTGGAGTGCGGAACCCAGGCGTTGTCGCGGAGGATGTCGAGCGCGGCGGGCACGAACTGGCCGAGTTCATCCCAGAAGTACGGCAGTGAAAGGTACGGGATGTGGAGCGCAAGTAGGCCGGCGAGCATAACTCCGAACACCAGCAGATAGCTGGTTAGCGGAGTCCGGGACGCGGCATGCATGGGGCTATTGGATGACGCCGCCGCCGGCTTGCGGCTCGAGACGGATTTCACCGAACGCGCTCTCATATTGCTGCAGGTTCTGATTCAAGACATTGGCCAGCGCTTTGGCCTGCTGCGGGCTGAGATAGATTCCCTGGAAATTGTGGATCTGCACGTTGTCGGGCGCGGTCTGGTCGAGGCGGCCGAAGCTCAGGAAAAAGTCCCACAGGTTCACGCGCACTTGCACGCTGTTGGCGTAATCTTCGCGGTACTCGGGGCTTTTATCGAGCGTGATACGGGGCGCGGGCTGGTTCGGGAGCATAGAACTAATGTATCCATATTCGGTAAAGGACACTTCACGTTAACTGCCGCTCATCCGCGCAACGTGCAAGGAAGCGGCCTCATCTGCATTAAGTGCAGGAGGGCGGAATGCATCACGCACTGAACATGGCGGGAACCGAACTGCTGGGCGGCTTCCTGATTGCGGCGAGCGCCATCGCGACCGGCGCGGTTTCGCTGATGTGCCACATGGGCAGAGTGGCCGCTATCCCGGCGCTTGCGGGCGGCGCCGCGCGCTTGCTCTACGAGCGATTCAAGAGCGCGTCATGACGACACCTCGGACGCGAGTTTGTCGAAGAAGCGCTTGATCATCATCTTCGATGTCGTATCCATGAGGCGTTGCCCGACGCTGGCGATGGTTCCACCGACATGTACGTCGCCATCGAAGCGGACTTCGGTTCCGCCCTCGTTGGGCGTTAGAGTCAGCAGGCCATCGCCTTTGAGAAATCCGATCTTGCCGGTGCCTTCGACAATCAGCCGGAAGCTGGTGAACGGCGTCTTGTCGGCGATGCGGACTTTACCGTCGAAGAGTCCTGAGATGCTGGCGATGAGCATCTTCATCTTCATCTCATAGGAATCTTCGCCTACCTTCTCGAGGCGATCGCAGCCCGGCATGCAGCGCGCCAGAATCACGGGATCCTGTAGAACTTCGTAGGCGCGCTGCTGCGGCACCGGTAAGGAGTGTGTTCCCGCGATCTTCACTGCGCCCTCGACAGCGCGATTGCGATGGCGCGTGCTCCGTGAATGCGCGCGAGATGGTTGCGGTATTCGGGCGAAGCGTACAGGTCGGAGTTGGCATCGACGCCGTCGGCGATGAGCGCGCCGGCATTTTTCGCGGCGGCGGGATCCGCGGACCCGTTCATCAGCGCCTGCTCGGCGGCGACTGCGCGGAAGGCTTTGGAAGCGAGTCCGGTAACGCCGATGTGAGCCTCGGCAATGCGCCCGGCTTCCTTGCGGATGCGGAGCGCGATGCCGACGATTGCGAATCCGGAAGCGGGTTGAACGACTTTCTCGTAGCAGTAACCCGCTGAGGAGTGTTCGACTGGGACGACGATCTCGCGAACGATCTCGCCGGGCTCGAGCACGGTTGTGAAAGTCTCGACGATGAAGTCGGCGAAGGTAACTGTGCGATCGCCCGACGCTCCGGCAATGACGACATCCGCTTCCAAGGCCAGGAGCGAAGCGGGGTAATCGGATGCGGGGTCGGCGTGGGCGACGCTGCCGCCGAGCGTCCCGCGATTGCGCACCATCGGGTCGCCGATGTGCGCGGCGGTCTCGGAAAGCAACGGGCACTTCGAACGTAACAGCGGCGAGTTCTCGAGCTGATAGTGGGTGACGGTCGCGCCCAAATGGATCGCGCCGTTTTCTTCGCGGATGTAGTTCAGATCGGCGATGCGCCCGATATCGACCAGGCACTCCGGCGCGGCCAGGCGCAGCTTCATGAGCGGGATCAGACTCATGCCGCCCGCTAGCACTTTCGAGCTTCCGTCCGACAGGAGTCCAAGAGCTTCTTGCAGGGTCGCGGGCCGTTTGTAGTCGAAGTTGTGCGTGATCATGCATGGGCTCCCTTGCGGATCAGGTTCCAGATGGTTTCGGGAATCATGGGCATGTCGATGTGGCGAACACCGAGCGGGCTGAGCGCGTCAACGACGGAGTTGACGATGGCGGGCGATGCGCCGATGGTACCCGCTTCGCCGACGCCTTTAACGCCGAGCGGATTTACAGGACTCGGAGTGATGGTGTGTTCGGTCTCGATCCACGGCATCATGTGCGCGCGGGGCACGGCGTAGTCCATGAACTCACCCGATACGAGTTGGCCGTCATCGTCGTAAACAGCGCGTTCGAACAGAGCCTGACCGAGGCCCTGGGCGACGCCGCCATGAATCTGGCCGGCGACGATGAGCGGGTTAATAATGTTGCCGCAATCGTCAACGGCGACGTAGCGTTTGATCTCGATGTCGCCCGTTTCGCGATCGACTTCGGTGACCGCGATGTGCGCGCCGAAGGGGAACGTGAAATTGGGCGGCTCCCAAAAGCGGGTGGCCACCATGCCCGGCTCAGTGTTCGTGGGCAGGGTCATGGCGCGATACGAAGCGCCCGCAATCTGCTGCAATGTGACCGTTTTTCCGGACTTGTTGCAGGTACATACGCCGTCAGCGAAAGTGACGTCTTCAGATTGCAGCAGCATTGCGCCGAAGAGCTTGATCTTCTTCTTCAGATCCTGGAGGGCGAAGTAGAGCGCGGTTCCGCCGACCGCTGTAGCGCGGCTCCCGAAGGTGCCGATGCCGTATTGGACGATGGCGGTGTCGCCATGTTGAACGACGATGTCGTCGATGGGGACGCCCAACTCGTCGGCTGCTATTTGAGCGAACGTCGTCTCCTCGCCTTGTCCGTGGGGCGAGACGCCGGTCATGACCGTGACCGTACCGGTGGGTTCGATTTTGACGGTCGCGCTCTCCCAACCTCCGGCAGGGGTTGCGGGCGAAGGACCCATGGCGCAGATCTCGCCGTAGGTGGACATGCCGATGCCAAACAGGCGCCCGGCGGCGCGCGCCTCTTTCTGTTGCTCGCGAAGGTGGTGATATTCGACGATGTCGAGCGCTTTCTTCAGAGGCGCAGCGTAATCGCCGCTGTCGTAGGTGAGTCCCGTTGCCGTGGCGAAGGGGAACGATTCGTTGTCGACGAAGTTGAGCAGGCGAAGCTCGGCGGGGTCCATTTTGAGCTCGGCCGCGAGGATGTCGACCATGCGTTCGATGACGTGCGTGGCCTCGGGACGGCCCGCTCCTCGGTAGGCGTCGGTGGGAACGCAGTTCGTGAAGACTCCGACAATTTCGGCGTGAATGTTTTGGAATTTGTAGAGGCCGGGCATCATCAGCACGGACAGCGTCGGGATCGCGGGCGTGAGCAACTGATGATAGGACCCGAGATCCTGAATCAGCTTCATCTTCATGCCGAGGATGGTGCCGTCGCGCTTGGCCGCGAGCTCGAGGTAATCGACGTGGCCGCGCCCGTGAATGGTGCAGGTGAAGTTCTCGCGGCGGGACTCGATCCACTTCACCGGTTTGGCAAGCCGCATCGCGATGAAGCCCATCAGCGCTTCCTCGGCGTAAACATTCAGCTTGCTGCCGAAGCCTCCGCCGACTTCAGGCGCGATGATGCGCAGATGATGTTCGGGGACGCCTAGCATCAATGCGACGAGCGTGCGCACGAGGTGTGGAATCTGTGTGGACGTCCAAATGGTGAGCGCTTTATCGCCGGATTTCCAATCAGCGACTACACCGCGCCCTTCCATCGCCGCGGGAATCAGACGCTGGCTGACGATGCGCTCCTTGACGATGACTTCCGCATTCTTGAACGCTTCGTCCGTGTCGCCGCCCTTCTGTTGATAGGTGAAGGCGATGTTGTCGGGCCACTCGGGATGCACGGCGGGCGCGCCGGGAGCGAGCGCTTTCTCGGGATCGGCGACGGCGGGGAGCGGTTCGTAATCGACCTCGATGAGATCGGCGGCGTCACGCGCGATGTAGCGATCGCTGGCGACGACCACGGCGACGGGATGGCCGACGAAGTAGACGCGATCGATCGCCAGGATGTAGTGATGAGGGACGCGGAGCCCGGGCAAGGATGCGCCGCAGGGCACGGGTCCTACGTCCTTGGTATCGGCGCCGGTGAACACAGCCACGACGCCCGGCAGTTCGAGCGCGGCCTTGGCGTCGATGCCTTTGATACGCGCGGCCGCATGCGGACTGCGAACGATGCAGGCGTGATTCATACCGGGCAACTGTATGTCGTCGACGTAGGTTGCGGTTCCGGTGATCAGGCGCGGATCTTCGCGGCGGCGGATGCGCTTGCCGACGAGCGTTTCGGTTTTAGTAGTTGTAGTCGCCATGGATCACGCTCCCATCTTTTCGGCCGCGGCTTTCACCGCGTTGACGATGTGTTGATATCCGGTACAGCGGCACAGGTTGCCTTCGAGGCCATGACGAATTTCATCCTCGTTGGGATGCGGATTACGGTCGAGCAGTTGTTTGGCGGCAATAATCATGCCTGGAGTGCAGTAGCCGCATTGCGCGCCGTGCTCGTTCCAGAACGCCTCCTGAACGGGATGGAGTGTTCCGTTGGTGGCGAGTCCTTCGATGGTGGTGACTTCGCAGCCATCCGCCTGGACGGCGAACATCGCGCAACTTTTCACCGCCTGCCCATCGACAAGGACAGTGCAAGCGCCGCAGATGGAGGTTTCGCAACCAATGTGCGGACCTTTCAATTCGGCGATTTCGCGCAGATAGTGGATGAGCAGAAGGCGCGGTTCGACGTCGTGCGAGTACCGCTGACCGTTAATCTTCAGGTGGATGGAGTGCTTCATTCCGGGATTGAAGATACCACAAATCCGTTCGCGCGAGTTCTCTGAGTCCATATTGAGTTCGTTTTCTCGTCAGGCGCGGCTGGCGGCAGGAGCGGGGTGGTTCATCGCCTGGGTACCGTACTGACACGCGGGTTCGTCGTAAGCGGGATGCGTTGGGACGGGGCCTTTGGCAACGCGATCCATGACGGCGTCGTTTGGAGAATCAAACTGCCGGACCGCGGCGGCTTCGTTTTGAATTTGCTTGGCGAGTTTGAGTTCGCGGTAGGCCTTGTAGTAGGAGCGCTCGGCCTGTGCGGCGTAGCGCTGGAGCGTAGTGAGCGCGTTTGGGTTCGTTTTGAACAGAGCGGCGACGATGCGAGCATCGGGGTCGTCGTCGGGGTCGGCGATGAGACCGGCGAGGTGTTCGAAAGCCTTCGCTTCGAGACGCTGGGCGCGGGCGAGCAGCCACCAGGTTTTGGCGAGCTGTTCGGTGAGGAAGGTCTGATGGGAGTTGACGGGCCTGTGCTCGGCGCGGACGTCTTCGATGAGCTCGTCGAACTCCTGCTGGTCCTCGTGCGGGAGGACGGTGAAGGCGGCGGAGAGGCCGTGTTTGGTGGCATCTTTGCTGGATGCGGCTTTACCGGCATCGGTACGGGGACCGGTGGACGACTGCGCGTTCCGGGCGTTGGCTTCGAGTTGAGCTGCGGTAGACATTGTTCTGTTCTCCTGCCTCAGATTTAGCAGGAGGTTGGGGAGTGGCTGTTTGGGTGGAGCGGGCATTTCCGTGTAAGTGGTTGAAGGCGCGGGGAAAGAAAAATAGTACGTGTTCGGGAAAGCATAGTTTGCATCGGCGGGGCGGGGGTGAAGATCAGGGCACGATTGGTTGGGCGGTGTCAATCGAATTGTGTAAACGTTCTCAGGCGTTTTTGTTCCAACCGTTAGTTACCCCCGCTCCCCGAACAGGTCACGGACCGACCGGGCAGGGGATTCACAAGGGGGCGGCCAGCCCTCTTGTGGGGGGAGCCG
>JBBQGC010000097.1:0-9809 GCA_038322705.1 Bryobacterales bacterium | reverse complement strand
TGAAGCTCTGGAGCGGAGGCCTTGGGCATTCAAACGCGAAGACCGCCCGAAGGGCGCTCCAATTCCTGCGCAGTGCATGCTTCATGCTTGAGGGGCAGCAATCTGAGAATGGAAGGGGCATCCGTTGTGACCCGTTACAGTCAAGCCCCACGCCGCAAATAATCTTGGGGCCAAATCGCCGTTCCGAAAGCACCAAGGCCGATACAAGCAATGCGGTCCTCAAAGCGTGCTCGGTATAAGCGTAGCGCTGGACTTCGCAGACCCACGAGCCTGGCGTGCAGCCAGATCCTTAGGGAGGGACTTCGGGGTCGTAGACGACCCTGATATTGGCTATGCGGCAGCGACAACGGCGGAAAGGCCCCGGGCAGATGGCGCGGCGTCAGTTCTAGATCAGTCCTGCGGCGGGCAGATTGCGCGGGGCCAGCGGACGCGAACTCGTCGAGAAGCCGATCGAGAGTATCGAAGCGCCTGATTAGCGCCCCGAACTTGACCTCGAGATGCACGATCAGCACCGCAACCAGCGCCGCGATGAAGAGCATTGGAACGCCGATCATCAGACAGAGCTACCGGTCGCACGCGGCCAACTCCGTCTATCGCAAATTGAACTTCTTCATCTTGTACCGCAACGTATCCCGAGTAATATGCAACAATCGCGCGGCCTGCGTCTGATTGCCCTTCGCCTTCTCCAGCGCCTGCGCCAACAGCATGCGTTCATGCTCAGCCAGCGAGAGACCGCTATCCGGAAGCGCCGCCGCCGTACTCACCGCCGTCGCCACCCCAACCGTGTGCTCCTTGATCGACAGCGGCAGACTCGCCGGCGTAATCAGCGGCGACTCCTCCAGGATCATCGCCCGCTCGATCGCGTTGCGCAGTTCGCGGACGTTGCCCGGCCAGTCATGCTCGGCGAGCATCCGCTGCGCCTCTGGAGTAATCCCATCGATGCGCCGCTTGAACTTCTGGTTGTAGTGATTGACGAAAAACTTGCCCAGGGGCACGATATCCTCTCGCCGTTCCCGCAGCGAGGGAATCGTGATGTGAATCACGTTGAGCCGGAAGTACAGATCCTGGCGGAAGGCGCCCGCCGTGACTTGGTCACGCAACGTCCGATTGGTCGCTGCAATCACGCGCAAGTTGAGCTGAATATCCTTCAACCCGCCCAAGCGCCGGAACGACTGCTCCTCGAGCACCCGTAGTAACTTGGCCTGCAACATCACCGGAATCTCGCCGATTTCGTCCAGAAACAAAGTCCCTTTATCCGCTAATTCGAAAATTCCGCGTTTCTGCGCGCGCGCATCGGTGAACGCGCCCTTCTCATAACCGAACAATTCGCTCTCGAGCAGCGTGTCCGGGATCGCCGCGCAATTGATCGCGATGAACGGCTCCGCCCGCCGCATGCTTTCGTAGTGCAGCGTCTTGGCGATCAAGTCCTTGCCCGTACCGTTCTCGCCCTCGAGCAGAATTGTCGCAGCCTCGCTCGCCGCCACCCGCCGGGTGAAATTCAAAACATCGCGCATCAGCTTCGATTCGGCGATCACTTCCCGGCGCTGCGGAGCTGCCTCTTCCGTTATGTCTTTGATCGTCGCGACCGCCCCTTCCAGGTCGCCTTCGTCGTTATAGAGCTGGGTGGTGCTGATCACCGCCAGCCGCTCCCGCCCATTGTCCGTATGGAGACGGACCGTGCTACGGCTCACCGATGGCGCTTGCTGAATCCCGACCAGCACGCCGCAACCGGGCTCGCAAATCCCGCACTTGAACACGTCGCGGCAATCGCGCCCCACCATCTCCTCGGAAGTCTGCCCGAATAACCGCTCAGCCGCATGATTCACTCCGCTGATGTGCAGCGTGGAATCGTAAATAATGAGCGCGTCCGAAAGTTGATTGAAAACGGCGGCCAGCAGATGAGAGTTCTGCCATTCCAGCGCCAGCTTGGGCATGTTCTTTTGACTTTCCCCGACTAATCCCAGAATATCATGCCTGCGTGATTTCACCCAGCTATGTTGTTTCACTCTATCTGACTTGCCTCCGTACATGCAACTTGCTGCGTTTATTGGGATTGCGCCATGGATGCCGGCTTGCACCAAACAAGGCGAAGGAGTCGCCATGAATCTACTTCCCATGTTCATTAGCTGGGCTGCTTTGGCCTCGAGCGTTCTCGCTCTCGCGTTTTACCGCCGCGTGGTGGCAAACAAGGAAGACGACTACGTTCACGTCAGCACGGCTGTCAGCACGGATGTGAGCGCGCAGCAGATAGCCGTCGCTAACAAACTGCAAACCATCGACCGCTGGGGTAAAATCCTCACCGTGGTAGCCGCGGTGTTCGGACTCGCGCTGCTCGGTGTGTTCCTGTACAACGGCTGGACCAACCCGCCTCGCGCGTATTAAGCTAGGGCCAACATGTCTCTAGTGGAGCGCATTCTACTACCGGTGGATTTCTCCGAGCGCTCCTACGGCGCGGCCCGCTATGTCGAGGCGCTCGCCGATAAACAGGAGACCGAGATCTCCATCGTTCACGTAACCACTCCGCTCAGCTACGAGTTGAGCGCGCTGGATGTCGGCGGATCCGTGCTCACGGAGTTGACCACGGACCGCACGGCGGAAATGCAGCAGCAACTCGATGCGTTCGCCGCCGCGGAACTGAGCTCCTACCGCGTCAAGCGGGTGCTGCTCGAAGGCGATCCGGCGCGGCGCCTCGTGGAGTATGCGCACGAGCAGCGCATCGGCCTGATCGTGATGCCGACTCATGGATACGGGCTGTTCCGGCGGTTTCTTCTCGGTTCGGTGACGGCCAAAATACTGCACGACGCCGAGTGTCCGGTATGGACGGGTGTCCATCTGGAGAACTCGCCCGCGCTCGAGGCCATCCATTTCAAACGGATCGTGGTGGCCGTCGATCTCAGTCCCGACCAGGCCCTTAAGGCGCTGAGTTGGGGAGCGCAGATGGCCCAACGCGAGAATGCCGAGGTCGCGGTTGTGCACGCCTATCCATCGCTCGAGGGACGCTCGGGCGAGTACTTCGACCCGAATTGGCGCAACTACTTTACGCAGATTGCCAACGACGACATCGTGAAGATGCAGCGCAAGCTGGGCATGGATGCCGAAGTGATTCTGGAATCCGGCGACCCGGCGCAGGTGGTGTGCGGGATTGCCGCTCGCCGCAATGCGGATCTGCTGGTGATCGGCCGCGGATCGGCGGCGGGAGTCTTCGGACGCCTGCGCGCAAACGCTTACTCGATCATCCGCCAATCGCCATGCCCGGTAGTCAGTGTGTAGCGTAGTAGTGGCCGGCTGACCACTAACGACCGGCCACGAACGACTAACCACTAACCGCCGACCACTAACCACCGACCACTAACCACTGCCGTGATAAGATTGCATCTCGATGCTCATCCTTGCCGCAATCCTTGCCATCCTCGTGTATGGCATTATCGCCGCCCTACTCGGGACCATTCTTCCGTCGATATCTAAACAATTCTCGTTGAGTGAGGCGCAGAACGGCACCATCGCGTTGTGCCAGGCGCTCGGGTTGGTGGTCTCATCGGTGTCGGTCGGTCCGCTGATCGATCTCAAAGGCAAGAAGACCGCGCTTCTCTTGGGCCTCTTTCTCATCGCGGGCTCGTTGTTATTCCTGCCCAATTCGGGCAGCTACGGCCAAGTCGCTTCGGCAATGGCGGTCCTCGGCATGGGTGGCGGTATGGTCGTCACCGCCGCGAACGCGCTCGCCAGCGATGTCAGCGAGAGCCGCCGTGCATCGACTCTGAATCTGCTCAATCTGTTCTTCGGACTTGGCGCACTCTTGACCCCGTTCATCGCGGCCAACCTGCTCGGCGGCAACACGAAGCTCATGGCCTACGTGGCGGCAGCCCTCGCCACCGTCACCCTCATGGTTCACCTGGCGACACCCATGCCCAAACCGACTGGCGAGATCGGGTTCAAAGTCTCCGAGTTGAATCTGATACTGGGGCGTCCGGTCCTGTATCTGCTTGCGTTGTTCCTGTTCCTCTATGTCGCCTGCGAGGTGGGCGTGTGGAACTGGCTCGCGAAATATCTCATCGCGCAAGGAATCCCGGAAAGCAAAGCGCTCAACATCCTCTCGCTCGGGTTCGCCCTCGGTCTGCTGATCGGACGAGTCGTGGTGTCACGCATCCTCATCAAGATCGCGGCCCCGACCGTTACGCTGTTCGCCTCGCTGTTGATGGCGGTCACGACGTTTCTCATGCTGAAGACCAACGATTCGACCATGGCGTGGTTGGCCGTGTTCTGCGCGGGGATGGCGATGGCGCCGGTGTTTCCAACCACGCTCGCCATGGTCGGCGATGCGTTCCCCCGCATGACTGCGACAGCCATGGGATTCGTCATCACCTGCGGCTGGATCGGATTGGCGGTGAGTTCGCCGATCATCGGGCGCATCGCCGACAAACGGACACTGCAATCGGCGTTGTACCTGCTCCCGATCTTCTCGGTCATCATGATCGTCGTGAACCTGGCAATGCGGCCGATGCTGCGCTCGCGCGCCGTGTAGGACCCTTCGTTCTTGCCTGCAACCGTATCCGATGAAGCGCTCCGGTTGGGGCGCGTCGTCTATAACTTTCTTCAACTCGGGCACGAGCCGATTCCGGCCGACATCATCGTCGCGCTCGGAACCAACGATCTAAGAGTCGCCGAATTCGCGGCCAGCCTCTACCACCGCGGTTATGGGGCCGAACTGCTATGCACCGGCGGCATTGCGCACCAGGGCGATCTGCTGGCAACGCCGTGGGACACGAGCGAAGCCGAGATGTACGCCGATGTTGCCGTGGAGCATGGCGTTCCACGCGACCGGATCCTGCTCGAAACGCGCGCCACCAACACTGCCGAGAACATCCGCTTCGCGCGTGACATCATCCTGAGCCGCTCGAAGCGTCCCCGCAACATCGTTTTCGCCGTCAAGCCGTTCATGCAGCGGCGTACCTGGGCCACACACGCTGTCGAATGGCCGGAGATGCCCGCCACGCTCGCCTCACCCGCGATCCCGTTCGAGGAATATTTCACGCCGGAGTTGCCGCCCGATAAGATCATTCACATCATGATGGGCGATCTGCAGCGGGTCTGGATTTACGCCGCCCGCGGCTGGTCGGCCCCGCAGCGCATCCCTGAACCGGTGCGCGAAGCCTTCCACCGCCTGGCCGAGCTCGGCTTCACGAAACAGCTCATTCCCGAGTCGCCATGATGTAATGGAGAAGTAATCCCCATGCGCTTCACGTTATCCGCCCTACTCCTCTCTTTGGCTGCTCTGGGTCAGCAGAAACCTCATCCACTTCCTGACGGCTATGCCCTGCCCAACGGCTGGACCATCACTCCGGCCGGCAAATCGATTCCAGCCCAGGACATGGTCCTGAACCTTTCACTGGCCCCCGATGGACGTTCCTTTGTCGCGCTCGAGGGCGGGTACAACGAGGAAGGTCTGCTGGTGATCGGCGCCGAGTCGCGCACGCCCGCGCAGCACATCGTGTTGCCCACCGTGTGGCTCGGCTTGGCGTGGCATCCCGACGGCAAGCGCCTGTTCGTTTCCGGCGGAAATGGAACCGGGACTCGCGGCCAGCCCGCGCCCATTCGCGCCTTCGCCTACGCCGAGGGAAGGCTTTCCGAAACAAGTATCCTGGAAATGAATGAAACAATCGATCCCAGTCGTGTTTATTGGGCCGGGCTCGCTCACCATCCCACCAAGGACATTTTGTACGCGGCTAACAAGGGTACGGGTACCGCCCCGGGCAGCGTGGTCGTGTTCGACAGCAACACAGGGAAGCTCGTTGGCCGTGTCCCCGTCGAGGTGAATCCGTACACGCTCGCGATCTCCCCCGACGGCCGCGCGCTGTACGTTTCCAATTGGGCCAGCGCTTCCGTCAGCGTCGTCGATACCGCGTCGCTCAAGGTGATTGCCACCATCCCCGTCGATCGCAACCCGAACGACATGGTGCTTGACTCAGACGGCCGCTTGTTCGTCGCGTGCTCGAACGACAACACGGTGGTGGTGATCGACACCAAAACGCGCCTGGTTCGCGAACGGATCGGCACTGCGCTCACGCCGCGCTCGCCCCCCGGATCGACGCCGAACGCACTGGCGCTTGATCGCGAGAATCACGTTCTGTTCGCCGCAAACGCCGACAACAACGACGTCGCGGTGATTAACGTGGCGGATCCTGGACGCAGCGAGGTGGAGGGCTTCATTCCATCAGGCTGGTATCCCTCGGCGCTCCTCGTCGACCCGGCGCGATCGCTTCTGCTGGTGGGCAATAGCAAGGGTTTCGGCTCCTACGCGATGACCGCCAAAACACCGCCGTCCTCGCGCGCGCGTCGCACGGCGAGTTCGAAGGACCTGCGGCGGGGTAGCGTCAGTTTTGTCGGGATCGGCGAAATCAAAACGCGCTTGGCCGAGTGGACCCGCCAAGTTCGGGAGAACTCGCCGTATCGGGATGAGTTCCTTTCGCAGGCCAAGCCATCGGCCGCACCGTCCGTCATCCCGCAGGAGGTTGGCGCGGGCTCCCCGGTCAAACACGTGGTCTACATCATCAAGGAAAACCGGACTTACGACACGGTATTGGGCGACATGCCGCAAGGCAACGGCGATCCATCTCTCGTCCTGTTCGGCCGCAAGGTCACTCCCAATCATCACGCCATCGCCGAGCAGTTCGTGCTCTTTGATAATCTCTACTCGGATGGCGAGACCAGCGCCGAAGGTCACTCCTGGGCGGACGCGGCCTACGCAACCGATTTCGCTACGAAACGCTGGCCACCCGTGTACAGCGCCCGCAGCCGTGCCGACCTGACGAACGCTTACGTGCCCGGGGGCGGGTTCATCTGGGATCAATGCGCGCGCAAAGGCCTGACCTATCGTACCTACGGAGAGTACGGCATCCAGGTCAGCGGAGGCAGCCAGATTTCCGAAGCGCCCGGCGCGCAGAATCTGTTTGGGCACACGGCGCCTGGCTATCGCATTCCCGGTATGCGCGATACGGAAAATGCCGCCGTCTTCCTGCGCGAGTTCGACGACTTCGAGAAGAACTTCGACAATCCGAATCCGAACCGGCGCATGCCGAACTTCACGATCATGAGCTTGCCGGAGGATCACACGCGCGGCACGACGCCCGGCGCGTTCACTCCAGCCGCGTCGGTGGCCAGCAACGATTTCGCATTGGGCCAGATTATCGAACGCCTCACGCATTCGCGCTACTGGCCGGAGATGGCGATCTTCGTCATCGAAGACGACGCGCAGGACGGGCCGGATCACGTCGATGCGCGGCGCACCATTGCGTTCGCGATCAGCCCTTACATCAAACGCGGTATCGTTGACAGCTCGATGTACTCCACCAGTTCCATGCTGCGCACCATCGAGCTGTTGTTGGGGCTCCCGCCGATGACACAGTTCGACGCTGCCGCATCGCCCATGTATGCAGCCTTCGCAGACACGGCGGAACTGAAACCCTACGATAAGCTGCCGCCGGAGATCGACTTGAATGAGAAGAACACAGCCCGCGCTTATGGAGCCAAGCGCTCGCGGGAGATGGATTTTGACGATGTGGACCGCGCGCCGATGTACGCCTTGAACGAAATTTTATGGAAGAGCATCAAGGGCGCGCGATCGCCGATGCCCGCCCCGGTTCACCGCTACCGCCTCGCCGAGTGAGATTCAGCGAGGCGGCGTTCGGAGTGAGTTACTTGCGCGTGCGCCCTTTGCGAACTTGCGGATCCTTGGTGAGGCCGCGGGCTTGCGACATGATCTCGCCCGCAATCTGAGTCAGAAGATTGTCGGCGTTCTCTTCTTCAGCGAGCGACTTGCTCAACAGCGCGGCGATCTGCGGCTGCCCCGCCTGCTCGGCCATCGTGCGGGCCGTGCCATAACCGGAGATCTCGTAGTGCTCCACTTTCTGGCCCGCGCCGATCAACGCGAGGTCCGCGGGCGCATCGTCTTTCCCTTCTCCCTCGGCCATGATCTCCTGGCCCTCTTCAAGCAGCCCCGCCATCCCCTTACACGGCTTCGCTTTGCCTTTCACCCCCAAAAGCTGGAACGATTCCTTCAACCGCTCCACCTGGTTCTTGGTTTCCTCGAGATGCTTCTCGAGACATTGCTGGAGCCGCGGCTCGTGCGCGGCGGCGATCATTTTCGGAATCGCGCGCAGAAGCTGCGCTTCCGCGTGTAAGAGATCCTGAAGCTCCTCGACCAGCAGTTCTTGTACCATGTTCGGCTCAGCCGCGGTGCTGGTACTGCGATCGGCGACGGCTGGCGCCGCTCCGTTGCCGTCGGCCCGCATTTGCTGGAATGCCGGCGCTTCCACGAACTCCCAATCGCCGCCTTCATTCCACGGTCCGCGGGCGTCAATCTCGCCGTCCTCGCCCTTCCCGGTCGAGTCGTTGAAGAACTGATCCACCAGGCCGCGCGTCGGCGGAATCTGCCCGATGGAGAAGCGCGGCTTGCCCATTGATTCGAGCGCCGCCGTGAACGCTTTCATGTGCGTGATCTCGCGCGTCATCAGAAACTGAAGCGCGTCTTTCGTTCCTGCATCCGCACAGAAATTGATCAACCGTTCATAGACGATCTTCGCGCGAGCTTCAGCGGCGATGTTGCTGCGTAGATCGACGTCGAGCTCGCCGGTGATCTTCAGGTAGTCCGCGGTCCACGCGTCGCCCATCGAATTGAATAGACCAACCCCGCCTCCGCCAGCGATGGCGATGAGCGGATCGGTTTCGGCGGCGTCGCGGTCGAACTTCATCGGTTTCAAATGGAGGCGGGCTAGCGCGCCGACGATCTCGAGGTGGCTCAATTCCTCCGTGCCGATGTCCATCAATAGGTCTTTTCGTTCGGGATCTTCGCAGTTGAGCCCCTGAACGGAATACTGCATGGCGGCGGCCAACTCTCCGTTAGCCCCGCCAAACTGCTCCAGCAGCATGTTGCCGAACTTCGGGTCCGGGTCGTCGACCCGGACCGTATACATCAACTTCTTAACATGGTGATACAAGGTTGTTTCTCCACATGTTGGACTACAGCCGGGAGAAGCGGTTTCCGTGGAATTGCGCGGGCGGATCTATTTCTGGAGGTGCGCCTCGAGGAACCAGAGCTGTTTATCCGCTGTCCTGGAAATTTCGGTGAACAGATCGGCACTACTCTTGTCTTCGTGATCGTCGGCATCGTCGATCGCTTGGCGAACAGCGGCTGTGTACACAGCGTAGCGCTCGACCAGCGCCTTCACGTGCTGCTGGCCATCGCGCGCTTCGACCGGAAACTCTTCCAGCCGCGAATTAGCGGCCGCCATGCGCGCCGTCCCCATGGCCATGCCGCCGAGGGCGGTGACGCGCTCGGCAATCACGTCGATGAACGGGAACAACTCCGCGGCAAGGGTATCGAAGAGTTCGTGGAGTTGAAAAAAGTCTGGTCCTTTGACATTCCAATGCGCCTGTTTCACTTGCGAATACAAGTCCGACGTATTCGCGAGATGTTGGTTCAACAACTCGATAACGAATTTGCGATTCTCGGGCTCGATATCGATGCTGGTTTTAAACTCAGCCGGGGTTTGAACAGTTGTAGATGGCATATGAGGCTCCTTGAGAGTGATGCCCCAGGAAGGAAAAGAGTTTTAAAAAACGTTGGACTACGCCAGACCGGGCCGCGCCAAACTGAGCCGCGCCAAACTGAGCCAGTAGAGTAGGAGAGAGGGCGACAGTCAGACCGCGACCCACTCTCCCCTCGTCGAACCGGAGGTGCAGATTTCCCGCGTCCGGCTCTCCTGAAAACGCTCGCCTCAGGCATGCACAAGTTCCGAGAGACGGACCAGTCCCAG
>JBBQGC010000096.1:0-10243 GCA_038322705.1 Bryobacterales bacterium | reverse complement strand
CAGCGAATTCAATTGCTCCGCACGTTCCTCCAACGGTTCACCGTCGTGCCTTCCAGTCCGGACCTCTGCCGCAAGTGGGCCGAGGTGATGGTGGCGGCACAAACCGCTGCTCACCAACAACAGAAACGACTATCTCGCCGTGGCTGGCTTGACGCTGATTTCCCACGCCCCGTAAGCCCTCAGCAACCTGTTTTTCGGTGCTGTAAACACTAACTCTGCGGTGAACGGCTCGCTGTAGAACACTGTGTCTAGGGTCTTGAGGAACGCCTCCCACTGCACGGTGTCGATATCGGCCTGCTTGTACAACTGGTCGGAGTTGGCGAGGAAGCCGTCGAGACCGGCGCGCTGGAGGATGCCGCCGATGATGACGGACCAATCCTCGAAGCTGCCCACCGGAGTGGCGCTCGGCTCCGGACGCCCGGCGACGAACCAGGCCCGCGCCCACGTGAGCAGCGCCGCCAGCAGTTCGCCCCGGTGCTTCAGGACATATCCCTTCAGCCGCTTGTGCTTGAATCCAGTGCGCTGGAACGGCTTGGAGCACTTCGCGTCCATGCGAATCCAGTAACAGCGCCGCGGCATGTCTCCGCCCAATTGGATATTGTTGCCCGTGACGATCCAGGCGCACCGGACGGGCAAGTAGGGCGCAGATCACCAAGCGAAGAAAGTGAGCCGAGCAGATCAGCACGGCGGGATTCCAGGTTAGAAAGAGAGTCAGCCATGCTGGGCCTCTTGCTGGATGTGTATACTACTTCCAGAAACAGACCACAAAAAGGAAAACCACCAAATCGTCATCATAAAGTCGCGCACCCCCGCGGGAGGTGCCGCTACCCTCTGTCGGCACCGGCGGTCTCTTGCAGCCCTCAGCCGTGATTCTGAACCAGATCCGTTCGGTTGATCGTGAACGCCTTAGAAGGCGCATCGGAGCGATCGATGCTGCGACCATGCGCCTGGTAAATGACGCCTTTAGCCTCGGGTTTATTGCATTGTAAAAAGAACGAAGAATCAGGCGCGCGGCTTGGCGCGGAACGGGAATCGCACATCGGCGATCGACGCCCCGCGTACCTCGATCCGCTTCAGATCGCGCGTGCCCACGCCCAGCTCCTCAGCTAGCCGCAGCGTGTTGTCGCACTTCTCAAACGGCGCTCGTCCGCGATCCGCCATCGGATCGAAACCCATGATGGCCATCGAAACCGCATCCGTCGACACCGGGTTCGTTCCGGCGATCAGCACTCCCGGAGCAACCGGCGTTACACCCGGAATCCAGCAGCCTTCGCCGGTGTTGATGGTCTGAATGCCGTCGATGATAGCCAGGTGTATCGGGCGCGCCGCCGCCAGATCCGCAACGATGCGCGGCACTCGATAACCACCGTCGCGCGGCGAAGTGGGGTCGTTCTCCGGCAGCGCGCTTTTGGAAGGCTGCCGGTTGCCCGCGTGAAACGGTCCGCGGCCGCTGCGGGGCGCAATCGAGGGTTCGTCCACTCCAGCGCCCTCGCCGTAAATCGTGCACGGCGTAATGCCGAAGCAGTTCTTCATCGACAACGTGATGCCCGCCGTCGCGTGTTCCTTCAACTTTGCGATCGACACGAATACATCGCAATCGCGATAGGAGTGATTCAAATCGAACCCGCGGAACATGTGCCCGCCCTTGGGCACCATGAACCGCGCGTACTGCTTGCCGCTGCCCAGGTAGTTCGTGTTCTCGAATTCCACCAGGCGCGCGGCGTTCGCAAAGTCGCGCGGCTCCCAATTGGCCGCGAGCATGAAGTCTTCGAGAGGTTCGATAGTGGCCCACGGGCTTTCGAGCAGCCGTATGCGCCGCGCGCCCGCAAGCCCCATCAAGTGGACCGTAGCGCCGATCACCGCCGGATGGGTCCAGTAAGTGACCCCGTTCGGCAGATGGCCCAGGCGCTGCTCGGGTCCACCAGTTAGATTCAACTTGATCGCGACGGTCTTGCCGCCGACAATGCTCCGCAGTCCACCCAACTGGTCGAACATGCGGTTGAGCGTGGGCGTAACTTCCGCGCCGTAAGAATTGCAACGCGCCACCGCGACCGGGGCGGCCGGTGCGGGCGTCGTCTGGGCGCGTGCGTTGAAGCCGGAGGCGAGCGCCGCGGCAACCGAACCGGTCAGCCAATCTCTACGTGTCATGTCGCGCATTGTCTAGGTCTCCTTCGATCCGGTCAACTCAACGGCTGCGTACACGGAGAATTGCGGCACCGCCACCTCGCTGAAGCCCTTCTCCGCCAAAACGACCTTCGCGGGCTCGGGAGTCGGGTGATCGAGCGTCGTGATCGCGGCGGACGTGTAACGGTCCCCTGGCGCCACGCTCACATCCCGCGCCCCGCGCCCCAGCGTGTAGTTCAGCAGATGCACAATCCCGCGCCTATCTGAATTCGATCGCGCATACAGCGCCGCCATCGATCCAGTATTGAACAATCGCAACACGTCGGTGCGCCGTCCGATCAGGATGCGCGCATCGCGAGCCAGGATGTACGGATCGTCCCATGCCTGCGCGGGAACGGCAACCCGTCCTTTACCGAGCGCCTTCGTTTCATACCCCGGAATGAGGCTAGGAACCGAACTCGCTCCCCAACCCGAGATCCGCGAACCGCGCGATGCGATCAACAGCCCGCCGTCGTTGACGAACTGCCTCAGCACGCGTGCAGCGCCCGCGCCGGGCGGCTCTTCATCGATCCACAAAACCGCCTGCGGACCACCCGGCAATCCCTTCGAAACGCCGTCTGCGGTGACGATCCGGTACGGCAGGTTCCGGCGGTCCGCCATATTCAGGAATTCCTTGCCCAGGAACTCACTCGACCCGGCAAACGAAGACACGACAGCCAGCTTCGCCCGCCGATCGAAAGACGACCATGCCCTGCGCGAGTCAAAGAACCGAGCAGCGCTCATCAGGCTCTTCCACCGGCCCGCCGCGTTGCCCTCACCGGCCGCAACGCCCTTCGCGAATTCGTCGTCCAGATTGATCACCCATCGCGCGCCGTAAATCTCGGGCTCCGCCAGCGCGAGCAGATATGACCCATCTCTGAGCACAGCGCCCTTCTCCGGCGCGGATTCCACCCACACTGTCTTTCCAGCCGCTTCCGCTTGGGTCAATGCGATGTTCCAGCCGTTCGAATCGATCCACGGCGCCCCAGTCGGCCCTGCATCGGCCACGTCCGCCTTTTGTGACGCCCGCACTCCCGGCCAAACCGGATCGGAAACAAACGCCGTGTCCGGCAGTGCGTCGCGCTTGGAACTTTTCAGCCCCCGCGATTCCGCCGCCGCCGCGACATCCTGGGGAGCATCGAGCAGGCAACCGACCGGCGTACCCTTCAAAACATCGAGGTTCCAGACGCCATTCCACGAAGCGGGCCAACGCAGAGGGAACATAAAGTTGTCCAACTAGGCCTGATACCGTTGCAGACAATCGCGGGAACAGAAGTACACTGTCTGAGTGCCCGTCGTCTTCTTCAGCGCCGTCGCCGACGACACATACGTACCGCAGACCGGATCCTTTTTCAATTCGCCGGCCGCGGGAACTTCAGTCTCGCGCCGTGCCGCGGGCGCCGGCGTTTGACTGCGCATCATATCGGCAAAACCGCGCATGACCACGCCGACAATCGACTTGACCACGGTGATCAGCAGAACGCTGACGAGCAGGATAGCGACAAATCGCAGCATATAGTAAAAAGGACGGACGCCAGCAGCGCCCGCCTTCGTTTTTTGCGGCGCGAACCGCCGTTACTTCTTTTTGCCCTTCTTGGGAGCGGACGGATTTTCGTAGGACGTTTGAATCTGGCCGCCGATCGTGGTCAACAACTCCTTGGCCGGCTGCGCGAACTGACCATCCGGTTTCAGAGCCAGGTATTTTTCCAACGCCTCGCGCATTCCAGGAGGCGCTACCACCTTGCCGTCGCTCGACATCGTGATCTTCGAAGACAATGCCGTGGCGTACCAATACTGGGCTTCGGCGTGGTTCGGGTCGACCTCGGTCGCCTTCTTAAACGCTTCGACCGCGGCGTCGTACTGGCTGGTATTCTGCAGAATTGCGCCCAGGTTGTAATAGTACTTCCCGGCGTTGGTCGGATCGAGTTGTGCGGCCTTGGTCAACTGTTCCTGCGCTTCCGGACCCTTCTTGGCACGAGCCAGCATCAGACCGTAGTTGTTCAGATAGGCGGGATCGTCGGGCTTCAACGCGATCGCCTTTTGAAAGGCTTCCATCGCCTTGGTATAGAGGTCCGTCTGTTCCTGACCCGTCTTGGTGGCGGCGGCGCCCGAATAAGCTTCGGCGAGATTCGACCAGACAACGTGCTGATTCGGATCCATCTCCGACGCTTTCTGCAGGTTTTCGACGGCCGCGTCCCACTGCTTGTTATTCAACGCCTCGCGGCCTATGTTGAATGCGTCGTTCAACGCCTTGTTCTTCTGCAATTGGGCGGATCGCTCTTTGATCTGCTTCTCCATCGCCGCCTTCTGCTCGGGCGTCATGCTGCGCTCCTGCTCCTTGGTAAGGGTGCCGGTTTCGGCCGCCTTGCTCATCGCTTCCTGAGCTTTCTTCCTGCCGACCAAGTCGAAGGGTACGGAAACCGGGTCGCCTAACTTGCTGCGCACGTTATTCATCGAATCGACTTCTTTGCCGTCCATCTCGAGTGTGACCTTATAGGTTCCGATGGGCAGGCCGGCGTGGATATAGTGACCTTTCTTGTCGGTCTTGGTTTTGTAGTTGCCTTTAATATCGAGGCGTTCAATCTTGATGATGGCGTCTTTAACGCCTTTTCCGTCTTCGCCCTTCACGTCGCCTTCGATCGCCGTGGTCTGAGCCCGTGCGGCGATGGAAACGAACAGGAAAGCGCTCAGGAGAACTGTCAATTTAAGAATGGATTTGTAGGGGATGCTGTCCATTGCGGACCTCCGGCTCTGGAATGCTTGTTCTATTCCAGGATACTACAGGGTAGAGAAGCATGGTGCGCGATCGGCGAGCTAAAGACTCACCGGAAGGTGTGCGATTACTGCTTATCGTAGACCACGACATTGCTCATGAGCATGGTGGTCATCGTCTTGCCGTCCTTGGAGATCACGGTTCGGCTGGTGTAGTGGTACTTGCCATCTTTATTCCGTGCCGTGGCTGTTTAGGGTATTTGCGTTCAATTGTCAGGCTGCTGAAAAGGGCCGGACACGACTCCCTAGCGGTCGTGGCTCTGTAAGTGTCTGAAAATACGACCTCGCGATTCTGAGCCGCGCGCGCCAGCAAGCGTTTTCTTAGCCTCTTTCAGCAGCATGCTAAAAAATCGTATCGCCGCGGCGGTGAACGGCTAGCGGACGCGACGGCGATTGTCAGACAATGTTATTTTGAAACCCGAGTCGGGCAAAGCCGCCCGGAGCGCTCCGGAGCAGGCCCGTGTGGCGATCGAGCGTTTTCTCGAAACCACCGAGGCCGCCGCGGCTGTAGAAATCGGCGATCCGCCCATCCTCATCACCGGAGACAATTACGTTCTGGCATATCGCTCCGGCTATCTCACGTTCGAAGTCTGGAACACTGAGCGCAATCTTTCGCGCAAGATCACGGGCATTCAGTCCGAGACGCGCTCCCGCCTCGACCTCACCGTCGAACGTTTCGGAAAACGCAGCGGCACTCTTTCTCTGATCGATACCGCGCGTGCGCAGGAACTGACGCGGCGCGTGTCGCGGCACGCCTATCGCGAAATGTTCCGCCGCAGCTTGAGCCGGCAGTTCGCGACCTGGCGCTTGGCCGAATTGACCACTGAGGCGGATCTTGAGCACAGTCTCTCGCCCAGTTACCCCCGAGCGCTGATTCGTTGCGGCTCGCGCGCGTGGGCGGCAATCGGAGCCGGTCCCGATTCCGCTGTTGACGGCGTGGTGACGTTCGGCCTGATCTGGCTGGATTACCTACGTGCACGCGAGCGCCGCCTCACCGTCGAGGGATTAGCGCTGTTTCTGCCCGCAGGCGCCGAGCGTACAACGTGCTCGCGTCTGCGTTGGATGAACCCGGAGGCGGCTCAATTCGCGGCGTTCGTAACTACGGAGGACGGCTACGAAGATCGCCTCGACCTGGCCGATTACGGCAACGTCGAAACGCGCCTCGAACATTGCACGCGTGCCATGCCGTCCGCCTCGCAGTCTGTTGAGGAACTGGCGGCTGAGATCGCGCGAACCGCGGGTGTTGAGCGGATTCCGCGGCCGGATGGGTCGGCCAGCTTGCGAGTGCGTGGGCTCGAGTTCGCGCGCATAAAGGCGAACGTCCTCGAGTATGGTCTCGAAACAACGCGCAAGGCGACCGCGTCCAATATTGGCGAGATCGTCGGGCTGGCGCGGCACATCGCCGGGTTTCGTTCGCCCGAGGCGGGCGGTCGGCAGAACGTTTTATATACCCGCAATCCCGAGGGCTGGTTGGAATCGCAAGTGCGCGCGCATATACAGGATATCGACGCAACGCTCGAGCCCGCGACGGTCTACGGTCAGGTGCCGGCGTTCACCGCGGGTGACCGTGATCTGATCGACCTGCTTGCGACTGATCATACGGGCCGGCTTGCGGTGCTGGAATTGAAAGCGTCCGAGGACATTCAACTACCGATGCAAGCTCTCGACTACTGGATGCGTGTGAGGTGGCATGCATCCCAAGGCGAGTTCGCGGCACAGGGTTATTTTCCTGGACGCGAGCTTCGGCGGTGCGCACCACGGCTGCTGCTGGTTGCGCCCGCACTCGATTTTCACCCTTCCAATGAGCCGGTGCTGCGGTATTTCTCGCCTGAGGTTGAGGTGGAGCGAATCGGCGTAGGATTGGAATGGCGCAGCGAATTGCAAGTTATGTTCCGTTACAGGACACGGGGGTAATTAATGTCATCGCTCAGTATCGTGAGTCAGGTCAAGCAGGCGCTGCACCACCTGAATCCTTCCGAGGTGCGCGAACAGGCCGAGCGTCCGCTGAACATCGCGCTCGTCTCGAATTCGCCGGACTTGCTGGGGCGCATGGAGCAGTATCTGTGCCCGCCGCAACTCTCGCCGGCCAAGCGCGCCGTGGTCTCGCGCATGCTGCACCGCACCTCGCCCACCGAGCGCTCGCGGCCCTTCGATCTCGAAATTTGGGATCAGAATCTGGCGCAGCCGGAGCAGGTATTCTCGTTCGACCCCGCTTGCCCGGAGCGCATGGTGAATGAGGTACTCAAACGCAAGCCCGAATTGTCGTTGCCCTTGGCGCGGTATATCCATCCTTTTCGAAAGTGCGTGATCGACCAAACGATCGCATCGGTCGCGAAGGAGAACGCGCTCTTCTCCCTGGCGACGGCGATTCCCGATATGGTCCCGTTCCTTGCGCTTCCATGGGCCATCGGCGAGTTCGCCTCCGATACTGCGTTCCTGACGATGAACCAGATCCGGATGGTGTTTCTGATTGCAGCGGCCAGCGACACGCCCATCGGCTACCGCGAGCAGAAGGGCGAGATCGGCTCTCTCATTGCTGGCGCGTTCGGATTTCGCGCGATCGCCCGCGAACTGGTGGGTAAGATTCCGATGGGCGGCGGTCTGATTCCGAAGGCGGCGGTCGCCTGGAGCGGAACATATGTTGTGGGGCGCTCGATGGAGCGGTTATACAGCTTGGGATACGCGTTCACGCCCAACGAGCGGAAGTCGGCCTATGAGCAGGCGCTCGAGAAGGGCCGCGAGATCGCGACGTCATTGTACGAGAGTTTCCGGCGTCCCCAGGCGACGTAACGTGACCTGTATCATGCGGGAGGAATGTTAGCGAACATTGACAATATTTGTTATCCCCGCTATGGTTGGACCAGCAGGAGCGAACGCACATGAATGTTTCTCTCACACCCGAACTGGAAACCTTCGTCAACACCAAGGTTGAAACGGGCCGTTACACTTCGGCCAGTGAAGTGGTGCGCGAAGCATTGCGGCTGCTCGAAGAACACGACCAGGCACGCACCCAGCGCTTTGCGGCGTTCAATCAGGAACTCAGCAGGCGTCTGGAATCGCTCGACAGCGGCAACAACGTGCCGCCGTCCGAAGTACGGCAAAAGCTCAGTCGCAAATCGCAACAGCGCCGCGAATCCAAAACGTGAGCACGTACCTTCTCAGCGAGAACGCCGACCGCTGGATAGCAAAACTGCTCGATGCATTGGAGGCCATCGAGAAGAATCCAGGAATCGGGCACACACGTGAAGACCTGACCGCGCTGCCAGTGCTGTTCTTTGCGGTGGGAGTGTGCTCATCATATAACGCAATCGTTGAACATCAATGAGAGTGAACTTATGGCCAACAAGACAAAGCCGCAGCCAATCCATCCTGGAGAAACGCTTCGGGAAGATTTCATGAAGCCGCTCGGGCTCACGGTCAACCGCCTCGCTATGAACCTAGGGCTGTCTGCGACGCGCCTTGAAGAAGTTGTGAACGAAAGATGCGCTATCACGGCGGACACCGCGCTGCGACTGGCGCGGTACTTCAAAATGAGCCCGCAATTCTGGACCAACCTACAGTCAAATTACGAGCTTGAATCGAGACAGGACGCCAATGCAAGCCGATCGTGACTCGCTGCAGAAGCATTACAGCGCCCTCTCCGATGAGGCGTTGCTCGAGATCGACCCTTCCGATCTCACCGAAACCGCACGGCACTGCTACGCCGCGGAGATCAAGAGTCGCGGCCTGAATTCGACGCCGGACAAAGGCCGGGACCGCTCCAGCCGTGACGAGACGCCCGATTGGTTGGACGAAGCTGCTGTCGCCTTCTCCGCGATGGCTCACCCCGGCACCGGATCGGCTGCCGAGTCGGATGATGCACGGCGCGTGTTAGAGGCTGCCGGAATACCTTGCTTCGTGGAAATCCGCGAGGTGTCTCAGGAGGAGGAACCCGCTCGCCGGCAGGAGTCGGAATGGCGCGTTATGGTGCCGGGCAATCTCAATATGCACGCAGCAAGCATCCTGGAGCGCGACATCTTCAATGAGGATTTCGAAGCCGAGTGGAAAGCGCACCTGGAGCTGCTTTCAGACGATGAGGTGCTCGCGATGAGTCCCGAAGCGGTCTTTTGCGGCCTCTATGATCGCATCGAACGCGCAACCCGTGCCTACCGTGAAGAACTCGTGCGCCGCGAATTGAAAGCCGAGTAGTCGCCGCGCACCGGGCGCGCTTCAAACGAATGATTTTGAAAGTCTCGGCACAGGTCAACGGCGCCTGCGACGCTGGATGGAATCAAGGATTTGCTCGACGGTAAGATCCCTCTGCCATTCGATTCGGTCTCTTGTATAATCGCCCGAGCCGGACCGGTCCAATCGCAGGAAACGCGCGAGTCCGTCGACGCTCAGTTCACGGCTGAGAACCTCCAGGGCGTGCCGTTCAAATTGTTCGTCGGTGACGGCATCAAGACTGCTCATCGCAAGTTCTCCTGCTCCAGAATAGCCTGGAAGCCTTTCGAAGTAAGCCGTCGTCCGTCGTAAGAAGGACATCCACATCCGCCGCTTCCGCGCAGGCCAGATGCAACGCGTCGTCATCGGTGAGTTCCATGGGCCACGAGCACGCCGGTGCGATTATCGTTGCGCAGCAGAGGCGTTCCAATCCGTACACAGATGCAGCCAAGCTCCTCTTCAGGGTTCACTGCCACGTCTCAATTGAGAATATCCTCCACGTCACGCATCCCGTGCAACACACGTATGATCTGAACGGGATTGCTATCGGGATTCTAGACGATCAGGTACGAGTACACAGCCCAAAATCTTACCGGCCGGTCCGTGAGATCCTCTCGAAGTTGGCCGACACCTGGCTGTGTTGCGAGAAAACCGAATGTGCGCCGAACATCCCTCAACACTCTGCGCGCGATCCTGGAGCCCGCGGTCTCATTCAAATGACTCTTGATTTGGTCTAAATCCCGCCCTGCGGGCGTCGTCAGGACGAACCGCTTCATTTTCTCCCGGCTTCCTCCAGCGCTTTCAACTCAGCGTCGATGCGGTCGAAAACTTTGTCGCCGTCGACAAGTTCTCCCCTCTTCGCGGCAAGCCAGCCATCCTCAATCTGCGCTCGCATCTCGTCATTACGATCCATGAAAATGCCGTCCCGGTGTTCAAGAAGCCTGAGGGCCTCCTGGACCACCTCGTGTAACGGGTCACTCTATCCGCCGTCGCCGAAGACGGAATTGGTCATGATAATCTCCCCGGCTCGAAGCGTGAGAATGGCCACGCGAAACCCAGGCGATACCAGGAGCCGCCCATGCATGGGCATTTGATCGTGTCCGAG
>JBBQGC010000095.1:0-10768 GCA_038322705.1 Bryobacterales bacterium | reverse complement strand
GCCGGATGCATCGTTGCCGGTGCTGCGCGACGCGGTGCAACGCTGCCAGGCTTGCGACCTATACTGCCATGCAACGCAAGCGGTGTTTGGCGAAGGTCCGTCCGACGCTCGAATCGCGCTGGTGGGCGAGCAGCCTGGTGACAACGAAGATCTCGCCGGGCGTGCCTTCGTCGGCCCCGCGGGACAGTTGCTCGACCGCGCGCTGGCCGACGCGGGCCTTGATCGGAGCGCGACGTACATCACCGGAGCGGTGCGTCACTTCAAGTTCGTCGAGCGCGGAAAGCGCCGCATTCATCAAACGCCGCGCGCTCGGGAAATTGCAGCCTGCCGCCCGTGGCTCGAAGCCGAAATGGCGATCTTGAAACCCCGCCTGATCGTGTGCCTGGGCGCAACCGCCGCTCAATCGGTGCTCGGCCGCGCAGTCCGAATCGGCGACGAGCGCGGCCGCTTCCTCCCGCACCACTGGGCCGAGTTAGCCACGGTCACCACCCACCCATCCGCCATTCTGCGGGCCCCCGAAGCCACAAAACAGCAGCAGTACGAAATGTTTGTGGACGACCTCCGCCAATGCCGCGAAATATGTGGATAGCCGATAGCCGATAGCCGATAGCCGAAAGCCGAAAGCCGAAAGCCGAAAGCCGACCGCTTCATCCCGCACCACTGGGCGAAGCTAGCCATGGTGACCAACCAACCCTTCGCCATTCTGCGGGCCCCGGAAGCGACACGACAGCAGCAGTACGAAATGTTTGTGGGCGACCTCCCCCAATGCCGCGAAATATGTGGATAGCCGATAGCCGAAAGCCGACCGCCGAAAGCCGCGAGATACTGGGGTAACCATGCCCACAGGCGGCCCCTACAACCAAAACCTCGCCCACTACACCGCCTATCGAACACCCGCTCCGATCCTGCTCGACGGCAAACTCAACAAGCCAGTGTGGGATCGCGCGCCCGTCTCACAGCCCTTCGTCGATATCGTCACCGGCGAACCAGCCTGGTTCGATACGCGCGTGCGCATCCTCTGGGACGACACATGCCTGTACTTCGCATTCAGCGCGGAAGAAACCAATGTACAGGCCACCTTCACCACGCGTGACTCGAAGATCTGGTTCGATAACGATCTCGAAATCTTCATCGCCGGCGAAGATGCGTATTACGAATTCGAGATCAATGCCCTCGATACGATCTATGAAGTGATGTGGGTGTGGAAGGACATGTACCGGCCGGGCACGGCGTTCGACGTTCCCGAATGGAACCCGGAGGGCCGCAACCTCATGATCATCGACGGCATCGGCGGCACGTTCATCCGCGCGGCGAGCGTTACGGCTTCCTCGATTGGGACTTCCCCGGCGTGATGCACGCGGTCCACGTCGATGGCACTCTCAATCAGCCCGGCGATGTCGATCGCGGCTGGTCGGCCGAGGTTGCGTTTCCATGGGCCGGCTTGAAACTGCTCGCCGACGGGCGCTCGTTGCCGCCGCGCGATGGCGACGTGTGGCGCATCGACTGTTCGCGCTTCCAGCACAGCGGACGCGAAGGCGAGCGCCTCGATCCGGCGGCGGGCTGGACCTGGAATCGCCACGGCCATTACGATTCCCACATCCCCGAGACGTTCACCTACGTGCACTTTGCCGACAAACTCGTGGAATGAAGCCGCGCGTCTTCCTTCTATCGCCCGCTTACGCCGGTGGTGAGCGCGCCCGCATGCTGTTCAGAGAAGGGGCGCAGTTCGATCTAGCGCACAACCTGCGCACCAACGGAGCACCCTTGGGCGACGTCTTTCAATTTATCAGCGGCCTGTACTTCCGCGGTAAACTGGCCTACTCGCGAGCGTTCGCCAATCCACCCGCGGGCGCGCCGCCATCGGTCGTGATTACGTCAGGCTTCGGCCTGATTCCGCCCAGCACCGTGGTCACCTTCGCTCAACTGCAGGCGATAGCGGGAGTGCCCATCGATGCGGGCGAGGAGCGCTACCGTTTGCCGCTCGAGCGTGACGCGAAGCTTCTGGCCGGGACCGCTGGCGCCGATTGCAATTTCGTCCTGCTGGGCAGCGTCGCCACCGCGAAATACGTTGAGCCTCTCTTGGACGTGTTCGGAACGCGGCTGCTGTTTCCTTCCGATTTCGTCGGCCGTGGCGACATGAGCCGCGGAGGTCTGATGTTGCGCTCGTCACGCTCGGGCGAGGAGCTCGCCTACATGCCGGTGCTGGGCGCCACGCTCCACGGCAAACGTCCGCCCAAGCTGCCGCGGATCCCGCGTTCTTGAAGACGATAAACTGAGAAACGACCTCTTTTATGCGTTTCGTCTTGTTCCTGCTCGCCTCCGTATGCCTCGTAGCTGCCGCTCAGACCGCCTCCCCGGTTCGCGGCTTGATCACCGACCCTTCCGGCGGCGCTGTGCCGGGCGCAACCATCACCGTTTCGAATGGCTCAGTTGTGGCATCGCTCACCAAAAGCGACGCACAGGGACGCTATCAGACTCGCGATCTCGCTCCAGGTCAATACACAATCCACATCGACGCTCCCGGTTTCGCGAGATTCGAGGCGACCGGAATCCAGGTCGTCGCTGGCCGGCGGCAATCGCTCGATATCGCGTTAGAGCTTCGCACCGAAGCGCAGCAGGTGACGGTGGTTTCCGAAGCGGGCAAGAACCTGGAACTCGATCCGTCGAGCAACGCCGGCGCGAGGATCCTGCGCGGCGAGGATCTGGACGCTTTGTCCGACGACCGCGACGATCTCGCATCGGATCTTGCTGCGCTTGCCGGGCCGGCCGCGGGACCAAATGGCGGCCAGGTGTTCATCGACGGGTTCACCGGCGGCCGGCTGCCATCGAAACAGTCGATCCGCGAAATACGCATCAATCAGGACCCGTTCAGCGCACAGTACGACCGGCCGGGACAGGGGCGCATCGAGATCTTCACCAAACCGGGCAGCGAGGATTTTCATGGAGAGTTGACCTTTCAGTTCAGCGACGCGCTGTTCAATTCGCGCAACCCTTTCGTGAGCGTCAAGCCGGACTACCAGAAGCGGCAATACGAGGCTGAGGTCGGCGGACCGATCAACAAGAAGACTTCCTTCTTCACCGATTTCGAGCGCCGCAACATCGACGACAACGCGTTCATCAACGCCTTGACCCTCGACTCCTCCTACAACGTGGTCCCATTCAGTCAGGCGATCGTCACGCCCGTCTACTCAATGGAGGCCAGTGTGAAGATCGATCGCCAGTTGTCGGACAATCACACTCTCGCCTTCCGGTACACGCTGGGCCGCGATGGTAACGACAACATGGGCATCGGCGGACAGACCCTCCCGTCGCGCGCCTTCAAGATTCGCGCCAGTGACGACTCCTTCCAGTTGCGCGAAACGGGCGTGTTGACACCCCGAACCATTAACGAAACGCGCTTCCGGTTTCGCATGCTGCGCTCCAATCAACAGGGCGATCTCTCGTCTCCCGGCATCACCGTGCTCGACGCTTTTTCAGCGGGCGGTCCTCCCCTGGGGCTGTCCTACAATGACCAGGACCATTACGAGTTGCACAACATCACCAGTCATGCGGCGGGAAAGCATTTCCTGCGTTGGGGCGGGCTGGTGCGCGGCGTCTCGCTCACCGACCGCGCCACTCAGAACTACGCCGGGACGTTCACCTTCACATCGCTCGAAAGCTATCGCCGCACGTTGATCGGCACTCAGGCGGGACAGACCCCGGCGGAGATTCGCGCTTCGGGCGGTGGTCCGAGCCAGTTCACCATCGCGGGCGGGAATCCGTTGGCCGGGCTCAGGCAGTTCGATTTCGGCGTGTTCGCGGCCGACGACTGGCGCGTGCTGCCGAACTTTCTTCTGAGTCTCGGAATGCGCTACGAACGGCAGACCAACTCCGGCGATTGGAAGGACGCCGCTCCGCGCATCGGATTCGCGTGGGGCCTGGACAAGGGCGCGGGCAAATCCCCGCGGACGGTGATTCGCGGGGGCGCTGGAGTATTTTACGACCGTATCAGCGAGAATCTGACGCTCGACGCTCTGCGGCAGGACGGCGTACGGCAACAGCAGTTCTTGATCCCGTCTCCCGACTTTTATCCCAACGTGCCCTCGGTCGCTGCTTTGACTCTGGCGCTTCAACCGCAGACCGTGCGGGTAACCTATGCAGGCTGGCGCGCCCCGGTCCTGGTTCAGGAAGGGCTGGGCATCGAGCGGCAGATCACCAAAAGCATCACCGTTGCGAGCAACTTCCTGCATTCGAACGGCTCCCACACCCTGCGATCTCGTAACATCAACGCGCCGCTGCCGGCGAGCGGGCTGCGCCCATATCCGACACCGAACGGGATCTACTTATACGAGACGACGGGCGTCTACCGTCAGAATCAATGGATCACTAACGTAAACGCCAAATACGGTCCCAAGTTGAGCTTCTCCGGCTTCTACGTTTACGGCCGCGCCGGCAGTAACACGGATGGCCCGGGAACTTTTCCCTCCAATCAATACGACCTCTCGGGCGAATACGGGCGCGCCGGCTTCGACATACGCCACCGGTTCCAGTTGAACGGTTCCGTCGCCGCGCCGTGGGGCTTCAAGGTCAGCCCATTTGTGACAATCAACTCCGGCAGGCCCTACAACATCACGATCGGCCGCGACCTGAACGGAGACGGTCTATACAACGATCGCCCGGGTCTGGTGGCGGGCGCGTTCGATCTATCGCCAGTGCCGGGTGAAACGATCCTTCCCCGCAACTACGCTGACGGACCCGGCGTCGTCTCCGCGAACTTCCGCGTCACCAAGACATTCGCGATCGGCGAACGTTCCGTCAAAGGGAAGAAGTCCTCGGATCCCAAGGAGATCATCGTATGGGTGAGCGCGCGAAATATCCTCAATCATCCGAACTACGCGCAGCCGGTCGGCAACCTGAGCTCGCCGTTTTTCGGCCAGTCTACTTCACTGCTTGGCGGCGGAGGCGTGGCCGGGACCCGGCGGATCGACATGCAAATCCGATTCGCGTTTTAGAGCCCTGTCCCGGAAGTTCAAATTCCGGGCCGTGAGCCATCCAGTCCACGATGTGTCCTCGTGCCACACTGAACACAGGAGCGAGACAATGCCTGCCGCGCGCATCACTGTGCCCAAGAACGCTATCCAGGAGTTCTGCGCAACAAATCGAATCCACAGGCTGTCGCTGTTCGGGTCGGTCATCACTGAAAGATTCCGCCCGGATAGCGACGTCGACATGCTGGTCGAGTTTGAGCCGGATAGTGGGACCACGTACCTGGACCTCGCGCGGATGGAGCGTGAGCTGAGCGATCTGTTAGGCAGGCAGGTGGACCTGCGCACTCCCATGGAGCTGAGCCGGTACTTTCGGGACGAGGTGATCGCCGGAGCGGCCGTTCAGTATGAGCGAAAGTGATCGCGTCCGGGTTCAACACATGCTGGAGGCGGCCGGGGAAGCTCTTTCCTTCGCACGCGGACGTCGAAAGGACGAGTTGCGTACGGATCGGATGCTCGCGCTTGCCTTGGTCAAGGAAATCGAGATTATCGGGGAAGCGGCCAGCAAGCTGTCGCTGGAAACGAAGCGGTCCCTTCCATCCATTCCGTGGGCCGACATCGCTGGCATGCGAAATCGACTGGTCCACGTATACTTCGATATCGATTTCGATATCCTTTGGGACACAGTCGGCTCCACTCTCGATCCACTCATTTCGCAATTGGAGCCATTGCTGCGCGGGCGCGATTGACCCATAATTGCGCCCCGAGGAGGTGTCTTGTCACCACAACACTGAAGTGGCCGAGTCACTCAAAGGAGTATGCTCACAGTCTGCATTTGCGATACGCTGGATCGGATGGATCCCTTGGAGATACTCGTCGTATATCTTCGCAGCGAGCTTGAAAGCCACGATCCGCATGCGCCAGCGGTGGCCAAATGGTTGACTCGCGTCTCTGCGACCGAACCTGACAGCATTCAACTCGCCGCGTGCCTTGGGATTGACCTCCTGACGGGTGCTGTGGAAGCAGCGCTGGTTGCCGGCTTAATCAGCACGGCAGAATCGGCATCAGTTCCGCACTACTGTTCTGCGGCAACGTGGTTGTTCCAGTACAGTCTAACGATTTATCCTCACGAAACTCTGCTTTGCGGAGCCAAGCAAACCCCCGGAACCGTTCAATACGTTCGCGTTTTGGACTTCGCAAGCTTCGTGAAGTACTTCGCTTCTGACCGGCCCCTTACTCCAGAAACATTAGCAGCCGCTCGGCGGCAGTTTCCGAGCGGCGCGCCTCTCGGCGGTATAAGGAAGGAGTGGAGAGGGGGACTCAGCAATGTATGGGTGACAACGGAAGAGTCTCTTTCAGAAGTCGTCCGCAACGCCGGTGCGCTTGGTCCAGGGACGGCAGTCAACATACGGTTCGGGTTTGGCATGTCCGAAGATCTTCTGAATTGTCGGCCGAGCTTCGTCGCAGTACGATATCCGATGGCGGTGCCCAAGCCATGCGTAAAACCGCGGGTTTTTGACCAGATCTGGAGCCGACCTCATTTGTATGTGTCCTCGGGTACTGATAAAGGCTGGGGAAGAACGTTGGCAGCCTGCGCGGATCAGGATGGTATTCCGGAGCGAGTTCATCGCCGAATCGATAGCGGTTTGACGGACGAATTCACAATCCATGAAATTGGCCCATCGGATGCCGACGTATCTGTTCGCACCGATGTGGCGGAGGCGTCACTTGAACGATTCGTTGAGGTTTACCAGCTACGATGACCACCGCAGAGCCGTTTGACTGGATCCAGTTCATCCGTTCGATACTTGAACGAAGAGCAGAGACCCGCGAGTTGTTTCGCTTCGATCCCGAACCACATGCTGCTCTAATCCGTTGGTACCACCGACATCCCGGCCACCAGGACGATTTTGCAAGAGCTGTTGCGGACTTGCTCGACAGGATGGATGCGGTCTCGCGAAATGCCGAATCCATTTTTCACCTCATACATGTATGCGGTGCGACGAAACCTTCGAACGGCTTGGATGTCCTACGTAGATTATTGTTTGGGGGCGCTTTCGTACCGTTGAGCTTTTCTGAAATCAACTTGCACACTCTGCTTTTATCGATGTGCGGGGGATTTACCATAGACTCGGCGTTCGCCGATTGGATAAGAGCGGACTGCTTGGGTGCAGCCGATATCGACCACACTCTGACTGGCTTCCGTGTCCTCGCTATGCAAGGGCGACTTACAACGGCATTGCCGTTGTTCGAACAAGCCCTCAGTCTAGCTCGGACCGATGTCGCTCAACAGGCAATCGCACTAGAAGTTGCTGGCCTGTTGCATCCATGGTCGGATCTACGCAAGTGGTTTGCTGCATTTGTACGACGAAGGTCGCCAGATGCATCGGAGTGGGGCCAGCGTTTGGAATATTCAATTCAAAGAACTACCAACGACGACAGCGATTGTGATCGGCACCTCTTTGCTGCGATGATTCGGGCGTCTCACTTCGCCTTGCCCCTTGAGCAGATCGCCAACGTTGCACGCATGTGGGACAAGACAGGGATAGAGGCTATCACAGAGGCACTGAACGTAATCCGCAGATTTCAAGAGTTCTATGCGGATGTGCAACACCCCTGTTTCGGCGACGAGGTGCTGCTAACGGGGCACGATCCGTTTGTCGGCATTTACGCGATATCTCGCGAGACGGAGCATGAAGTCTGTCAAATCTTGTTAGACACGGCCGCGAGGCCGAGTCCGACATTCCAGTCCCCACCTTTCAGGGGCAGGCGGGACATTCCATTTTACACAGGGCCGGAGCAATAATGGGTGACGATCTACATCGGGACAAACTGCCGCGTCTCACTGAGGAGCAAGTAGACGATCTGCTATTCGACCTTGAGATCCAGCGTGCCGGTATGGTGCTCTGCTATGCGGCTGACCCGCATGAGATGTTTGACTTCTGCTTTCCGACGTTGCAGGGCAGTCCGACGGCCCAATCCATTAGAAAGCAAGCGGACGACCAGATCGCGCTCTATGAGGTCTTCTTCAAGTCCGATCCTCCACCGTTGCTCCTGTCAGAGTATACAGGGGAACTTGAGCGAGTCCTTGCGTACGTTCGGACCATTGGCGCTCGTGGGTATGCGCGGCTAGATACGGTCGACCGGATGATTTCGAGATCCCGCGCCCACGGTTCGAAAGATATGGATGACGCGCAACTGGATCGCTACGTTGGCGAGAACTTCATGCTGCTTCTCTCGGCCCTGATGGGCGTGTTTTCATTGGGGGGGGATCGTCTCGAAAAGGTAGCTGTGCAGTTAGGCCGCTCGGCAGGGCGTATCGCAGCTCTCCTTCCGAAAGGAATACTGGATCAGTATTCGGAAACTGAGATTGTCGATGAAGCGTTCAGCGCCGCTCTCCGATTCGTGAAATTCAAAGATGAGCATGAAGAACAGCGTGTTCGTCGCAGCGCTCTCTTGGATAGTAGAGCTGTTGACTTACTTCTTTACTTGAACCGAGAAGTTGGGCACAGATCTGAATTTTCGTCGAGCCCTCGCGTAGTGTTTGCGTATCTATCGAGTGCACCCAAGAGCGAACGCATATTTCATTTAGATTGCGTAAAGCGGGCTTTTCCAATAATCCTGGGTCATCCGTATCGCATTTGGAGGACTCGCCTGCAAGTTTTCACATACGCGGCGTATAGAGTGACTGATGGTCAAGGGGGGATCGACTACGACGCAACAGAGCAGAATTTAGTCGAACTGAAAAGTGCTTTGGCCAGCCTGCGCGAGTCATCGCGAGTGTGGCCAGGGCCGACAATAGCCGCGGAAGACACGAGAAGAAGTGCCGCAAATCTCATCAGTACTCTGGAACAGCGGGCGGAGCGCAGTAAGATGGAGATCGCCAACTGGGGTCTGTTGGCTAACATCGCTGAGTACAAGCAACTCGCTGACGGTGCGGCTACTAATTACCGTGAGGTGCGCGAACTCTTCTTACGAATATATGAGAGGAACGTAGGAACGAGGCGGGCGTTCGAATCCATGAAGTTCCAACTTCAAACGATGGCAGCCCAAACAGTTATGGGCCTTGGTGTAGCTGCAAGCGTCACTAGGGACTTGATTTCCTGGCTCAAAGACGGGCGAGATTCAATCACCAGCAACCTTCAGTATCTTCCGGTTCGCCCAGCGATCCCGGACGGCGAGTACGGGCCTCCTCTAAAGAATATTCTGCAATTCTTTACAGCGCCGCCCTTACGAATGCCACTCTGCGTCCCTCTATTGTTGAAAGCATATGATGCGTTTTTGAATAGGCCCGAACCCGATACGAAAGACCCAGGACGCGAGATGGTGCGGTGCTATCTATACTTCTCATTCTTCGGACAAGATGGCGACGCTCGTGCTTTCCGACACGCGTTAGCGATGGCGCGGGAATTCCCAAAGCGAAGTATCGAGTTTGATTATATAGCATGCTGGGCAGCTCGGCGTGCGCGATTGTTTAGGGATTCATTCGAGATCGCGAGTGGAGTCATCGGTCGGCAACCAGACGATCCACGTTTCTTCCATGGGCGCGCCCTAACCATTTACGCTTGGCTCAGCGATGAAAAGGAGCGACGGGAATGCCCGCTCACGATACGCAACGCCGTTGAGGATATGCAAGCAGCAGTTTCGCGCTACAAGCATTCACCCGCTGATTTGCGAGAGATGATCGGCATCAGTCTCAATAATCTGGTATTCATGCATTGCAAATCGGTTCGAGGGGAACCGATTCAGTTGGCTGTCGCGCGTGGGTACTTCGATGAGATGCAGCTATACTTACCGAAAGCTACTTGGGGGGAAGCTCACCCGGAACTCTACCACACGTCTGCCTTGCTCAAGTACCAAGAGTCATTGACAGTCATCGATTCAGCTCCACGTGAGGAGGTTCGGGCTAAATTGCAGTCTGCTCTTGAAGAAGCTGAACTCGCAGTACGGTACCTGTCCAAGGTTACATACCGTGAGTTGCGCGATTCGATTCAGTTGGCGCTCCAACATCTCTAATCGAACGGCACCCTGCGGGCTTGGGTTATTTGCCTGCTCTTCGCTTTATGTTGTGGATTTTCGTCACGCGGCATTCGAGATCAAAGACCACTGTTGCTCATTCGGGGCTTAGTTAGCCAGGTTACGTCGTGAGAGTTTCGTTGGTTTGGTGCCGGTTCTCGAAGCCCTGACCATCAACCCGGATATGTAAACGTCAACTTGCGAATCCACGCATGAACATTGTGCGGGAAGCGCGACCCGGGCAGGAACATGAACGGGCACTCTCCTGCGACCATCTCGATTCCCGCAGCCTCCCCCGCCTTCAACGCCTCCTCGCTGAAGGCTCCCTTGCCGGCGCCTCGATACAACCAGACGTTCCCGACACCGGCCTCTGCGCAGTCGCGGACCACCTGAGCGGACTGGGATGCGGGCGTCATCACCAGCGCTCCCTCAACGGGCGGGGCGATATCGGCGACTCTTTGGAAACATACACGGCCGTCCACTTCGGCCGATAGCGGGTTCACTGGAACAACATCGAAGCCGTGAGCGATGAATTCGTTCATTAGCAGGCGGCTAAAATCGGCGGGATCGCGCGAAACGCCGATCATCGCGATCCGCTTCAAATTCCTGGATTCGCGATGCGGTGGCCGAGGATCGTGCGGATCGTGTGGCCCGGCCCCGCAAGCGTGCGCTCGCCCCCGCCGGCCAAAGCACGCAGATGATCATCGGCGCGACGCCCGCCTCCGACGCCGGCATCCTCGCGAAAGCGTCGCAACTGTACCGCAGCTACGGATTGCGCCGCGTTTACT
>JBBQGC010000094.1:0-12000 GCA_038322705.1 Bryobacterales bacterium | reverse complement strand
GGCGCCGCTACCGATCCCGATGAACGCATGCTCGCCGCCCTCGGCCGCTCCGGCAACATCTTCGACAAGCTTCAGCGTTACGCCGCCGCTGCCACTCGATCCTACAACGCCGCCCATCGCGAGCTGAAGAACGCGCGCGCCACAGCCGCCAAAAACCAGGACCAAGCTGCCCAGGCTTTCATCAATCAACACCTCAATTCGCCCAATCCCGGCCGTCAAAAACCCGATTTGCAAAACGAAGCCAAACCGGCCGCCAGCGCCTACGCCGGGCTCAATCTCGCGCTACGGCTCTAAGCAAACCGCGGTATGTCTCAAATGCTGCCTGCGACGTGGAATCGGACCGCGAAGGTGGGCGTACTGTTGAAGCCGGCGCGAATTCGGCCAGGCCGAGACGCCGGGCTTCCGCCTTCGCGGCTTGAACGCCTTCGACCAATGCCTCTCGGACCTGTGGCCACGGGCCGTGGATGCAGTCCGGCCCGTCAACGAAGTTGGCCTCGGTCCTCAAATCGCCAGTAGCGCGGCCAGAAGCTCGATCCCGTCCCAGAGATTCTGGATGCGGATGTTCTCGTTGGCGGCGTGCTGGTTGTTGTCGTGATTCGCGATCGGAACCGTGATGGTCGGGGACTGCAAAATGTCCTCGATCGCGTAGAGTGGAACGCTGCCGCCCATGGTGGGGAGTTTGACGATGGGTCCGCGAGCGCTTTCGGCGGTGGCCAGGATCAGGCGCGAGACCGGCAGGTCCATCGAAGTTCGCACCGCGCGGTAACCGGATTCGCCGCGCGTCAGCTTTGCGATTTTCGGGTGTGACAGACGGGTCTGCGCGTCGGGATCGCTGTCTACGATGAAGTAGCCCTGCGCGCGGATGTGTTCGGTCAAGCGCGCGATGGCATCTTCGGGCGAGATGCCTTTCACCAGGCGCATGTCGATGGTGGCCGTCGCGGTCGACGGGATGACGTTGCTGGCCTGGGCGCCGACGCGTGCGCTCGCCATGCCGCGAATGTTGAGGGAAGGGAAGTTCAACAACTCCACGAGGCTCTTGCCGCCGCCTTCGGTTGCGCCGAGCCACAGTTCCTTCTTCAGATCCGCGTCGATATCGGGAGCTTCGGCGATCGCGCGGCGCTCGGTCGCGCTCAGCGGCTCGATGCCGGCGTTGAAGTTCTTGATCAGAACACGGCCGCTATCGTCCTTCATTGACGCCAGAAGATGGGCCAGCATCATGGCCGGGTTGGGCGCCCAGTTGCCGTAATGCCCGCTGTGCAACTCGCGCTTTGGGCCATAAACGGTGATGGAGGCCTCCGCGATTCCGCGCGCGCCGAAGACGATCTGCTGGCGGCGGCTCTGATGCACTGGACCGTCGCAGATGAGCCAGACGTCGGCGCGAAGCAGATCCTTATTGGCTTCGATGATCTGGGCCAAGTGCGGCGAGCCGGCTTCCTCCTCGCCTTCGAAGAGGAATTTGATGTTGGAGCGCAAGGGAATGCGCGCGGCCTTCAAAGCGTCGAGGGCCGTGGCGAGAGCAATGATCGGGGCTTTGTCGTCCGAGGCCGAACGCGCGTAGATGCGCCACTCGGGATTGACCGGGCCGTCCGCAGGCAACTCGATCACCCGGCTATCGCGATCAAGCGGAGCGTCGCGAACGACGGGCTTCCAGGGCGGAGTGGACCACTCCTTCGGATCGAGAGGTTGTCCGTCGTAATGCGCGTAGAACACGAGCGTGCGCGATGCGCCGGGCGTCAGAATCTCGCCGTATACGGCAGGCGGCGCGCCGGGGATTTCGAGCAGGCGGGTAGCGACGCCGCGGCGCGACAGGAGCGCCACGATCGCATCGGCGTTGCGCCGGATGTCGGCTGTGTCGCGAGCGAGGTTGGGGAGCGAGAGTAGATCGATGAATTCGCGGAGGATCGAATGCTCGTGGGCCTGACGCCAGCCGCGGGCGGCTTCGGCGGCGGGGTTGGCGGCGGCTGAAACGAAGGCTGACAGCAGCAATATCGCGAGGGGTTTCATCGGGCCAGTGCTCCTACGTGGGCGGCAACACCGTACACTGCGGGTGGCGCGCCCGGTATTTCGAGCAGGCGGGTAGCGACGCCGCGGCGCGACAGGAGCGCCACGATCGCATCGGCATTGCGCCGGATATCGGCTGTGTCGTGAGCGAGGTTGGGGAGCGAGAGAAGATCGGCGAATTCGTGGAGGATCGAATGCTCGTGCGCCTGACGCCAGGCGCGGGCGGCTTCGGCGGCCGGGTTGGCGGCGGCGGAAGCGAAGGCCGACAGCAGCAATATCGCGAGGGGTTTCATCGGGCCAGTGCTCCTACGTGGGCGGCGACACCGGCAGCGAGCCCGGTCAAGCTATAGCCGCCTTCGAGCACCGAAACGAGCCGCCCGTCCGCGATGTCGAGCATGAGATTGGTGAGCTCGATGAAGTCGTCGTCGGTGAGAGTGAAGCGCCCGAGCGGATCGCCGGCGCGCGAATCGAATCCGGCGGAGAGGATCACCAGATCCGGTTGAAAGGCAGCGGCGGCGGGCGCCAAAGCATCGCGGAATGCGCCGGCGATCTCGTTGCGTCCGGCGCCCGCGGGAAAGGGACGGTTCATCGTGGCGCCGCGCCCCGCGCCTTCGCCGGTCTCGTCTGCCGGCCCGGTGCCCGGATACCACGGCGACTGATGTGTGCTGAAGAAGAACACGGATCCATCCTTATAGAAAATGTCCTGAGTTCCGTTGCCGTGATGCACGTCCCAATCGGCGATCAGCACGCGTTCTACACAGTGCCGCTTCTGGGCGTATCGAGCGGCGATGGCGGCGTGGTTGAAGATGCAGAATCCCATGCCGCGGTCAGGCGTGGCGTGATGGCCGGGCGGGCGAACCGCGCAGAATGCGTTGCGCGCGGTCCCGCCGATCACGGCATCGACGGCGTTCAGCACGCCGCCGGTTGCTTCGAGCGCGACGTCGAGCGACTTGGAACCGATCGCGGTGTCGCCCGTGCTCAGGTCACGCAACCCGCGGGCGATGTCTGCGCGAACCGAGGCCACGTATTCGGGCGTGTGGCATAGCTCGATCTCATCGGTGGTCGCTCGCCGCCTTTGGATGCGCGGTGCCGTGGCGAGAAGTCCGGTGGCCTCGAGCGCTCGCGTGACCGCTTCATATCGCTCGGGACATTCGGGATGCCCCGGTCCGGTGGTGTGCCGCTCGTAGTAGGAGTCGAGCAGGATGGCTGTGTTCATTTCAGGAAACCGCTTCGCCCGGATCCTTCGGCGCTGAGCCGGTCGTTCAGCGGGTCGTCGAGGGCCAGCAACCGGCGGAGTTCGGGCGACAGGCGGGCTTGGGTTTCAGGGCGCAATAACCTTTTTTGATACTGTTGCTGCGGTTTGTCGGACCGGCAATAGAAGCCATGCATCGCGCGCCGGTGAGCCGCGGTGTGATTGGCGGTGCCGCCGTGCCACAGGTGCGCGTTCATGACGACAACCGTTCCGGCCGGCCCGGTGACGAGCACTTCGCCGGGGTGCGGCGCGGTGGGATCTGTGACCGACTGCTGCGGCAGCTTCAGCCAGCGGTGCGAGCCGGGTATTGCACGCAACGCACCGTTTGCCGGCGTGAACGCATCCAGCATCCAAACTGTGTTGCACACCCAGAAGCCGCGCTCGTCGGCAATGCCTCCCATGTCGGCGTGGAGCGGTTGCACGGCGGTGGAGTGAGGATTGGCCGAGCGTACGTTCAGGCTGCTCAGCTTGAACTCGGGTCCGAGAACGTGCCCGACAGCGCTCAGGATCTCGGGCATCGCGATGGCGCGCTCGAACACCTCGCCTTTGTCGACGAGGTTCGCGAGGCGGCGGGTCTGCTGCTCCTGTTTGAATTCGGAGCCCGCGCTGTCGCCTTCGCTGGCAAAGAGTTGATCGACGCGCTGCCGCAGCTCATTGAGTAGCGGCGTGTGCATGAAGCTCTCGAACATCAGGAAGCCGTCGCGGTCCAACTGTTCTGTTTGAGCGGGCGACATAGCTTTGGAGTGGATGTAACCACATTACTCCAGCTAAGTATGATGTGTCCCGCAACAACCGCGTGGTCTTTTGCGACAGCCCGCAAACGACACATTCCAAGCCGCTTGGCATGGATAACGACGATATTCGCAACGGACCGTTGAGATCCTCAACAGTAGGGGGATTGGCGACCAACGCCTAAACCGTTGAGTCATCAAGGAAAGCGGCTTTGGTGTGCCGCGTGCCCTTAGGGAAAGCGGAAAGGAAGGTTTCAAGACTATGGCAGTGCTTCTCATACTCGTAACATTTCTGGTCTTCATTGTTATCGATCTGGTATTGACGCGCAAACAGAAGACCGTGGCAACAACCGTTTCAGAGCCGGCGCCGGTAGCGGTCCCGATGCTCAGTTCCGCCTCGATTGAAGGCGTAATGCTCCCCGATCAACTCCGTTATCACCCCGGACACACGTGGTTGTTCGAAGAACGTCCGAAGCTGGCGCGAGTGGGCGTCGATGCGCTCGCGATTCGCGTCGTGGGAACCGTGGATAAGGTTGAAGTTCCGAAGATCGGGCGTTGGGTCCGCCAGGGACAGAAGGCGTTCACGTTTTGGAGCGGCGGTGAAAAGATCGAACTCGTCTCGCCGGCTGAAGGCGAGGTTTGCGAAGTGAACGCGCAGGTGGTGAAGGACCCATCACTGGCTGTCAAGGATCCGTACGGCAGCGGATGGCTGGTGAAAGTCAACGTGCCGGAGCGGGAGACGGTGGAGCGCAATCTTCTGCCGAAGAACCTGGTTCGCACGTGGATGAAGGAAGAGGTTCGCCGGGTACGCGCTGCGCAGCCACAATTGGCGAAGGTAGCGGTGATGGGCGGCGGCAATGGGCCGGCTCCGGTTCACGATCAGAGCTGGCGCAAAATGGCCAATGAGATCCTGCTCGGTTGAGCGGGCGCTCAATAAGCGTTGTATATTTCATCAGATCAGGTATATATTAAGGACAAAGGGATCTTTATATGGCACGAGCGATCCTTTACGACAGCACCCTGTGCGTAGGCTGCAAGCAGTGCGAAGAAGCTTGCGCGAAACGCTGGGGCATGCCGTACAACGACGAGGTGGCGGCGGAGGACAAAATATCTGCCCATAAACTCACGACCTTACGGGTCTTCGGAGAACATTTCAGCCGCAAGATGTGCATGCACTGCGCGGACCCGACGTGCGCGTCGGTGTGCCCGGTGAAGGCGTTGCAGAAGACGGCATTCGGTCCCGTGATTTACGACGAGACGCGCTGCATCGGGTGCAGATACTGCATGCAGGCCTGCCCGTTCCAGGTACCGACTTATGAATGGTCGAGCCGGACGCCGCGCGTGAGGAAGTGCGATATGTGCTACGAGCGACAGATGGCGGGCAAACCGACCGCCTGCACGGAAGCATGTCCGGCGGGCGCGACCATCTGCGGCGATCGCGACGAGATGATCCGGATTGCGAACCAGCGGCTGGCAAGCAAGCCGAAGGATTATTACCCGCGCATTTACGGCGTGCGCGAAGCGGGCGGCACCAACGTGCTGATCCTGTCGGCGGTGCCATTCGAACAGATCGGATTGAATACAAAAGTTCCGCAGGAGCCGATTCCCGCGATGACGTGGCGCGCGCTATCGTTCGTGCCCGACGTCGTAACGGCAGGCACAACTCTGTTGGGCGGCGTGTATTGGATCACGCACCGCAGAGAAGCAGTGGCTCGAGCCGAAGGGAAGAGAGGAGGCCGCAAGTGAACTTTCTGAAACGCAATCTTACGTTCTGGCGCGTCGTGTTCGCGCTGATTATGGCCGGCGGCTTGTACGCCACCTGGCTGCGAGTGATGTACGGATTGGGCGCGGCCACCAATCTCAACGATCAATTTCCGTGGGGCATCTGGATCGGCTTCGACATTCTGTGCGGAGTCGGACTGGCGGCCGGGGGCTTTACCATCGTCGCCATCGTTCACATCTTTAATATCGAGCGATACAAGCCGATCCTGCGGCCGACAATTCTGACAGCGTTCCTGGGCTACGTGCTGGTGGTGGTCGCGTTGATGTTCGATCTGGGGCGTCCCGATCGCATCTGGCATCCGATGGTGATGTGGAACCCGCACTCGGTGATGTTCGAGGTGGCGTGGTGCGTGATGCTCTACAACACGGTGCTGGCGCTCGAATTTGCGCCGGCCATTTGCGAGCGCTTCGGGTTTGCGACGGCGAACCGTTGGATCAAGGGCATCTCGGTTCCGCTGGTGATCCTGGGAGTGATTCTGTCGACGCTGCACCAATCGTCGTTAGGCAGCCTGTATCTGAGCGTGCCGAGCAAGCTGTATCCGCTGTGGTACACGCCGTTTCTTCCGGTGTTCTTCTACATGTCGGCGATCTGCGTCGGGCTGGCGATGACTATTTTCGAGGCGCGCCATTCGAGCAACGCCCTGCACCGGAGAATGCACATGCCGTTGTTGAACAACATCGCCCGCGTGCTCGCCGTGCTGCTGGCGTTTTACCTGGTGCTGCGGTTCCAGGATTTGCGGCACAGAGAAGTGCTGGATCTGTTGTGGGTTCCGCGCACGGAGACATATCTGTTCTGGCTGGAAATCGGCTTGATGGGGTTGGGCAGCGCTCTGTTGTTCTTCCACAAAGTTCGAGCCAATGCGAACACGTTGTATGCCTGCGCGCTGCTGGTGATCTTCGGGTTCCTGGCGAACCGGTTAAACGTGAGCATTACGGGCATGGAGGCGGCCTCGGGTACGCATTACATGCCGAAGTGGACCGAGATCATGGTGACGCTGAGCGTGGTGGCGGCGGGATTCGCGATATTCCGGTTGGCGGCGAAGTATCTGCCGGTGTTCGAAGAGACGGAAGCCGAGCGTGAGCGGGCGGGAGTTCAAGAGGAAATCGCCGAACTCGAAGAACTGATGTTGACGGAGTGAAAGCGGCGGAAGGAGTGGAAATGGATAGCGCGGTACGGTCGTGGAGAATCGGTATCGCGGCGAAGTTGGCGGTTTACCTGGTGCTCGGCACGGGCGCGATATTTCTGATGTTCGCGATCTGGAACATCCGGGTGCATCGCGCCCACGCCGAAGCGCTGGTGAGCCAGCATGCCGCGGGAATCGACGAGGTCATCCAACGCAGCACGCGCTATCACATGCTCCGCAACGACCGCGAGGCGTTGCAGCAGATCGTCACCGATATCGGCAGCGAGCCGGGAATCAAGCGTGTGCGGATCTATAATCGCCAGGGCCGGATCAGTTTCTCCGACGACAAGAAGGAGCTCGAGACACAGATCGACCAGGCGCTGGTGGAGGGCGTGGACCGTCCCGTGGTTCGCATTCTCACCGAGAAGAACGGCGACCGCGTCGTCGATTCGATACGCCCCATCTGGAACCAGAAGGGCTGTTCGAGCGCGGCCTGTCACGAGCATCCGCCGAACCAGCGCGTGCTGGGCACCATCGACACGCACCTGTCGCTGGCTGAAGTGGACCGCGAGATGGCCGTCCAGCAGCGGCAGTTGTGGAAGTTCACGCTGATCGGGCTGTTCTTCATCATGCTGGCCAGTATCGCGTTCGTGTTTCTGGTGCTGCACAAGAAGATCCGCGAGTTGAAGATGGGCATCAAGCGCGTTGCCGGAGGCGATCTCAAGTATCGTTTGCCCGTGCGTTCGGGGGATGAGCTGAGCGAGTTGGCGGCATCGTTCAATCGCATGACTGGCGAGTTGGACAAAGCCCGGACGGAGTTGATCGAGCGTACGCAAAACTCGCTGATCCAGAGCGAGAAGATGGCGTCGCTCGGAAAGCTGGCGGCCACTGTGGCGCACGAGTTGAACAATCCGCTGTTCGGGATTGTCACTTACGCGCGCCTGGCGATGAAGCAGGTGCAGCGCGACGAGTTGACGCTGGAAGAGCGCGCGCGGCTGGCGGACAAGCTGAGCGTGATCGAGCGCGAGAGCAAGCGTTCGGGCGAGATCGTGAAGAACCTGCTGACGTTCGCTCGCCAGGCTCCGCGAAAGGTGGCCCAGCATAACCTGAACGAACTGATCGAGCGGGCGCTGGCGGTAATCCGCCACCGGCTCGAGCTGCAACAGGTAAAGGTGCACGCCGAGTTGGATCCGCAGTTGCCGAAGCTGGCCTGCGATGAAGGGCAGTTGCAGCAGGTGATGCTGGTGCTGCTGGTGAACGCAGCCGAGGCGATGCCGGAAGGGGGCACGTTATTTGTGACGAGCGCCGTTCAGGCCGGCGGCGCCGAGGTGTTGGTGAGCGTTCGCGACACGGGTTCGGGCATTGCACCGGAGGCCATGGCACATATCTTCGAGCCATTTTTCACTACCAAGGCGGAGAGCCACGGGTCCGGATTGGGGCTGGCCATCGCGCACGGCATCGTGGCGCAGCACGGCGGGATCATCGCGGCCCAGTCGGAACCCGGTAAGGGCGCCGAGTTCACGATCACGCTGCCGGTCGCAGGGCAGGAGACTGGCGCGGAGCCCGCGGAGGTTCTTTGTGAGCAAGGGTAAGGTCCTGATTGTCGACGACGAAAATGTTGTCCGCAATTCTCTGACGGAATGGTTTGCCACCGAAGGCTACACCACCAAAGGCGTGTCGAATGGCAAAGACGCGCTGGAGGTCGTCGAGAAACAGGACTGGGACGTCGCGCTGGTCGATTTGAAAATGCCCGGTATGGACGGCGTGGAGTTGCAGGGCCATCTGCGCGATAAGGACCCCGAGCTGACCGTCATCATCATGACCGGGTTCGGCACGGTGGATACGGCGGTTCAGGCGTTGAAGCAGGGCGCCTACGATTACCTGACCAAACCGGTGGATCTCGACGAGCTTTCGCACACAGTGGAGAAAGCGCTGGAGCACCGGCGCGCGCGGCGCGAAAACGTGCAACTGCGGGAATGTTTGGAGGAGATCTTTCCCACCACGCACATGATCGGCACCAGCCCGGCCATGAAGAAAGTGGAAGAGCTGGTGGAGATGGTGGCGGCGACGCCCGCGACGGTGCTGATTACGGGCGAGAGCGGCACGGGCAAGGAGATCGTGGCGCGCGCGATTCACGCCTCCAGTCCGCGGCGGCACATGCCGATGGTCGTGATCCACTGCGGCGCGCTGACGGAAACGCTGCTCGAGAGCGAATTGTTCGGGCATGAAAAGGGCGCGTTCACGGGCGCTCAGAACCGGAAGAAAGGCAAGTTCGAGCTGGCCGAGGGCGGCACGGTTTTCCTGGACGAGATCGCCGACATCGGCTTGAGGACGCAGACCGATTTGTTGCGAGTGCTGCAGGAACGCGAGATCGTGCGCGTGGGCGGGAATGAGACTGTGAAGGTCGATTTCCGGTGCATTGCGGCCACCAACAAGGATCTGAAGGGAATGGTCGCGGCCGGAACATTTCGGCCGGACTTGTTTTACCGCTTGAACGTGGTGTCGATCGAGCTGCCGCCGCTACGCCAGCGCAAGGACGACATTCCGCTGCTGATCGAGCATTTCCTGCAGAAGTTTTCTCAATCGATGAACCGCGCTGTGCCGGAGCTCTCCCCGGATGCGCTGGCATTGCTGTTGAATCACGACTGGCCCGGCAACGTGCGGGAGTTGGAGAACGCGATCGAGCGCGCGCTGGTGATCCGGCGCGGCGCGCGCGTGGAGGCGAGCGATTTTCCGTTTCAATTGGCGACGCCGCCCAAGGCGAACGGGCGCACGCTCGAAGAGGTGGAGCGCGGGCACATCGAACACGTGGTCAACGAGACGTCGTGGAACCTGTCGCAAGCCGCGCGAATCCTGCATATCGACCGCACGACGCTGTACAACAAACTGCGGCGCTACGGTTTGAAACACCGGGAATTAAAGTAGCTCAAAAGGGGCACTTGCTTACGCGCGTGGCTCGGCGCGGCCGGTGCGACGGCTACGGAGCGGTCATCGTTTGGTAATTGGAACTTCGCGCCGGAAAGCAGCTACTTCGCAGCCTTCTTGGTTTCGCTCTTGCTTTTGCGGGCCAGCGGATCGGCCGGCTGATAATCGAGCCCGGCGGACAGCGCTTCCACCATGCGCGAGAGCACCTTGGCGCGCGCCCAGTATTTGTCGTTGCCTTCGACCAGCGACCACGGAGCGGTGCGGGTGCTCGTCTTCACCAGCATCTCCTCGACGGCTTCCTCATAGGCGCCCCACTTATCGCGATTGCGCCAATCCTCTTCGGTCAGCTTCCAGGATTTATAGCCGATCGCCTTGCGCTCTTCGAAGCGGCGCAACTGCTCCTGGCGCGAGATGTGGATCCAGAACTTCACGACGATGGCGCCGAATTCGGAGAGTTGCCGTTCGAACGAATTGATCTCCTTGAATGCGCGCTTCCATTCGTTCTCGGCTGCAAAGCCTTCGACGCGCTCCACCAGCACGCGTCCGTACCAGCTTCGGTCGAAGATCGCGATCTGGCCGCGTTCGGGCAATCGCCTCCAGAATTGAAATAGATAGTGGCGCGTCTTGTCCTCGCCGTGCGGCGCGCTGATGGGGTACACGACATAGCCGCGCGGGTCGAGTTTCTCGGTAATGCGCTTAATCGCGCCGCCTTTCCCCGCGGCGTCCCAGCCTTCAAACACAATCACGACCGGACGTTTGCGGAGATAGATCTGATAACCCAACTCGCGCAACTGGATCTGGCGCCGCGTGACTTCCCGGACGTAACTCTCCCGATCGAGTGACTTAGAGAGGTCGATTGTTTCGAGCATGACTTGAATCTCCCACGATGCGCCTGGACTCAGGCGCGGCTTTCACGCCCGGCCCGCTTCTTGCTTTCGCGCATCGATTCCATGGCATCGCGCAAGTCGGCGTCCTTTGCGGAACCCGCTGCACTGGCGGCCGGCGGAGCGTTTGGGCCCAAGCGGCGTTCCATCGCGGCGATCACCGCCTGGAACACCTTGCGCCGGGCGTGCCATTTGGATGTCGCCTCCACGATTGTCCAGGGCGCGTAGTCGAGTTCGGTTAGCTCCAACATCTCCTCAGTGGCTTGGAAATATTGGGCATATTTGCGATGCCGCGCCCAGTCCTCGCGCGTGACACGCCACGCTTCGAGGGGATCCGCCTCGATCGCCTTGAAACGTTTCCTCTGTTCCTTCTTATCGATGTGCAGGAAGAACTTGAGGATCACGGCGCCGTCGTCGGCCAGCATGCGCTCGAACTCGGCGATGTCGCGGAAGGCTTCGCGCCAGGATTTCTCGGGAACCGTCTGCTCGACGCGCTCTTCCAACACGCGCCCGTACCAGCTTTGGTCGAAGATCACCATTTCGCCGCGATTCGGAGTTTTGAGCCAGAAGCGCCACAGCCAGGGCCGCTGCTGCTCGTAGGTGCGCGGCGCGGTGATCGGGTAAAGCTTGAAGCCGCGCGGATCGAGGCGCTGAGTGAGTGTGGCAATGGTGGTCCCTTTGCCCGAGGCGTCCCAGCCTTCGAAAACGACGACGGTGGGGACGCCCTGATCCCAGCAAGCCTTCTCGAGGGCATACAGGCGCTGTTGGAATTCGCGAAGGAGGATTTTGTATTCCTCGCGGGAGAGCTTCATTTTGAGGTTGATGTTCTCGAGCATTGAACAATTCCAGTAGAACAGGTCAGCATGGGAGAAGTCCTAGGGAGGGCAAGGACTCGTTGTGATAGGGACGATGGGCGTCAGAATTGCCGATCCCGATGTGGACCCGGCCCTGGTCTGATCATTCGCCACGAGTGCCCACTTGCCGTGGTTCACGCCCTCAGATTCATCCTGCACTTGCTTGGTCGATAATGGATCGGGCTCGCTCTGTCACTCCAGCAACAAGGCGCGGATGGCCGGCGAGCCAGGAAGACCTCTGGATTTTCCACTGTAAAAAATAACCCAGCAATGAGTGTGTGATGGTTAACCGATCCCGTTTTACCCTGGCTGTTGCTAACATGTCAAGTTGTCCGCTTTTATTAACACGTGATCTGTCCGGAACAGTACATCCGATCTGGTTATCCTCTTCTGCTTGCGCTTCTTGGTTGTTTCGCTTTGGATCGGGACAAAGGAATAGGAACCGCA
>JBBQGC010000093.1:0-12943 GCA_038322705.1 Bryobacterales bacterium | reverse complement strand
ATTAAAATTTTCGCGTCCAACCAGATTGTCAATGATCTGCGGCTACCCGGCTACAACGATCCTTTTACGGAAAGCTGCCCCGAGGCCCGGCCTCGAAACTCGTACCCGCGCAAGCGACCTTTACATCAGGTCTCGCTTACTCCGGAGAAACTTGGGAACTGTTTAAGAACTACTGGGGAGCGGCTAACGCGACTTCAGCGGGCTTCTAACGCACCGGGCTGGGTCCTTCACTGCCTACTCTCGAGCGAACAGCCATTTATTAGATTACTAGAACGGCTAGTCGCTTTCAAGCCCTTAGTCAGATTATTTCTAAATCTTCTGCTTCAGGCACCGCCGGTTCCGCGCGGCACCTTCAACAATATCAAAGGCAGTTCCCCCTTGCAAGCGGAATCGCGCGCCCGGCCTCAGTTACCATCGGTTCTCATGAGGACCTATCGATCCATTCCGATCGCGGCTGCGCTGGTGTTCACCTTCGCTATCCGGTTCCCGGCCGCTCAAACGCTCCCGGCGCTCCCACCCCCCGCCGCAATACCGGCGCCGCCGCCCGCGGGTACCGGGCCTTACTCTCCCGGTCCCATCCTGCCTGGCGGCGTCGTCGTGCCACTTTATCCCGAAGGCTCGCCATACCTCAAAATGGATCGCGTCCGCCAGGCCGAACAGTACAACATGAGCCAGAGCGTGCCCGGGCGCATCAACAGCATCGTCAACATTCACAATCCTTCCGTCGAAATCCACATGGTGGATCGGGGGTTGAATACGGGAGCGGCGGTGATCCTGGTTGCGGGCGGCGGCCACAACACACTCAACGTCGGAAGCGAAGCCGCCGATTTTGTGTCGTTCTTCTACAACTACGGCGTGAACGCGATCATTCTACGCAATCGTCTTCGCCGCGACGGCTACAACCCGCAGACCGACGCCGTCAACGATACACTGCAAGCGATCCGGCTGGTTCGCGCCCACGCGGCGGAGTTGAGAATTGACCCGAACAAGATTGGCGTGATGGGCTTCTCTGCCGGCGCGGAATTGACTGCCGCCGCGGCGGTGCTCTTCGAAGATTTTGACAAGGCGAATCGCGCAGCATCAGATCCGCTCGCAGGCGTGACGTCGCGCCCGGACTTCGCGGGCATCATCTATCCGGGTCCTTCGCCGTTTGCGCGCAACCGCCAAGCGCCCTCGATACCGCGCAACGTCCCGCCTGCCTTCGTGATGTGCGCGAGCTCCGGCGATCGCGTGCATGCCATCTGGGCAATGGAATATTTCAGCGCGATGCTCACGCTCGGCGTCCCGAACATCGAGATGCATCTGTACGGCAATGGACGTCACCCGGGCGATCCGTTGAGCAACGGCGCCCGCATGACGGGTGGCTTGACCGATCGCAACAACACGCCGTTCGGAACGTGGCAACTCCGCTTTATCGACTGGTTTCGCGATCTGGGGTTCCTGGGCAAGTCCGGCGTGGAAACGAAGGCGGCGAGAGATGTGGCAACGTTCGTGGCGGAGCCCCCTCGGCCGCAAGGCGTCGCGCGATGAACCAAACCGAAATGCACGTCTCGCGTCCGTTGAAGAACAGGAGCAATCAATGATTCGATTTGCGGCAGCGTTGTTTTTCGGAACTGTTCTAGCGGTGGCGCAGGATCACCAGGCAATGGTGAATGCGCATGGCGATCACGTGATTGGATTCTCGCACGAGAAAACCACACATCACTTCGCATTGAACTATGACGGCGGGGTAATCGACGTTCGCGCCAACGATGTGCGGGACACGGCGAGCCGCGATCAGATTCGGAGCCACTTCAAACATATCGCGCAGATGTTCGCGCAGGGCAACTTTAACGCGCCGATGCTGGTGCACAGCACGATGGTTCCGGGAACAGTGGCGATGACCCGGCTCAAGGATCAACTGCACTGGGATCTGCAGGAGACCGCACGGGGCGCGCGCATCAAGGTGACGGCCGACAATAAACCGGCGCTCGACGCGGTCCATGAATTTCTGCGGTTCCAAATCCAGGACCATCAGACGGGTGACTGCGAGTTGGTTCGGTAGAAAGCGGGCGAGCCGCGCGATCTGGATCGATTGCCCCGCGCGCATCAGCCCGGGCGGCCAAGCCGTCCTCTGATGTTGCCCAATATCTCGCCGGATACGGGCACAATAGTGAGGAACAGGCAAGCCGTAAGCGTCACGATCGAGATACCGAGTCCGAACGAACTGCTCCCTTCGCTCGATCAGAAGGCTTGTCTCGCGACCTTTCCGCACCACGAACTTTGGAGATCTTGCCCCTCTCCGCGATCAGGTGACCGCTGTCCTCAGCTTCAGATCCTCGAGCCCGAGACGTTCATTGCTGCTCTCAGCGCTCACGTCGCCGGAGGTTAGCGGGCAAGGCCGAGTTTGGATCCGCTATGTGCGCCATGGATCGCGCCTACTTCTTTTCCGCCAAAGCCCACAACTGATTCCGGTTCATAATGAACAGCGTCCCATTCGCCGGAACGGGCGTCGAGTACACCGAACTGCCCATGTTCATTTCCCCGATCAGCTTCTTCTGTTTGCCCGCCTGGAGCACCACGACGTCGCCGTCTTCATCCCCCAGGTACACCCTTCCGTCGATCACCATCGGCGATCCCCAGACTGCGGCCAGCATGTCGTGCGTCCAGTACACGTTGCCCGTCTTGGCATCGATTGCATGCAAAAACCCGCTGAAATCGGCGTAGTAGAGAATGCCCTCAAAGATAGCGCCCGTCGAGATCGACCGCCGGATCTTGTCGTAGTGCCATAGCCGGCCCGTGGTGGTGATGTCGCCGCGCTTGGTCGCATCGATCGCGTACAAGTGCCCAATGCCCTCGCCATGTTCGGGGTCCTGCCCGTTGGCGATGAACACCTTGTTCTCCCAAATCACGGGCGTGCTGATCACTTCGTTGCGCGTCTTCGGCCACACCGAATCCTTCGGATTCATATCGAATTCCCACAGCTTCTTGCCCGACGTTGCCTCGAATCCGCGCACCCAGCCGTCGCCCTCTCCGATCACAACCTGCTCTGTGTCGCCGATCTTCCCCACCGCGGGCGACGACCATTGTCCGTGCAGAATCTTGTCGCCCACCGAGTTATCTTCCCAGGCGAGTTTGCCCGTCTTCTTGTTGACCGCGATCAATGCGGGCGCTTTGGGCGACGGCACATTGACGTGACTCTCGTCCTGCCCGTTCGAGGTGCTCACGTAAATCAGGTCGCCGTACGAAACGGGCGACGAGTTCGACATGTTGTGCGGCTGCGCTCCGACCTCCTCCATCATGTCGAACTTCCAAATCACCTTCGGCCCGCCCTTGCCGTCGCCCTTGGTGTCGAGCGAGACAATCTCGCAACGGTTGGTGACATACCAAAGCTGATCGCCTTCCACCAGCGGCGACGAGCATACGCCTTGGTACGGCCAATCGTTGGCGCGCCCGGCCGGCAGCTTGGCGCTCGAATGCTGCCATAGAAATTCGCCGTCCGATTCGCGGAACGCCATCAGCACCCCGCGATCGCCCGGCTCCTTCGCGTTGCGCGGCGCTTCGTTATTCGTGCCGACGTAAACCTGACCGCCCGCCACCACCGGATTCCCATAGGATTGCGATCCGAGCGAAGCCACCCACTTCACGTTCTTCTTCGTCTTGACGTCCCATGACGTAGGCAGACCCTTCATCGACGAGACCATGTTGCGGTCCGGAGTGCCGCCCCACATCGGCCAATCGCCATTTCCCGAATCGGCCGCCACCAGCACCGTTACTGCCAGCGCGAGCGTTGTCAGACTGAATAAGACTGCCGTTTTCATTGGTTCGCCGTCACTTTCAGATTGTCGAAATAAGCGCCGAACTGCGCGTCGGCAAACAGACCGGGGCTACCGCTGCGATTCGGGATGTCATCCACTTTGTCCACCTGCCACGCCGCCGGTTCCGGATCGCCTGTCTTCCAAGCCTTGCCTTGAACACGCGTCGTTCCGTCCGCCTGATTTTGTACCCGCAGCTTCAGGTGATACCACGTGTCCGGCTTCCACTCGAATGGAACGCTGATCACGCGATGCGTGTTCTCCTGCCACGGCCACATCTCCAGCCGCTGGCGGTTGCCGAACAACACCAGCGAATAGGTCTGCCCGATAATTCCCGCATCGCCCATCTGCCGGCGCTTCTCGGGCGCGCGGATGTCGGCCTCGATCGTGTAGTTGGAGGAATCGGCGGCTCCGATGAAGATACGCATCCGTTTGAATAATGTTTCGTTCGCGGGCTTTGCCAGCACCTTCTGTCCATCGAGCGAAGCCACTTGATACTTGCCGGCCACAGCGCCCACCCACCAGGGCGGCACCGAGCCCTCGGCCATCGATTCGAAGTTTTCATTCCATGGGAAGTTCGGAACGACGCGCGCCCGCGCCGCGCCGGACAGATTGCCGACCGTCGCCTTGATCAACCCCGCTTGCCCCGTGTCCGCCGGCGGCACCGTCAACACACCGTCCGAGATGCTCGCGGTCAACGATTCGAGCGACCACGATGCTCCCTTCTCTTCGCGTAGAAACCGACCCTTGCTGTCAAATAAACGCGCGTGAAGCGTCACCTTCTGGCCGGGCTTCAACGTGAGTTCGGTCGGCTCCACTTGAACCCAGGCGGGCTCGCCCTCGCCTTTTGGCAGAGGCGAGGCGCGGGTCGGTTCGACGTTCCGTGCCTGCTTGGGGCCGATCGCATACAGATGATCGCTCGACACCACATACACTCGTCCGCGAGCCACGGCTGCGCTCGCCAAAACCGGTTCGGGCACACGTTCCGACGCCAAGCCCTGGTTGCTGATCGGCATGTCCACTTCGCTCAGCACCTCGCAGCGGTCCTGATGCGGACGCAGGATCCAGAACTTGCCACTCTCCGAACCGACATATATTTTGCCGTCCGCAATCACCGGCGACGCCTTCTGAATCGAACCCAGATTCTGTTTCCACAACTGCTTGCCGTCCGCCGCATCGAAGGCAAACAGGTTCGATCCGTTATCGACAAGGTACACCCGGTCGCCGTCGGCAACCGGCGTCGAGTAGCCCGCCTGCACACCGTGCACCGCCCACTTGATGCTCTCCTTACCCAACTTGCCGTGGCCGGACGCGTCCACTGCCGCGACAAGACCCATCTCGCTGGTATCGAAATTCTCTTCGCTATGCGTGACGATCGCGTATTTGCCGGACATCGCGACGCCTGTGTTGATGCCACGCTTGGCGGCTTCGAATCTCCACACCGGCTCACCTGTCTGCGCCTTCATCGCGTGCACCGAGCCATCGCCTGAGCCCGCAATCAGCAAACGCGTTCCATTCACATCGGCGATGATGGGCGTCGAGTACGTGGTGTCGTACGGACGGCCGCCGGGACTGCTCACCCAAACACAATCGCCCGTGCGCTTATCGAAGGCCATGAAGCGATGCGCGCGATTGGACTGCGTCCCCCAGGACGACGACGCCGAAGCGATGATCACCAGGTTGCCGTCGATCACCGGCGATACGGTACGCCCCCCATGCGTCGTGAACAGGTTGAAGTCCTGATTGATGGAGCGTTCCCAAATCTGCTTGCCGTCTTTGCTGAAGCCGAGCAGCGTTCCGCCCCCGCCCAATACGTAGACGTTGCCGGTTTCCGGATCCGCGGCCGGCGACGCCCAGGCGATGCGGTGCATGGGCACGTCGCTCTGGAACACATTGAAGCGCCGCTCCCAAAGAAGCTTGCCCGTGTCGGCGTTCAGGCATACCAGCCGCTCCTGAACCGCATCGCCCTTGGTGAACGTGTTCAGTAAGTAGAGATGATCGCCAAGGATCACCGGCGACGATCGTGCGCCGAACGGTGCGCTCCACGCCAGCCCTTCGCCGTTCAACGACCATTTCTCGAGCAAACCCTTCTCGGCCGATATGCCGTCGCGCATAGGGCCGCGCCATTCCGGCCAATCGCCTGCCAGGACTAATGCCATCGAAAACGCCGCGAACGCAACTGATACTCGGATCACCCTTCGATTTTGACTCAATTTCGTGCTCAGATGATAATGTGCAACCGAACATTGAATCTACTCTGGCGGAACACCGGCTGTTTGAGCCCTCCGAGGAGTTCCGCTCCCAAGCTCTGATCGGCAGCATCTCCGAGTACGATCAGCTATATAAGGAAGCGGAGGCAAGCCCCGAAAAATTCTGGGCCGGCATTGCCGCCGAGTTGCACTGGTTCAAGCCTTGGGACCAGGTGTTGGAATGGAAAGCTCCATGGGCGAAGTGGTTTTCGGGCGGCCAAATCAATATCTCATACAATTGTTTGGATCGCCACGTGGCCGGCTCCCGGCGCAATAAAGCGGCGATCATTTGGGAAGGCGAGCCGGGCGAGGTGCAAACCCTCACCTATCAGCAACTGCTCATCGAGGTCTCGAAGTTCGCCAATGTCCTGAAATCGCTCGGAGTCAAAAAAGGGGACCGCGTCGCAATTTACATGGGCATGGCCCCGGCCCTGCCGATCGCGATGCTGGCCTGCGCGCGCATTGGAGCTCCGCACACCATCGTCTTCGGCGGATTCTCGGCAAACGCGCTGGTCGACCGCATCACCGATTCGCAAGCGACGGCCGTTATCACGCAGGATGGCTCCTACCGCCGTGGCAACGAGGTGACGCTGAAGCCCGCTGTCGATGAAGCCCTGCGATCGTGCCCCTCGGTCAAGAACGTAATCGTGTTTAAACGTACGGGCACCGCCGTGCAGATGGTGAGGGGCCGCGATCACTGGTGGCACGAGCTGATGGCCGATGCATCGGACGACTACCCCGCAGAACCGCTCGACGCCGAGCATCCTTTATATCTGCTGTACACATCGGGCACGACGGGCAAGCCAAAGGGGATCCTGCACACCACCGGCGGCTATTCGGTGGGCACCTACATCACGACGAAGTGGGTTTTCGATCTGAAGGAGCAGGACGTCTACTGGTGCACCGCCGACATCGGCTGGGTCACCGGCCACAGCTACATCGTGTACGGCCCGCTGCAGAATGGCGCGACCACCTTGATGTACGAGGGCGCCCCGAACTTCCCCGAGCCTGACCGGTTCTGGCGCATCATCGACCGGCATAAGGTGAACATCTTCTACACCGCGCCCACCGCCATTCGCGCGTTCATGCGTTTCGGGAATCAGTGGCCGGCGAAGCATTCCATGAAGAGCTTGCGCCTGCTGGGTTCAGTCGGCGAGCCGATCAATCCGGAAGCCTGGATGTGGTACCGCGAGCATATCGGCCATAACCGCTGTCCGATTGTCGACACGTGGTGGCAGACCGAGACGGGGATGATCATGATTTCGCCGCTGCCCGGCGCGACATCGACCAAGCCCGGCTCCGCAACGCGCCCGCTGCCCGGCGTTGCGGCCGACGTGGTGACGCGCGAGGGTGAGCCGGTTCCAGCGGGAGGCGGCGGTTATCTCGTGCTGAAACAGCCTTGGCCCGCAATGTTGCGGACTCTGTACGGAGACGATGAGCGGTATGTGAACCAATACTGGTCGCAGCTTCCCGGCTGGTATTTCACGGGCGACGGCGCGCGCAAGGACCAGGACGGCTACTTCTGGATCATGGGCCGCATCGACGATGTCATCAATGTTTCGGGACACCGGTTGAGCACGATGGAGGTGGAGTCCGCGCTGGTAGCGCATCCGCAGGTGGCCGAAGCGGCTGTGGTCGGGCGTCTCGACGACGTGAAGGGGCAGGCAATTTCGGCGTTCGTCACGCTGCAGTCCGGCATTCAACCTTCCGCGCAGCTCAAGAACGAATTGCGCCAGTGGGTGGCCAAGGAGATCGGGTCACTCGCCAAGCCTGACGACATCCGCTTCACCGATGCATTGCCCAAGACGCGCAGTGGCAAAATCATGCGCCGCCTGCTGCGCGAGATCGCCGAGGGCGGAGCGGTGAAGGGCGATGTTACGACGCTCGAGGACCTGTCCGTCGTCGCGCGCCTGAGCCAAGCCGAAGAGTAGCGATGAATCGTTTGCTGGCTTTGTTCGCGGCCGCGTTCCTGGCCGTCGCGGCGCGCGCGGATACCTATCTGGTGATGCCGTTCTTCAATGCGTCCCATACTGCGAATCTGGAATGGATCGGCGAAAGTGTGTCGGAGAGCATTCGCGAGGCCCTCGCGGTGCAAGGCCTCGCGACGCTCGGACGCGAGGACCGTCAGGAGGCGTTTCGCAGGCTGGGCCTCCGTCCCGGCGTGACTCTAACGCGCGCTACGGTCCTAAAAATAGCGCAGGCGCTCGACGCCGATCAGGTAGTGTACGGCGAATTTCAAGTGCAGCCCGCGCCTGCGAATTCGCCCGCGGGCGGCGGATCGCTGAAGATTACCGCGCACGTGCTCGATCTGCGTGCGCTCAAACAAGGCCCCGAATTCTCGGAGATCGGCGCACTCGCGGATCTCGCGGCGGCGCAATCGCGCGTGGCGTGGCAGGCGGTACGCTATCTCAGCCCGAAACAGGCTCCGAGCGAGGCCGAGTTTCTCAAGCAGAAACCGGCGGTACGGCTCGAAGCGATGGAGAATTACACGCGCGGATTGTTGGCCGCGACCCCGGAACAGAAACAAAAGCTGTTTACGCAGGCCGTGCGGCTGGAACCGGGTTTTTCGCAGGCGTCCTACCAACTCGGCCTCTTGGCCTACAACAATAAAGAATATAAAGGCGCCGGCGAATGGCTCGAGAAAGTCGCGCCCTACGACGCACATTACAGACAGGCGCTGTTCTACCTGGGCATTTGCCGGTACGAAACGGGGAATTACAGTGGCGCGGAGTCCGCGTTCGCGTTGGTGGCGAAAACGGTCCCGCTGAACGAGGTGTTCAATAATCTCGGCGCGGCGCAATCGCGGCTGAACCGTCCGGAGGCGCTCGAAAATTTCGGCAAGGCTCTCGAAGGAGACTCGAGCGATCCGCTGTATCACTTCAATGTGGGCTACGCGTTGTGGCGGCAACGCAAGTTCGAGGCTGCGGCGGAGCGCTTTCGGGCCGTGCTCGATCGCGATCCTCAGGATTCGGAGGCGACCCTCATGCTTGGCCGGTGCATCAAGGGCGCCGGACCTGCTCCCGGAGAGCTGGCCGACCGGGACCGGATCAAAACGGCTTACGAGGAAAGTGCATATTGGCAACTCAAAGCCGTATTCCAACCCGAAAAGCCGTGAGATAGAGGTCCAGCAATTTCCGGAAGAACAGCTATAATCGAAAAGCCCATGATCGAGTCGTTCGGTGTCTCCGACGCAGGCTGCCTCCGCAAGAACAACGAGGACTATTACATACTCGCCCCCGAACACGGCCTGTACGTAGTGGCCGACGGCATGGGAGGCGCGCAGGCGGGCGAACACGCCTCGAAGCTCGCCGCCGAAACCGTTCGCGATGCCGTGGTGCGCGCCAACTCCGCCAACCCGGAGACGCTGCTCAAGGCGTTCGAGGAAGCTAACGCGCAGGTTCTTCAGGCCGCCTCCGCCGATTCCAAGTTGGAGGGCATGGGCACCACTCTGGTCGCCGCCTTCGAAGCAGGCCCCGAGTTGTTAATTGCCAGTGTCGGCGATAGCCGCGCCTACATCTTCGAGAACGATGAGTTGCTCGTCATTACCGAAGATCAGACCTGGGTTCATGAAGTGGGCCGCCGGCTGGGGCTGGACGAAGCAACACTCAAAGTGCATCCCATGCGCCACGTATTGACGATGGCGATCGGGGTCAGTCCGCAACTTCGCGTGCATACCTACACTCTCTCGCCCACACCCGGCACACAACTTCTGTTGTGCAGCGACGGACTGCATGGCGTGGTGCCCGAGGACACCATCTTCGACGCGCTTTCCACCGACGGCGACCTGCAAAAGAAATGCAAGTTCCTGGTCGATGCGGCGCGCAAGGCGGGCGGCCCCGACAATATCACTGCTGTCCTTCTGCGCGTTCCCCCGCAAAAACAGTAGAGATTTTGGGTGCGCCCGGCGCACTATCCCGATGTGAATCGAGCATTGGCGTGCCTATTACTTTGCTGGATGCCGGCGTCTAGCGGCGACTTCGCGATCCTCAATCTCAAGGTGGTCGAAGGCGAGGGCGGTGTGTATGCACCCGGCTCGCGGGCCACGCGTGGGATCACATTAGAGGTGACCGATGAATCGGGCCGGCCCGTGCCAGGCGTATCGGTTAGTTTTCAATTGCCCTCCGAAGGTGCATCCGGCGAGTTCTCGAGCGGAAGCCGTACGGAGATCGGCACCACGCAAGCCGACGGACGTGTTTCGGTCTGGGGCATGCGGTGGAACAAAGTCCCCGGCACCGTTAGCGTGCGGATCACGGCGGCGAAGGACACGGTCCGCGCCGGGCTGGTGAGCACGCAGTATATCGATGCGGCCGCGGCCAACGACAACTCCAGCAGGATCGCGCGCGGCGGCCACTCCAAGATGGTGTTCATCGCGCTGGCTGTGGCAGGAGCGGCGGGCGCCGGTGTGGCCGCTGGTGCTTTGCGCAACTCGAAAGCTGCCGCGGCAACACCTGTTCAGGCGGTCACGATTGGCACGCCGGTGGCGATCATCGGAGGTCCGCAATGAGATTCTGGCTTCTTCTATTAGCGGTGAGCGTTGCGCTGGCGGGCGATGTCTCAACCCCGGCGATCGGGTTTGCGCGGTCCGCGACAGGCGACATCTGGCGAGTGTCGGGTATTGCTGGAGCGTTCGTCACCGAATCGACGGAATTGAATGGCGCAGTTTCGGCGGGGTTCTCAACCGCGCTCGGAATCGTTAAGTTCGGCGACACCGTTCGGGTCCTGAACGCGAACGGAGAACTCGTGAACGAGTCCAGCGCCCCGGCCGGCGCGGCCCTGATCGGGTTCAATGCGAAAGGCGATACAGCGGCCGTGTATTACGAGGCCGCCCAGACGTTAACTCTGTGGCGTGACGGCGAGTGGCGGGACGTGCCGTTCTCTGGCGATGTTGGACGCGTCGCGGCCGTAGCGATAGGCGACAGCGGAAGCGTGCTCGTGGCGGTTGCCGGTGATCGGTTATCCGTGGTTTCCGTGCGCGTCTCCGATGGCGCGATTGAATCCATGTCCGGCGCAGGCGGTGCACCTGCGGGTCCGGTGCTGCTGATGCCCGATCGAACGCTGCTGATCGAGCGCGATGGAGCGCTGTTTGTTCGCGATCGCAACGGGTCCGGGCAGCAGGTTCCGCTGGACGCCGAGGCGCTGTCGCACATGGGAAATGGATGGGTGCAAGCGCGAACGGCATCAGGCCGTCACGTTGCTTTGCGCCTGGCTAATCAGGTTCAGATTTTCGAATTGCCGGAGGCGCAGTGATGTTGGCGCGCTGGATTCTGCTCGCTTTAGCGCCGTTGAGCGCGTTTGCCCAAATTCAATTAGTCACCTTCGACGGTACGGTGGAGAAGGCGGTTGGGGCCGCCACCGATTTAGGTACTGTTGCCGCCGCCGATGCTCGCGAGATTCGGTTCCGGGCCCACAACACGAGCACGTCGCCGGTTGTACTCACCAAGCTGACGGCGTCCGGCACGGGCTTCACGATTACGTCCGCGCCATCGCTGCAATCGATCATCGCACCGTCGAATTTCATCGAGTTCCGCGTTCATTTTTCAGCTACCGGCGAAGGCTCCTACAGCGCGCCGCTCACGGTTAACACGGCGCAAACTCTGTTGCGGGCGACTGTGGTTCCGGCCGCCACCGTTTCGGTGGTGAACGATGTTGTGGGCTCGGTGCTCACGTCGGACTCGGCGCTCGACTTCGGGCGCGTCCAGAAGGGCAAGTCATCATCACAGACCATCCGCATCGGAAACGGAACAAACTCGAAGTTGACCATCCAATCCTGCGCGATCTCGGGCGCCGCTTTCCATGCCCCGGCGTTGCAGTGCCCGATCGCTTTGGATCCAGGCGCGGCAGCCACCATCATCATCAGTTTCGATCCGGCGACGGCGAGCGCTCAAACGGGGACGCTCCTGCTCGACAACCGCAGTTTCACTTTGACCGGAGTGGGATTCGATCCGCCCCTTCCCAAGCCGTCGATCGCGTTTGAATCGCCGCTCGCAAGTGGAACGCAACAACGACTGTCTGTAAAACTCGCGGCCACGGCCGAAAGCTCGGGTATGGGAACCGTGACCATGGATTTCCAGCCTGCCGCGGGAACCGCCGACGACCCCGCCATCCGCTTCACAGGATCGGGCGCGCGCAACCTGTCGTTCAATGTGAATGAGGGCGACCAGGCCGGAGCATTTCCCGCTGGCGTCGATACCGTTTTTCAAACGGGCACAACCGCGGGAACCATCGTGTTCCGGGTCAAGCTCGGCGACTACAATGAACAGTTCTCGTTCGCGATCGGACCTGCAGCCGTATCGGTGGACCATACTGTGGCATCCCGCCGCGTGAACGACCTCGATGTTTCTATTACAGGCTTCGATAATACGCGCACGGCCGGCCGCTTCGCTTTCACATTTTTCGACAAGAACGGCCAGCCCGTTCAGCCCGGAGCGGTGCGCGCGGATTGGCGCGATATGTTCACCAACTACTATCGATCGTCGAAGACCGGCGGCAGCTTCACTATGCGCGCAACGTTCCCGGTGACGGGAGACGCGACGCAGATCGCCGGAGTGGAAGTGGAAATGACCAACGACGCCGGCACAACGCGCACAACACGTGTCTCGTTCTAAAGCTCAGAGCAGCGCACGTGAGTAAGCGCTCCCCGCCGGTGAGCCGAACGATCCGCGAAATTTCAGAGCCGCGCACGTGAGTAAGCGCTCCCCGCCGGTGCGCCGCACGATCCGCGAAATTTCAGAGCCGCGCACGTGAGTAAGCGCCCCCGCCGGTGCGCCGCACGATCCGCGAAATTTCAGAGCAGCGCACGTGAGTAAGCGCTCCCCGCCGGTGCGCCGAACGATCCGCGAAATTTCAGAGCCGCGCACGTGAGTAAGCGCCCCCGCCGGTGCGCCGCACGATCCGCGAAAT
>JBBQGC010000092.1:0-14079 GCA_038322705.1 Bryobacterales bacterium | reverse complement strand
CCTTTCTCTCGCCGCAGCTTTCTTGTCCGCCGCCGAACTCGCGCCGCCCACCCTGGCGCATCATCCGACGGTGAATGCAACCAACATCGTCTTCGCTTACGCAGGCGATCTGTGGAGCGTTCCACGCTCGGGCGGCGATGCGGTGCGGCTCACCACCGGGCCAGGCATCGAGGACGATCCGATCTTCTCGCCCGATGGAACGCGGATCGCATTCCACGGCGAGTACGACGGAAACGTCGATGTGTACGTCATCGATGCAGCGGGCGGCGTGCCCAAGCGCCTCACCTTTCACCCTGGTGCGGATATTCCAGTGGGGTGGACGCCCGATTCCAAGGAGGTGGTGTTCCAATCGGGGCGGTCGAGCTACTCGCGGTTTAACCGGCTGTATCGTGCGCCTGTCTCGGGCGGCTTCCCCGTCGAACTCGAACTTCCCATGGCCGACCGCGGCGCGCTGTCGCCCGACGCCGAGCGCATCGCATACTCACCCGAAGCCCCAGCCTTCAACGTCTGGAAGCGCTATCGCGGAGGCCGGACTTCGCGGATCTGGCTCGCCAAGCTCGGCGACCTGAGCCTCGAAAAGCTGCCGCGCGAAAACTCAAACGACTGGTGTCCGATGTGGATCGGCAACCGCGTATACTTCCTGTCGGACCGCGGCGGGCCATTCACGCTCTACTACTACGACCTGGACACGAAGAAGGTGACGCAGGCCGTCCGCAATAACGGCTTCGATTTGAAATGGGCGTCGGCCGGCCACGATGCAATCGTCTACGAGCAGTTCGGCTCCATTCATTTGTACGATCTGAAAACGGGCGCCACCAAACCTGTCGAGATCCGCTTGACCGGCGATATCGCATCGCTGCGTTCCGGGCTGGAGAAGGCAGGCCGCAATTTGCGCCACCCCGCGTTGTCGCCGGGCGGGGTTCGCGCAGCCTTCGAGATTCGCGGCGAAATATTCACCGTTCCCGCCGAGAAGGGCGACATCCGCAATCTCACCAATACGACGGGCATCGCCGAGCGCGACCCGGCGTGGTCGGCCGACGGGCAGAAGCTCGCGTACTTCTCCGATGAATCGGGCGAGTATGCGCTGCACGTACGCGCTCAGAACGCGATGGGCGACGTCGAGAAATACGATCTCGGCAAGCCGCCAGGATTCTACTACTCGCCGCGCTGGTCGCCCGACGGCAAGAAGATCGTCTACACCGACAATCGACTGGGCGTGAATTACATCGATCTCGAAAAGAAAAGGCCCGTGAAGATCGACGAAGACACGTATCACACTCCGCAGACCGGCCTGAATCCGGACTGGTCGCCCGATAGCAAGTGGATCGCCTACACCAAGCTTCTGGGCAACCATCTGCGCGCCGTGTTCCTGTACTCGCTCGAAACCGGCAAGACCACGCAAGTGTCCGACGGAATGAGCGATGCGCAGTACTCCATTTTCGATAAAGGCGGCAAGTCTCTTTACTTCGCGGCCAGCACCAATACGGGCCTGACAACGGCGTGGCTCGATATGTCGAGTTTGGACCGCCAGATCACGCGCAACGTTTATGTTGTCGTGCTGGGCGCCAACGACCCTTCGCCCGTCGCGCCTGAAAGCGACGAGGAGAAACCCGAGCCGGACAAGCCCGCGGCCGATAAACCGGCGACGAAGACCCCGGTCGCGGTGAAGATCGATCTCGAGAACATCGGTCAGCGTATTCTCGCGCTGCCGGTTCCTCCGCGCAATTACTCCGGCCTCAGCGCGGGCAAAAGCGGCACTCTATTCATCGCCGAAGAAGTTTCGCTGCCCGGCACTCCGCCCACCGAAACGATCCACAAGTACGATTCCAAGACACGGAAGGTCGAGAAGTTTCTCGACGGCACCGGCGCCTTCGAGGTCTCCTTCAACGGAGAGAAGGTTCTCTACCGGCAGGCCGAACGCTGGGCTATCGCAGCTACCGCCACTCCGCCAAAGCCTGGTGAGGGAACGCTGAAGACCGACACGATCGAAGTGCGCGTGGATCCGCGCGCCGAGTGGAAGCAGATGTATCACGAGGTTTGGCGCCTGGAACGCGACTATTTCTACGACCCCGGCGTGCACGGCGTCAACATCGAGGCGACCGAGAAACAGTACCGGCCGTTCCTCGACGCCGTGGCCCATCGCGCGGATTTGAACTATCTGTTCGAGGAAATGCTGGGCGAGCTTTCGGTGGGCCACTTATTCGTCGCGGGAGGCGCGATGCCTGACGTGAAGCGCGTCGCAGGCGGACTGCTCGGGGCCGATTACATGATTGAAAACGGCCGCTACCGGTTTACCCGCGTGTTCAGCGGCGAGAATTGGAACCCGCAGTTGAAGGCGCCGTTGACCCAGCCAGGAGTGAACGTGAAAGCCGGCGAATACCTCTTGGCCGTGAATGGCCGCGAGATTCGGGCAACGGAGAATGTCTATCAGTTCTTCGAAGGAACCGCCGGGCAGTCCGTCACGATTCGCGTTGGTCCGAACCCGTCTAATGATGGCTCGCGCGAGGTGGTCGTTGTTCCCGTCCCGAACGAGTTCGCACTGCGAAACCTGGGGTGGATCGAATCGAACCGGCGCAGAGTCGATCAACTCTCGGGCGGCACGATCGCCTACGTGTATCTGCCGAACACGTCCAATGCAGGCTATGAAAATTTCAACCGCTACTACTTCGCGCAGCTCGGGCGCAGCGGCGCCGTGATCGACGAACGGTTCAACGGCGGAGGGTCTATTGCCGAGTACATCATCGACTACATGCGGCGACCGTTGTTGAGTTACTTCAGCACGCGCTATGGCCAGGACTTCACCGTGCCGCAGAACGCGATCTTCGGACCCAAGGCGATGATCATCAATGAATACGCGGGCTCGGGCGGCGACGCGTTGCCGTGGATGTTCCGCAAAACTCAGATCGGGCCATTGGTGGGACGCCGAACCTGGGGTGGTTTGGTGGGCATCTTCGGCTTTCCTCCGCTGATGGACGGCGGCGCGGTCACCGCTCCGAACCTCGCGTTCTGGAATCCGTTCACCAAGGAGTGGGACGTGGAGAACCATGGGGTCGCGCCCGATATCGAAGTGGAGCTCGATCCGGCCGCGGTGAAAGCGGGTCACGATCCGCAACTGGAGAAGGCAGTCGAGTACGTGATGGCGGAGTTGAAGAAGCATCCGCTGCCCAAGTACGAGAAGCCGGCGTACCCGAATTATCACAAAACAGCGTCGGCGCGCTAAGGGCGATAGAATAGCAGTTTCATGCCCCAACAACGAATTGGAATCCTCACCGGCGGGGGCGACGTCCCCGGCCTGAACTCCGTCATCAAGAGCGTCGTGTACCGCGGCCAGGAGAACGACTGCGAGGTATTGGGCATTCGCCGCGGATGGGAAGGCCTGACGCATGTCAATCTAGAGGATCCGGAGAGCAAAAGCCGCTACACGCTGCCGCTGACCCGGGAGAATACGCGCACCATCGACCGCAGCGGCGGGACGTTTCTGCATAGCAGCCGTACCAATCCGGCCAAGATGAAGGTGCTGCCCGACATTTTGAAAGGCCAGGAATTCCCGTCCAGCCAGAGCACGAAAGGCGGCGTCACTTCGACCGTCTACGACGTCAGCAAACAGGTTTTGAAAAATCTCGAGAAGCTGCAACTCGATTACCTGATCGCCATCGGCGGCGATGACACGCTCAGCTATGCGGCCAAGCTCGACCAGCTCGGCTTCAAGGTGATGGCGATTCCGAAAACAATGGACAACGACGTTCAGAACACCGAATATTGCATCGGCTTCTCGACGGCCATCACGCGCGCCACCGATGCGATTCAGCGCCAGCGCACCACCGTGGGATCGCATGAGCGAATCGGAATCTTCCGCGTATTCGGCCGCGATGCCGGATTCACGGCGCTGTATACCGCGTTCGTCACATCCATCCGCTGCTGCATTCCCGAATACAAGGTGAACCTGGACAAGCTGATCCAATTGCTGGTTACCGACAAGAAGAACAACCCCAGCAATTACACGTTGGTGGTGTTGTCGGAGGGTGCGGAGTGGGAAGGCTATCAGGTCCAGGAGTACGGCGAACCCGATGCCTATGGCCACCGGAAGAAGGCCAGCGTCGCGGAAGCTCTCGCAACGCAGATCAAGCAGAAGGTGAACGAAGAAACGATCGTGAGCGACTTGACTTACGATCTTCGCTCGGGCGATCCGGACTTCGTGGACAAGCTCGTGGCGTCGACCTTCGGCACCATGGCACTCGACGCGGTACTTCAGAAAAAGAGCGGCCTCATGTCGGCGCTCGTGAATGGCTGTTACGCGATGGTGCCCCTACCCGATCCGAAGCTCGGTCCCCGGCATGTGGATCTGGGATCGCTGTACAACACGGAACGCTACCGGCCCAATTACGCGAACAAGACCGGGCTGCCGATTTTCCTAACGCGGGTGCAATAGCAGTTGGACTGGTTGCGGCGGCTACTCCGGCGCGAAACCGCGTGCGTGAACGCCGCCGGTATCACGCGCTACTTCAACGAAGCGGCGGCGGATGAAGAACATTTCCCATCGTCTATCGACCCGCGGATATTTCACGTCAAGCTGGTCTTGAACCACTTGGGAGACGTTGCGGGCAAGCGCGTCGCCGACATCGGATGCGGGAAGGGCCGCTTCGCGCGCATCGTGGCCGAGCAGAATCCGGGCGCGCGCGTCCTCGCGCTCGATCTTGCCCACGCCATGCTCCGCGCGGCCCCCGCCGGCTTGGAACGCTGCGCCGCATCCATGACAGCGCTGCCGCTACCCGACGCCTGCTTCGATGGCGCTTATGCCACCGAAAGCCTGGAACACGCGGTCGACATCCCGGCCGCGATCGCAGAGATGTGCCGCATTGTGCGCTCCGGCGGCAGGATCGCGATTATCGACAAGAATGCCGATCAATGGGGGCGCTTGAAAACGCCGGAATGGGAAAAATGGTTCGATCGCCGCGAGGTGGAACGGCTGTTGTCGCGACATTGCGCGGAAGTATCTAGCCGCTTCATCAGTTATTGGGAGGACGTGGAACCGGACGGCCTGTTTATCGCGTGGCTCGCGGTGAAGTGAATTTCAGGCTGCGGCGCGTTGAATTCGAATCTCGACGATCTGCGTGGTAATGATCGTACGGTATACCGGATGCTCAAACTCCAGGTGCATGCCGCGGCCGAGAAATCGCGTCTTCAACATCGAACCGCCCCACGTCGAACCCTGCACTCTGACCAGGACCGGTTCAGGACAGAACTGGGGATGGCCGGAAATCAGCGCGCCTTCATCGCCAAGGTGGACCAGGGTGTAGGAACGGTTCTTGGTTTGTATGGCAAGCGCCGCGCCCACAGGCAGGTCAGACAGATGTACGCCGCCGTCGATCTCCGATTGAATGATGGCGCCATTGACGGTGTCGTCGAGGGCGGGATGCGGAGCGAACAGATCCGGTTCCGGGCTCAGCGCCGGCGCATGAACTTGCATCCCATCTCATTCTAGGCTGAAAATTCCCACCATTTGTGGGCCGCCGTTCTACTCACGTCCAGCCGTCAGGTTTAGCGACGAATCGTACAACTGTTGAACCCGCGCCAGATCGTCGCAATTTTCAGGGGACTTGTCGCGCCGCCATCGCAAGATACGCGGAAAACGGAGTGCAAATCCGCTCTTATGACGCAGGCTTTTTTGGATTCCGTCGAAGGCGACCTCCAACACAACCTCTGGCCTTACCAGTACGACGCGTCCGAATCTATCGAGAGCGCCCGCCCGAAGAATACGGGTCAACTCGCGGATTTCGGAATCAGTCAGGCCGGAGTAAGCTTTCCCGACATTGAGAAATGTATCGCCTGAGCGCACGGCGAACGTGTAGTCGGAGAGCACCGTCGCGCGCTTGCCTTGGCCCTGTTCGGCGGCCGTGATCACCACGTCCAGGCTGGCGTATGCGCGCTTTAGCTTGTACCAGGCGCCGCTCCGTTTGCCAGACTCATACACGCTGCCGCGCTTCTTCAGCATCAGGCCTTCATCGCCGCGCTCGCGAGCTTCCTCGAACAGACGATCCACCTGCTCGACATCGCAGGCTGCGTATTGTTGACTGACGAGCAACGGGAACTCCGCGCCGTGCAACGCTTGCTCCAGTTCCGTTCTCCGTTCTTCGATAAGGCAGTCCAGCAGCAGACGCCCGTTTCGAAACAGAATGTCGTAGGCCATGAACGCGGCCGGAATGCCCGCCTGCATTTCAGGCGTGACACGTTTACGCGCCAGCCGCTGCTGCAGAACAGTGAAGGCCAGCGCACGGCCGTCGCGCCACGCAAGCACCTCGCCGTCGATCACGCCGCTTCCCGGCAGATTCTGAAATGCTGCGGCGATCTCCGGGAAAGCGTGGGTCACTTCGTCCATGCCGCGCGAATAGATCACCGCGCGGCCTTCGGCAAAATGAATCTGCGAGCGAATGCCGTCGTACTTGTCTTCGACGATCCAATCCGCCGCACGCTCGAGAAGGCGCGCGGTCTCGAGCGGCTTGGCGAGCATGAACTCCATGGGGTGAAACAACTCTGCGCCGATCGCCTCCAGTTCGCCGCGGCGAGCGGCTACCGCAACGGTCGCGAGATTCCCGAGCCGGTTGTTGGCCGCGCGGACATCGGCCAGACTCGCGCCTGTTGCGGCTGCGATCGCTTCCTCCACCATCTTCGACAACAGCCCGATGCGCAGGTTGCCGCTGATCACTTTCACGAAATACTTCACCGTGAGCGGCTGATGTGTTGCGAGACATTGTTTCAGCAGACGGATCTTTTCCGCGGTTTGCCGCGTCCGGTACAGTTGCGTGTACAGTTCCTGCGCCTGAGCGAGCGTCATTGGGAGCGCGCGAGTGCGGTCGCGAATCAACAGGCCAATAGTCTCGCCCAAGTCCCCCACCTCGCGCGCGCACAGCCGGAAGATTTCGGGATCGACACCCGTCATCGCGATCGCCGATTGATGGAGCGTGGCTGCGCCGATGGACAGCGCACGCGCGATCGGTTCGCCGAACAGGTTCAGATCGGGCGGCACATCGGCTACCGCGCCCCCACTCAGGAACCGGACCGCGCGGGCCAGGTCGTAGTCGGTCAGAGTCCGCAAGTACCCGGCCAAAATCGCGACCTTGCGCAGGCGGCCAGAGTTGCTGGCGATGCTCTCGCAGATCCCGGCCAGCGCGTCCATCAGCCTTCCTGCTGCTCCACAGGCACATGCGGCGTGGCTGCCAACGGCGCGCGCGCATCCAATCCTCGCGACCGCAGGATGCGCGCAAACGGCTCGGCGTATCCGTGCACGACGTCGATCTCACGCGCGCCGCTCCGTTCGACAATTTCGAGCAGCTCGGCGTAGTCGGCATGGTCCGAGTAAGGGATCAACACCTCAGCGCCGGAGCGCGCGCGTGCGTTATCGAGCGCCGCCCAGCCCGAAACATATGCGATGCGAATGTTTTTGCCGCTCGCCTCGAGGTAATTGCGGAACTCCGGCGTCACCACCAGCGCCCTGCCCTCGGTTTCGCGATTGACGTAGGGCGCCCAGCCGGGAAACGCGAATCCGGCCCGCTCGTAAATGGGAATGAAGCGCGCGATCGACCCATGCACGGCAGTGGGAATCGCTCGGTTCGTCAGCACGTGAACGATCTCCTGGCCGCGGCCCAGCTGATATCCGACGAATACGGGAGACATGCCGCTTGCCAGCGTTTCACTCGCAAAATCGACGATGCGGGCCGCTGCTGCGTCCTTCGCGAGAAACCGGTATATCGGCAGGCCGAATGTCGATTCGATGATCAGGCGATCGCACTGCGCCGTGATCGTCGAAGCTCCACACAAAGAGTCGCGCAATTTGATGTCACCGGTATACACGACGCGCTCGCCCGCGAACTCGATCAGGAGTTGCGCGGCGCCCAGGATGTGGCTCGCAGATAACGCGGTAAGCCGGGCGCCGTGGAATTCGAGCGGCTCGCCGAATTCGACCGTTATGCACTCCGGGCACGCAGCGACATTGCGCAGGCCATAAATTTCGAGAGTCTGCGCGGTGCCGAATACGCGCCCATGGGACCCGCGGGCGTGGTCGCTATGCCCGTGCGAGATCCAGCAATTCGGGCAATCCTCGGTGGAATCGAGCCACAGTTCGAGTGCGGGAATGTAGATTCCGGCCGCGTGAAATTCGATCAGCACACGGCGCTACCGGCGACGCTTGGATGCGCCCGGATGCAGCTCCGCTTCGATGAAGGGCTTCACTGCATCGGACTCCATCGCGCCGTTGTACCGCTTGCCGTCGATGAAGAACGTCGGCGTCCCCATCACGCCAGCGTCCATCCCTTCCCGCATCTCCTTGTCGACTCGCGCGCGGTACTTGCCGGAATCCAGATCCTGAGTGAAGCGCGGAACGTCGAGCCCGGATTCCGCCGCCCATCGCAAAATGTTGTCGCGCGACAGTTGCCGGAAGTTTGCGAACAGCCGGTCGTGCATGAGCCAGAACTTGCCCTGCGCATGCGCGGCCAGCGACGCTTCAGCGGCGAGATGCGCCTGCCGGTGCATGTCGAGCGGAAACTGTTTGAACACGACTTTCACGTCCTTGGGATACGTGTCGACCAGCGCCAGAACCTTGGGCGCGGCGATCGCGCAATAGGGACATTGAAAATCGGAGAACTCGACGATCGTTACCTTCGCATCCGGCGCGCCGCGGAACGGATCGCCCTCGATTGAAATCGGGACCGGATCTTCCAGCACCTTGCGTTGGGCGGGCGCCTGCTTGGCCATCTCCTCGACGAGTCCGCGCACCTGGTCGAGCGATTTGCCCGCCTTGAAACCCTTCACAACTTCTAGAGTCAGCGAGCGGCTGTAGCTGCATTGCGGATCCTTGAAACGGCACTCCGCGATTTTCATATTGCATCCGCAGTTGCAGCTCTCTTCCCGCAGCACTTTCAGCGCAGCCAGTTTCTTGTCCGGGCTGAGTCCGGACAAATCGGTACCTGGCAACTCTTTCGCCGATTTCCAGTCCTGGCCCGGCGCGGAACACGCCAACAGGCACACAAACACGAACACACGCATATGTTTTAAAGCCTCAATCCTTGATCGCCCGCAGATATCGCTCCGCCGAACGGGCCACGGCCCCCATCCCATCTTCCCGCACAGTCATCCCAGGAAACGCGCCGTAGATGCGCTCGAAGCGAAACGGCTCGAGAGCGGCGGTGATGGCGCGGACGCTCGCTGCGTTGAGCGGAATCAGATTGGGATAACTGTACATGAAGCTCACCCAACGCCGGTCAGGCACCACTTGGACGATGTCGCCCGGCAGGAGCGCTCCCCGGCCCTCGGCGCCATCCGTCCAATGCAGAACGGTCCCGCCGGGGAAGTGTCCGCCGCAACGGATCAACGTGAGACCGCGCGCAAGCTCGTGGGTGTCACCATCCCAAAAGCGGATGGATGGATCCGGGCGCGTCACCCACTCGCGGTCCGCGGCGTGTAAATACACCGGCACATCGAAGGTCCGGCTCCATTCGACACACGTCGCATAGTAGTGCGGATGGGAGATGGCAATGGCCTCGAGCCCGCCTGCGTCGCCGATGGTTTCGGTCGCAGCGTCATCGAGCAGAGATACGCAATCCCACAGCACCGCGTGGCGGACGCCTTGGACGAGGAACGCGCGCTGCCCGATGGCGAATTTCGGTTCGGTGATGAAACTCGACAGACCCGGCTCTTCCTGGCTGAACACATTACATCGCCCGCAGCCGAGCTGGTCGAGAGTCGTCCACTTCTGTCCTTCCAAACCGATGTACTGGCGCGAGTCCTCGCACAATCGGCACGCGTTCGGCGGCTCTGGGCTCTCCGCGTATTGAATGCCGCATGTGGAACAAATGAAAGCGGGCATGCGTTCGTTGTTACAATTCTAGCTTCATGGCAGTTCGCGTTTCGCTGTTCGTGACGTGCGTGGTCGATCAACTGTTTCCGCAAGCCGGCATGGCTACGGCCGAAGTACTCGAGCGCGCCGGCTGCATTGTGAACTTCCCGGAAATGCAGACCTGTTGCGGGCAGCCGGCGTTCAACAGTGGATATCGCGATCAGGCGCGGGCCGTGGCGCGGCACTTCCTGGACGTGTTCAACGACGCCGAATACATCGTGTCGCCATCGGGCTCCTGCACCTCGATGACCAGCCATCACTACGCCGAGCTGTTCCGCGACGACCCGCAACGCCTCGAACAGGCGCGGCGCATTGCAGCACGAACGTACGAGTTCTCATCGTTTCTCACTAGCGTTTTGGGCGTCGAGCAAGTCGGCGCGCGATTTCCTCACGCGGTGACTTATCACGACAGTTGCCATGCGCTGCGCGAGTTGAAGATCAAGGACGCGCCCCGCCGCTTGCTGGCCAACGTGCAGGATTTGACCCTGCATGAAATGGACGCCGCCGAGGAATGCTGCGGATTCGGTGGCACGTTCTCGGTGAAGTTTCCGGGCGTCTCCGGCGGCATGGCGCGCACGAAAATCGACAGCATCCTGCGGACCGGCGCGAAGTTCGTTGTGTCTCTGGATTCGAGTTGCCTGATGCAGTTGCAAGGCGCACTCTCCCGCGCGGGAAGCGGTATCCGGACGATGCACCTTGCGGAAGTTTTGGCCAGCCGCTAACACATGTCAGCCACCTACCCCCCGACGATTGAAAGCACCATGGCCGACCCGGCTTTGCAACTCGCGGTCTACACGGCCACCGGGCGCCTGATCGCCAAACGAAAGAATGCCATCGGCGGCGACCTTCTTCCCGATTTCGAAGAGTTGCGCACACACGCGAATGCGTTGAAGCGGCACACGATCGAGAACCTCGACTACTACCTGGAACAGGTGGAGCGCGCGGTGGAGCGCAACGGCGGCAAAACCGTTTTCTGCCGGGATGGCGACGAAGTAGCGGACTTCGTCTTGAATCTCGCCAAGGAGCGCGGCGCGAAGCTCATCGTCAAATCCAAGTCGATGACCACCGAGGAGGTCAACCTCAACGAGCGGCTGGAACATCATCAGCTCGAAGCCGTGGAAACCGATCTCGGCGAGTACATCATCCAGCTTGCGCACGAGCGTCCCTATCACATCGTGGCGCCCGCGCTGCATATGACGCGATATCAAGTCGCGGACCTGTTCACGAAGAAATTGGGCGTAGAGCGCGAGACCGTCGTCGAGAAGCAGACCATGATCGCGCGGGCAACTTTGCGCGAGAAGTTTCTGGCCGCGGACATAGGCATCACCGGCGCAAATTTCGTCGTCGCCGAATCGGGCTCGGTCGTTATTGTCGAGAACGAAGGAAACGCACGGCTCACTTCGTCGGCTCCGCGAATACACATCGCAATCGCCGGCATTGAAAAGCTGATCCCGCGCGCGCAGGATTCGGCCGTGTTCCTGAAGCTATTGGGACGCAGCGCAACGGGCCAGCCACTGACGGTGTACACATCGTTCATCTCCGGCCCGCGCCGCGCGCGCGATATGGACGGGCCCGATGAGTTTTACCTCGTCCTGCTCGACAATGGCCGCACGAAGCTGCTGGCCGATGCGGACAAACGCGAATCGCTGTACTGTATCCGTTGCGGCGCGTGCCTAAATCACTGCCCGGTGTACCGCAAGATCGGCGGACACAACTATCCTTGGGTGTATTCCGGCCCGATCGGCGCGATCATCACGCCGCAGTTTGCAGGCGTTCAACAGGATCCGTGGCTGCCCTTCGCATCGAGCTTATGCGGAGCGTGTGCCGAGGTGTGTCCGGTGAAGATCGACATCCCGCGCATCCTGCTCGAGCTGCGCTCCGAAGTCGTCGAAGGGAAAACGCGCGAAGGCTCCAACCGCTGGGAGCTGCTCGCGTTCAAGCTGTGGGCCTGGGTAATGCGGCGGCCGAAATTGTACGAGGCGTTCGGCATGCTCGCCGCGAGTGTTGCGCCGAGCGTCGAATCGGGCGAGGCCGGACCGCGCTGGATCCGCAGGCTGCCGGGCTTGATGAACGCCGGGCCGGCGAAGGCCTGGACCAGCGAGCGGGATCTTCCACCGCCGCCTGAACGCAGCTTCCGTGCGATGTGGCGCGAACGGACCGGGACGGTGCGGCACTAGATGTCCCGCGATCAACTGCTTCATAAGGTACGCACGGCGCTGGGGCGTTCGGCGGGCCAGGAGCCCGGGCCGCCTCCGCCGGTGCGCATTCGTATTCCGCAAATCGAGCGCACCGAGCGCATCGCGATGTTCCGGCGCCAACTCGAGCTGCTTGCCGGCAAAACCGAGAGCGTCAGAAGTTATAGCGATGCGGCCGGGTACGTTGAACGCGTATTGGCGGGCCGCGATGCGGTCGCCTCGGGATCGGCGTTTCTCGTTCAGTGCGGAATCACGGCGCTTGCCGGCGTACGTTCCGGATTCACCTCCAGCGCGGATTTGCGAGCCGCATGCGCCACCTGCGCGGTGGGAATCACGAGCGCCGATTACGCGTTGGCCGATACGGGTACGCTCGTGATGCTCGCCGGCCCCGATCAGGCGCGCATGGTCTCGCTGTTGCCGCCAGTGCACATCGCGATTCTACCCGCCAGCCGCCTGTTGACCTCGCTCGATGAACTACTGAGTATCGTTCCCGATCCCGCCCAAGTCACCAGCGCGATGGTGCTGATCACGGGTCCGAGCAGGACTGCGGATATCGAGCAGATACTCGTGCGCGGCGTGCATGGGCCTGGCGAGATTTACGTGATTATTCTGGAAGAATAAGGACCTGCCGTGGAAGTGAAACTGCCGCCCGATCTCGAAGCCAAGCTCGCGCACATTGCCACGAAGCGCAGCAGTGATCCTGAAACGCTGGCCAGGGAAACGATCGCTCAATTGGTGGAGTACGATGCCCGCTTTGTCGAAGCGGTCGAGCGTGGCCGGGCATCAGGGCGCGCTGAGGATTTGCTGGAGCACGACGTGGTTGCTGAACGTATCGAAAAATTGTTCCTCTCATAGATGCGCGTTCGTTGGACAACTGACGCGGCAAGCGATCTCGCCGCCATAGTTGCCCGCATCCGCGGTGAAAATGCCGGAGCGGCGCAGCGCGTCGCTCGCACTATCTACCGGGGCGTCGCGGCGCTCCGTAAGTTTCCGAACCGTGGCCGGGTCGGGTTGGTGGCAGATACCCGTGAGTTGTTTTTCGCTCCTTGGCCTTATATCGCCGTATACGAAAACAGCGAGACGAAGTGCGCGTGCTCCGGATTCGTAACACTTCACGGGATTGGCCCGAAGCTGGTCCGCGCCGTGTATGGTAAATGTTCAGCAGCGTCCCCCGATCAAGGAGTCACCGTGGAAGCATATCGGTCTCCCCCGAGCGGAGGGACCGTAAGGGTTTCACGTCCAGGGTTGCGCGATGTGATAGCCAGACGTCGCTCGGACAAGGCCATCTTCATCCGCTACTGTCAATTCGAAGGGAGCTAACATGACCATTCAGATCACCAGACCCGAAGTTGAGGCTTTGATCCATGAGCGGTTGGCGAGCGGACCTTTCACGAACGCAGAGGATGTGATTCTCGACGCATTACGCGCGACCGCGCCCGCAAAACGAACTGGCGCCGACATAATCGCGGCTATGAAGCAGTCACCGTTCCAGCAGATCGACATCGAGCCTTCGAGTAGCCCGATGCCCGTTCGGGATGTGACCCTCTAATCTCAGAATGAGTTGGCTGCCGCTCTGAATTGCGACGCCCCAGGCCCAGCATCAGAGTGGAAGCCTTCCTGACTGCGAGGCCCTCGAAAAGCTTTACATCAGCGCCGTGACGGACCAGCTAGGGTCCTGTCTCATATAATTATTTACAATTGATTGCCGCGGGTCTATACTCAGGCATGTTCACCATAGCGGCCCCGCTGGCCGTGAGCGCCAACCAGAAGCAGGAACTCGAAGCGCTGGTCCGCAGCGGCAATTCCTCTCAAAAGGTGGCGCTACGTTGTCGCCTCCTGTTGTTGGCCCATCAGGGGGTAGCCAATCAATCCATCTCGCAGCAATTGAACGTTTCGCGGCCAACCATCGTCGCGCTGCGCGCCGCCTTCGCCAGGGACGGCATGGCGGCGGTCACTGGTATTCGCAAGCGGATACGTCGCGGTAGCGTTTTGACG
>JBBQGC010000091.1:0-14095 GCA_038322705.1 Bryobacterales bacterium | reverse complement strand
CGGCGTGAAATGGGCAGAACTTGACCTTCACAGACGCGGTACAACGCGCTGCCAGCGGGTGCTTGATGGTTTAGGTACCCCCGAAAACTGACCGAAATCCCCATACTGCTCCAGAAGACACTTTAACCACGGGCTGCTAGCGATCATAAAATGCTGGACAGAAAAAAGGGAACGATTTATCATCGAACGGTAAGTGCGTCTTTTGCTCTGTGTCTCACGTTAGGGGGACACCCCGGTTATCGGCGTTCATCTGCGTTTATCTGCGGCCCTATCATTCCATGTGCAGTTCATCTGCGGCTCCTTCGCCGCGTCCCTACAGCCTCCCAGCCAAGGCGACCATTCGCTCCAGCGTTTGATCGAAGCTCGACACTTCGCTTGCACCCTGACGAAGAAAATCGAGCAATTGCGGGCGTATCTGAATAGCGGCGTCGAGCTTCGGATTCGCCCCGGCCGTATAAGCGCCCAAGTTCACCAAATCTTCCGACCGCTGATAATCGGCCAGCGCGGCCCGGAGCCGTTGCGCCGCCTGCTTCTGCTCGGGAGTCGAGACCCGCGATGCCAGCCGGCTGACCGAACTCAACACGTCGATCGCTGGATAATGCCCCGCCGCTCCAAGATCGCGAGACAAGATAATGTGCCCGTCCAGGATTCCGCGCACCGCGTCGCTGATCGGCTCATTGAAATCATCGCCTTCCACCAGCACAGTAAAGAACCCGGTGATTGAACCGGTCAGGAACCTTCCGGCCCGCTCGAAGACGCGGGGCAGTAGATTGAAGACGGATGGCGTGTATCCCTTTTGGCTCGGCGGCTCGCCCGCGGCCAGTCCAATCTCGCGTTGCGCCATCGCAAGCCGCGTGACCGAGTCCATCACGAGCAGCACATCTTCCCCTTGATCGCGAAAGAACTCCGAGACCGTGAGAGCCACGAATCCGGCGCGAATCCGGAGCGGGGCAGGGCGGTCCGATGTCGCTACGATTACCACGCTACGCGCGAGTCCGTCCGCGCCCAGTTCGCCTTCGAGGAAATCGCGCACCTCGCGGTTGCGTTCACCGATCAGCGCGATCACACTCACGTCCGCTGAATTCTGCCGCGACATCGCACCTAACAGCGTGCTCTTACCAACGCCGCTTCCTCCGAAAATGCCGATCCTCTGTCCCTTGCCGATCGTGAGCAGGCTGTCGATCGCACGAATGCCGGTGATCAGGCGGTCGGTGATCGGCTCGCGCTCGAGCGGACCCGGAGGTGCACGGAACAGATCGTATTGAGCCTGCGCGCTAATGGGTGGTTTGCCGTCCAGCGGATTGCCGAATCCATCCAAGACACGGCCCAGAAGCCCTCGACCCATGGCCACTCGCGCCGCTTCCTTACGAGCCACGATGGTGTCGCCCAACTGCAGCCCGTCGGTCTCCTCGAGCGGAATCGAGAGCACGCGCCCATCGCGAAAGCCGATCACTTGTGTGCGTATGCGGCGCCCGTCCGAGACAATTGCTTCGCAGAAGTCGCCGATCGCCGCGGCCGGCCCCTCGGATTCCACCAGTAGCCCGATCATCCGCGCGACTTTGCCGCTCCACTGCATCGGGTCCATCCGCTCGAGGGCGGGCGCGTAACTTTCGATTTGCATCAGGAACTTCGCCTCACCACATCCACGAGTCCACGCTCGATCTCCCGCAATTGTGTCGATGCCGAGGCGTCCAGGCTGCCCCGCGACGTCTCGACGATCACGCTGCCGCGCTCCAAGGCATGATCCGGAATCACTTCGATGCGCGACGGCATTCCGCTCGCCGCCAGGTAGCGCTCGACCACGGGAGCCTCGTTCGGATGCAGACGAACACTGAGGATGTCCCGTGCCTCCATCCGCTCAAACGCAGCTTTTACGATCCCCAATAACGATTCGGGATCGACGGAGAGTTCCCGGTTCAATACCTTTTTTGCGACCGCAATCGCCAACCGCAACGCATCCTGTTCGGAGTCGAGCAGATGCTTTCGCCGCACGCCCGCGAGCTCTTGAAGGCTCTGGCCCAGTTTCGCAAGCATAGGCTCGATGGCCGAGTTAGCCTGTTTCGCTCCTGCCGCTTGTCCTTCGGCGTACCCTTGCTCGTAAGCCTTCCGTGGCCGGAGTTCCAGCTCCCGTTCCAGTTCTTGAATACGGGCTAGCTGGGCGATCAACACGCGCTCGGGTTCGTTTTCGCCAGTTCGCGTTTGGCTCGTGGGGGCCGCCGATTGGACCCGGCCAGCATCGGCCGTCCCGCGCCAGACCAGCGGTTGCGCCGCCGCGGTTCCGGTTGTGATCAGCCGTGAAGCCATTCTTTACACCACATACTGCTCCCCGGCAGTTCCCTTCAAGCTGATCACGCCTTCACTCTCCAACTGGCGCACCACGGCAATAATCTGCTGCTGCGCGGCCTCAACCTCCTTGATCTTGATCGGACCCAGAGCGTCCATGTCCTCGCGCAACATCTCGGCGCCGCGCTGGGACATCGCTTCCAGCATGTGATTCTTCAATTGATCGCTCGTGCCTTTGAGCGCGATCGTCAGGATCTTACGGTCGATCTTGCCGAGCAGCTCCTTGATCGCAGCCTGATCCAGCAACATCAAATCCTCGAACACGAACATCAGGTGGCGGATGGTCTCGACCAGATTCGGATCGCTGGTCTCGATCTTCTCGAGGATCTCCTTGCTCGTGTTCGAGTCCATGCGGTTGAACATCTCCGAGACCGCGCGCACGCCTCCGTAGGCCTCGCGCGATACCTCGCCCAACGATTTAAGTTTTGACCCTATCACGCTAGCAATCTTCAGGATGATCTCCGGAGAAATCTGGTCAAGGTGCGCCATTCGCATCGAAACATCGCTGCGCAGCTCGGGCGGAAGCGAAAATAGCAGACCCGCAGCCTGCGATGGATTCAGGTGGGAAAGGATGAGGGCGATGGTTTGAGGGTGCTCACTGTGGATGAACTTGGCGAGTTGCTGCGGATCGGCTTTCTGCAGCGCATCGAAGTTGGCCGATTCGCTGCCCAGCGTTTTCATCAGCCGGTCGAGCATTCGCTTAGCCTGTTCCGGTCCGAACGCCGAGATCAGCATCTTGCGGGCATGTTCCACGCCGCCCTTCACCACGTAATCGTGGGCGACGGCCATCTCGTAGAACTCCTCGAGGATCCCCTCGGACTGTTCCGTTGAGATAACGGACACGCGCGCCACCTCGCGGCCGATCTGTTCGACTTCCTCCTCGTCCAATTGACGGAGGATTTCGGAGCTGGCTTCCTCGCCCAGCGTAATCAGCAGGATTGCGGTCTTCCGCAACCCCGACATCCGCTCTTCTTTGTCAACGTTCGTAATCAGTGGTGTTCAACCAAGTCCGGACCACCTGCGCCATTGCCATCGGATCCTTCTTGGCCTCCGCGTTGATGTGTTTGGCTAATACTTCCGTCTTCTTCGTCTTTACAGCCGGGAGCTTCAACGAACTCAGAACGTCCCGGGCCTGCTGATCTTTTAGTGCCGCTTGCTGGGCAATCTTCGCTTCAATTTGTTGCTCTAAATCTGGGCCCCCCAGAGCATTCCGTGCGGACGCGGGAATTTCCTGGTTGGCGGCAGGCGGCGCAGTCTTCGGTTTTCGCATTTTCGAGAATATCCAGCCGATCGCGACACATACAATCAGGAGCGCGGCCACGCCGATCCCGAGCAGCACGGGCAGGCTGACGTATTTAGCCGCTTGTTGCATCCAGGCCGGCATCCAGGGCGCCGGCGAGGTGACCTGCTTAGGCGTTGCGGGGCCCTCGGATCCCTGCGGTTGGGCGTTGATCGTCGCTTCGAACGGGAACGTCTCGACGATCACCTGATCGCCGCGATCCGTCTGAATGCCTGCAACACCCGCAGTCAAGTCTTTCACCACCTTCAACTTCTCGGGACTAGGCGGCTCAATGACCTTGCGGTTCTTCTCGAACCGGACGTTCTGGTCGAGGAGAACCGAAATCGAGATCCGCTTCACCGATCCCTGGGGCAGCTTCAAATGCTTTACCAGGCGGCTGGACTGAAAGCTGATGTTTTCCGTCCGCCGGTTCATTCCCGTGCCGCCACCGGAAGCCCGGCCCGCTCCGCGCGGCAGGTTCGATGCGGTTCCTGGAACCCCTGCCGCCGCCAGCGACGTGCTTCCGTCCTCCGTCTTCTGCGACGTGGTCATCACCGACTTGGTGGGATCGAAGGTCTCTTCGCTCTGTTCGCCGCTGGTGAAGTCGCAGTCCACTGTGACGCCTGCGCGGTACTTTTCGGCGCCTAACAGGGGCTCCAGCGTCCCGTTGATTTTGGTCAGCAGATCCCGCTCGACCTTCTGCTTGTACTCCAGCACTCCCTCGCTCGGCTCGGATCCGTCCGGTAGACCCGTCTTCTTCGGGCGGCTCAGAAGGTTGCCGTTCATGTCTAGCACCGAGATGGCGTCGGCCGTGAGTCCCTCGACGGCACTTGCCGTTAGATTGCAAATCGCCAGAACGTTCTGATTCGACAGTCGCGCTCCCGGCCGGAGCTTTACCAAAACGCTCGCCTTGGCAGGTTGGCGATTCTCGAGATAGATGGAGTCCTTGGGAAAAGTGATGTGGACCCGAGCTTGTTCCACCTCGGCCAACGAATTGATCGAGCGTTCCAGTTCCCCCTCCAGCGCCCGGTGAAAGTTGACCTGCTCGGTGAAGTCCGTCGCCCCGAAGTTCGTTTTGTCGAATAGTTCGAAGCCGATCCGGCCCGTCTTGGGCAAACCAGCGGACGCCAATTGGAGGCGCATGTCGGCCACCTTCGAGGAGGGAACCAGGATCGTTGTGCCGTTCTCCGAGAGCCGGTACTCGACACCGCCTTCGCGAATTCGCGCCACCACCTGTCCGGCATCTTCGGCGGCCAAGTTGGTGAACAGCGGCTTGAAATCCCGCTCCTTGTTCCAGTGAGACAACGACACCAGACCAGCGATCACCGCAGCGGCGACCACGCCAATCGTGATCTTTTGGCGCATCGTGAGCCGCATTAGGAGTTGTCTCAGTTGGTCCATTGCCGTTTCTCAGCCGAATCTCGTTTCAGATTTGCATCCGCATAACTTCTTGGTAGGCCTGAACCACCTTATTTCTCACCTGCATAAAGAGGTCGAACGACATTTCGGCGGCTTGGGCCGAGATCGCGACGTGATGCAACTCCTCGCCTTCGCCGGAGAGAAACCGGTCGATGCTGGCTGCTGCGTTCCCGCCTGCGTTTTCTACAGATTGCACGCTCTGGTTCAAGACATTTTGGAACACGCCCGGCTGGGCCGCACCCGCAGCGCCGGCGCGTGCCGGAACGGGTACATTCAGGATGGTTGAGACGGGCGCAATCGGTGCCATCGGTTACCTCATCAAGTCGATCGAACGGTGGATCATGTCCTTGATGGCGCTCATCGCTGCCACATTTCCGCTGTAAGCCCGCGAGGCGCCCATCAGGTCGACCATGTCCTCGGCCGGGTTGATGTTGGGGAAAGCGACGTAGCCTTCCTTGTCCGCATCGGGATGGCCGGGCATGAAACGGCGTACGGGATCGCGCGTGTCTTCAACAACATCGGAGATGGCAACGCCGGTCGACAGTTCGTTCTGGAATACCGCCGAAAAGGGCGAGGCCTGATCGGCGCTCGAAAACACCGCGTCTTTGCGGCGGTACGGTCCGCCGTCGGGCGTTCGCGTGGTCTCGGCGTTCGCAAGATTCTGGACCAGCAGCTCCGCGCGCGCCCGCTGGGCCGACATGCCCGAAGCACTGACCGATAAAGAGGAAAACAGACTCATCACTTACCTTCCTGAATGGCCGAACGCATCATCTTTAATTGCGACTTCATTAAGGTCGAGGCCAGGTTGAACCGGATCGCGTTCTCGGCTAAAAGCCTGTTTTCGCGGTCCATGCTGACGTCGTTCCCATCGTTTTTCACCTGTAATCCGCCCACCTCGGAAACCTGCGGCGAGAGTCCTTCGATCTGGCTCATGAATTCGAATTGAAAGTCGATATCCTTGGTCCGGTATCCGGGCGTGTCGGCGTTGGCGAGGTTTGAGGCCACGAGCTTCTGGCGCGTGCTCAACAGGTCCATGTAATGCTCGATGCGCCCTGCAAGTGGATTCAGCATGCGACTCGAGTTAATGCAAACCCGGAGCCAGTCCGATATGACTAATATGTTCAGCGACTTGCAAAGCGGGGTAACGTCGCCAGGCGGGTTTGCGCCCATTCTCTGTACCGCTTTGGAGCACTGGTGTTTCGTTCTGGAACACAGTGCCGGTTCATGCTGGTACGATTTTGTAAATGCCTTGTTACCATGGAGTAAAGCGAAGCAATCGCTTCGATTCCCGCGCTTAGCGGCGTACTGCAAGGATGCGATCCAAACACATGAGACGGTTCCAATCTACCCTCGCTATTCTTTGTGCCGGTATACTGGCATTGCCCACAGCTCAAGCGCAAAGCGGAACGCAAAACGAGCCACCACGTAGCCGCTTTAACATCGGGCCATTCTCTCGATGGTATGAAGGCTCAAGCGTCGCGCCGATTAACGTTTCCAATTCATCACGCCTGGAATCGCTGGTGCGTGCAGGGAAGCTTTATCTATCGCTTCAAGACTGCATTGCTGCGGCGTTGGAAAATAACATAGATATCGAAATTCAGCGATACTCGTCGCCCCTGGCCCAAGCCGATCTGCTACGGGCACGCGCTGGCTCGCTCATCCGCGGTATCAATACGAACCTGTCGACGGGCGCGGCGAGCGCGGGCGGATCCACGGTCGCCCCTTCCGCCGGCAGCAGCACCAGCGCGACGACTGCGAATAGCAACGTGGTCAGCTCCAACTCCGGTCCAGCGCCGCTCAGCCTTGACCCGGCGTTGACCGGTAGCATTCAATTCGGCCACTTCACAACGCCTCAGACGACCAACTTCCTGACGGGCACGAACACGCTCGTCACCCGCCAGAAGCTCGCCAACTTCGGCGTACAGCAGCAGTTTCTGACGGGCACGACGGCCCAACTCGGCTTCAACAATAACCTGCAGGATACGAACAACTCGCGCAACGATTTCAATCCCGTAACCAGTTCCAATATGGAACTGTACCTGTCGCAGCACCTGCTGCAAGGCTTCGGATTAGCGGTAAACAGCCGCAACATCCGGATCGCAAAGAACAATCTCCACGTCTCCGACCTCCTATTCAAACAGCAGGCGATCAATACCGTCGCAAACGTGATCGGGCTGTACTGGGATTTCGTCGCCTACAACGAGGATGTGATCGTGAGAAAGCAGGCGCTGGGGCTGGCGCAGAAGCTGTACAACGACAATAAGAAGCAGGTAGAAATCGGCACGCTCGCTCCGATTGAGATCGTTCGCGCCGAGGCGGAAGTGGCAGCGCGTGAACAAGATCTCACCACTTCTGAAACCAATGTCTTACAGCAGGAGACGATCCTGAAGAATGCGATCAGCCGGAATGGCGTCGCCAGTCCGACCGTTGCCGAGGTGCGGATCATACCGACGGATAAGATCAGGATGCCCGACGTCGAGCCGATCCAGCCGATCCAGGATCTGACTTCGAAGGCGCTCGATACGCGTCCGGAACTGGCTCAAACGCAAATCCAGCTCGATAATTCCCGCATCGCTTTGAAGGGGACGCGAAACGCACTACTGCCGACAATTGACGGTTTCGTGGACCTCCGCAATCGTGGCCAGGCTGGCTCGATCAACTCCGCGCCTATCCGCGATGCCGTGACTGGCAACCTCGTGCCGCGCAGCACGAGTGCGGTCGATCCGTTTCTTTTAGGCGGGTATGGAACGGTTCTGGGCCAGTTGTTCGGCCGCAATTTCCCCGACTACAGCGCCGGGTTTGCTCTGACGATTCCTATCCGCAACCGCGCAGCCCAGGCCGATTACACCACGGCGCAATTGAACCTGCGCCAAGGCGAGCTGCAGTATCAGCGACAGATCAACAACGTGCGTGTCGACGTCCAGAACGCCCTGATCGCTTTGCAGCAGGCTCGTGCCCGGTACCAGGCTGCCGAAAAGAACCGCATTTTACAGGAGCAGACCCTGGACGCCGAACAGAAAAAGTACGCACTGGGCGCCTCGACTGTGTTCCTCGTCATACAGGCACAACGCGATCTGGCGACTGCGGAAGGCGCCAGGGTTCAAGCGCTCGCCACGTACGCCCGAGCGCGGACTCAACTCGACCTGGCGACCGGACAGACGCTCGACGCCAACAGCATCCGTATCGAAGACGCACTGAAAGGCGTTATTCCTCAGGCGCCTAGCCCCATTCCGGTACTCGATGCGCCGGGCGGTGGCGGAGCTGCTGCCAATGCTCCGGGAACGGTTCCGGCTCCGGTTCGCTGAGGGAGCGTGGAATAATGTGCCGTACACTTACCTGGAACTAATTGCATCTTACCGAAAAATTTACAGGGTCAAAATCGTGCGGGCACCAATTTTTGGGCCGAATCGATTTGGCAAATCGTTTGCTGTTAGATAGTCGAATGAAAAAGGGAAAAGGGGCTTGGGAATCCAGGTCGCTCCGCATACGACCCGCTAGTCTGACTTCACTTTACCCTGACTGCCGACGACACCTAACACAGAAGCCCTCCCGGCCGGATTCCTAAGCCCTGAAACACTCGTTTCGGGGCTTTCCCATTTTTGAGCCAGCCTCCAACCGTTATAATCGGGGTTTCATGGCAGCATTCCTTCAATGCTTCGAGGCGAAGTGCCGCTCGAAGTACCCGATTGACTCGGTCATATATAGTTGCACGGCTTGCGGCGGACTTCTCGAAGCCGGATACGACTTCGATAGCATCGACCCCTCGGCATGCAAACGAACCTGGCGCGAGAGGCGCATGAACAACGCCGCCCTCGAACAGAGCGGCGTGTGGCGTTATCGCGAACTGTTCCCGTTTCTCGACTCGGACAGGCACATCGTCACGCTGCGGGAAGGGAATACGCCGCTACTTCCGGCACCCCAGGCCGCCTTGTACGGCGGTCTCGATCACATTACCTTCAAGCATCAGGGCTTCAATCCCACCGGTTCCTTCAAGGACAACGGCATGACGTGCGGGACCGCTCAGGCGCGCAGTTTGGGGATGCAGCGCGTTGCCTGTGTCTCCACCGGAAATACGTCGGCATCCATGGCGGCGTACGCGAGCGCCGGAGGACTGCAGCCGATCATCTTTATCCCACATGGGGCGGTGTCGTATGGAAAACTCGCCCAGGCGCTGGAGTACGGAGCGAGAACGCTGCAAGTGGAAGGCGCGAACTTCGACCAAATCCTCGCTTTAGTTCGCGCGATCGCTGAAAAGATTGGGATTTACCTGCTGAACTCGATCAACCCATTCCGCATCGAAGGCCAGAAAAGCATCGTGATCGAGATGCTGGATCAGCGCGATTGGACAGTGCCTGATTGGATCGTCCTGCCCGGCGGAAACCTAGGGAATGTCTCGGCATTCGGTAAGGCACTGCGGGAACTGCTGGCGCTTGGGTTCGTTTCGAAAATTCCCAGGCTGGCCGTGATACAAGCCGAGGGCGCGGCGCCATTCCACGAGTTCATGCAACGGCGATCCGCGTTTCGGTCCGTTGATCATCCCTCTACCCTAGCCACCGCGATCAAGATCGGCGACCCGGTATCCTGGCCTAAAGCATTACATGAGCTAACCGCGACTAACGGATTGACAGGAAAGGTATCTGAGCAAGAGATCGCAGATGCAAAAGCGATCATCGGACGGTCGGGCATCGGGTGTGAACCAGCTTCGGCCGCAACCCTGGCCGGGATTCGCAAATTAACAGCTTCCGGAGCGATCAGGCACGATGCTGACGTCGTCGCGGTCCTCACCGGCAATGTACTGAAGGATCCCGATTACGTCTATGGCTACCACACCGGGCAGTTGAAGGCGCCCGATGGCTCGTTGATCGCTCCGACCTTCGCGAACCGCCCCGAGGTTGTTCCGAACGACGCGGACGCGATCACGCGATTGCTGGCCTGAGGCTCAGGCGGTGGCGAACGGGTCCATCGATTTGGCCCAAGCCGAGACGGAACGCTCGAACGCGAATCGGAAGCCATTGCGCGCGATCCCCTGAAGCTCGGCTTCGGTGAATCCGAACTGCTGGCGGGCCAACTCAAACTCCCCGTCCAGGGAGCAATCGAAAAGACCGGGATCGTCCGTATTCAATATGATGGGAACTCCGGCATCGTAAAGAGTCCGGATCGGATGCTTGTCAAGCGACGGAATGGACCCGGTGGCGACGTTGCTGGTGAGGCAGATCTCGAGCGGGATGCGATGCACGCGCAGGTATTGGAGCAGGGCAGGGTCGCCGGTCGACCGGATGCCATGCCCGATCCGCTCGGCGCCGATCTCGAGAGCTTGCCATACGCTTTCGGGTCCCGTGGTTTCGCCGGCGTGCGCGTGCAGATGAAGACCTTGATCGCGCGCCCACTCGTAGATCTCGGCAAACTGCGAGGCGGGTCCGCGGGCTTCGTCGCCTCCGATGCCGATCGCGATGGCGCCGTCGTCGACGCGCTCAGCCGCGAGCCCCGCGACGCGCCAGGCGTCTTCCATCGAAAACTGCCGGACGATATCGATGATCCAGCGCACCTGCACGCGCGAGCGCACCGCCTCGTGCTGCACAGCCTCGTAGATGGGCGCGAACTCGTCGCCCTTCCATAATACGACTCCGGCCGATAATGTGATCTCGGCGTACGAAACATTCTGGTCCGCCAATGTTTCGAGCAGCCGGCGCGTGGCGATCGCATAATGCTCCGGAGTGCGCATGCGCTTTGAGAGCCACGCGTAACTTTTGAGGAACCCGGCGAAATCGGCGTGCGCGTACGCGGCGGCGATCTCTTCAGCCGTGAGCGACGGATCCATTTCGCGCAGAGTGGCGGGTTCCACCGATCCCTCGAGATGCAGATGCAACTCCGCTTTAGGCCACTTGCGAAAGAAGTCGGGCACTTGTTGTCATAATAACGTCGATGACCAACGCAGAAGTGGAAGCGATCGCCGGCGGCTACCACGGCGACCCGTTCCGGATTCTCGGCCCTCATTTAGTACGGCCCGGCCGGCAGCGCAACGGCTGGCAGGTACGCGCATTTCTCCCGCAAGCCGAGTCGGCGGAACTGCTCACCGGGCAGTCCGTTCTGGCGATGAACAAACTGCACCCCGATGGTTTCTTCACGGTTGCGCTCGGAACCGATCCGGGGGCTTACCGTCTGCGCGCGAAGCTATGGAACGGCGCGACCATCGAGCTCGAAGATCCGTACCGGTTTCCGCCGATGCTTACCGACTTCGATCTGCACCTGCATGCGGAAGGCACGAACCACGCCTCGTATCTCATGTTGGGCGCCCACATCGTCACCAGCCTCGGTGTTGCGGGCGTGCGCTTCAGCGTATGGGCTCCGAACGCGGAGATGGTGAGCGTCATCGGCGACTTCAACGAGTGGGACGAGCGCCGCCATCCGATGCGTTCGCGCACCGCCGGTATTTGGGAACTGTTCATCCCCGGTTTGGGCGAAGGGACGGCTTATAAGTACGCGGTGCGCTCGCGGGTGCACGGCTACCGGCAGCAGAAAGCGGACCCGTACGCGTTCGGCTCCGAAGTGCCGCCGAAGTCCGCGTCGGTGGTTCGCGACCTGTCCAAGTACGAGTGGAGCGATCAGGAATGGATGGAGGCGCGAGGGGCCAGCGATTTGCTGAAGCACCCCGTTTCCATCTACGAAGTGCATCTGGAATCGTGGATGCGCGGCCCGCGAAACGAGTGGACCACGTACCGCCAACTGGCGCGTTCGCTGGTCGGGTACGCCAAGGAGATGGGCTACACGCATCTGGAGTTGCTGCCCATCATGGAGCATCCTTATTCCGGATCGTGGGGCTATCAGGTCACCGGATTTTTCACGCCGACCGCGCGGTTCGGAACGCCCACGGACTTCATGTATTTCGTCGATGAGTGCCACCGCAATGGAATCGGCGTCATCGTGGATTGGGTGCCCGGCCACTTCCCGAAGGACGCCCACGGGTTGGCGTTTTTCGACGGCACTGCGCTCTACGAACACGCCGATCCGCGCAAGGGCGAGCACCGCGATTGGGGGACGCTGATCTTCAACTACGGCCGCGCCGAGGTGCGCAATTTTCTGATCTCGAACGGCCTGTTCTGGCTGAAGCAGTATCATATCGACGGTCTGCGTGTGGATGCGGTGGCGTCGATGCTGTACCTCGATTACTCGCGCAAGCCGGGCGAGTGGGTGCCGAACATGTACGGCGGCAACGAGAATCTGGAAGCGATCGAGTTCCTGAAGCGCTTCAATGAGCTGGCGCACGGAGTGCCCGGCGCGGTGACGATCGCCGAGGAGTCCACCGCATTTCCCGGAGTTTCGCGGCCAGTGTATCTGAACGGGCTCGGGTTCACGATGAAGTGGAATATGGGGTGGATGCACGACATGCTGCACTACTTCTCCGAGAGCCCGATCCACCGCAAGTATCATCACAACAGCATCACGTTCAGCCTGCTGTACGCCTTCACCGAAAATTTCGTGCTGCCCATCTCGCACGATGAGGTGGTGCACGGCAAGAAGTCGTTGATCGGGAAGATGCCGGGCGATGAATGGCAGCGCTTCGCGAACGTGCGCGCGTTTTTAGGCTATATGTACGCGCATCCCGGCAAGAAGCTGCTGTTCATGGGCAGCGAGATCGGCCAGTTCGAGGAGTGGAATCACGATGCGAGCGTGCGATGGGAGTTATTGAATTTCGATTATCACCGCAAGCTGCAGACGCTGGTGCGCGAGTTGAACCGCTTTTATCGCCGGGAGCCCGCGCTATGGGAAGTCGATTTCAATTTCAATGGCTATGAGTGGATTGATTTCCGCGACGTCGAGAATTCGATTATCGCTTTCTCGCGTTGGAGCGAAGGGCGCAAGGATTTTTTGATTTTCGTTTGCAATTTTACTCCTGAGCCGCGGCTTCAGTATCGAGTCGGGGTTCCGAAGCCGGGCTACTACCGGGAAGTGTTCAACACCGATTCGGAAATGTTCGGCGGCAGCAACATGGGCAACGGCGCGGAGTGGGCCAAGGCGGAAGCGGTGTTCTTTCACGGACAGCCGCAGAGCATCGCGATCACGTTGCCGCCGCTGGCGGTGATTGCGTTCCGTTGGGCGGGGCCGATAGAGGTGGACCCCGCGGCGCCGGTGGAGATTGCGCCTGCTACGCCGTGAGTTGGGTTCGCGCGCGACAGGCGAAGGTAGTATGTTGATCACCAGCACCACCATGTGTAGGAGACAGGGCCGCTCTATCGTGCAGCTACTTGTTGGACACTACACTCTCCGGCTCGCGTGACAAAGGCTACCTGATCCTCATCTCGAATTCAATTGCCGGGGACTGCGACGGCGTGGGCGTCTCCGGGAATGTGCCAAAGCCGCTGCAGAAGCCCATACTGCGACCACACTGTGTCTGGAAGGTCGGTGGCGCGAACGCGTCCATTGCGAGCGGACTTTATGGGCGAGTGTGCGTGCAGGTACTGGCGCAAGACGGCGTGAACGGTTCCAGTGAGATAGTGCGGATCCTGCGCCGTAAGCGGCAGATTACGTCAATCGGTTCTCCGTCGCGTTCGCATCCGGCGATGGTATAGACACGTGCAGGTCGAGTGGCGCGCCTTCGATCTTCACGTCTTTTATCCGTTGGCCCTGAGCCGCCTTCGCCTGAAAGACAATGTTGATTCCCGACGAGTGAACGGGTCTCTCGAGAACACGAGTTCCATTTCATGCTCGATGTATGCCTTCAGTTGAGCGCCCGTCGCTTTGCCGGCTTTCATTTTGCTTCGAGCGGAAGCATGTTCCAGAGGTCCGCTTCGGTAATGGGTCCCGCCGGTATGGGCGGTGAGAACCGGAAGCCGTTCGTGAACCCGATGTTGGTGTGACCGGCCTGGGGAAAAGCGTCGGCAGTACGTCGTAACGGAGAAGGGCTTCGGTGGTTCGGTGTAACGGGTCACAACGGATGCCCCTTCCATTCTCAGATTGCTGCCCCTCAAGCATGAAGCATGCACTGCGCAGGAATTGGAGCGCCCTTCGGGCGGTCTTCGCGTTTGAATGCCCAAGGCCTCCGCTCCAGAGCTTCAC
>JBBQGC010000090.1:0-14527 GCA_038322705.1 Bryobacterales bacterium | reverse complement strand
GATCCTGCTACGCAGCGGTTGTCGAGCGTGCAGCATCCGGAGAGCGGGCTGGCTTCCTACACGTACAATGCGGATGGATCGGTGGCGGCGCGCACGGATGCGAAGGGTCAAAAGGTCGCGTACTCTTATGACTCGATGGGGAGAGTTACTCAGGTACGGCGTTACCCGAATGGCGTCAGTGAGGATCCGTGCCAGCGGGATACGTATTCGTGGGATACGAATCCGTATGACGGGTCCTATAGCTTGAACGCAGTGGGGCGAGTTACCGGGATGCAGTACGGCGGGAGTACTTGTTCTGCTGCGACGCTATTTACCGACATGTACAGTTATACGCCCGCGGGGCGGATGACAGGCAAGCGGTTGCGGATGAACCGGGGTAGTAACGATGCTGACCTGAATGCGTCGTTCACTTACAACAACGAAGGGCAGTTGACTTCGAAGCAATATCCGAACGGCGGGACGACCTACACCTACGGATTCGATTCGATGGCGCGGCCGGTTTCACTGACCGATAGCGGGTTGCGTACGTGGGTGAATAACGTCAATTGGAACGCGGATGGTAGGCTGGGGCAGATTGGCGTATGGAATGGGACGGGGTATTGGAATGAGACCCGGTCATTCAATGCGCGCGGGCAGATGACGCGTCAGACCGTGCCGGGGATGCTGGATATGGAGTACCGCTACTCGCCGACGGCCAACAACGGACAGATAACTCAGTCCAAGGATTGGATGAGCAATCAGGAGGTCACTTACTCCTATGACTCACTGAGCCGGTTGAGTAGTGCGGCGACAACGGATCCTTCGCAATGGGGGCTGAGTTTCAACTTCGACGGGTTCGGCAACCGGACTAACTCGGCGGTGACTCAGGGATCGGGGCCGTATTTCTCAATGGCTTTCGATCCGGCGACCAATCGTATGCTGGGGGGCGGCATCGGGTATGACTCGAACGGTAACTTGACCAATCAACCGGGTGCTAGTTACGGATATGATGTCGAGAACCGGCTAGTCAATTATAGTAATGCCGAATACTATGCTTATGGACCGGGTAACCGGCGCATTTGGAAGCGGATGCCATCGGGGGCGGAAGAGGTTTATTTCTACGACCCGAGCGGGAATCGCATGGGCGTGTACTGTCCGTTAAGTAAGGGCGGCACGCTAGGGTTCCAGAGCATGGATACGAACGTGACGTTTGCGGGCAAGCTGGTGAATGCGCGCGGTTCGGCGGTGTTGCGGGACCGGTTGGGGAGTGTGCGCGCAACGAGTGGCGCGAACACGATGTACTTCCCGTTCGGAGAAGAGCAAGGCTCGGGGATGGGGAACGATCGCGAAAAGTTCGGGACGTATTATCGCGATCAGACGACTGGGTTGGATTATGCGCACAATCGGTATTACGGGAGCCAGTTCGGGGCGTTTATTGCGCCGGACAAGGGCAGCGCAGGTGCAAGGTTGGGGAGACCGCAGCGTTGGAACCGATACGCGTATGTCGGAGGCGACCCGATCCGATTTAATGATCCCAGAGGTCGTGAGGGCTGCGATGCCGGTGATGAATACTGTGGGGAGTCAAGCAACATCGATAGCCAGGACTTGCAGACGGTTGATGGTTCGCCAGATGACTTGAACGGATACGGGCCATCGTACGATGGTGGGCCTGATCCAGGCATCGACCCGACAACAACCATGATGGGCGACCCGGCCTCACCCGAACCAGCCCCTCCCGAACCCGCTCCTCCCGAACCCGCCCCTCCCGAACCTGGACCGGACCGGGCAGATAACCCCGCACCTCCGCCGCCAGACAACGGGCAACCTGCTAGCAAGATCGGATGGTGTGTAGTTAAAGGTGCGGCGGTTGGCGCGGCTGGCGCAGTGGTCGTTGGCACTGCGGTGGTGGTGGCTGCACCAGCTTTAGGCGTGTCGGCAGCGGCCGCGTCAACAGTGCTTTTCGTTGCTGGTGCCGCAGGTGGGGTTACGACCGGCGTCTCCGCTTACCTCAACTTCAAAAGCGGAAATTACAGTGCCGGAGGCTTCGATTTGGGCTCCCTACTCGGCGGTCTTGCCGTCGGGGGTCTAAGCGGTGGCAAAGTCGGCGATGCGATCAATCCGCCTGCAACTCGAGGGTTCTGGAGTGTGACTCGAGATATCCAAAACCTTTTCGACCCAAGCAAGGGTTCGAATCTCGGAGCATTTATGGCGACGGGGCCTGATGCTGCCGCCGCAGGCGGGGCGACGGGAGCCGCTGGATCCTCGGGATCAACACTTAGCCGCCTCTTAGGTTGCAACTGATGCGCTTCACGGTATGGGATCTGTTGACCGCAATATGCTTTTTGTGTCCACCAGCAGTTGCCTTGATTGTTGCAATAGACCGGTCGGCCGACACTACGGGCTTCATAGTTGTTGCCGGTATTGGAATCGCTGTTGGGGCACTGTGGATAACGGTAATGCGCATCGCAGGCTCAAGGGTAGTCGCGCGACTCGGAACTGCGCCGATCCAACTTCAGACGATCTGGAGTGTGCTTCTCCTTGGTGCGACCATCGGGTTTATCGTTTTTTCTATGATCGTAAGTGATCGAGTTACGACGAGCGTTTTGAAAATCCTGAGTTCGCGTGGATTGTGACGCACTGTTGGCGATCGACATAGGGATGATCAGCTATGACACTTACAAATGCCAACAGAAGCCGTGACCACAACCATGCAGAATGAACCAGAAGGACTGGTAGTACCGGTTATGTCGTGGAGAAGCGGCTTGGCTAGGGAACGGGTCAACTCATCCGGTATATGGGAACGATTTATCGGTTCGATCCGATTCGATCGGATCCGCGCTTTCAGCGTGTGCTCTCCGGCATCGGGCTGGCTCCGAAATAGCTGCGTTCGGACAAAACTATTCGAGGGTCGTGATGGTACGCGTCCGCTGATCGGGGTCGGACATGAGCGCGATGGCGTATTCGCATCCGGCAAGAGCGCCGCGGGCCGTGGCGAGACTCTGATAGAAGGAGTTGTAGCGGAATCCGTTTTCGCCCCGCCACATTGGAAAGAGTGCGCACGCGTTCACCCATTCGCGAAAAACGGGCGTGATGTTCAGGTACATGTCGGCGAGAAAGTTGGTCGCGTCCTCCCAGTTCTCGGGGTAGAGAACGCGTGCCCCCCCTGCCGCGGGCAACTCGCGGGTCAGGCTTTTGAGGCCCGCGTAGAACACGGCATCGCGGGTGACGATGTGGGCGTTCTGATGGTCCTTGTGCCAGCTCCCGCTCCAATGCGATAGGATCACGCGCGGCCGGTACTGGCGAATCCAATCGCACACTTTCAACGCAATCGCGTCGCCGCTGGGAATCTCGCCGTCCGGATAGGTAAGGAACTCGGCGGCCGCTCCGACAGCATTGGCGCTTTTGAGCATGGCGGCCCGCTGCATTTCGCCGTACTCGCGAACGGGGACCTTCGCCGACCCGCGTTCGCCCAGGGATAAGCTGACGAACACGCCCGTGCCGCCATTGCGAATATGCTGCGCGACCGGCGCGCCCATCGTGAACATGCCGTCTCCGGGGTGAGCGGCGATGGCCAGGATGTTGCTCGGCATAGGTGAGCGCCTAGCGGATCTGCGAGAAGGGCAACGGCGTTACGAAGAAATTGGAGATGTTCGAAACGATCTCGGCGTCGGCCCAACCGGGCGTCTCGCGCAGCTTTTTCCATTCCGGATCGCCGCCAAACGCGCGCCACGCCTTTTCGCGCGCCGCCAGGTCGTCGAAGGCGAGCATGTAAACCAGGTTGGGCATTTTCGGACCCACGAGCATCTCGCCAAAGAACACGGGCTGCATGCCAAGACGGCGGAAGATGGCGATTTCACCGCTGCCGAACATCTTGATTTTGCGATGAAGCGTGCTCATGTTATTCGACTCGTACATGCGCACTTCGAAGATCCGCGCGGGCCGTTTCGCATCGGCCGGCGGCACTTCGATTCGCGGCATGCTGTCGAAAGCGCGCAGCAGCATTCGCTCGCCGCGTTCATAGACCAATCCAGGCTGCGCGTTGAACGCCTCCAGAGCTTTGGAGAAGTCGGCGTCGCTGTTCAGTTTCTCGCGAATCTGTTCGAATCCGGCGAGGGAAGGGAACTGCGCCACGGTCATAATAAATGGCGTGTCCGGCGCGATCGAGCTGGCGAACACGCCCCACGGGCCGCCTCCGGCGCGTGAAAGGGCGGGAGTGAACGAGCGCTCGAGAAACTGCGAAAGGCGCTGGCGCTGGTTGTCGGATGTGTTGCGCAGCCGGTAATAGCTGATCTCTAGAATCGAGCGCGCCGGCGGCTGTGTTGCGGGCGTCTGCGCGCTCATTTCCACGCCGGCCGCGGCGGCGGGTAGGAACTGTCTGCGAGTCATTGAAACTGCATCGTATCACCGTTAGAAGCGGCTACGGCGGCAGGCGATACGTGTGCCGCTCCGAAGCGCCGGTCGCGTCCGCGGAATTCGGCAATGGCGCGTGCGAACTCGCCGCCATCGAAGTCGGGCCACATGCACTTGGTGAAGTACAACTCGGCATAGGCGCACTCCCACAGCAGGAAGTCGCTCAGGCGCTGCTCGCCGCCGGTGCGGATCAGCAGGTCGACATCCGGGCCGAGCGCGCGAGCCACCTGGTCGCGAGTGATGTTGGGGCGGGCGGCTGCTTCGAGGATAGTGTCACGCGCGGAATAATCGACCGCAAGACGCACCAGCAGCTCGCGTCCGGCAGCGGTCTCCTGCTCGGTCCGTTGTATGGCGGCGCGCACTGAGGGTGACAGTCGGTCGCGCCGGCCGATCACGCGCAGGCGGACTCCGTTCAGCAGACACTCCTCGCGCTCGCTCTCCAGATACTCTTCGAGCAAACGCAGCAGCGCCTCGACCTCGTCAGCCGGACGCTTCCAGTTGTCCGAAGAGAATGCGTACAAGGTGAGAACACCTACGGAGAGCTCAGGCGCGGACTGGACGGCCCGCCGCACTGCTCCGGCGCCTGCATGGTGTCCCGCGATCCGCGGCAGCCCGCGCGCTTCGGCCCAGCGGCCGTTCCCATCCATAATGATGCCGACGTGCAATTTATTTAGAGTACTTTCCGTCATAAAGCAGACCTATAAAAAAGGGGGGAGGCCGCCCCTTTTTACAATTCGCGCATGGCCTGGATCAGCGCTTCCATATGATCGAGATACCGCTCCAGCGCTTTGCGGCCTTGCGCGGTCAGCCGGTACTCGGTCTTGGGCATCCGCCCGGAGAACGACTTGGTGCACACCACGTAGCCCGCTTCTTCGAGCTTGCGGGCATGCACGCTAAGATTCCCATCGGTGGTTTTGAGCAATTTCTTTAGGTCGTTGAACGTCAACGAGTCATTTGCTGCGAGCGCGCTGACAATGCCGAGCCGCACGCGCTCATGTATCAGGCGATCGAGTTCCGAGATCTTTTTGGCGGGAGCCGGACGCCGCACCGCGCTATCGGCCGCGGACTTGTCGGGCCTAACGGCCTGGGCTGTGTTTTGTTTAGCCACCATACCTCCTGGCGATGACGACGCCGAAAATCATGTGCAGTCCTCCGAATCCTAAGCCCAACAGCAGGTCGCTCCATCGAAGCGGAGCAAATACCGCGAACGCGCCTTCCAGCATGAAACAGAGGCCCATAACGGGAACCGCGGGAACCGAAAACGTACCTCCGGTCACTACGCCAGTGCCGTACAACAACAGCCAGACGCCAGGAATAGGCGCCACCATGCCGGCGCGGTACAGGCCGAACGTCAACACCGCACCCGCCGCCGTGGCCGGGGCGAAGCTGAACAGGAATTTGCGGGCAGGCGTGGACCACAGCGAAAGATGCGCCGCCTGTGCCTTGCGCTGCATGGCGAGCAGGCCGATGGCGAGCGCTAAGGCGCCTTCCGCAAGCCAGACGATCAGCCAGGCGTTGCGAGATTCCTGTTGCGAGGCGAGCACCGCGGCCAAGGCGGCGCTGGCGCCCATGACGACGCCGCCCCAGCCAGGCACGGCGGTAAACGAGCCGGCGCGCTCCATGGTCTCGCGGATGTAGCGCAGGTTTTCGATGGCATGGGACTGTATGCCGACCGGTTCGGGCTGGCGGTCGCGGATCGACGCTGGGGATGCCATCAAGATAGAGTGTATACCGGGTGAAGCCCGCCGGCAAGTACTTTTCATCGTAAAGCGAAGTGTCAACGAAACCACATCGCTATCTCACGCATCCTCAAATATTTAAGGAGACCAATGAAACTTTTCGCTCTGGCCTTCTGTGCTGCGTCGCTCACCGGGACCGCATTTGGACAGGCCGCTGAATTCTGGATCGGCGGGGGGACGTCAAATTTGACCAATAAGTCGATCGGCGCTGGTTCGCCGGCGGGCAGTCCTGACGATTATCAGTTAAAGGGCGGGTTCCGGATCAACTTCAGGCTGGCCCTGAATACGCGCGCCTGGATGGGCCACGAAGTGGGCTATGCCTACAACAGGACTCAACTGGTTTCGGCCGGAAACGCCGACCAGGGCATGGCCATTCACCAGGGGTTCTACAATTTCCTCGTCTACGCGACCAAAGAAGGCTCGCGCGTGCGGCCTTTTGCGACGGGCGGAGTCCACTTTTCTAATTTTGTCCCTCCCGGAGCGTCGGTGACGCAGGGTGGCGGCAACACGAAGTTCGGGGTCAATTACGGAGCGGGCATTAAGTTGAAAGTGACCTCCATGATCGGAATCCGGGCCGACTTCCGGCAATATTCGACCGGCAAGCCATTCGATTTGCCCCTGGCCAATGGCAGGCTGCGGCAGAATGAGATTTCGGCCAGCGTCGGCCTGCTGCTATAACAATGTTGCACGTGGCACGCCAGATGCAGGGATACCGGTGATGTCACAGGCTGCCACGAAGCATTTCGACAACATTGAATATGAGGAAGGCGCGGTCTTGACGTTCGCGGCGGGGCTGCCCGCCTTTGAACATCTGACGCGGTTCCTGATCATCGAGCACGCCGGATCCGCCCCGCTCGTGTTTTTGCAGAGCCTGGACGAGCCCGGTGTATGCCTGCCGGCGTTGCCCATGCTGGCGATTGACCCGGCTTACGAACTGAGTTTGACGGGCGACGATCTGGAAGCCCTTGGATTTGGCGATTCCGGGCGAGTACCGGGCGCGAACGCGATGGGGTGTTTTGCCGTCGTATCGATCCCGCCCGATGGCCCGGCCACCGCGAATCTGCTCGCCCCGGTGGTCGTCAACCTGGCGGCGCGCCGGGCGGTTCAGGCTGTGCGGCCCGATGGACGCTATTCGCACAGGCACGTTTTGGGCGCGCGGGAGGCAGCATGTTAGTCATTCGGCGCCGCGCGGGCGAATCGCTCCTGATTGGGGACAATATCGAGATCGAAATTCTCGCTTTGACACAGAACCATGTCAAATTGGGAATCCGCGCCCCGCAGGAGGTCACGGTTCTGCGCAAGGAGGTGCGCTTGACGCACGAGCACAACCGGGAAGCCGCGGAACTGCCCTCGCTCGAGCGAATTTCGGGCTTGGCGAATTTTTTGCGGCAAAACGAAAAAAGTTATTCACGGAACTCCGGGGAAGCGCGATAAGCAAATTGTAAGAACGGAACGCGGTAAGGACGCCGCGGAGGCCAGGCCGATTAGACCCGAGGCCTCGAGTTCAATACAAGGAGCGTATTGTGGCATTCTCAGTTAACACCAACATCACATCTCTTCAGGCGCAAGATTACCTGCGCATGACGAGCGACTTTCAGGCCAAGACGATCAACAAGGTCACCTCGGGCCTGCGCATTGTTCAGAGCGGCGACGATGCCGCCGGTTTAGCCGTTGCCAACGGCTTTCGTTCCGACCAGGCCGTGTTGAGCCAGGGCGTGCGCAACGCCAACGACGGGCTCTCCACCCTGCAGACCATCGACGGCGGCATGAGCAACATCTCCAAGCTGCTGGACCGGGCCCGCACACTGGCAACGCAATCGGCCTCCAGCACCTTCACCGGCGATCGCGCCGTGCTGAACAGCGAATTCGGGAGCGTGGTCGGTGAAATCGACCGGCAGGCGCAGTCCATCGGACTGAACACGGGCGGCGATTTTGCGAAGAGCCTTTCGGTGTTCGTCGGCGGCGGCCGCGGCGCAGACGGAGCCAAGGTGATCACGAACGGATCGGTGTCGATCGATCTGACCAAGTCCACCGTGGATTCCAAGAGCCTGGGCTTGAAGGGCGTTCAAGCGGTCAGTTCGACGGCTTACGATCTGGGCGCCAGCTCGACGACGAGCGTATCCAAGATCGCGGGCAACGCCAACAACGTCGCAACATTGACGAATGGCAACACCGCTTTCTACTTCGCCGGACCCGCTTTTGCGGACTCGTCCAAGGTGAAGGTTTCCGTGAATATGTCCGGCGTGGCGAGCACGCAGGACCTGGTTCAGCGCGTGAACGACGCCATCGCGGCAGCCGGCAATCAGGGCACCGCACAAAGCACGGCATTCAAGAACGCCGGCATCGCTGCTTCCATCACTACCGACGCGACTGGTAAACAGCAACTGGCCTTCACTTCCAGCACCACCGCTTTCCAGGCTGAAGCCGGCGACAAGATGTCCAACGCATTGATGGGCAACTATTTGAGCGCGGAAGAGGGCGCGGCGTTACAGAACACGTCCACCGCTGGGACGGCGATCGCGGCCGCGACCGCGACAGCTTCGCATTCCAACGGCATCATCGTCCGGGTGCAGGGTGGCGGGCTCAGCAGCCCCGTCGACCTTACATTGTCCACGAGTTCCGGCACAACCACCGTCCAGAATCTGCTGGACTCCCTCAGCAGCAAGGTGGCCGCCAGTTCCGCATTGCAAGCGGCCGGCATCACAATGAACAACGCCGTCGCTGGCCAGTCGCTGCAGTTCGCCAACAACAAGGGTGAAGCGGTGAGCTTCGAAGTGGCAAACGATAAAGACAACCTGCTAGGCGCGGGCAACTTCGCAGCGGGCAGCAGCGTCGGGTCGTTCGACAACACCACCGTTCTGGCGGGGACGAACTTTGCCGCGCCAGCAGCGGCGGGCAATCAAACGCTCGAGTTCTCGCTCCAGGGCGGGAACAAGGTCGCGCTCAGCGTGGGCTTGGTCACCACCGATACAGCGGCAACCACGACCATAAAGATCAACGACGCGATCGCGAACAACGCGACCTTATCCAAGACCGGCATCGTCGCCTCGGTCAGCGGGAGCGCGATCCAGCTGAGCTCCGGTGCGGGCGGCACCAGCTTCCGGGTGAACGAAGTCAACACTCAGGGATCCGCATCGATGGGTACGTTCGCCAGCCACGATTTCAGCTCGACCAACGGCCAGTTCAAGATTGCGTTCACCGACCGGGCCGGCTCAGTGGCGGCGACGAACCTCACCTTGAACGGAAACGATACGACGCAAGCGCTGTTGATCACCGATATCAACACCGCCTTGACGACCGCGGGTCTGAACACCCGTGTGCAAGCCGTTGCATCTGGCGCAAGCGGAATCAGCTTCAAGCTGCTCAACGGGCCCGATGGAACTGTGACGTTGAGCGCGGGCGCGGCCAACGACGCGACCGCCACCCTATCCCTCACTGGAACGGCGACGGGCATGGCTTCCGTATTCGGGTTCAACAAAGGCGTCGCCGCGGTGGACAACACGCAGAGCGCTTTGACCGGATCGAACGTGCAAACCGCCGGGGGCGTGGCGCAAACCGATGTGCAAGCGTTCGCGGGTTTCAAATACGGCAACCAATCGCAAACGCTCACCTTCAGCGCCAACGATTCGAACGGCGCAGCGCAGAGCAAGTCCGTGGTGTTGGACAACACGAATGCCACCACCATCGATGGCGCGATCGACGCGATCAACACCAAGCTGCAGGCGACCAACAACGCGACCTTGCAGAAGATCGTGGCGGTGAAAGAGCAGTCCGGCGGCGCGGAGGGCATCCGCTTCATCAGCACGGCGAACAGCTTCAGTGTAGGCGTCGGCAAGGGCGACAACAGCCAGGGAATCGGGTCGGGCGCGGTGCAGGGCACCACGGTTGCGTCCACGACGGACGCTACCAAGGGCAGCACGGCTTCGATCGCCGACCAAAGCTCGGCGCAGGGAGCCGTCAGCGCTCTGGCGACCGCAGTGAAAGCTCTCGGCACCTCGCAAGCCGTTGTTGGCCGCGGTCAGAACCAGTTCAACTACGCCGTCAACCTGGCGCAGTCGCAACTGAGCAACCTCGCTGCCGCTGAATCGCGCATCCGCGATGCCGATCTGGCGAGCGAAGCCGCCAATATGACCAAGGCGCAGATCCTCTTGCAGGCTGGCGTCGCGGCTCTGGCGCAGGCCAACTCGGCTCCGCAGCAGATCCTGTCCTTGCTCCGTGGATAGTTTTTAGAACTCGCGTGTAGGTTAGTGGTCCTCCAACTCGAGGCCGCTTCGGGCAAAGCCGTAAAACAGCTTCAACCGGGGCGGCCCATTTTTCTGGAATCATCCATGACGAAAACAGCCAAGCAACTCGCGCAGGCAGGGGCGGAGATACGGGCGGGAAATCCGCGGCGCGCCCGCGTATTGCTCGATCGCGTACTGAAGCGCGATGCGGCCAATGCCGAGGCCTGTCATCTGGCGGGATTGGCCTTCGCGGGCGCGGGCGATCTGACGCGCGCCGCCGCACTCATCGTGAAGGCGATTCAGGCCGGCGGACCCGAGCCACTGTATTGCGCCAACCTCGGCCGCATCCTATTCCACATGGGGCGGGCAGCCGAAGCGGCGGCGTGCTTCCGGCAATCGCTGGCCGGAGAGCCTCTGAACGCTCAGATCGCTTCAGAACTCGGCGCGGCGCTTGCCGCATCCGGCGATTATGCGCAAGCGGCCCTGGCCTTCACTCACGCGACGGACCTTGATCCGGCGAACGGGGAAGCCTGGTTCCAACTGGCCAATGCGCTTTATCAGACTGAACAATTTGATCGCGCGGCGGCAAGCTATGAGCGCGCGATCGCCTCGCGGCCGCTCCACCCGGAAAGCCATCACAACCTGGGCGTGATACGAATGATGCAACAGCGCAACGGCGAGGCGCGGGACTGTTTCCGCCAAGCGGTCGCATTGCGTTCCGATTACCCGGAAGCTCACAACAATCTCGCGATTCTCGAACAGCTCGCCGGCCACCACGACGACGCCGAGCGCGAGTACGCGATCGCTGCCCGCGGCGGATTCCGCAGCGCGGGCCTGAACCGTGCGCGCTCGTTGGAGGATCGCGGAGATCTGGAACGCGCGTCCGAAGTGTATCGCGAGCTGTTGAGGACATCGCCCGAGTGGCCCGACGCTCATTTGAATTTCGGCAACACGCTGCTTGCGCTAGGCGATAGCGAGCAGGCGATCGCACAGTACCGGCGCGCGCTCGAACTTGCGCCCGATTCGGCGGACGCGCATTTCAACCTCGGCTTGGCGCTGCTTCAGGCTGGCGACTGGGAGCCGGGGTGGAAGCTGCATGAGTGGCGCTGGAAACAGGCGGGCGCGGCGCCGCGCACCTTCGCTTGCCCGATGTGGGACGGCTCGCCGCTCGAGGGCCGCCGCATCCTGATCCATGCCGAACAAGGCTTGGGCGATACTTTGCAATTTGCGCGTTTCGCGCTCATGGTCGCGGCACAGGGCGGCCGCGTCGTACTCGAGTGCCAGGCGCCTCTGGTCCGCTTGTTGTCGACGCTCGACGGGGTTGAGCAGGTGATCGCGCGCGATGACATGCCGCCCGCGGTCGATTGTCACGCTCCCCTGATGAGTTTGCCCGCTCTTCTGAAAACGACACCGGCGTCGTTGGCGGCTGGCATCCCGTACGTGTTTGCGGACCGCGAGCTGGTGGAGGACTGGTCGCGGCGTTTGGCGCTTGAAGTGGATCCCGGACTGTTCCGCGTGGGACTGACCTGGGCAGGCAGCAGGGCGCACAAAAACGACAGGAATCGCTCGATGTCGGCGCACCATCTCGATGCGCTCAAGCATTCCGCTGGAGTGGCGTTCTTCAATCTGCAGCACGGTTCGGCGCAACGGCCCGGCCTGACGTTGCATCCCATGGTGGAGCACTGCCACGATTTCGCGGACACGGCTGCCGCGGTCCTGAACTTGGATCTGATCATCTCCGTCGACACCTCGGTCGCGCATCTGGCCGGCGCGTTGGGAAAGCCGGTGTGGACGCTGCTGCCCAACGCCGCCGACTGGCGATGGATGCGCGACCGCGACGATTCGCCCTGGTACGAGTCCATGCGCCTGTTTCGCCAGGAACAGCGGGGCGATTGGGCCGGGGTCATAGAGCGGGGTCGCCATGCACTGGACCACCATTCAAACTGACGCATCCCCGGCCAGTCCGAAGCTGGTGGAGAATGGTGAGATCCTATGACGCGTCGAATGCGGACTTTGTGTGCGATGGTGCTGGCCGGCTGGGTCGCGGTGTTATGGGCCGATCCGCCGACCATGTTCCCTCCCGTGCGGGGCACGCGTCACATGGTGGGGGCGGCAAACAACCAGGAGGTCTCCGCCGGTTACCGCATCCTCGAGATGGGCGGGAACGCCGTCGACGCGGGCGTTGCCACCGTGCTGGCAGCCGCGGTTATTGAGCAGAGCCGGATCGGGTTGGGTGGCGAGATGCCTTTGCTGGTGAAGATGGCCGGCAAACCGGTGATCGCCATCAGCGGCGTCGGGGTTGCGCCACAGCGCGCCACGCCCGACTACTACGCGCACCGCCCGGCCGAGTCCTGGGAAGACGGCCGGCGCATGGCCCCCATCCCGGGCGAGGGCATCAAGGCCGCGATTACGCCCGGACTCTTCGACGGGATTCTGCTCGCGCTCCAGCAGTACGGAACGATGAGCTTTGCCCAAGTGGCCCAGCCCGCAATCGAATACGCCGAGGGGTTCCCGATCGCCGAAGAGTTCGCCATGCTGCTGGGCGGCTATAAGCGCATCATGGACCTGTGGCCGGCCTCCCACGATTTCTTCTATCCCTCGGGCGAAGCGCCCAAGCGCGGCGATCTCGTGCGCATGCCCGCCTTAGCCAAAACACTTCGGGAACTTGTCGCAGCCGAGAAGAAAGCGCGGGGCAATCGGGTCAGGAAAATCCAGGCCGTGCGCGACGATTTCTATCGCGGGCCGATTGCGAAACGTGTTGCTGCATTTTCGGAAGCAAACGGCGGGTTGCTCACTTTCGACGATCTCGCGAAGTTCCACGCGGAAACAGACCAGCCCCGCTCCACCACGTACCGCGGCTACGAAATTTACAAGCCGGGATTCTGGACCCAGGGTCCGGTGATGCTCCAGGCGCTGAACCTCCTCGAAGGATTCGATCTGAAGGCAATGGGTCACAACAGCCCCGAATACCTGCACACAGTGATCGAAGCGGTAAAGCTCGCCTTCGCGGACCGCGACCGGTATTACGGCGACCCGAAATTCTCCAAGATCCCCGAAGAGATTCTGCTCTCGAAAGATTACGCGCGGGAGCGCCGCAAGCTGATCGATCCGGCGAAGGCGTCGATGGAGAGCCGTCCGGGCGATTTGGGGACATCGGCGCCGATGCCCACGGCTACCTCGGGAACCTCATCCGCGCGCGACACCACTTGCGTCAACGTGGTGGATAGCCAGGGCAACGCGTTCTCTGCGACTCCCAGCGGTGCGTGGTTGCCTTCGGTGATTGCGGGGGACACCGGCATTCCGCTGAGTACGCGTTTGCAATCATTCGTCATGACGCCGGGACACGCCAACCAGCTTGCGCCAGGAAAGCGGCCCCGCGTGACGCTCAGCCCGACTCTGGTCACTAAGAACGGGGAGTTCTGGCTGGCGATGTCAACCCCAGGCGGGGATAATCAGGACCAAGCCATGCTCCAGGTGTTGCTCAACATCATCGAGTTCGGCATGAGTCCTCAAGAAGCGGCCGAAGCGCCCCGCTTCCAAACCGAGCATTTCTACAGCTCATTCGCGTTTCACGAATTCTCGCCGGGTGGGGTGAACCTGGAGGGCCGCATCGGCAAAGCGACCGCGGATAAATTGATGGCGTTAGGCCATCGCATCAAGCTCGCCAGCGATTGGAGCAACGGCTCGGCCCCGACCGTCATCTTGAAACGCGGCGCGGTGCTGGACGGGGCGGCTGATCCACGGCGTGCGCGCTTCATCTTCGGCCGGTAGACCGGGGATCTCGCGCTCCCATCGCGCACATCGGAGCCGCACGCTCCCCTCCAGTCGCGAGTTGTTCAACGGCGCGTCGCTGTGGGCCGCCCAACGGCTCGGCGGCGTTCGCCCGAATGCTTCCTGCGTCGCAGGCAACGTATTCTTCTTCAGCGCGCAGACTCTGACGACTGTGGGTTACGGGTCGATGATGCCGCGGACACTGGCCTGCTGTATGGGCGTGTTTCGAAGCCGTCGGCGCGCATCGGCTTCAGCGCTCAAGCCCTGATCGCGCCCTATCAGGACACCAACAGCTTGCAATTCCGCGTGGTGAACCGCCGCGAGAACCTCATCATGGAAATGGAAGCGCGAGTGATGCTGATGACCGTGCGCAAGAGCGAGAGCGGGTTACAACGCGATTACGCG
>JBBQGC010000089.1:0-14670 GCA_038322705.1 Bryobacterales bacterium | reverse complement strand
TGATCGTATTGCTCGCGGCTTTCGTGAGGGAGGACGGCGGCTGGGGACGAGCCGTGGCCAGCTTTCGCATTCGAGCGATCAGCCGGGGTTTGCGCTGAGGTATTCATCTCGACCAATAAGTAGCATGAGGGGTGTGCGGGGGCGGCTTGGCGGGTGAGGCGGAAAATGGGTCTATGTTGTTGACGGTTAGCGGCTTACGGGGATGGAGGGGCTGTGGAAAACTCGGTGAAATCTAAGTTGGCGCAGAACACCAGTTTTAAGCCAAGCTGTACCAAGGCGGGACGGACTTTCGGGCGTGGTGCGCTTGCTTACGCGCGCGGCTCTGAAGGAGTGCGGCGCGGGGGAAGATGGGAGGGACTTCCGGGCTTGGTGCGCTTGCTTACGCGCGCTGCTCTGAAGGAGTGCGGCGGGGGGAAGATGGGAGGGACTTTCGGGCTTGGTGCGCTTGCTTACGCGCGCGGCTCTGAAGGAGTGCGCCGCGGGGGAAGACGGGAGGGACTTCCGGGCGTGTTGCGCTTGCTTACGCGCGCGGCTCTGAAGGTTCGTGAAGTTATGATGAGATCAAGTTTAGGGAGTGGGTGCATGCGGAAACGGGCGCGCCGATGCCACATGCCGTACACTCGGGAGGGCGGCTTGAAGATTAGCGATCAGCACGTGGAGAGTCCGTTGTTGAATATCAACCATGCATGCCAAACGCCGCGCGATTATCAGCGCAAAGCCTCGCTATATATTGACTTTGTGATGTCGGCGTTGGCGGCCGAGTGATTCTAACGCTGACGATCAATCCGGCCGTGGACCGCACGGTGCTGGTGGACCATCTGGTGTTCGAGGACCGGGGTTATATTCTGTCGCGGTCAGAGGCGGCGGGCGGGCGCGGCATCAACGCATCGCGCGTGCTGAATTCGTTCGGCGCAAAGACGACCGCCATCCTCACGGCCGGAGGTGAAACCGGGGCGAAGATTCAGGCGTTGCTTGAAGGCGACCGCTTCCCGAGCTTCGCGGTACCGATCCACAATGAGAGCCGTACGAACCTGACCATTTCGGATAAGCAGGGGCTGACTGTGAAGTTGAACGAGCTTGGCGCCGCGCTGGACGAAGCGGAGATACGCGCGCTCAAAGACATGGTCGAGGTGCGCATGAAGAAGGCGAGCTGGTTGATGCTGTGCGGGAGCCTGCCGCCGGGCGTGCCGCCGCACCTGTATTGCGAGCTGGTGGATCTGGCGCGGAAGAGCAACGTGCGAACTCTGCTGGATACCGATGGAGATGCGTTGTTGCACGGGTTGGAATCGCATCCGACGGTGGTGACTCCGAATCAACAGGAAGCCGAGCGTCTGCTGAACCGGGCGCTGCTGACGCGGAGCCAGTTCATAGATGCGGTGCAGCGTATAAAGGCGATGGGGCCGGAGTCGGTGATCTTATCGTTGGGGAGCCGCGGCGTGGTTGCGACGGATGGCGGAGATTTGCTGGAGGCTTTGCCGCCGCGTGTGGATGCGCTGTGTCCGATTGGGGCGGGCGATGCGCTGGCGGCGGCGTTTGTTTGGGCGATGGAACGCAAGCGGCCATTCGACGATGCGATTCGATGGGGGGTGGCGGCGGGGACCGCGTCGGCGGCTCAGCCCGGAATGAATTTCGCGAGTTTGGCTCAGACGAAAGAGACGTACCGGCATGTGACGGTGCGGACGGCGCGATAGTTTGGCGCGCCGCCGACGGTCGCGAGCGTCAGGAACTTTCGCCGGTACAGAACTTCAGTCTCGCCGCCGTTCGTCCTCCGGTGCGGACCCTATCGATTCGAGCGTGCGCGCGCGATGTCGTCTGCGATTTTCTGGAAATCCTCGCGAGCCATGCCGCCGCCGCCCTGCAGCTCGAGGCTGTATTTGTCGCCGGCGAAGGGCTGAATCTCCAGGCGGTAGGGTCCCTTTTGCTTGAGTTCGCGAATGTCCGCAAACAGCCACTCCCGCGAAGCGCTGGCGTTGTCCGCTTCGAAGGCAAGGCGATCCGCTTTCACCACCAACCGGCCGTTATCGCCGCCGATCAACTTATCGCGGCGCGCCACATAGGTTGGGTACTCACCGGGTTTTTGGGCAGGAGGCCGGTTGTCCGCGGCAGCCGCCGGGGCCGCTTGGCCGAACCACGCCTTCACCGTATCGCGGTCCTCGGGCGATGCCCGGAACTCCGCTCGCGCCCGCTCTCCATCACGGCCGCGCACCGGCTGTTTGAATTGGATGATGAGCGACTCCCCTTCACCGGGGCTGACCTGTTCCACTTGGGCGCGGGTGGTGAAAAAGGATGCTTGCGGCTGGGCGTCATCCATGAAGATGAGGGTGTCGCCCGCTGTGATCAGGCGGCCCTGAATAGGTGCGAAACCGGACGCGAGTTGCACTTTCATCTCGCGCACCGAAGGCTGTGCACTAAGCGTGAGAGATAACAAAATTCCGGCGAACAGGCCGGGAATCGCGCGAAAACATAACGAGTGTCGCGGCATTGGCTACGACTCCTTTCGAACGTATGCTGGCCCTAGTAGTATAGGCTACTCGATCCGGCTCCGCCCCCGGCAGATCCGATCACCGCCGAGTTTTGCGCGCCCGAATATCCGTGTTCCTACTGGCAAGTGCTAAATCACGTCGGCGAAGGTGCGCCTTAAGCGATGGAACCACGCATGGCCCAGCAGGAACACGATCACCGCCAGCAGCCACATCTTCCACAACGGGCCCCAGTCCGGCGCATGGCCTTCGAGAAACACCGACCGGTAGCCGTGCACCAAAACATATATCGGGTTTTTCTTCAGCAGGGGCGTGGTTCGCAGCAACTGCGTTTCGGAATAGCAAATCGGGGTTATAAAGAACCACAGCGTGAGAACGAACCCCATGATCTGTCCCAGGTCGCGGGCAAAGGCGCCCAATGCCGAAAGGAACCAGCATAGCCCCAGCGTAAACAGCAGTTGCGGGATTAGGATCAAGGGCAGCCATACGATGCTGGCGGGCACCGAGTGGCGCAGGATCGCAAGCCCGAGAATATACACAGCCATCGCGAACAGTTCGGTCAAGAAGCCCGACAGCACCTGTACGACGGGCAGCGCATCCAACGGGAACACCAGCTTCTTGACGAAATTGCGATGTTCCAGCACCACATGCGGCGACCGCCCGACCGGTTCACTAAAGGCCAGCCACGGGAGCATCCCGGCCAGGAAGTAGAGCGCAAATCCGGTCCGGCTGGAATCGTTTTCAAAGCGGGCTTGCAACACGATGCCGAATACGAAGAAGTAGGTGCCCATCAACAGGAGCGGGTTCAGCACCGTCCACAGCACATCGCCAAACGATCCGCGATAACGTGCGAGAACATCGCGGCGAGCCATGGATTTGATCAGCCCGCGATTGAGCCAGATGGAACCCAGCGGCCGGGCAAACAGTTGCGGAAGGGAGCGCCACAACCGTGCGGCGCGCAACCGGCCCAGCGTCGTCACACGCGCCTGTTTCACCTCGCAGCGGCCGTGGCTCAAGGTGGCGTCAATGATGACGAACGGGCCCCCACCAGCGTACGACCAGCCCGCCGCCTCGCTGCGCGGCGACAGGTACACGCGATAGGGTCCGTCCTGAACTGGCAATACGATCTCGGTCTCCAAAGCCTGACGCGCTCCGGCGGGCATGTCGGCCGGCAGGGGGATCCACTCGCCCTCGGTAATAAAGGTCGAGGTCTCCGGGTCGTAGACTTGCCAACCGATCGAATCCCCCTGCGCCGGGCTCCACCGGGCGCCCGACCTGTTCTCCAGATCGAAGCCGACGCGAATCCGGTTCTCGTCGACAGAGGTCTTCAGATCGTAGTAGCGGGCGTGCATGGGCATCAGCTATACAGCCATGCCGGGTAACGGTCGCGCACGGGCCCGGTCTTGCGGCCCACGGCATAAATCCCATCGCCGCGCAGATCCGTGGAAAGGATGTAGCGCTCCATTAGATGGCCCACCCATGCCAGCTCGGGATGCGGTTCATCCAGAAACGGCCCGGTTTCGAGCAGCGTGACCTCGAAGCCGGAGTTCGCCAGCAGATCGGAGACCTCGCGCGGCGTGTATTCGCGGTTGTGCCGCGCGTCCACCTGCCCGTCCTCGCGGGGCCGAATATAAGAAGGGAACAGGCCTGGCTGGTAGCCCTGCAGCACGCCGGAGATGGCGCGGAGCGAAACGATGTTGGGCGTCGTGATCACGACGTGTCCCGCGGGCTTCAAGACACGGTTGATCTCGGACATCATGTGCATGGGATCGGCAAACAGATGCTCGATCAGCTCGCAGCACAGCACCGTATCGAAGTACGCGGACTCGTAGGGGAACGCGTCCTTCTCGGCATCGAACAGGTCCACGATGCATTCGAAGTCACCGCCCGCCGCCGACACCACTTTGCGGTGCTCCTGGCGGCCTGCTGCGCCGTAGTAGCAGCCACGCACCTCGCCGTAGCCAAGCTGGGTTCGCAAGGCAGGCGTGATTTGAAGATACGCGCCCATTTCGAGGGCTCGCTTCGAGGCATCGCCCAGCGGCGTAATTTCGAGCGTCCTGGCCAATCGCGTAATGTGGGATTCGGCGTATTTCGCGGCGTCCGGAGTGGTCCACGAGCGAACCTCCGCTGGATAGGCTTCGACCGGACGCGGATCGGGAGGCGGCAGTTCGACGAACTCGATCACTGCGGGCGGCGCGGGTTGCTCGGGGGGCGGAGGCGGTGGAACCGGCAAAGTGCCACCGACGACCTGCTGCAGAAAATCGGCGTAGTTACACGCAACCACATCCCAACTGCACCACTTGGCGACCCACTCGCGCGCGTGCTTGCCGAGTTGGCGAGCGAACGCCGGGTTCGATACCAGGTGGTCCAGATATCCGAAGATGTGATCCTCTTCGGTGGAGTCGACCGGCGTTTTCAAAACCACATCGTCCGGGTATTCGCTGAACGAGCCGACGTCGCTCACCACCACGGGACGGCCCGCTCCCAGTGCACGCAGCAATGTGCCCGAGCTCTCGCCCACTGTGGGGTAGCGCAGGTTCAAAACGACATCGCAAGCACCGATGTAGCCGTCGAAATCCTGGATCGGGGTGAAGCCGAGCACGCGCACGCTGGAGGCGAGATCGAGGCTCTCAATCAGCGAACCGATCTCGAGTTCGGGATGCGGCTCGCCCACCAGGATCATTTTCGCCGCGGGTTGGACGCGCAGCAGACGGCGGAACGCGCGCAGCGACTGGGCGATCCTCTTATATGGTTTGAGAAAACCGAAGATGCCGATCAGTGGAACGGTCTCGTCCAAGCCGAGGCGCTGGCGCCATGCATTGCGATCAGGATTGTGGAGCCAGGCGCCGTGCCAGATGGAAGCGATGCGGGTCCGCGGATGTATTTCCTGAATCTGATGACCCACGTAGGCGCTGTGCACGATGATGGCGCGCGAGCGTTCGGCGATACGACGCAGCATCGGGACGCCGTCGTAGTCGGGTCCGCGCTCGAGCGTCGCCACATAGCGCTTCGCATAGGCCAACGCTGCGCCGCCGCCGTCGTATTCGACGTCGCGCAGGTAGGCGGGCCAGTCGTTACGCCGGATGGTGATGTCCGCGATCAGGTGGTGCAGGTTCGCTTCGTGCAACACGGCGACGCCCGGATATTGGAGCGCCATCTCGTAGGGCACGATGTGGTGCGGGTTGTTGCCTATCTGGTAGACCGCGATATCGTACCGCTTCGGATCGTAGTCCGGCGTGCGCGAGGTGAATGTGTCGACCTCGACGATGCGGCGCAGAGGTTCGAGCAGCGCCGCCGAATAATCCGCGATGCCGCTCTTTGCCGGCGGTAAGGGCGAGAAAAACGCTACACGCATCGGCTAGCGGACCAGTTCCATCGAGAACGTGGCCAGCGCCATCGGAACGCGAATCAGAACGGGCGTACGTACGGGATCCTTTGCGAAAAAGGCTTCGAAGATGACGTCGGCGGCGGCTCCTTTGACGGTGACGTTCAGCTTGTCCGCATCCATCCGCTTCTCGTTGACACTGATGCTCTGCGTCCCGGCAAACTGGATGCTGACGCGGTACTCTGCGCCAAACAGGACCGTCTGATGGGGCGCCAGACGCCCCTGGCTCAGCTCACGGCGGACAAACTGGACGAAGGCGAGCGCATCCCTGGCGCAGTTGGAAACGTGGATCTCGGATTTGCCGCCGTCCTTGGTCTCGCGCGTTGCGATCTGCCGCGAGGCATCGAACGAGGTCTTCTCTTCCGACTTGCGCTTGCCGTGCTGATACGATTTTTCGAGTTCGATGGAACAGTAATCGCCATCGGCCAGAGACTGGTAGCGGTCGAGCACCTGAAATCCGGGCACGGAAGCATCCAGGCGGAACTCGCTCTCGATGCGCGGCCCGGCTGTCGCGGAGCGGCGAACGGTGTGCAGGGTCGCCTCGCCCAAGCTGAGCCCCGTGGGCCAGTTGATCGCGTATGTAAGCTGTTCGTCGGCGGGGAAGGCCGGCGCTTTTACGGGAGGTTTCTCGGCAGGCGCGGCGCCCAGTAACAGAAGCAGGGCGAGAGTGAGCATCGTTTACCGGGGCGCAACAGGAACCGCACGCGGCCGTGTGGCACGGATCGCGGCGACTGGCCTGGATCCAGCAATTTGATGGTACACCGCCAGGGTCTCGCGAGCGGCTCGCGGCCATGTGAACTGAGAAGCGCGCTGGCTCCCCAGCCGTTCCATGCGCAGCCTCAACTCGGGGTCGAGCAGCAGATCCCGCATCGCGCGCACGATCTCGGTGTACGACGACGGATCGAACAGCAGGCCGGACATATTGGCAACCTCAGGCATCGCCGAGGTGTTGGAACACGCTACTGCGCGTCCGCAAGCCATGGCTTCGAGAATGGGCAGGCCGAACCCTTCGTAGAACGAGGGGAAAACGAACAACTCGCAGGCGCCATAGAAGTGGAGCAGGTTCTCATCGGGCACCCATCCGGTGAAGTGCAGCCGGTTGGCTAACGGAGAGGCTGCGGCGGCACGGCGGACGGCGGGCGCAAACCAGGTCTCCTTTCCAACCATCACCAGGTGATGCGGAATTTGCGGATGATGCCGGATCAATTCTTCGAAGGCGCGGATCAAACCGAGATGATTTTTTCGCGGCTGAAGATCGCCGACCGTGAGCACGAAAGGAGCGGAAATTCCGTAATTTTCTTCGACCCAGTGCGCCGCCGTTTCGCGCTGCACGTGTCGAAAAGCGGTGGACACGCCGTTTGGGACAACGATGACTTTACTTCCATCCACGCCGTAATGACGCATGATGGCGCGCCGGGAAAATTCGCTAGGGGTAAGAATTCGCGCGGCCGCCGTGATCGTGCGCTGAACGGTGTGGCGCAGTTGAACGGCGCGGGAACGGGTGAAGTACTGCGGATATTCCAGAAAGCTGATATCGTGCACGCTGGCCACGATCGGCACGGAACAGAACAGCGGCCCGGTGTACTGCACGTGCAACAAGTTAGGGCGATCGCGCCGTAAACTCAGTGGAATGTCGTAGCCCAGCCGCTGAAACGGATTATCCGAAACCCAGCGCTTGATGAACCTTGCGGGAACGCTCTGGTCGGCGTTCGGTTTTGCGAGATAGGTCAGGAATTGGGAGGATGCGTCCAGTTCATCGAATTCATTCAGGAGGTTTCGAATGTATACTTCATTGCCGGTCAAATGGCAGCCGATAGTGTGGGCGTCAACGGAAAATAGCATCCACGTTTCCAATTAGCGCGCAAATCGATGAACCTGAAGCGCAGAGCCGGCCATGGATAGCGAGCACCCTTTACCCAGAGTGCGATGGCCACATGTTTGAGTGTAACAAGCTTTAGTAGGCGGGGTAGTTTAACCGCGGTGTTGGAAGGATCCGGCGACCAGCGCCAGAAGGTTCCAGGCGACGACGATGGCAAACAGGACGTTGATGCGGCGGAGAAGGCGGGCGCGGCCGTTCAGCCAGCAGCCCAGGCCGAGTACGATTGCGGCGGCTTTGATGGCCACTAGGCCCTGCAACGGATCCGCCGAGCGCGAGAGGACGAAGCGGACGAACGGGTTGCCTTCCTCCATACCGTGCAGCAGGAACACCAGCGTCGTCAGCAGGTCGAGCAACTGCAAGTAGGCGAACTGCAAGAGCAAGGGATTCGGCCGCATCTTGTTCAACTCTAAGGTTTAGCTCTTAGTTATTGAACGGTACCGGCGTACTCGGGGGTTCCAGGCCGGGGGCCGCCGGAGGTCCAGGAGGTACTTACACTTTCTGCAGTAGAATCGCCCCGCCGGGCGCGAATCTGTTATAAGATGGGTTTCCGTACCGAAAGTTAAGGAATAGCAATGGCGAAAGCGATACCCCCGTCGCGATCCAAGCACACGCAGTTGAAGCTTGAAAGCTGCCGTGCAAAGTCCGGTCTCTCTTTGGAGAAGATTGCAGACGTCACCAAAATCAGTATCCGGTTTCTCCGCGCGATCGAGAACGAAGAATACGAAAAGCTGCCCGGCGGCATTTTCGATCGCAGTTACCTGCGCCAGTATGCGGCCTCGATCGGTTTTGAAGAAGCGAAGTTGCTGGATCACTACACGCGCATGACGGAACCCGAGCGCACGGCGGAAATCCTCGTGCAGCCGGCGGAACGCGGATTTCGGCGCTGGTTCCGCGAAGCGGCGGCTGGCCGGTAATCCAGTTCTACCCGCGATCGCCTTACCTCCCTCTACTTTCTTCACCTACCCCAGGGGCGAACTGGCTTTTCTCCTAAAGATTCCAGGCGTCGCGCCGATACTTTCACTAAGGAGGGTATACAACCCGCCTATGAGAGTACACGATTCCAATCTCAACTCGGTCACCATCGGGACCCATTCATCCGGCCGCGCCGAAGCCGGAGGCCGTGCCGGCAGTTCCGGCGTCAGCGGAGCGGGTGACCAGGATCAGTTTTCCATTTCCGGCCTGGCGAGCCTTCTGCGCGCTGCAAGCGGCGACAGTCCGGAGCGTGCCCAGCGTGTATCAAAACTTGCGGCACTGTTCCGTTCCGGCAGTTACAGCGCAAATGCCGCCGCCGTGTCGAGCAACATCGTCAATGACGCCCTGCATGCTGCCTGAAACGCCCGATTTTGCTTCTGTTAAGGAGTGCCTGGCTGAACTGTGCACCGCCCTGCGCAAACTCGACCATGGCGCGGTGGAAAGCTCCGCGGCGTGGCTTGAAGCCAATGCCTCCGAGGTGAAACGGAAGCTGGCCAATGGCAGTGACGCGGCGGATTTGCTGAACGGCGTCCGGTTGGCGCGAGCGCTGGTTCTGAATGCACGCCGCCTGTATGGTGGATGGGCGCAAGCGGTGGCCGTACAAGGCGTGGGATACACGCCGGAGGGAGAGGCGCCGAGCCTCAGTCCGCCGGGCCGTGTTGCCGTGAATGGATGAAGGTGTTGGATGGGAAATCTCTTCACATCGCTGCTGAACTCGGCCGGTGCAATGCGGGTGTACGGCCGCCAACTCGCCGTGATCCAGAACAATGTCGCGAACGCGAATACGCCCGGTTACGTGCTCCAAACCCAAACATTGGAGGCGATGCCGTTCGATATGGACCGCGGCCTGGGGGGCGGAGTAGCAGCCGGGCCGCTGGTGAGTTCGCGGTCCCTGTACGCCGAGCAGACGGTGCGCGCGCAGTTTTCGAAGTACGGCACCGCGAAACAGACGGCCGGAGACCTTGGACAGATTGGGGGGATCTTCGATCTGACGAACGGTTCCGGCGTGTCGGGCTCGATCAGCAGTTTCTTTCAGAGTTTTTCGAAGCTAAGCGTGAATCCAAACGATAGCCTGGCGCGGCAGGCTGTACTCGATTCGGCCGGCGGGCTCACCTCCGCTTTCCAACAGGCATCGTCTACCCTGGCGAACGCCTCGCGCCAAGCCGATACCCAGATCGGCGATTCGGTGAACGAGATAAACCGGCTGGCAAGTCAGCTCGCCCGTGCCAACACGGTCTATCGCCAGGACTTCACGAATAGCAACGACGCGGGGCTGGACGCGCAGGTGAATTCGACACTGGAGCAATTGGCCGAGTACGCCGACTTCACCGCCACTCGCGAGCCCGACGGATCTTACAGCATATATCTGGGAGGACAAACGCCGCTGGTGATCGCCGATCGCGAGTTCCAGATTTCGGCCAGCTTTTCAGGGTCCCACACGGCCATCCTGAACGCTGCCGGCCAGGATGTCTCCTGGCAACTTCAGGATGGGAAGCTGGCAGCCGCGCTAAAGGAAAAGAACACGCTGATCTCGTCCTACAGTTCGGATCTGGATAGCCTGGCTTCCACTTTGGCCGACCAGGTAAACCAGCAGTTGCGCGCCGGCGTGGACGCCAACGGGGCGGTGCCTACCACCGACCTGTTCACCTACTCCGCCGCCGGGCCGGCCTCATCGATTGCCGTGTCGGCTCTGACGCCCGATCAGATTGCGGCCGCAACCGCACTGGCGCCGGGGGGCAACGGCAACGCATTGAGCATCGCGGATATGCTCCACGCCAAGCTGACCAACGGACGCACCTTCACCGAATCCTTCGGCAACCTTGGCGCGAGGGTAGGCCGCGATCTGTCGAATGCAACCTCGGATGAGCAAACGCAAAAAGGGCTGCTCGACCAGGCCCGCAGCATACGGGAGGAGATTTCGGGCGTTTCGCTCGACCAGGAAGCTGCTCACTTGATGGAGGTGCAGCGAGCCTATCAGGCCTCGGGCAAGCTCATGACCGTACTGAACGACGTGATGGACACGCTGATGCAAATGGTGAGATAAAGCAATGCTTCCAGTTCTTAATTCCTCTTCTCAAGCGTTCGTCTCGAAGATGGACGAGATCAGCCGCCGTATGGACCGCGCGCAACGGCAGATCTCGACCGGCCTGCGCGTCTCCAGCGTCTCCGATGAGCCGGATAGCGTTTCCACGCTGCTTCAAACGCGGGCTGACCTGGCCTCGACACAACAGATCCAATCGAACCTGTCGCGCGTAAAGACAGAGGTGGACGCCGGCGAGCAGGCGCTCCAGACGACGGTCAGTTTGGTGGAGCGGGCTCGTGTTTTAGCCTCTCAAGGGGTGACTGGAACTGCAACTCCGGAGCTCAGGCAGACCCTGGCCACCGAAGTCGGTTCGATCATGGAGGAGATCTCGGGGCTGTCGGGAACCAGCGTCGAAGGCCGCTTTATCTTCAGCGGAGACGCGGATCAGAAAGCGCCATACTCCCTCGACCTGACCGCCGCAAGTCCGCTGAGTGCCTACGGTGGTTCGGCCGTAACGCGTCAGATCCAGCATCCCAACGGCACACGGTTCTTAGTGGCGAGAACGGCACAGGAGATCTTCGACTCACCGGACCCAACGAAGAACGTGTTCTCATCCTTGAACGCGCTACGCACCGCGCTCCAGAACAACGATGCGGCGGGGATCAACAGCGCGCTGCCGAATGTCGTCTCGGCCCTCGATCACGTGAATGGCGAGTTGGCCTATTACGGCACCGTTCAGAACAAAGTCGCCGATGCCACGAACTTCAGCACGCAGCTCGAGCTGCAGCTCAAGACTCATCTGAGCACGCTGCAGGACGCCGACCTGACCGAGGCGATTCTCGAGCTGAACCAGGCCAGGGTGCAACAGGATGCCGCCCTGCAGGCGCACGCGAAGATCCCAACCACCAGCCTGTTCGACTATTTGCGATAGGGCTCGCCGGCAAACGCTGACCGGAGCTTCTCGTACGTCGCCTCCAGCGTTTCCGGCATCACGCGCGTCTCGCCGATCACGGTCATGAAATTCGCATCGCCTGTCCAGCGCGGCAGCATATGCATATGAATATGACCGGCGACGCCCGCCCCGGCGCTCTCGCCGATGTTCATGCCCAGATTGATTCCATCCGGGCGGTAAATGGCCCGCAGATGCGATTCGCACTCGCGAAGGAGCACCATCATCTCGGCCAGCGTCTCGGGATCGGCCTGTTCGAGAGTGGGGACGTGCGCATACGGCGCGATCATCAGGTGGCCGTTGGTGTACGGGTAGAGGTTCAGCAGTACAAAGTTGCGGCGCGCGCGATGCAGGATGTAATTGCGCGTGTCATCGTTTTCGGCCAGCTTCGTGCAAAAGATACAGGCGTCATCGGGCTTGGCGTTGCGGATGTACGTGTAGCGCCAGGGGCTCCACAGCCGGTCCATAGAGAGGGGTCTAAATGACGCCGCTGCCCGAAGCGGCTGGCGGCGCGGCGGGTCCGCTGCTATCGGTTCCCGGCGCTTGAGCGGGGGAGTGATTCACCAGGTCTTTCAGCTCTTTGCTCGGCTTGAAGTAAGGGATGCGCTTGGACGGAACCTCGACGCGCGTTCCCGTCTTGGGATTCCGGCCCACTCGCGGCTGGCGCTGGCGTGTACGGAAGCTGCCGAAGCCGCGGATCTCGATCTTGTCACCGGCCCGCAAGGAACGAACGACGCTATCGAAAATGGCCTCCACGATGACTTCCGAATCTTTGCGGGTCATTTCCACCACCCTGGAAACCTCTTCGATCAACTCCGCCTTCGTCATATCGCTTGTCTCTCTCCTTGATTCTAAACGCGGCCGCCTACTGCGGCTCGCCCTCTCCGCGCATGACCTCTTCAATGGTCGACGCGGCTGCGGCGGCCTGCTTCTGATAATCCTCGAGACGCATACGCTCGGCATCCTGCGCCAGGGCCCGAACGCTGAGGCCGATCTTCTTCTCCGCCTCGTTCATCTTAATGATCTTGAAATCCGCCTCGTGTCCGATCGGGAGCGGCGGTTCCTCGACGCTCTTTCCGCCGGGTGGCACTTCCGACTTATGACACAAGCCCTCGACTCCCGGAGCGAGATCCACAAACAGCCCAAAATTCGCCGCGCGGCACACCCTGCCCCGCACGATGTCGCCCACCTGGTGGGTAGCGAAAAACGTCTCCCACGCATCCGGCTGCAATTGTTTCATACCCAGCGACAGGCGCCGGTTGGGGGCGTCGATGTTCAGGATCACGGCCTGAACGATCTGGCCTTTCTTGAGCGCTTCGGAAGGGTGCTTGATGCGCTTCACCCAGGTGATATCGGAGATGTGAACCAGTCCGTCTATGCCTTCCTCGATCTCGACGAACGCGCCGAAGTCGGTCAGCTTGCGGACCCGCCCTTCCACCACGGAGCCAATCGCGTAACGGTCGGCCACCGTGGTCCACGGATCGGCCTCCAGTTGCTTCATGCCCAGCGAGATGCGGCGGTCGCGCGGCTTCACTTCAAGCACTACCGCTTCCACCTCGTCGCCGACCCGCACCACCTTGCCGGGATGTTTCATCCGCCGGCTCCACGTCATCTCCGAAATATGGATCAGGCCTTCGACGCCCGCCTCCAACTCCACAAAGGCTCCGTAATCGGTGACGCTCACCACGCGGCCCACTACGCGCTGCCCCGGGGTATAGTGCTCCGGCGCGGCGATCCACGGGTCCGGCGCGATCTGCTTCATGCCGAGCGAAATGCGCTCTTTATCTTTATCGAATTTCAGAACGCGGGCGGTTACCTGGTCTCCGACGTTGAGGATTTCGGAAGGATGCGTCACGCGTCCATACGACATATCGCTCACGTGTAGAAGCCCGTCGATGCCGCCCAGATCGATGAACGCGCCGTATTCGGTCAGGTTTTTGACCGTTCCGGTCACCACCGCTCCCTCGTGAAGACCTTCGAGCGCGTTACTTTTGCGCGCGTTGGTTTCCTCTTCGAGCGCGATTTTGCGCGATACCACGACGTTGCCGCGGCGCCGGTTCAGCTTCAGAATGCGGACCGCGATATCCTGCCCGATCAGGCTGTCGATGTTGTGCAGCGGGCGCACGTCGATCTGCGATCCGGGCATGAACGCCGGAATGCCGACATCGACGGAGAGTCCACCCTTGGTGCGGCCCGTCACGCGTCCCGAGATCAGCAGATTCTCGCGATGCGCGCGCTCGAGCGTATCCCAGGCATGCAGGCGTGCGGCCTTCTCGTGCGATAGAAGGATGAATCCGGTGGGCTGGGGCGCGCTGCGGTCGATAATGACATCGACGATGTCTTCGGGCTGTACCGATACCGAGCCGTCGGCGGCCTGAAACTGCTCGATGGGCACCAATCCTTCGCTCTTGTAACCAATGTCCACGATCACTTCTTTGGAAGTGACCTTGAGGACGCGGCCCTGCAAAAGCTCGCCTTCCGACGGCGGCGCCAGGTGACTATAGTCCTCGAGCAGGTGCTCGTAGTCGGACTCGTCTACCGGTGCCGGTGTGCTGGGTACGTTGCGGTCGTCTGGATTGCTAGCCATGCGAACTTGCTCCCGAGTGTCACGACAGCGAACGGCCCTGGGCGAGGTCGAAGTGAATCCGAACGACCGAACCTCAAGCATCGCGCACCGTTCACCGGGAACCGGGCGCGCGGGGGCCTGAGTTCGAATCTAGCTTAGCCGCCCTGGAGCGCGTCTCGGAATGGATGCCGCCTTTCATCGACAAACCGTTGAGAAATCAATACTTCAGGAACTAGAGCCGAGCCGGACTGCGATGACAACTAGCCCGAGGACAACTGTCGCTAGTATGTGATGTGTCCGGTCCAATTCACACATGATCTGTCCGCTTTGAATCGCGGCGGGAGACGCTGGTTGGGTGGACCCAACCCGGCAATACTCGGCCGCAGAGATGGAGCGGATGATGAAACTGCAAGACG
>JBBQGC010000088.1:0-15151 GCA_038322705.1 Bryobacterales bacterium | reverse complement strand
GCCCGGACAGTTAGGGCCGATGAGACGCGTCGACGGGTGGCGCTGAAGGTAATCCCAAACCTTCACCATGTCCAAAGTGGGGATACCTTCGGTGATGCACACCACCAGGGGCAGCCCGGCGTCAGCGGCCTCCATGATCGCTTCGGCGGCAAATGGCGGCGGGACAAAGATGACGGAAGCGTTGGCTCCGGTTTCGCGCACTGCGTCCGCCACGGTGTTGAACACGGGCAGATCGAGATGCGTGCTGCCGCCCTTGCCCGGCGTTACTCCACCCACCACTTTTGTGCCGTACGCGATTGACTGCTGGGTGTGAAAGGTGCCTTCTTTACCGGTGAATCCTTGAACCAGAACGCGCGTGTTTTGATTGACGAGTACGCTCATTGGGCCAGCGCCACCACTTTCTGGGCGGCGTCCTTCATGTCCTCGGCGATGGTGAGTTTCAATCCCGAGTCTTTCAAGATCTGGCGGCCGAGTTCGACGTTCGTGCCTTCCATGCGAATGACAATCGGCAATTGCATGTTCAGGTCGCGCGCGGCTGAGACCACGCCCGAGGCCAGTGTGTCGCACCGCAGAATGCCGCCAAAGATGTTGATCAATACCGCCTTGACGCTGTGATCGGAGATGAGAATCCGGAAGGCGTTCTTCACCTGTTCCGCGCTTGCGCCGCCGCCGACATCGAGAAAGTTCGCGGGACTGCCGCCAGCGTACTTGATGATGTCCATCGTGGCCATTGCCAGACCTGCGCCGTTCACCATGCATGCAATGGTGCCGTCCAGCTTGATGTAGTTCAACCCGAACTTTGAGGCCTCGACTTCGAGCGGATCCTCTTCGTTCAAATCGCGGTACTCGAGAAGGTCCTTGTGGCGGTAGAGTGCGTTGTCGTCCAGATTGATTTTGGCGTCGAGCGCGTAGACCTTACCATCGGTCGTCAGTATGAACGGGTTGATTTCGGCGAGCGACGCGTCGATGTCGACGTATGCCCGGGTGAGCGCGGTCATCGCCTGTACAGCGCCGCCGATTGTGTTTGCGGGCATGCCGATGCCGAACGCGAGCTTGCGGGCTTGAAACGCAGCCAATCCGGAACCGGGTTCAAACGGCTCCTTGAGGATCTTCTCCGGAGTCTTGGCGGCGACCTCTTCGATGTCCATGCCGCCAGCCGCGGAGGCCATCAACACAGGCTTGCCTTGAGCGCGGTCGAGCACGATGCCCAGGTACAGTTCGCGTTCGATGGGCAGCGTCTCTTCGATGAGCAGGCGTTTGACGACTCGTCCTTCAGGGCCGGTCTGGTGCGTGATCAATGTCATGCCCAGAATCTTGCGCGCGAGCTCGACTGCTTCGGCGGCATCCTTGGCCACCTTTACGCCGCCGCCTTTCCCTCTGCCCCCGGCGTGGATTTGCGCTTTCACCACCACGCTGCCGCCGATTTCGCGGGCGGCCGCTTCGGCCTCTTCGACGGTGAACGCGACCCTGCCGCGCGGGACGGGAACGGCGTAGCGGGCAAGGATCGCCTTTGCCTGATACTCGTGAATTTTCATCGGATTTGGGCGGTTTTCTGCTACTCTCGGAGAAAAGTCTACTATAGCATGGCGTTCCTTTCATTCCTGCACCGCGTGGCCGCGCGTGAGAACCTGACGCGTGAGAACGCAGAGCAAGCAATGTCGCTCATCCTGGATGGCCAGGCCACGACGGCGCAGATCGCAGCGTTCCTGGTGGCGCTCAAGATGAAAGGCGAGACTTCACAGGAGCTGCTGGGATTCGCGGCCGCAATGCGCGAGCGCTCGGAGAAGGTCGATGCCGGGTTGAATGGCGAAGCGCTGATTGATACTTGTGGCACGGGCGGCGGCTCGCACGCGACCTTCAATATCTCGACCGTGGCGGCTTTCGTCGTCGCGGGGGCGGGGGTGCGCGTTGCCAAGCACGGCAACCGGTCGATGTCGACCCAATGCGGGAGTGCCGATGTTCTCGAAGCTCTGGGCGTAGGTATACGAATGTCGGCCGGGCAAATCGGAGCCGCGATTCGCGAGGTCGGCATTGGTTTCCTGTTCGCGCCGTCGCATCATCCGGCGATGAAGCACGCTCAACCCGCGCGGTTGGAACTGAAGATGGGGACGATCTTCAATTTGCTGGGGCCGCTCACGAATCCGGCCGGAGCGCGGGCGCAGTTGATCGGTGCGCCAAGCCCCGAAGCTGCGCGCTTGATGGCCGAAGCGCTGGCGGGCCTCGGCACGGGTCACGCGTTCGTTGTTCATGGCGAGGATGGACTGGACGAAGTGACCACAACTGCGCCGACTCTGGTTTACGAGGTCAGGGGCGAAACGTGGGAGGAGCGACGTTGGACGCCCGAAGACTTCGGCGTTGCTCGGGCCACAATCGCGGATCTCATGGGCGGCGATCGCGATCACAATTGTGGCATCGCGACACGGGTCTTGCGAGGACAACGCGGCGCGGCGCGGGACATCGTACTGGTGAACGCAGCCGTGGCTCTTCTTGCGGCGGATCGCGTACAGGACTTGACGGGTGGAATGAGTGTTGCTGCGGAGGCGATCGACAGCGGCGCGGCGTGGCGCAAGGTGGAGCAACTCGCGAAGTTCTCGGCGGGCGCGTGAGGCGGCGCTACTGTGCGCGGCGTTTATCTTCGAGAGCCTGAACGCGGGCCTTCAGCTCTTCGAGAGCGACATCCACCCGTTCACTCCAATCGATCATACGAGTGGTGTGACGGGAACCCGTTTGAATCAACCCAGCTTGGCGGTTGAGCCTGCGCTGAAGGTCCTTCAAGGTGTCGCGTACTTCTCCGACTTCGTTCTCCAGGCTATCTTTTGTCGCTTCCAGAAGGCTATTTAGATTGCCGATTCGGGTTTTCACGTTCTCGAACTGCTGATCGATGGTTTCGAACCGCTGATCGATGGTTTCGAACCGCTGATCGATGGTGTCGAACCGCTGATCGATGGTGTCGAACCGCTGATCCATGGTGTCGAACCGCTGATTCATCCTCGCGAACTGCTCGCGTAATTCCGTATCGGTCATCTACGTTGCCTCTGACTTGCCTGTCCACAGTTTACATCGATCACGCGGCTCCTGAACCACGCCGGTGACAGTAGGCCTACCAGGCAAATTAGATGAGCGCAATGCTGTTCACGAGGTGAACTGTATTGGAATGTGCCGACCTAGTCATACACGTTTCGGCCACCCTACTCGCACATCGACCCCGGAAGAAAAGTGGGCCACCGCATTCCCAACCGGGCTCGGCAAACCCGAGTGCTCTACCACGTCCTGGCGCATGTGGAGCAACGTTGCAGAGCGGAGCGGCCACGGTTCATGCTCGACCCGGCAAGTGATCAGCCGCCCGAGAAGCGTCGCGTACAAACGAAAGCGAGCGGTGAGAAAGTGCGTCAATTCATCCGTCGGAATATGCTCGCCGGCTTGAATGGCAAGTTCCGCATCGCCGCGCCCGAATATGCGATGGGAAGTGTAGACGACCTGATCGGAATCCGCTCGAATAGTCATTCTCGCCCAGCGGTACGGAAGCCCGTATGTCAGCCGCGCGCCGATCACCGCTGGGAGCCGCGCGGCCTCGAGGGTAAAAAACCAGATCCCGCGTTCCCCATCAGGACCGATTACGTAAGTTCGGACGTTCATCTCAGGAAACGAAGACAGCCACGGGATAGCCGGGAGACCGGGAACACGTAGGTCGTTGATGAGGAACGGCACCAGCCCGACCCACGCCTCGCCATCCAAGGTGTCCAGCTTCAAGGAGGCTGGCAGGCAATCGCGGATAACACCGGGTGGATAACGCCAGTGTAGGAACGTCAGCGATCGCCAACTTTGGAGCATCAAGGAGCGGCTTACCCGGCACGGCGTCATGGCATCGTCTTCGTCGTGAGAGTGTTTCCTTGAAAGCGCAACTCCGCGTCGAAATTCCCGCTCACATCCCCGCGGGGCGTTGGCTCAGCCGACCGCATCCACGCCGCGCGCAATTCCGGGTCGTGGAAGTATAGTTTCGCAATAAAGTAGATGTCCCAATCGTTGACGATCGGCGAGTCAACCAAGAGAATTTTCGCAGCAGGCTTGACTCGCGGATGAGTGCGTGCCAACTCCTGAAGAACGGTCCAGGTTGGCCCTTGCGCGTGTAACATAGACGCCATCTCCTCTTGGGAACGCGCCAGATGAATCTGTATCAATGCAATCAGGCAAGCAATGAAGATCATCGCGGAAACTTGACTACGAGTCACCGGAACTCGCGTCAGATCCAACAACGCCGAGATCGCACCCGATGCGTACAGAGCGAACCCGATCATCGGAATATACAGGACGAAACCTTGCCGCGGCGAGACAAAGTTGAGCGGGAGAAATGACAGGAACGCAAAGGCCGCCCCGAAAAGCATCAGTCCGCGCCGCAGAATCGCACCAACGACGAATAGGCCTACCCAAAACCCTGCTATGGCTAAACCGCCGAGAGGCGCCCCGATGAACAGCAAATCGGCCAGATATGTTCCGGAGGTCAGAACGAAGCGATCGACGGTGTACGCGGGCCGGTACGTCTCGATATGAGTCAGTGTGTTGGCGCCGAACAGCTTTCCGGCGAGATACAGTCCGGACATGAGGCTGGTTAGCAAGAGAGGCGTCAACTCAGCCCGCGACGGCCCCAGCCAGGGCCGGTACAGCAATTCGTAGATGACGAGCACCGCCGGTAATACAACTGCCATCTCTTTCGAGTCAAGAGCGCCAACAAATAGCGCGGCGAGTATTACCGTATGCTTAATTGTGAGAGTGCGTCCACTCTGGCGTATGCGGACGTAATACAGAAGAGCACCCGTCAGGAACGTGAAACACAGGATCTCGTAGATCATCGCGTTGCTGAAGTAAACCCCGGCCGCAGCCGCGTGGAAACAGCCAAGTAACGCCGCAAATCCGGCCGTTTCGCGTGACTTGGAAAGCCGCAGTGCGAGCCAGTACAGCAGCAACACATTCAGACATAACGGCACCAACAGTACGATGCGAAATGGGAGTGGATTGAAGCCGAACAGCTTCAGCATCGGCAGATAGAACAACCCACCAGCGGGCCGGTAAAACGATGTGGCGAACAGAAGATTGGCCGTGATGACACGCCACCAGCCCGCGCTCCAATACGTGTACGCGTTCTGCATGTCATCCGGCGCGAAATGCATCGACAATCCTGGCAACACAGCGTACAGGAAGTAGACGCCGATGCAAAGCGCCGCGACTAAGGGAAAGTCACGTTCGCGGAGCAAGGGTCAGGCGTGAACCTCGGGCTGATACTCGAGCACGACCAGCGTGATGTCATCGCTGAGCACGCAACCATCGGTGTACTGTTCCACCGAGGCCAGAATGGCGGCGTGCAGCGCGTCGCAGCTATCGCCGGCACGTTCCCGCAGCAGTCCGCGTAAGCGCTCGGCGCCGTAGAATTGGTTATCGGGGCTCTCGGCCTCAGTCAATCCGTCGCTATAGACGATCACCTTATCTCCGGAATCGAGCTGCGCAGTTTCGACGAAGTAATCTGCGGATTCAAGCATGCCGAGCGGCAACCCCGTCGTCTGCAGCGTTCGCATGCGGCCATCGCAGTGAAGAATCAGCGGCGCGCAGTGCCCCGCATTGGCCCATTTCAGCAGCCCTTGCTCACTCACCGTCGCGTAGAAAATGGTCGCGTACTTTTCGCCCTTGGTTCGTTCAATCAAATAGCTGTTCACGCGGCTCATCGTGTCCTTGATCTGAGAAGGGTCGTCGGAGGCGAGCAGGAACGCCCCCTGCAGCAACGACGCGAGCAGAGCCGAACTGACGCCCTTGCCGGAGACGTCGGCCACCACGGCGAACCAGACGCGCGGACTTACTTTGCCGACGTCGTAATAGTCGCCGCCAACCTGATGCGATGGCAAACTGGAGCCGGCCGCCCGGAACCAGCCATCCTTCGGCAATTCGGACGGAAGCAGACCCATCTGGATCTGGCGAGCAATGTCGAGTTCCTCCTCGAGGCGCTGTTTACCACGCTCCTCCTCGAGCAGGCGCGCGTTTTCTAAAATCGTCGAGGCTTCGAGCGCGAGCGTTTGCAGCAGTTCGCGATTGCCGTGCGATAAATCGGCGGCCACGCCTCGCGAGTCCATGTACAGCAGGCCGACGGTGTCGTTGGCCGATGACAGAATCGAAGTCTCCTCGGCATTGCTAGTGCGCACCCGGATCAGCGGAACACACACCACGCTGCGCAATTCGAGATTGGCAATCGACGACTCAGGCCGGAGACTGTGCTCATCCAGCGGATCGAAGGACATCGACAGCAACTCGCGACGCTGATTCAGGGCACGGTTGATCACCGACATCGGCACTTTGAGATCGTCCTTGGCGAGCGGCGTACCACGGCGGTCGCGGGCAACGGCCATGTCCAGGTCCGTGGCTCGCCGCAGCAGCAGGAACCCACGTTCCGCTCCGGTAACAGCCAAGGCGGCATCGACGACGGAGGCGAGCACGTCCTCGGTGGAAAGAGAACTCTGCAAGGCGCGCGCGACTTCCACCAATGCGCGCAACTTCCCGAGGTTCGACGTTCCGCCGCCGGTCACCACCGAGGGCGCGATCTGATCGAGAATGCGGCTGAGCTCTTTCTCTTCCAGGCTGAACGTTAGCTTGTACGAATCGGGAAAGCCGAACTCGATACGATCGCCATTGCGCAGAACGTGGCGGTCGATGCGTTCGCCGTTGACCCAAAGGCCGTGGCGGCTCTTCAGATTCTCGATGACGTAGCGGCCATTTTCGGTCGAGATCCGGGCGTGGCTGCGGGAGATCCGGTTGTCGCGCAGGACAAGATTGTTGCCGGCGTTGCGGCCAATGAGAAACGGAGTCTCCTCGAGCGCAACCCGGCTGCGGTTGCCCGAAGGATTCATCACGATCAACGTCGCCGGGGCGTGGGAAGTATCTCCGGAAGCCGCGCTGGGTTCAGCGCTGTCAGCCGATGGGTGACGGGACATCAGCTTCTCCGTGCCGGTTCATGCCGCAATTTGCCGCCGCCCGTGCCCGCGCCCGGTTCGTGCCGGATCTCCTGCATTTCCTTGGCGCGCAGCGTCTGACAGTGCGAACAGTATCCGCCGATCTCGGTACGGGCAATCAGAATCTGAAAGCCGAAGTGCGATTCCACCTGCCGCCGCAGCTTGGCCAGTGGCTCGCCGAAAAACTCTTCCACCTTGCCACACCGCAAACAGATGATGTGCGCATGCTCCTGCTTCAGGCGGGTCTCGTAGTAGTGCTGGTCGCCGCTGTGGTGCATCAGATCCAGTTCATCCACCAGTCCGCCTTCTTTGAGAAGTTTTAGCGTCCGGTAGACGGTCACACGGTTGAGCTTCGGGTCCTTCTCGTGAGCGAGCGTGTAAAGGCTCTCGGCATCCAGGTGTTCTCCGGATTCATCGATGAGTTCGAGCAGGATCCGGCGTTGACGCGTGAGCCGGACGCCGCGCTTCTTCAGAGAGTCCTTTATGCCCGGGCCGGCCATATACTCTCTGAATGTAGCAAATGACGCCGCGCTTAAACCGCGAGGACCGCGTTTAATTTGCTTGCAGGGCGGCGTATCCCAACGTAAAAGGCGCCGAACAGCGCGTAAACAGCGCTGACCTCGTCGAAGCGCATCTCATAAATCAGCTTCTTGAACACCAGCGGATCGTCCGCGAACAGATCGACGCCCCATTCCCAATCGTCGAAACCGATCGATCCCGAAATGATTTGGCGTACCTGCCCGGCGTAGCGCCGGCCAATCAGGCCATGCTCGTTCATCTGGCGTTGCCGTTCAGCCATGGGCAATTGATACCAGTTCTTGTCCTCGCCCCGGCGACGGTCCATCGGATAGAAGCAGGCGTACTTGGCCTCGGGAATCTCGGGATACAGCCGCGGCCGCATCGCCGTCCTCTGCCGCTCGAGCACCTCCTCGATCCCGGAGTTCCATTCGGGGGAGTGCGGCGCGATGCCGCGCGCGACCAGCCCTGAGTAGATCTTTGCCGTGGATTCATACAGCCCGAGTTCGACGATGGAAAGATAGGAGTGCGTCACGTCCAGATAGTCGAACAGGCGTAAACGCGACAGCGCAAGTTCCACGTCGTTCAACTCTTCGAAAGAGTTACGAAAGTGGATCAGCATCAAGTCGCCCTTGTGGCCGAGCAGCGAAAACACCGCGCTCTTGCCCGACTCGTTCCGCTCCATGGCTGCGAGCGCCTTCGACGCTTCGTCCACGATACCCGTACGCTCGTCAACGGGGAGCGCTTTCCATTCGCTCCAGCGAAGGCGGAGCATCTGATGCAAAACGCAGGCACCCTCGACCGTCAGCGGAACAGCAGGGAGGTTTACGGACGCAATTTCTTCCATTACGGACATATCTGTGATTGTGGCACTTCCAGTTGCGGGACGGCTATTTGCGATCGTGCCGGACGACGAGAATAGGGATGTCGAGCGCGTGCCGCACCGCATCGATTGTGCGGCCAAGCGCCAGATCTTTCAGGCCGCGATGCCCGTGCGCTCCCATGACGATCAGGTCTGGTTTGTTTCGGCGCGCCCACCCGATGATCACATCGCGCGGACTCTTACCGGCAGTGATGTCCAGCACAGCTTCGATACCATTCGTTCGAAGCCCCTCGATAATGCTATCGAAGTAGCGTTGGCCCAACTCTACTTCGGCCGTTGAAGCAAGCTCTCCATACAATTGACTGGTCACGCCTTCTTCAATATGGAGCAGGTGCAGCGTGGAATGATGCGCTTTGGCCAAAGCGGCGGCGTGCGCGATCGCCTCCGGGTCGCGATCCGAGTGATCCAGGGGAAGCAGGATCGAGTGGTACTGCGGCGGCTTCCAATCGGCGGGTAGGGGTTGGGGTAACTGAACACGCCGGCGCCAGAGCTGGCGGGCACGCAGCGGAAGCGCGGGTTCGAGGACGATCCATCCGAGCAGTACGGCCAGGAATACGAATAACGGGACAGCGGTAAACCACAGCCAGACTCTGTAGCGGCCTGCGTCCTGAAACCAAGTAGCGAGTTGGCCGCCCGCCAACCAAATGTTCAGACCGATGATGGCGGCCGACGTGATCCAGGCCAGCGTCCTGACCCACAGCGGACTGACAAACTCGCCCATCCGCTGCCGGTCGCCGGTGAAGTGCACCAGCGGAATCACCGCAAAGGGGAGCTGCATCGACAGAACCACCTGGCTGAGGAGAATCAACTGAAACGTGGCCTTATCGCCCGCGATGTAGATGACCGCGATGGCAGGGATGATGGCTACCGTACGAGTGATGATACGGCGCAACCACGGCCTCATGCGGAGGTTTAGGAAACCTTCCATAATGATCTGACCGGCAAGGGTTCCAGTGAGAGTCGACGATTGCCCGGAGCACAACAGCGCGACCGCGAAGAGCAGGCTTGCGACGGTGGTGCCCAGCAGCGGCGACAGCAATAAATGCGCTTGCTGAATCTCCGTCACGACGATGTGGCGCTGAAAGAATACGGTCGCGGCCAGGACCAGAATCGCCCCGTTAACGATCAGGGCTCCGTTTAGGGCAATGACGGAGTCGATCAAGTTATAGCGGCAGGCAACGCGCTTCTCGGCAATGCTGCTCCCGATTCGGCGGGTCTGCACGAGCGCCGAGTGCAGATAAAGGTTGTGCGGCATCACGGTCGCGCCCAGGATCCCGATCGCTATGTACAACGTCTGGCTGTCGATGGTCGGAATCAATCCGGCTGCCATGCCAGACAACGTGGGCTTCGCGATAAACAACTCGACCGCGAAGCACACCGTGATGGTAGTTACCAGAGCCAAGACGAACGCCTCAACGACTCGGATCCCGAGCCGGGTGAACCACAAGACCAGGAGCGTGTCCGCCGCAGTAAGAACAACGCCGATCAATAATGGTATATGGAACAGTAGGTTAAGCGCGATTGCCGCACCTAATACTTCAGCCAGGTCGCAAGCGGCGATCGCGATCTCGCACAACCCCCACAGCGAGTACGAGACGAAGCTGGGATACGACTCGCGGCAGGCCTGAGCCAAGTCCCGTTGCGTGACGATTCCCAGACGGGCGCTGAGCGTTTGGAGGAGGATCGCCATGAGGTTGGACATCACCAGCACCCACAGCAGCCTGTAGCCGAACCGGGCGCCGCCCTCCAGATCGGTGGCCCAATTACCCGGGTCCATGTAGCCGACGCTGATCAGGTAAGCCGGGCCCGCGAAGGCGAACATCCGTTTGAAAAGCGAAGGCGTGTCGATGCCCACGCTGGAGTGAACCTCGGGAAGGGAAGAGCCGCCGCCAAGTGGCGTTGTAAGCTGAGGTTCTGTCACCGTGGTTAACTATAGTTTACATCAGAGTTGATCGCCTGCGGTGCACAATCGTAACGGCCACCGCGAAAAGGGTACCCAACAGCGTCATGATTCCACCGGCGATCACCGATCCGGGCCGGTACTGCATAGCGATCTTGTGCTTGCCTGCCTCTATGATGACGCCGCGCAGCATACCGTCGGTAGCGTAGATGGTTGCAGGCGAGCCGTCCACGGTCGCCCGCCACCCCGGAAAGTAGGTTTCGCTCAGTACGACGAGTCCCCGGCATTGCATGGCAGCCTCGATCTCGACGGTATCCGGTAGGTGGCGCCTGACGTTGACATCATCGCCCGAGCAGGCGGCGAGCGGTGGTGCAGGACTGGTGAGGATCGCCTCAGCACGCAGATCCAAGCTGGGATCGAGCAGTGCACGGCCGGTCTCAGGTTCATTCACCCGCCGCACTTGATGAACTGCCCAGGCGCGCGGAAACGCGTCGGCATTTCGATACACTTTGCGCCCGCTAACTCCGTTGAATACTTCGGTCTGATCCGGACGGACCGGCTTCGTTCCAATGTAGTACCGCACGCCCCACAGCGCTTGTACCCGCGGATGATAAGGCTCATTGCGCATAACGATATCCGGCGCACTTGCAACATAGGAGGTGAATGTTTCCAAGCCCCACCAGTCGCCCAGATTGTGGGGGATGACATTGCCGTCGTACTCCACGCGGAACCGCCCCGGCTGGGTCCGCAAGAAGCTGGCGATGTCGGAATCCTCCGCCATCTTCTTCAATGGCGCAATGCGATCCTTCTGACGCTCGTAGTTGGCGAAAAAGTAGCCGCTGGTGTTCCCGAGCTCGAGCAGTACGAGGATCAGTAATCCGCCGAATCCAGCGCGCCGTCCGATCGCGCCGCTCCACGTTGCCCAGATGAGCGATGCGGCGACAAATGCGGCGAGAGCGGTCACCATGAACCTCGAATCGCCCTGGACGGGGACCAGGTGCATTTCGAACAGAACGAACCCGGCGACTGTGAGCACCGTTCCGAGCCCGGCCAGCCCCATCCCGAGCATCGCGATTCGGCGCCGCGATAGAGCGGGGAGGCCGTCCACACCGAAAGCCACCAGCGCGCACACGCCGAGATGGAACAGGAGCATTGCGTGGGCTGGAACGCGCGCCTTTTCGATCAGGGGCACCGTTGAATATAGGAATCCGTGGAAGACGCTATTAGGCCCCAAGGCGAATAGCACTGACCCGAGCGCCAGTATCGCCAGCCATCGAACCCGGCGATCTGCCCACCCGCTTACCAAACCCGCAACAGCCAACGCAAACGCAACGGCGCCGATGAGCGGGTCTTCATTCAGATCCAAGCCAGGAACGACGAAGCTGATTATTGAGACCGGTTTGAAGCTGAAATCCTCATGTACTGCATAGGGCACTTTCTCGTGCCATTTGAGCGCGTGATCCGTTGAGGACCAGCGTTGCGCCAATCGACCGTATTCGGCGGTCGGGAGAGTCTGGAGCCCGCTAACCAGGATCGCGGTCAGCACGGCCAGTACTGCTCGACGGCGACCGGAGGCGTAGCTCGAGTAAATCCAGAAACATCCCCAAGCAATCGACACAAACAGCGGCACTTGATGGTGACCGCACAGCCACATCAGACCCAGGAAGAAACCGCTCATCACGGAACTCGGGAGTGGGCTACGGCCGCGAATCGCACGAAATTGAAACAGGAACACGAGCGGCGCCCAAACGGCACTGTTCACCATTTGCGGCCATTCGATTGAACCCAAATAGCCGCCGATTCCATATACAACGGAGCCGAGCAGGGCAGCGCTGCGACTCCGATCGAGGTCTCGGCAGAACCAATAGAAGCACAGCGCGGCTAGAATACGGATAACGACGTAATACCAATGCAGCGCCGCCTGCCGGATCCACGTGTGTTTGAGCGGAGCGAGAAATAGCAGCCAATTCAGAGGGTAGGCAGAACCGGGCTGGGCTTGTGCCAGCAGCGGTTGACCGCCCCATGAATACGGGTCCCATAACGGGATCCGGCCCGAGTGCCACTCGCTCGCCTGAAACTGAAACCAGGGCAGGACCATGCTGGACAGATCGCTCGAAGCGAGCCACGTAAACTGGTTGGTGAGCACCAGCTTCCAATAAAAACCGATGACGAGGCATACCAACAATACAGGAGCCGCCCAGCGCCGCCAAACTGCTTGTTTCCAATCACCGTGGTGCTTTTCGGCCACTGACATCAGGACTCATCATATCGGAATTGCTGACTTATAAAGAGTTATTAATTGGCCGCTAAGGTGCTAGCTATAAGGTGAGCCGCAGGAGCTGGTTATGAGACATTGGCCGTTAACGGTGCTGTTAGGTGCGCTGGCGCTTACCGCACAGCCTCAACCTCAACCGCCAAATTCGTCCGAAGACGACGATCCGGGCCGCGGCGTGGCTCGTATTTCCGTCTTGAACGGCGACGTCTCCGTCCGGCGCGGTGATTCGGGCGACATTATCGCGGCCGCTCTGAACGCACCCCTGGTGGTGACCGACCGCTTGTTGACCGGACCGCAATCGCGCGCGGAATTGCAGTTTGACTGGGCCAACATGATCCGTATCGGCTCGAATGCCGAGGTTCGTCTCAGCGAACTCGAGTACCGCCGCTATCAGATCCAGATCGGCACGGGAACCGCCACGTTCCGCGTATTGCGCGACAGTCAGGTGGATGTGGAGATTAGCACGCCCACTGTCGCCGTACGTCCACTCGTGCGCGGTGTGTATCGCATCGCGGTTCAAGAGGACGGCTCGACCGAAATTACAGTACGCAGTGGAGAAGCGGAAGTGTTCACGCCGCGCGGATCGGAACGGCTGGCTGCTGGGAATACGATGTTTGCGCGCGGGTCTGCGTCCGATCCGGAATACCAGACCGCCGCACCGGTGCCCTACGACGATTGGGACCGCTGGAACGAATCGCGCGATGCGGAGTTGGAGCGCTCGAGCTCGTATCGTTATGTATCGCCCGATATTTACGGCGCAGAGGACTTGGACGGGCATGGGCAGTGGGTGAGCGCCGAGGGATACGGGAACGTTTGGGCCCCCCAAGTGGATCCCGGTTGGGCGCCTTATCGTTATGGCCGGTGGACCTGGGTGGATTATTACGGCTGGACCTGGGTCAGCTACGACTCTTGGGGTTGGGCGCCGTATCATTACGGGCGCTGGTTCAATGCGCCGGGTTATGGCTGGTGCTGGTGGCCGGGCGGGATACGGGAACGTTACTCCTGGCGCCCCGCGCTGGTGGCGTTCTTCGGATTCGGCGGCCACGGCGGGTTTGGAGCAACGGTCGGGTTTGGCAATGTCGGCTGGGTGCCGCTTGCGCCCCACGAGCCGTTCTATGCGTGGTACGGACGCGGTCTATATGGGCGGCGGAACTCGATGATCGTGAACAACACGACGATCATCAACAACACAAACATCGGGAATGTATACAGGAATGCCCGCGTCGCCAACGGAATCACCGCAGTGGACCGGGGTGTGTTCGGGCGGCGGGCGATCGGGCGCGGCGACTTGGTTCATGTGAATAGCGGCGATCTGCAGGGCGCTGGTCTGGTGCGCGGTGTTCTGCCGGTCACCCCGGCTCGCGAGAGCTTGCGGCTCGCCGACCGTAGCCCCGCAGCAACAGGCGTGCCACGCGTGAATGAGAATCGCCAATTCTATTCGCGCCGGCAGACCGCGCCGGTGGAGCGGGTCCCATTCGAACAGCAACGTCAGAACGTGGAGCGATCGGCTCAGCGTACGTTTAGCGGGAATGGCACCATAACGAGCACGCCACCGGTGACTTCATTGCCCGGCGCGGGCTGGCGGCGCCCGGATACGAACACGCCTCGTCCCGCTCCATCAGCCCCGGCTGCGGATCAAAACGGTTGGCGCCGCTTCGGTGATACAGCGCCTCGCAACAACGGTGTTGGACAACCGTCGCGAGAGGATCGCGTTTACCGATCGCCGGAGCGTACCACGCCTCCTCCGGCTGTCGAGCGGTCGATGCCCATTGAACGTCGTGACAGGGTTCAGGAGCGAACGGCGCCACCCTCGCCGCCAACGGCGCCGCCGGATCGGGGCGGCCAGCGGGAGACGGTTCGACCGGGTGTGCGGGATCGCAGCGACAATGGGTGGCAGCGTTTCGGAACGTCGGCGGGGTCGGACGCGCACTACCTGGCGGCCCCGAGTCCTCCTCCTCCGCCGGACCGTTCGAGAGCCGATTCATCGCGGGCCGTGCGGATCAATCCGCCGATTGTGAGAGAGCGGCAGGCGGCACCTCCGGCACCGCGCTCGGAACCCCGTAGCGGCGGAGGCCGGGCCGAACCCACTCGAACTTCGACGTCGAACAGCGGCCGTAACCGGTAGCTTTGAGTCTCAAAATCTTCCCTCAGGCCTGATCCAAGTGGTTCGGGCCTTTTTTTATTCTGGGCCGAGGTTCTACGCCCGCGACGGTAATACCGAGTGGCTTACCAAGCGCGCGGAATGCAGCCGCCATCCTGATCTAGTGTCCTGTCTCATATAATCATTTACAATTGATTGCCGCGGGTCTATACTCAGGCATGTTCACCATAGCGGCCCCGCTGGCCGTGGGCGCCAACCAGAAGCAGGAACTCCAAGCGCTGGTCCGCAGCGGCAATTCCACTCAAAAGGTGGCGCTACGTTGTCGCCTCCTGTTGTTGGCCCATCAGGGGTAGCCAATCAATCCATCTCGCAGCAATTGAACGTTTCGCGGCCAACCATCGTCGCGCTGCGCGCCGCCTTCGCCAGGGACGGCATGGCGGCGGTCACTGGTATTCGCAAGCGGATACGTCGCGGTAGCGTTTTGACG
>JBBQGC010000087.1:0-15940 GCA_038322705.1 Bryobacterales bacterium | reverse complement strand
CATCGAGTCATAAGAGTACGCGACCTTTTGACCCTTCGCATCCGTGCGCGCCGCCACCGATCCATCCGCATTGTACGTGTAGGAAGCCAGCCCGCTCTCCGGATGCTGCACGCTCGACAACCGCTGCGTAGCAGGATCGTAAGTGAACGTCCGCGTCTGCGTCGTCCCGATCCGCGTCATGCTCACCTGCTTCAGCCGGTTGTACACATCAAACGCGTGTTGCGTCGTTAAGTTCGCGCCACCGGCTGGATTCGGTTCGGTCACAATAGTCAAATTTCCGAAAACGTCCCGCGTGTACATCTTCCACTTGCCAGCCGCATCCGTATTCGTTTGGGTATTGCCGGCATACGACGTCGCATGGGTTCCCGTCCCGCCCGGCAATAACACCGAAATCACTCGCCCGCGCCCGTCATACACGTAGCTGGTCAAGTACGACTGCGCCCCAGGCGCATACGGCCTGGAAACCGACTTGCGCAATCCCAGCGGTGCAACCGCCGCCGAGTCATAAACAACATCCACCACCGATTTTGTCGACCCGCTATCGCCTTTCTCCACCTTGACAGCTCGCCCGAATCCGTCCATCGTCGTCCGCGTCCACCGCCCATTCACTGTCGAAGTCACCATCGGCGGACTGTACGAATATGAGTACGTCGTGCTCGCCCCATGCGGAGACGTAGCCGAAGCGAGCCTTCCAAAGCTATCGAATCCGGATCCCGACGACGCTCCATTCGGACCCGAGACCGACGTCGCCGCCAAAAAAGAGTTATAGGAGTAATTCGTCGTAAACCGGCTATCTCCATTCGGCGTGATCGTTCCGGGCACCGCGTTGTTGCTGCCGCTGGCCGGCGTGATCGCCACTGAATGCCCGTTTCCGTCATCTTCCGAAACAACTTGTCCCGTCATGTCATACGCCATACTGCGGGTTGCGCTCGGGCTCGAGCTGCGAGTCAAGTTACCACGATATTGGAACGTCACCGGATAATTCGCGCTGTCATGTTCGTTCAGGCCCAAGCGCCCCGTTATGGTCGTAAAATCGTACGAGTTCGACACCAGTGTTACATTCTGGCCCGGACTGGCGACAGTGCTCGTAAGCAGCCGGTTCCAAATCCCTCGTGAAGTGTAGTTCGAATCCGTCACATACGTGTGGTTATACGTCCGCGCCGGCGTACTCAGGTTGCCCCAATCGAACACCTGGCTTTGCGTCAGGTTGCCATGCGCGTCCAGTGTTTGGGTTGTCTTACTCTGCACCGCTGACCCCGTGCCCGGATCGAGGGTCGTCGTGGAACTACTTACATAGGGATTACCCGCCCCGTCTTGCGCCCACGTATAGTCGACGCGCCGCAGCGCCCTCTGTCCCGCGCCAACCCGCTCCTCGGCCGCGTAGATCGATCCTACAGGTGCGGCAACGCCGTCCGGTGAAAACCACCACGCGCGCTCGCCGGTTCCGCTCGGGTCGGCCAATGCCGTATAGCTATGCACCGAATAGCCCGCATCCGCTGAGTCGTTATGCGTGAAGCTATACGCCACTTCCGGGCTGCCCGCCGCCTTGGTCAAATAGCGGTTCTGCACTTCGCGAGATGTGCGCGCCCCCGAGTATGTGAACGGCCGGTAAGTCCAGCGCAGCGCGCCGCCGAAAGGAAGCGTCACCTTAGCTAACTCGCCCGATCCGCTCGCGTCATACTGGAACTGAGTCGTCAGGTTCAGCCCGTTTACCGTCGAAGCCTGCAGCAGGCTTGCGCCGCCAAAGCCCGTTTGCGGCGAAAAGGGAGCGTACACGGTTTGCGGCGAGTAAGCGAACGTGTAATTCTCCGCCGTCCCGATGTAGTTCGTGATCCCCGTCAAGTGCGGAATAGCATCCGTGTTGTAACTGAAGCTGTAAGTGCGCCGCCGCCCCGTGCTGGTGTCCAGTACAGCCCTTACGTCTTCGACCTCGCTGATGCGGCTGCTGGAATCCGTCCAACTCACCCCGGTTCCCGCGTTATAGCGAATTAGAATCTGGTTGCCGTTGCTGTCCTCCATCAGAGTCGGGTACAAGCTGGACGCGTCTGCCTCGGTTCCCGCCGACGCGCTGCCCATAATCCAAAAACTTCCGTCGGTGAAGGACAATTTCTGCGCCGCCGGATCATAGGAGAGGTAAATGCCTTCCTTCGAGCTCCAAACTCCATTCGCTAATTGATCCAGCCGGTACTCGGCGCCGCTGCTATCGGTAAACATCCAGTGGTCGAGCGTATAGTAATCGCGGTAATAAGGAGTGAGCGAGCCGGCTTCGAGCTTCCACCCATATCCATATCCGGTATCCTGGCCCAATTGCCACATGCCCGCCGGATCTTGCCTCCACATCTGTGAGTTATTCGTCAGGCTGAACGGGACCGAACGCCCGCGTCCCACCGCATTCACCAGCGGAACCGTATAGTTGAGATTGCCGGAGCGGAGATCGATCTGTTCGCCCGCCCCACCCCAATACGATCCCGCCCCGCGCACCCCCACCTGCCGGCTGTCAATCGCGGCAGCGGGCGGAGTTGTAACCATGAACGCCGTGGAAGGTCCGGCATTCACGTGATAGTCGTAATCGGTGATCGAGTACGAGTAACTTGTCGAAGCACTCACTGCGTTGTCGGAGAATGCGGGCGTGCTGACGCGAGCCGCCCACACGCCGTTCCTGTAAACGTCGTAGAACGCGACGCCAATGCCATTCGCATCGTCGCTCGCGGCGGCCCAGCGCATGTCCACGCGTGTAGGAAACAACGATGTCGGAATCTGCGACGCCACCACCGGATTCGGCGCTACTGTATCGATCGGACCTAGCGACACGCCGGTGATGGAGTTGTCGATTGGAGGTCCGAGAATACCGACTCCGGGCTGCCCGGATGAAATATCGCCGTCTAACACGGTCAAGTAGTACTGATTGTCGACATAGATAGCAATCCCTGTGCCACGAACCAGGGCCCGGAGGATCGAGTTGCTCTTGCAAGGAACCGCGGACGACCCGAGCACGGTCAAGCTGCCGTTGATGCTCTTATACAGAATCAGCGTGGCTGAGCATGAGTTGGCCGAGATGGTTGGGGCCGCTAGCCACGCCGCGTAAAACGTCCCGCTACTTTGTGCCTGCAAGGACGCGTCGAGCGTCGCTCGCAGGTAAATGATCGGTCCTCCCGAGGAGGACTGCGCCAAATTGAGCGACGCTCGCACTTAATAATCCGCCGAGCCATTCGGCACTGCGATCCTCGAAATCAATGAGCCCCCAATGCCGTCGGTATTGGCGATGCCATTGTTCAGAACCAACGCGCCATTCTGCACCCATTTGGTCCTGTCGATGGATGTAAACGAATCGGAATAATAATACTGATAGGCGGACCAAGCGGGAATAGCTGCCGCGAACAGCAGAGCTGCGAGTGGAGTCTTCATGGCACTAACACTCCTGCGCTCTTGGAATCGAAGTTCTTTTTGTGTTTGGCGAACTCCGCTTCCATCGCCTCGCGCGAGTCGCGGCCGGGCAGAAATACTCTGACGTTCGGCGCCAGGCTGGCCAGCAAAGGCGCAAACGCCATTCGATTCCTTGCGACGAACTGAACCAGCGCGAAACGACCGTCGTCGCTGGTCTGAAAGGAGTAGGCAATGATCCCGGTACGCGACCCCTTGGCCATTTCGGCGGGGGTTGGCGCGAACATCGGGCGCTTGGGATCGGCGAAAGTGCCGCTGCCGATGAACGGGACAACACACCAGGCGCGCTCATGACTATTCGAGAGCGCCGCGGTATTTTGTCCAAAACTGATGAGGGATAGGAAGAAAAAGGCGGCGAACATCGCCTGCCGGATCGAAGGATGGTTCATAATGTTCCTTCCACGAATTCAGGACAGACCAGAATAATACTCTAAAGTCCGGATTGCAACCCTATCGCGGAAGTTTTTCTAAGCTGGAGAATGTTGCATTTCGCCGCAGCAGAAATGGGGCAGGCGCGTCGCCGCTCGGAAGGACTTGCTGATCCAAGCCGGTGGCGGGGTACAGCTTAGGGAGCAAAGGCCAGGTCACTATTCCGCAAGAAATCCGGAACTGTCTCGGTCTCCTGCCGCATACCCAAATCGAATTCGAGTTGGCAGGAGATCACGCGCGCATTCGCAAGGCCCGCGGCCCGACTGGCTCAAGGGGGCGCATGGTGCTCGATGCCCTTCGCGGCACGGGGGATGTTCCCATGAGCACGGACGAAATAATGGCTCTGACGCGAGGCGGGCGCGGTCCTCGCAAGCGGAAGAGGTGCTGCCGGCCAAAACTGGACTGAGGTCGTTTCTGAATGCTTCTCGCGGCGTGTTGGTGGAGAGTAACATACTTCTCGACGTCGCCACGAACGATCCAGACTGGAGCGATTGGTCCGGGAGGGCTCTTGCAGAGTGCTCCGAATACGCGACGTTGTTTATTAACCCCATCATTTACGCCGAAGTATCGGTCCGCTACACGACGATCGAAGCACTGGACACGGCTCTTCCGGCCGCTCTCTATCACAGGGAAGCGCTTCCTTGGGCGGCAGGGTTCCTGGCCGGAAGGTGCTTCCTGCGGTACCGGCGGCAAGGAGGCGCCCGGCGTTCCCCCCTGCGGATTTCTACATCGGCGCTCATGCCGCTATTGGAGATCTTGCCCTGCTCACACGTGACGTCTCGCGCTACCGAAGTTATTTTCCGAAATTGAACATCATCGCTCCCGAGACCTTTAAGCTATGAACTCCAGCTAGCGCGGCTAAGCTGAAGTTATGCCCGATCCCGCCGGACCGTTACGTTCGCTCCCTTCGGTGGACGAAATCGTGTCCCGACTGGGCGGGCGCTATCCGCACCGGTTAGCAGTCGCTGAGACGCGCCGGGTGCTCTCCACCATTCGCGCTACCATCCAAGCAGGCAAGGATCCCGGACCGCGAGATATTCTGGCGCTCGTCGAATCCGCCATCGGCGAGTTGGATGCTCCCTCGTTGCGGCCCGTCATCAATGCGACCGGAGTCGTATTGCACACCAACCTCGGCCGCGCTCCCCTGGCGACCGAACCGCTCGCCGGACATTATTCCAACCTCGAATACGATCTCGACACAGGCCGCCGCGGCAAGCGCGATGTTCACGCGGGTGCGCTGCTGGAGCGTCTGTTGGGCCGCTCTGCCATCGTGGTCAACAACAACGCGGCGGCGCTCTATCTCACGTTGAACGAACTCGCCTCCGGGGGCGAGGCCATCGTCTCGCGGGGCGAACTGATCGAGATCGGCGACGGGTTCCGCATTCCCGACATCATGACACGCTCGGGCGTGATCCTGCGTGAAATCGGCACAACCAACCGGACGCATATTGGCGACTATCGCGCCGCAATCAACGAGCGAACGCGCCTGATCGTACGCGTTCACCCCAGCAATTTCCATATCACCGGCTTTACCGCAAAGCCGGCGTTAAACGAGTTGGCGGCACTCGCGTCGCAGCACTCAATCCCGCTCTACGAAGACCTTGGTAGCGGCTGTCTGGTGGACTTGCGCGCCTACGGCATCACCGAACCCCTGGTCTCCGGCAGCTTCGACGCTGGCGTCCACGTCGTGTCGTTCAGTTGCGACAAGCTGCTCGGCGGACCACAAGCGGGCATCATCGCAGGCGATGCCGCGCTCGTCCAACGCATTCGCCGCAACCCCATGTTCCGCGCGTTGCGAGTGGACAAACTGATCTACGGTGCGCTGGAAACCACGCTGCGCAACATTCTCTTCGAGCGTTACGATCGCGTGCCGGCGCTGGGGATGCTGATCGAGAGCGCGGAACACATACGCGCGCGCTCCGAGCGATTCTGCGCGGCGATGAACGATCTTACTACGCACGTCGTGCCAGGCGAATCGCTGGCCGGCGGCGGATCCACTCCGGACCAGCCGCTGCCAACTTACGTCATTGAAATTAGCGGCGATGCCGTCGCCTATGAGCGAAAGCTGCGTCTCGGAACACCACCGGTGATCGCGCGAATTGTTCGCGACCGGCTGGTTGTGGATTTAAGAACGGTGTTCGCCGATGAGGAAGAACTGCTGGCCTCCGCGCTTCAGGCCCTTTCCTGATAGGCGCCGCCGGAGGTGCTGACGCGGATCTTCTCACCTTCGACGATAAACGGCGGAACCAATACCACCAGCCCCGTCTCCATCTTGGCCGGCTTGGTTACGTTGGACACCGTAGCGCCCTTCAACCCCGGTTCGGTTTCCATCACGGTCATATCGACGGTGGGTGGAAGCTCCACGCTGATCGGCTTGCCTTCGTAGAACTCGATCGAGACGTGCAATTGAGGGATCAGATAATTGATGCCGTCGCCCAGCAGATCCTTGGTGAGATGCATCTGCTCGAAGGTCTCGATGTCCATGAAGTAGTAGTACTCACCGTCGTCGTACAGATACTCGTACTCGTGCTCCTCGAGCGCCGCCCGTTCCACCTTGTCTTCGGACGAAAACCGGTGTTCGGTCATGGAGCCGGTTCGCAGGCTCCGCATTTTTACCTGGACGAATCCGCGCAGGTTTCCCGGCGTCCGGTGGTTCATGCTGAAGATCGAATACAGCTCTTTATCGAATTTGATGACCATTCCCGGACGCAATTGGGTCGCTGAAATCATAGAACTTCCAGTTTACCAGTTGGCGCTCTCGCCAACTAGGAGAGGCATTCTGGCGCGGTTGTTATCATGAAAGCACCCAATGATTCCGGAGACCATCCCTGAAGGACTGACGTTCGACGACATTCTGCTGCAACCCGCACGGAGCGCCGTCGTTCCCGCCAACACCGATACGCGGACTTGGCTCACCGGCAAGATCCCGCTGAACATTCCCATGGTCAGCGCCGCCATGGACACAGTCACCGAGTCCCACCTGGCCATCGCCTTGGCCCAGCAGGGCGGCATCGGTATCATTCACCGCAACATGTCTATCGACCGCCAGGCCGAGGAGGTCGACCGCGTAAAACGTAGTGAGAGCGGCATGATCGTCGACCCGATCACGATCGACCCGGAGCGCAACATCGCCGAAGCTTTGGAACTGATGAAGCGCTTCCGCATCTCGGGCGTTCCAGTTACGAAGAATGGCAAACTCGTCGGCATCCTGACGAATCGCGATCTGCGCTTTGAAACACGGTTCGATCAGCCTGTTTCAGCCGCGATGACCAAGGACAACCTGATCACCGTCCCGGTCGGCACCACGCTCGAGCAGGCCCGCGAAATTCTCCATCAACACCGTGTCGAGAAGTTGCTGGTGGTCGACGATCATTACGTGCTTAAGGGACTCATCACAGTCAAGGACATTCAGAAGAAGCTGAAGTATCCCAATGCAGCCAAAGATGAGCAGGGCCGCCTGCGCGTGGGCGCCGCTTTGGGTTCGAGCGGTGATTTCCTCGAGCGCGCGCAGGAACTCGTCGCCAGGAAAGTGGATGCGCTGGTGGTCGATTCGGCGCACGGCCATAGCGAGCGAGTGATGGCCGCCGTGATTGCCGTACGCCGCGCATTGCCCGATGCTCAACTGATCGCCGGCAACGTCGCGAGCTTCGAAGGCGCGCGCGACTTGATCGAATTGGGCGTTGATGGAATCAAGGTCGGCATCGGACCGGGCTCCATCTGCACCACTCGCGTGGTCAGCGGCGCCGGGGTTCCGCAGATCACTGCGATCGCGGAATGCGCGCGCGCGGTACGCGGCACCGGGGTCCCGTTGATTGCCGATGGCGGGATCAAATTTTCTGGCGATGTCAGCAAAGCCATCGCCGCCGGAGCGCACTCGGTGATGATCGGAGGTCTATTCGCGGGCACCGAAGAGAGCCCTGGAGAAACCATTCTGTATCAGGGACGCACTTTCAAGAGCTACCGCGGAATGGGGTCGTTGGGGGCGATGGCGCAAGGCTCCTCGGACCGCTACGCGCAGGACACGACGGGGAAGCTGGTGCCCGAGGGAATTGAAGGCCGCGTACCTTACAAAGGTCCTCTGTCCGAGTTGGTATATCAACTCATCGGCGGCCTGCGCGCTGGGATGGGCTATTGCGGTTGCAGCACGATTCCAGAGTTGCAGGAGCGCGCGCGTTTCCTGCGCGTGACTTCCGCGGGGTTGCGCGAGAGCCACGTGCACGACGTGATCATTACGAAGGAAGCTCCGAACTACCGTCTGGAGTAGCGCGCGTAACCTCAGCTTCCAGACGGCCCTGCGCCAGCCGGATGCCCACCTGGGTTCCGGCCGGTGCATCAACGCCCGACTTCACCAACGTTCCATCCGAGGTGTGTACCAGCGCATATCCGCGGTCCAGAATTTTCAGCGGACTGAGTTGCGTGAGATGCGCCACCGCCAGGGATAACCTCTGCCGCGCTTGCGACATGCGTACTGCGATGCACTGTTCGATCGAGCTTTGCGCCGCATCCACGCGCCGCCGCGATCGCGCAAACCGCAGCCGCACATCTTGACGGCGCAGCCGCGCATCCAGCTCGCGCCACCGCGCCCGGCGCGTCTCCATCACCTTGCGAATTCGTGCGCGGGCTTGATAGTCGAGCTCGTCGACGCGTTGCGCACGGCGGCCGATCGCGCGATGCATCACTGCGGCGCCGCGTGCAATGCTCAACTGATCCAATCGCCGGCCGGCTTGAATGACCGTGTAGCGCAGGCTCTGGACCAGCTTGCGCTGACACCCGCGAATCGATTCCGACAGTTGCTCGCGCGTGCACACCACCAGTTCCGCGGCGGCTGATGGCGTTGGCGCACGCAGGTCGGCGACGAAATCGGCAATCGTGAAATCGGTCTCGTGTCCGATCGCCGAAACCACCGGAATCGTGCAAGCCGCAATGGCGCGCGCTACGCGTTCCTCGTTGAACGTCCACAGATCTTCAAGCGATCCGCCGCCGCGCGCGACAATCAACACCTGCGCCCATGGAACACGGCTGAAATACTCGATGCCGCGGCACACCGCCTCGACCGACCCCTCGCCCTGCACCTGCGCCGGGTATAAGCGAATGTGCAACCCGGGAAATCGCCGCGACAGGATGTTCAGCATGTCCTGAATCACCGCCCCGCCCGGCGACGTGACCAGCCCGATTCGCGCCGGCAGCTTTGGCAGCGCGCGTTTTCGGGACGCTTCAAACAGCCCCTCCATCGTGAGCTTCTTTTTCAGTTGCTCGAAAGCAAATTGCAGCGCGCCATAGCCCTGCGGCTCCAGCATCTCGACGATGAGTTGATACTCGCCGCGTCCGGCATACACATCCAGGCGCCCGCGTGCGATCACGGCCACACCGTCGCGCGGCTTGTACTTCAAATAACGCGCCGTACCCCGGTAGCAAACGGCCTTGAGTTGCGCTTCCCCGTCCTTCAGTGTGAAGTAGAAATGCCCGCTTGCTGCCAGTTTGCAGCCCGAGATTTCGCCCGAAATCCAAACAGTGCCAAACTCCCGGTCGATGAGTTCCCGCAGCGCGCCGGTGAACTCCGCAACCGTAAATACCTGCGGTCCGGAGTCCCATTCAAGAGCGATCTGTTCCACTCGTTCTATGATCGTCTATATCAAATGAACTTGAGCCGGCGTCAACTGCTCGCGAGCCTGGCCGCATTCCCGTTACCGTCGCTTGTGCGCGGCTCGACTGGGAAACTGGCGCGCAAGGATTGCTTCTTCGGTCTGCACTTCGATCTGCACCCCTCGAAATCGGATACCGATCTGGGCCGTGATGTGACGCCAGCGATGGTCGAAAATCTGTTGGCGCGCGTTCAGCCGGACTTTGTCCAGTACGATTGCAAAGGGCACGCGGGCTATCTCGGGTTCAAATCGCGGACGGGCACGTCCTCGCCGGGCATCGTCAAGGATTCTCTCGAGATCTGGCGGCGCGTGACGGAACAGCATGGAGTCGGCCTGTATATCCATTTTTCTGGCGTCTGGGATGCGGTGGCTGTTGCCGAACACCCCGAATGGGCGCGCGTGAAGCCGGACGGCAAACCCGACGATCGCCTGACCAGCACGTTCGGACCCTACGTCGATAAGCTGATGATCCCCGAGTTGGAAGAGGCCATCTCGCGCTATTCTCTGGACGGCGCGTGGATCGACGGCGAGTGCTGGGCCGTGGCGCCCGACTATGGCGAGCGCGCGCAGCAACTTTTTCGCGAGCGCACCGGAGTCGCCGAGTTGCCACGCAAGAAGGACGATCCGGGCTGGCTCGACTTTCTCGAACTCAATCGCGAACAGTTTCGCCGCTATGTCCGGCATTACATCGACGAGCTGCACCGGCTGCATCCGGGCGTGCAGATCGCGAGCAACTACCTGTATTCGAGTTACGTTCCTGAGTGGGCCGAAATTCCCGTCGATTTCCTGTCTGGTGATTTTCTCGGGCCAACGCCCGTCTCGAGCGCGCGCCTGGAAGCGCGGTATCTGGCCAGCACCGAAGTGCCGTGGGACTTGATGGCCTGGGGCTTTGTCTCCGACCGCGGAAGCACAGTCCATAAGCGCCCCGCTCAACTGGAGCAAGAGGCGGCCGCCGTCATCACTCAGGGCGGAGCTTTTCAGATTTACCACAATCCGACGCGGGCGGGCTGGATCGACGATCGCGTCGTGGATTCATTGGCCCGCATCGCGCGGTTCTGCGCCGCCCGCCGCGAAGTTTCATTTAAAACGAAACCGGTTCCTCAAGTGGCCGTGCTCTTCTCGCGCCACTCGCTGTATTCGAACACAGGCAGGTTATTCGGCGGTTGGGGCTCCGCGGCGGACCCTGCGCGCGGCTCCGTGGATGCGCTGCTTGCGGCAGGGTATTCGGTCGAGATCATTCCGGATTGGAAACTGGCCGATGTTGCACAATATCCGGTCGTGGTGGTCCCCGATTGGAACGACATTGGCGCAGCGGTGCGAGAGGCTGTGTCCGGCTACGCGCGTAACGGCGGAACACTGATCCTGTTCGGAGCCGCCAACGCGCGGGAGCTGGCCGCCCTTACGGGAATCCGAGTCACGGCCGTTCGGGAGCGCCAGTCGGTGGTGCCCGGTGATTCAGGATTCGCTTCGGTTCGAGGCGCCTGGGCGGATGTGGATCCAGGTAGCGCACGGGTGGTTGGGCAGCGCTTTCCCACGTATGACACTCGCGCGAACGCCGCGCCCGGAGCGCTGGCAGCCGATTGCGGCTCCGGCAAGACGGTCCTCATACCAGGTCCGATCGGGACTGCTTATGCGAACTTCCACGCCCCGGCCCTTCACGAGTGGCTGCGCGCCGCGATGGCGACGGTATTTCGTCCGATGGTGGAGATCGAAGCGCCTTCGCATGGTGTTGAAGTGTCCGTGAGGCGCAAGGGCGAACGCCTGCTGGTGCACCTGACCAACATGACTGTTATGCAAGCCGGACCCGAGTTCCCGGTCGTAGATTATGTGCCACCCATCGGGCCACTGAACGTGACTGTGCGCCTGCCCGCGCGGCCATCGAAGGTTACTTGGGAGCCCGGCGCGAATGCCGTCGAAAGCACCTGGCAGGACGGCGTACTGCGGGCCTCGATTCCGCGTCTCGAGATTCACGGCGTGATCGCGATTGATTGATAAGCACGCGGCGTCATTGACTAAGATTGCTCCATCGGGGAGAATCAAGCAAAACGACCGCTTCCTTGAAGCGAGTTGTGTCCCTGAGCCAGTTCGCTGTGTCCCGGCAGATCCAGGTGACACACTCCAGGACGTCTTGGGGCCGCATCATCAGGGGCGTACCGTGGACTGGGTGCCGGCCGGCATAAACGCGCCCACACGGGCCCAGTCTTCGTTCGTGGTGCGCGACGCGGTTCCGCAACCTCCTCACATCCGAAAGACGGGCATGGATCCTCCTGCGATCCGGTTTCGCAAGGTTCGGGAACGCCTTGTTCAAGCACGGCACCCACAGCTTCGGCTGATACCATCCGGCAACCAGCCCGACCCATGAACCCGAGATTCAACGAGGCTACGATTTGTCCGGATGGAACTGGGCAACGGCCGGACTGTTCCTTTGCCTCTTGGACAAGACACAGGTGTTGAGGCGTGAGCACCTCGGCGATGTCATACCATGCCTCGGTACCGAAGTGCGTTCGCAACCGGACATTCATCGAATTGCGAAGCGTGATCTTACAAAGCTATGCAGCTTCCAAATAGGGCAGCATCCACACTCTTTATCGATTACACTGTTTCAGGATAATCTTCACCCAATGTCAAGTGTAATCAAAGCGACGCCTCAATGAGGGGCGGGAAATTCCTGGTTTTTGCCGCCGTTCTCGCCGTCTCCGGCCAGGGATTAGACCCGAAGGCACCTGGTTCAGGGAGAACACCGTTTGGCTGGGGAGGACTGACGCCTCCCTTCGATCGTAACCTGGATGCCACAGTGAGCTTGAATGGCGGCCAGACGCTACTCTTCAAGGGCGATCAGTACGCGCTGTATAACCGTTCTCGAGGCCATTTCACGACCGGGGCGATCAAGTCACTGCCCGGCTGGCCCAAGGGGTGGGAACAGGTGAATGCCGCCGCCCGATGGACGGATAGCAGGGTGGTGCTGTTCAATGCCGGATCCTATGTCCTGTACGACTTGGATAAGCGCCGCTTGTCGCAGCCAGGAGACGTGGCCGGCTGGCCGGGTTGGCCCTCGGGTTGGGCCGACGGCATCGATGCCGCGCTCGAAGGCAGCGACGCCACGTTATACCTTTTTCGCGGGAGTCAGTACATCACTCTCGATAAGGCCAACGGGGTAGTGAGCGGCGGGCCCATGTCCGTGCGGGACTGGAAGGGGTGGCCCAGCCATTGGATTGATGGAATCGACTCGGCCGACAATCCCGGGGACGGCTACGTTTACTTCTTTCGGGGCTCCGAGGTTCTCGCCTACGACCTGAAGAAAGCCCGCTTCGTGAAAGGATATCCGAAACAGTTGGCAGGAACGCCGGCGGCGGCGGACACCGCCCAGTCCTGGCCCCCACTGGACCAGAACGTTGCGGACCGGGCAAAGCGGCCGTTGGAGTGGAGAGGCCTGCCGGCGCCGTTCAACGCAGGAATCGGCGCGGCGGTAAGCGTCGACAAAGACCGGGTCCTGCTGTTCAAGGACGACAAGTACGTGGTCTACTTTCACAAGCGGGACAGCAAAGGCAAAGAGATGGCGAGGGTGGAATCCTCCGGCTCGCTATTTTCGATGTTGCCCGAGGGCTGGGCGAAAGTGCATGCGGCCGCCAAATGGAACGACTCGAGCATCGTCCTTTTTCAAGAAGGCAAATACGTCCGCTACGATCTGCAACAGAGGAAAATGGGGCAGGAGCACAACCTTTCAGAAATCGCCGGATGGCCGGCCGCCTGGCCCGACGGTATCGACGCCGCGCTCGCCGACGATGACGGCGACACGCTCTACCTGTTCCGTGGCAGTGCTTATATCAGCTTCAGCAAATCCCAACAGGCGGTCCTCACCGATCCATCATTGATTTCGGATTGGACCGGGCTTCCGGGCGATTGGCTCGACGGGATAGACGGCGCGGACAACCCGGGCGACGGCCGTTCGTATTTGTTTCGCGACGGCCAGGTGCTCGCCTGGGACAATGCGGCCGGGCGTTTCCTCGACGGGTATCCTAAGGATCTACCAGATGCCCCGAAAAAATCGGCGGTGTTATGGCCCCCGGTGCCGAAGGCTCCCAAGGCGGCCGGCGCGGAAAACGCCCTCTTGAAATTCGAGGGCCTCGCCCCCGTCCTGAAGGGCAACATTGACGCGGGCGCGTCCATCGGAGGGGACAATGTCGTGCTGTTCAGCGGCAGCCAGTACTTCATTTATAACTCGAAGTCCGGCGCAGTCTCGAAACCCGCGGACCTGAGCACGACCAAAGGTTGGCCGGCGAACTGGACCAAGGTGGATGCGGCCGCCAGTTGGGATGACGTTACGTTATTGCTGTTCAGCGGCGGGGAATTCATTCAGTACAATACGAGGGCTCAAACGTTTCGCGGCTCCGCGGAGCCCGTGAGTGACATTCCGAATTGGCCCGCGGGTTGGACGGACGGGATCAATGCGGCGTGCAATCTGGAAGACGACACGCTGTATCTGTTCCATGGAAGCGCGTATGTGACGATGGCAAAATCGAATGCCCTGGTGATCACAGCCCCACAATCGGCCAAGGCGTGGGATGGCTGGCCGACGACTTGGATTACTGGTCCGACGGGAACCGTGGAAGGTACTGACGGGCGGGTTTACTTTTTCCGTGGGAGTGAGTACCTGCCGTACGATCCAAATAAGAACACGTTCGTGGCTAAAGCTCCGCAACAACTTCCGGGAACGATGCCGGAACTGGTGGTTGCGGCGTGGCCGCCGATTGCGGTTCCGCCGGCCCAGCCCCCGGATCGGCAGGGGCGGGCAGCGGTTCCGGCAATTTCACTGTCGATGCGAACGGCAACTTGCGTGTCACGTCTCTGGTCCCCTTGAATGGAGCAGAGCTAAACGGAATCACCTCCAATTCCGTAAACCTATTGACCAGCAGCGGAAATATTCCGATTGCGATAAACGATCCGGCGTATTTCGATCTGAACATCTCGCCTGGCGCATCAGGCGTCGTGTCCGGCGTTTCGGCCCCGACGGACCCAACCGCGACGGCAGCCATCCGATACCGTGACGACTATCCCGTAAACAACGAGTTCCAGTGGGAAATTCCCTGGATGAGCAAGGGGGCCGACTATCTCGGCGCCGGTTACGACCCGCTCACTCTGAATCCGGCCAACTACGGGGACGTGAGTGCGCGCGCACCTTATCAGGCGGTTACGGTGACGACGTCATTCCACAGAAATCCGGATGGGTCGCTGGCGGGGTACTGCACACGCTATTCGCCCGGAGACACTGGGGTACTGTCGAAGAAGACTACGATGGTGACCACTCTATCCGAATACCAGAGCCATTTTGGCATCAGCGGTTCGGTGAGCGGAGGCATCCCGGGAGCCAACATCGCCGTTGGGGGAGGCTACCAGACGTTCAACTCTTCCCAGAGCGGCAAGGAAGAGATTTACGAGATGCAGCAATCCACGATCGGCGCGGCGCGCCTGCGAATGGATCTAACCTGTATCGACAGAGATACAAACAAGGCCTACCGGCAAAAGCTGGACAATCGTTTTCGCGACTTAGTGAAGGGGCTGGAAGACCCGGCCAAGGCGTTGGCTGCCTACAAGGTCCAATCCAACTTGGCCGAGTGGTACGCGGCACAGGCGTCGAGCAGATACATGCAACTGTTAGCTGACTATGGATACGTAATCGCGAACGCGGTGACGATGGGCGGCCAGTTCCGCTCGACTCTGACCATTACGAAATCACAGGCGGAGAGAGTAGCCAGTAACGAGAATGAATTCAACACGCAACTACAGGGCACGCTTGAAGGGGTGACCCTCGGGGCAAGCCTGGACATCAAAAACGGAAGCTTTAGCCTAGCCGAAACAAAGAAAGCCAGTGTGGCCGCAAACATCGAAACCAGCGGGGGGGTGCCCAACACCGATTATGATGCCTGGGCTCAAACGATCGTGAGCGTGGCCGGAGGTATCAACGGCAGCACTACGACGGGTGGAGCGCCGGTGCCGGTCCAAGTGCAATTCCAGCCGCTATCGGACCTGTTAACGCCCGAATTCTTTGACGATCCTCAAATCGCGGACAAGGCTGCACTTCTGCTGGCCCTGATCAAGGCGCACATGGTGGTGGACGCCGACAAGTATCCGATCCATGCCGCCGAAAATCGAACCGAGTTTTTCAATTTCACGCCCAGCCGATTCAAGGTCTCCTTGATATCGATCGCTATCGACGCAAAATTGCCCAAAGTCAAGATTTCACGGAGACTCGCATTCACCATTCTGAACGGCTCCGCGCAGCCGGTGAATCGTAAGCATCCGATGAACCCCTCTGGCCCGCAGGCCCGATCTGCCGGATAGTAGAGGTCATGAAACCCAGCGCCAGTTTGAAAAAGGCCAGCGACCGGACTGAGTATTGGAAGGACTTAATTCGGCAGCAGGCGGCAAGT
>JBBQGC010000086.1:0-16238 GCA_038322705.1 Bryobacterales bacterium | reverse complement strand
TCATGTAGACGCCGCCGCGCTGCGATAGCTTCTGTGGTATCGCCCGGCCGTTTGGCTCGCCGCTCCTGCGGTTGAAGCAGGTTGATATATCCGCTCCGAGCGATGTCGAAGGAATGCTGGCGGGGGCAGACCATCGCCTGTGCGGCGCGCACTAGACCCAGCCGGCAGCCACGTACCGGGCAAAGAAGCATTCGACGAGTGTAACGAATAGTGAGTACGCTGTTGCTCGCTCTGACGCTCGCCGGCTTGCCATGACCGTTGGGCGAGGCCGCCTCGGTCCGCTCAACCCGGCTCTGCTGCTGGCTGCCGTCCTCGGAGCCGGCTTCTTCGTTCTCGCCGAGGCCGCGGCCGCATCGCCTTTGATCCGATTGACGATGTTCCGTAATCCAGTCCTGAGTGCGAGCCTTGTCATGAGTACGCTCGTTTCGACGGTGATGATGGCGGCGCTCGTCGCCGGGCCGTTCTACCTCTCCCGGGCGCTCGCGCTGAATCCGGCCATAGTAGTTACGGTCGGAGGCCGTGCGCTCTCGCGACAAGTCTCAGGCGAACGAGTGTAGATGCATCGTCGCCGAGGATCGAACATTGCTCCGGAGCCGACCCCTTTGATCTGAGCTGCCAGCCTTAAGACATTGCGCGTACGGCCCGTCTTCCTTATCTCCGATGACGCGTCCCTGCCGACTGGCCAGTCCCTCGGTGCTCACGCTCTATGTAGATCTGCCGGACACGCCGTTGCGCGCCAACTACGTTTTCAGGTGATCGCTAACACGTGAGCACAATGTACTTTCCGTTCGGAGAAGAGCAAGGCTCGGGGATGGGGAACGACCGCGAGAACTTTGGGACGTACTATGGCGATCAAACGACGGGGCTTGATTACGCGCACAATCGGTATTACGCGAATCAGTCCGGGGCTTTCATCACGCCGGACAAAGGGAGTATGGGTGCACGATTGGGTAGGCCGCAAAGTTGGAATCGCTATTCGAACGTGGGCGGCGACCCGATCCGCTTCAATGATCCGAGAGGTCATGAGGGATGCAACCCGGACGAGGAATACTGTCAACTCAGGCCTCGCCGATGTGTCAGAGGCCCAGACGTTCGAGGGTTCGCGCGATAGCGTGACCGGCTACGGGACGCCGTGCGACGGCGGCCCTATTGATCCAGGCGTAGATCCGACCACAACCGAAACGGTCGCGCCCGGCCCTCCCGAACCTGCGTCTCCCGAACCTGAACCGGACCCCGGAGACAACTCCTCACCTCCGACTTCTAGCTCTAACGCGGGCTCGCAGACCGAACCCCCAAGGACGGGAACGAGGACAGGTTACTGCTTTGTCAAGGGGTTGCTGAATGGGGGCGTAGGCACTGCCGGGGCTGCAATCCTAACCGTAGCTGTTGCCACGGGTGCCGCCCCCGAGGTTGTCAGTGCCGGATTGTTGGTTGCGGGGGGAGCCGGCGCAGCGCTTCTAGTGCGAGACTTCATGCATTCCGGAATTGGCGGACGTGCGTACGATATTGGGTTGTTCCTTGGCGGTGCCGCAGTGGGCGGGGCGTCTACTTTCGGCGTTCGATACGCCATCACAGGAGAAACTAACCTTTCCACCGGCATCGTAGATTTCTTAGGCGTTAATAAAGTTCTCGATCCCCGTCTTGGCAATCCCGTCGGGGCTTTTAAGAAGGGCCCGGACTTATTGGGCGGAGCCGCGGCGCTCCTCGGGGCTGGCTCGGGCGCATCACTGCTCGGTAAGGGGTACTGTCAATAATGACGCTCTGGCACTTGCTGGCCGCAGTGGCGCTCATCGGCCCGGTATTTTCATCCCTGCAGACCGCTCATTCGCTTAATACGGGTTTGGGCGGATACGCTGCTTCCGCGCTGAGTGGCGTGCTCCTCGGTTTTGTATTCTCGGCGATTCTTTGGTTAACGACGAAGAGGGTCTTCCTGCGCTTCACCACATCTTCCGCTACGATGCAGACGCTTATGGCTGTGCTGATTTTTTCGACGGATATCCTCTGGATAACGATGGCCGTCTGGTCCGCTGAGTGCTCGTGCCCGGCGCTTTTGCATGCGATTTGAGGTCCTGTGAACAGCTTGGATCCCCAGCCTCCAGAGTCAGGACCCAAGCCCATCGATTGGAGGGCGGCAAGCTGGTGTCTCGTAGACAGCACTCTCAATCATTACGGCCTGACGGCTCCAGCGGGGATGTCCCTAGCGTACGCGCAACATGGCGTATGGCATGACGGGACAAGTCGTGTCGGAAGATGACGGCAACGGGCATTCGGTTGCGATCACGCCGGCCAGCGGCAGCAACAATGCTGCGCCTGGAGCGATCGCGCCGAATGGAGACAGCCGGTTTACGACGAATTACTCGTATAACTCGCTTTTTGGCGGCGACGTCGGTATGCGGTCCGAATGGGGCGTCGTCGGGATCGGGGTTCGATCGCTTTGGGAGGCTGGCCTCGGCTACGTCTGCGCATGGGGCGAGCACGAGTTACTCGTATTCGTACAGTCCGCCGATGGCGACCGCGACATTGAATGGGCGTTGGACGCGGACGACGATGGACGGATTCGGGCGAGCCGTAAAGGTGGAGAAAGGAGATAGCGCGTCGACGAAATCAGCGGTCGATATTGTGTATGACTCGGCGGCGGTGGCTCCGCTGGGGCTGCGCAAGTCGGTTTCCATGCCTTACGCACCGGGCGCGCAGTCTTACTTGACGAGTTATGTGTACGACGGGCGCGGGCGGGTTACGTCGGCGTCTATGCCGGGCGGGACGGGAACAAATACGACGTCCTACGCGGGCAACACACAGGCGGCGGCGGATGCGCCCGGTAAGTGAAAGATGTACACGCGGGACTTTTTCGGGAATTTGACTATGGTGACCGAACCGAATCCGGCGGGTGGTGCGAACTTGACGACGCAGCACGCGTTAGATGTGTACAGCCGGTTGAAGCAAGTGAGCATGACGCGGAATGGGACGACGCAGACGCGGACGTTCACCTCAGGATCGTGGCTCGCGGCGCAAGGCGGTTCACGAGACGCTTACCCTATGGTGTTCACCATCCCATCAACGATCGCGCTCGGTGACGAGATCGGTGACCGCCAGCAGCGCTCGCTGGCACGCAGATTCGGGGAAACCGGCCAACACGGCCCGCGCTTTGTCGGTGAACGTCTGCGCCCGCTCCAATGCAAGCGCAACGCCGTTGTAACGGTGCAGCATCTGCAGAATGTGCCCGAACGGAACTTGATCGTAATTGCCATCGGTCAACACGCTCGCGATGAGTGCCCGTTCTTCTGAAGTCGCTTCCTTTAGCGCGTAGATCAGAGGCAGCGTCACCTTGCCTTCCCTCAGATCGTTGCCCACCGGCTTGCCGAGAATCTTTTCGCGCGAGGTGAAATCCAGAACATCGTCGACCAGTTGGAACGCAATCCCCAGATTCCAGCCGAACTCGCCCATGCGTGTTTCCGCCGCTTCGTCGCCTCCGCCCACCAGCGTACCCAGCCGCGCGCAAACGCTGAACAGACTCGCGGTCTTGCGATCGACCAGTTCCATATAATCGGCTTCGGTGATATCCACCTTGCCGATGCGCTCCAGTTGCAGCAACTCGCCTTCCACCATGTCCTGGGTCAGGCCGATCAGAACGTCGAGCACATGGAAGTTGCGCTCGCGCAAAGCCGCCTGGAATGCCTGCATGTACAGCCAGTCGCCGGCCAGCACGGAGGTGTGATTGCCCCACACCACGTTGATCGCCGGACGCCCGCGGCGGGTTTTGGCAAAGTCGATCACGTCATCGTGGATCAGCGTCGCCGTGTGCAGCATTTCCACGACGGCAGCCAGGCGAATCGCGCCATCCGCCGCGGGCCCGAACAGCTTCGCCGATAACAACAGGAGAATCGGACGGAGGCGCTTGCCACCGCCGGTCTGCAGATACTGCCCGATGCTGGTGACCGCATCCACGGGCGATACCGACTGCACGGAGATTTCGCGTTCCACCTTTTCGAGATCGTCGCGCAACAGGTCGAGAATCTCGCGAAAGGTGAAGGTTTGCCCTATATTTCCCAGCATCCAGAATGTCTCAGTCTACCAAACGCGTTGCGGCACGCCGGAACAGGCGCTTGAAGTTGGCGGACGTCATCGCGGCGATCTCACCGGCCGTGACGCCGCGCAAGTCCGCGAGTTTGGCCGCCGTGTGCCCGATAAACGCAGGCTCGTTTCGTTTGCCCCGCACCGGCACGGGCGCGAGATACGGAGCATCGGTCTCCAACAGCATCCGATCCCCCGGAACCGTTCGCGCCACCTCCTGCAACTCCGACGCTCGAGGAAACGTGACGATACCTCCGAAGCTCAAGTAGAAGCCAAGCTGCAATGCCCGCTGTGCGTCGGCGGCGCCCCCGGTGAAACAGTGCATCACGCCGCCAGGCCCGTCCGGATTGTAGCGGCTCTCGAGAATCTCGAACGTGTCGTCCCATGCCTCGCGCGTGTGTATGACAACTGGCAGATCAGCTCCGGCTGCGAGTTCCAATTGCGACGCAAAGACAGCGCGCTGCTCTTCCCGAGGAGCGAAGTCGTAGTGATAATCGAGACCGATCTCGCCGATCGCGATTATTTCAGCATGATGCGCGACTTCGCCCAGGCGCCGCAGCGTATCTTCGCCGGCCTTCCCAGCGTGGTGCGGATGAATACCGGCGGTTGCCGAAAACGCTTTGTATCGCTGAGCCAGCCGAAGCCCAGCTTCCAGATCGGGCGGACCCGAGCCGGTGCCGACCGCGACGAAATGCGTCACGCCCGCCGCCAGTGCGCGCTCGATTGCTGCCTCGCGATCGCCATCGAACTCGGGCGAGTCCAGATGGCAGTGGGAATCAACCAGCGTCATTTCAAACGTGCGCCGGCGGGAACGTCTTCCAGGAACCCGGCCAGCACCGGATCCCCGCCCTCAAGCGATGCGGCCACAATCATTCCTCTTGATTCGATGCCGCGGAGTTTGCGGGGCTGTAAATTCGCAACGATCACCACCTTGCGGCCCACCAGCGTCTCCGGCCGGTAGGCCTTGGCGATTCCAGCAACAATGGAGCGGGGCTGCGGTTCACCGATGTCCACGGCGAGATGCAGCAGCTTGTCCGCGCCTTTTACCGGGACAGCGGAGCGGACAACGCCTACGCGCAGATCCACTTTTGCGAAATCGTCGATCGTGATCGTACCGGCGTCATCGGCGGCATCGGCGGCGGGTTGCGCTTCGGCGGGCGTAGCGGTTTTGCCCAGCAGCGCGTCCTGTCGAGCCCGCTCGATCTCCTCCAGCTCACGCATTCTGGCGATGGCGGGCTTGGCCTCGATGCGCGGGAACACAGCGGCCACTTCGCGGATCTTCTGTCCGGCCGCAAGATGGCCGAAGTGAAGGTCCGCGGTACGAAAGGATTCCGGCGTTCCCTCGAAGCCCAATTGCGACCAGATTTTCGCAACCGAATCGGGCAGCACGGGATAGGTGAGGCCACAGAGTATGCGTAGAACTTCGGCCGATGAATACAGCGTCGCGTCGAGCAGCGCGGGAGCATCGGATTCGGTGGACTTGGCCAGCACCCACGGCCGCCGCTCGACAATGTAGCGGTCCACCACCGATATCATCTGCCAGATGCTTTCGAGCGCCTTTGAGAATTCGAGCCGTTCGTAATTCTCGAGCACCATCTGCGTGGTCTGCGTCACCGCTTCCGCGATGTGCGAATCGCCATCGGACTTCGGAACCTTCCCGCCGCGGTACTGATGAATCATGCTGAGCGTGCGGCTGGCGAGGTTGCCCAATCCGTTCGCCAGGTCCGAGTTGTAGCGTTGCACCAGCGCGTCGTAGCTGAAGCTGCCATCCTGCCCGAACACGATTTCGCGCAACAGGAAGTAGCGCAGCCCATCGACGCCCACAACATCGGCGATCGGACGCGGGCGTACGATGTTGCCCCGGCTCTTGCTCATCTTGTCCTGCTCGAATAACAGCCAGCCGTGGGCGAAGATTTTCCTGGGCAGCGGGACGTCCGCAGCCATTAAAAACGCCGGCCAGAAGATGGCGTGAAATCGCGTGATCTCCTTGCCGATCAGGTGCAGGTCGGCGGGCCAATAGCCGCGCTGTTCCCACTCTGGCCCGCCCACCGCGCTCAGATACGCGATCAATGCGTCGAACCAGACGTAAAACACGTGCGGGCTCTCGTCAGGAACGGGGATGCCCCACTTGATTGTCGTGCGCGTAATGGAGAGGTCCTGCAAGCCGCCTTTGACGAAGCTGATCACTTCGTTGCGGCGCGACTCCGGTTGAATGAAGTGCGGCTCGCGCTCGTACAGCTCCATCAAGCGATCCTGGAACGCCGACAGCTTGAAGAAGAAGTTCTCTTCCGTGACGGTCTCGGTGGGGCGGCCACACTCAGGGCACGGATCGCCGGGCTTCGCTTCGTTCACGTATAGGTTGTCGAAGATGCAATATTGGCCGGTGTAGGAGCCCTTGTACACGAAGCCGTTATCGCGGCAGCGCTGAAACATCCACTGCACCGTGCGCGCATGACGCGGATCCGATGTGCGAATAAATTCGTCGGGAGCCAGGCGCAACTCGTCCCAATGCATCCGGAATTCTTCGGCCATCGCAGTCGAAAACTCCAGCGGCGTTTTGCCGGCGCGTTCGGCGGACCGCTCAACATTTACACCGTGCTCATCGGCCCCGGTGGTGAGCACAACGTCGTACCCCTGCATACGCTTCAATCGCCGGATCACATCGCACACGATGGTGGTGTAGGTGTGGCCGATGTGCGGCGCGCCATTGGTGTAATAAATCGGAGTGGTGAGGTAATATTTCATCGGCTCTCTTTCAAGTATGCAAGATTCGCGGCGGCGATCACCTCGCGCAGGGGTTTTCCCGTGGCGGCGGCGAGCTTGCGGCAGTCCTCGTATTCCGGTGAAAACGTCCCTGAACCGGCCACTTTCACGCGAACCCGCCCGTATCCGAGATCGACTTCGAAGAAGCTGCGTTCGCATACGCGGCGCTCGGCGGAATGGATCCGCAAGCCGAACGTCGATGTTTCCGCAAACACGATCGCGGCGAGTTCTTCCTGGCGCTCAGGTGAGGCGAGAACAGTCAACTGCGTAGCTGGACGGTTCTTCTTCATCTGTATGGGCGCGAGCGTCACGTCGAGCGCGCCGGCTTCGAGAAGACGCTCCATGGCATATCCCAGAACCTCTGGCGTCGAATCGTCGACGTTGGCTTCGATGACCGATATCGTGGTCGGCTCCGCCGCGTGGGTGCGCTCGCCCACCATGATCCGCAGGACGTTGGCGTGCTCTTTGAATTCGGCCTCGCCCGCGCCGTAGCCAATGGCCGCGATGCTCATGGCCGGCATCGCGCCGAAGTGCGAGGCGAGCGTTGTGACGATGGCGGCGCCGGTGGGCGTGGTCAGTTCCATTTGAGGGCCGCGCGAGTAAACCGGCCGGCCGCTCAACAGGAGCGCGGTTGCGGGGGCCGGCACGGGAAGCACGCCGTGCTCGGTATCGACGGTTCCGCTACCTGCGTTGATTGCGGCGCAGGCGATTTCTTCGATGCCCAGCAGCTCGAATCCGGCGCATGCACCCGCGATGTCGCAGATCGAATCGACTGCGCCGACTTCGTGGAAATGGACTTCTTCGATGGCGACGCCGTGAACCTGCGCTTCGGCCTGTCCAAGCCGTTCAAACACGGCGGCTGCGTTATGTTTCGCGCGCGGGGGCAGGTTCGATTTCTCGAGCAACTCCCGGATGTGGTGCAAATGCCGGTGCGTCTTCGTTTCGGCTGCGTGCACATAAAACTTTGAAGCCGCGATGCCCCGGCGTTTGGTCTTCTGAACCTCGAACCGCGCGCCCGTGTTCAACGAATTTAGAGCATCGAATATCCCAGCCGCGCTGGCGCCGGCATCCAGCAGCGCACCGACCGTCATATCGCCCGAGATTCCCGAGAAAGGATCGAGATAGCAGGTTCGCATGAACCTTCATGGTAACGGCATGCAAACAGCCCCCACTCGATGACGGCTTGTGCGCTGGAGACTCGGCAGTCGGAAGCCGATTATGACCGGGGGGAAACTAAGGTTCTCGGATGCATACGGCCTTTAGGTATGGCGTGCCACGATAAAAATCTTGGTGAGACGTCAAGCTGTGTTCAGGATCGCAAGCACCACCTGCTTTGCTTGGCTCGCGATCTCAATGGCCTTGACCTCGTCGCCGGCCAGCATCTCGGCGGTGTCGCCAGGGTAGCGAATCTCCACACCGAATGGCCCCAGCCACTTTGCACCGGCCAACGCGTCCGCCGCCTCGCGATCCACTCCACTCACAAGGACGAGCAGCCGCTGGATCTGGTGAGTCTTGGGAAACTCGATTTGGTGATAAGTCAGCAGTGCCTTCAGGTACTTCTCGACGGCCTGTTGGCAATGGAAGCCGGACAATCTCCCGTATTCGAAGATTATCCGCGGCTTCCGAGGCCATCCGTGCGACTTCCAAGTCTGCGTCGGCTTTCTCGATCCACTCGCGCAGTAGAGATTCGGCGTCCGGATCAAGCGGCTTCATAGATGACGCGTCCATACTTGTTAGCGGGGTACGCGATTCCGCCGATGAAGCGTTTCGTTCGCTCGAAGCGTTCCGTCCGCATCACGATGACATCCACCGAATATCCAATGTCCCCGACGGCGTCCAGGATTTCGACGGTCCTCTCGTGGGTGTTCGCAGGCGCCGGTTCGACGACCAGCAGGTCGATGTCGCTGTCCTTCGTCATTTGCCCCGTGGCTGCGGAACCAAACAGAATGATCCTGTCCGGACGCGCCACCGAGAGGACCCGGCGCACAATCTCATCTACTAATGTTTCGTCGACGCCCATCCGGGTCCCATGATACGCGATATACGGAACGAGCTCTGCTGAGGGAAGCTCGAAATCTTTCCATTGCTAGCCGCCCGGGCACAGCGACAAAACCTGTACGACCGGCGTTCGCTGAGCCTCGATACGGTGCGCTCACGTGCGGAATATCTTCAAGCATCGGAGACGGTGCTGGAGGCCCTCCGGACCGGGTTGATTACATCAATGCCAGTGAGCGGAATACGAGAGGTGCCCATCCGCAATGGCCGGGCTGGAGACCAAAAAGATCTCCCTACAAATTGCCCCGCAAATCCTGCTCGCGTTCAATCGCCTCGAACAGCGCCTTGAAATTCCCCTTGCCGAAACTGCGGCTGCCCTTGCGCTGGATGATTTCGTAGAACAGCGTGGGCCTGTCCTCCACCGGCTTGGTGAAGATCTGCAGCATGTAACCTTCATCGTCGCGATCAACCAAAATGCCCAACTCCGCCAATTGATCGAGCGGCTCGTCGATCTTGCCCACGCGCCCTTCCAGTTGCTCGTAATAGGAATGCGGTACGCGCAGGAAGTCGATCCCCTGGCTGCGCAGCGTCGAAACCGTCGAGACAATGTCCTTGGTCGCGAGCGCAATGTGCTGCACCCCCGGCCCACCATAGAATTGCAGATACTCTTCGATCTGCGATTTGCGGCGACCCTCCGCAGGCTCATTAATGGGGAACTTTACACGGCCGTTTCCGTTCGCCATCACCTTCGACATGAGCGCCGAATATTCAGTGCTGATGTCCTTATCGTCGAAATGCTGATACAGGCTGAAGCCCATCACGCGGGCATAGAAATCCACCCACGTGTTCATCTCGCCCCAACCGGCGTTGCCCACCATGTGATCGATATGCAGCAATCCCGCCGGGCGCGAAACCAGATCCTGTTCGGCAGCCGCCACGTATCCCGGCAGAAAAGGACCGTTATAACGCGAGCGGTCCACGAACGTGTGGATCGTGTCGCCATACGTCTCGATGGCCGCGATGGTGACTTCGCCATGAGCATCCCGCAGAACTTCCGGCGCACGCACGCTGCGAGCACCGCGCCCTGTGGTCTCGCGATAGGCCGATCGAGCGTCGTCCACCCACAGCGCGATATCCCGGACGCCATCGCCGTGCACCGCAATGTGCCGCGCGGCAGCGTGATCGGGCGTGAGCGGCGTGGTCAGAACGAAACGCACTTTTCCCTGTTGGACAACGTAGGAAGCGCGATCGCGAACGCCAGTCTCCGGGCCGCTGTACGCCGCCAGTTTCATGCCGAACGCAGCGCGGTAGTAATACGCGGCTTGCCTTGCGTTGCCCACGTAGAATTCGACGTAATCGGTACCGTTGAGAGGCAGAAAGTCCTGGCTCGCGGCCGCCGGGTGTTCGGCTAATTGCTGCATATCTCCTCCTTCACGCACACTTTTCGCATCGCTTCAAGCAGCATCTCGTTTTCTTCGTCCGTGCCCGTCGAGATCCGGATCGCGGCCGGCAGCCCGAACGCTTTCAGCGGCCGCACGACCACCCCGGTGCGCAGCAAATCTTCGAAAACGCGCTGCGCCTGCTGCTCACTCGCCACCGGCACCATCACGAAGTTCGCATCCGACGGCACCGGATCGAAACCGCATTCGCGAAGGCCCGCCGTAATGAATCGCAGTCCGCGCGCGTTCAGCTCCAGCGACCGGTGCAGGAACTCACGGTCCGCAAGCGCCGCGATCCCAGCCGCCTGGGCCAGCGTACCCGGCTCGAACGGCAGCTTCACCTTCAGCAGATTGCGGATCAACTCCTCGTGCGCAAACCCGTATCCGATGCGAACGCCCGCCAAACCATAAATCTTCGAAAATGTTCTGAGCGTAATCACGTTGTCGTAGCGGTAGTGCATCGAGTTCGGGTACCGCGGATTGTCCGCCGCATACTCGAAATACGCCTCATCAAGAATCACCAGCACGCGCTCGGGCACCCGCTTGTAGAATGCGTCGAACTCGTGCTTGGTGAAAATCGTTCCCGTTGGATTGTTGGGATTGGCAAGATAAACGATCTTCGTATTCTCGTTGATCTCGCACGCCAACGCCTCCAGATCGTAGTGCCAGTCGCGATAAGGCACGGTCCGGTATTTGACGCCGCGCGATTTCGCGAGCACCTGAAAGCCAATGAATGCGGCTTCGGTGGTAAGCACCTCGTCCTCGTCGCACAGGAACGCGCGGATGATGTTGGACATGATGCCCTCCGACCCGCTGCCCGCAATCACGTTCTCCACCTTCAAATCGAATTCGCCAGCCAGCACCTTCCGGAGGTCCAGTCCACCGTTGGGGTACAGGTTCAGCTTGGCCATCGAGCCCGCCATCGCCTGAATCGCCCGCGGCGACGACCCGAGCGGATTCTCGTTCGACGCGAGTTTGACCACGCGCTCCAACCCATATTCCCGCTGCACCTCTTCGATCGAGCGGCCCGCTTCATACGGCCGCAAATTCTCGATATACGGAGGGACCAGTCGCATCTGTACAATATGGTAACCGGAAGGATCCACTCACCACCATGTCTGACACCACCTTCAGGGGGGTACTCGCCACTCAGCACGACGGCAAATTTCAAGCCGCGCTGACCGATATTCCGCGCGCCGACTTGCCCGAAGGCGACGTACTGATCCGGGTCGCCTATTCGAGTCTGAATTATAAGGACGGGCTTGCGGTAACCGGCAAACCGGGCGTGATCCGCAAGTTCCCCATGATCCCCGGCGTCGATCTCGCGGGCACGGTCGAGGAATCGGCGTCGCCTGATTTCAAGCCCGGTGACCGGGTCGTCGTCACCGGATGCGGCACATCGGAAGTCATTTGGGGCGGCTACGCTCAACTTGCGCGGATGAAGGCCGAGTGGGTAGTACCCGTGCCCGCCGGCATGAGCGTCCAACAAGCGATGGGAATCGGCACCGCCGGGGTGACCGCGATGCAAGCGGTCATGGCGCTCGAAGATCATGGGGCGCGGCCAGGGGGGCGCGAAATCGCGGTAACCGGAGCGGGCGGCGGGGTCGGCAGCGTGTCCCTCGCGATCCTGGCCAGGTTGGGTTACAAAGCCGTCGCATCCAGCGGCCGCGCGGAGTTGAAGGATTACCTGACGCACCTCGGAGCAAGTGAGATTATCGATCGCTCACTGCTATCCGGCGCTTCGAAGCGGCCGCTTGACAGTGAACGTTGGGCCGGCGCGATCGACTCCGTCGGCGGCGACACCCTGGCCGGGTTGCTGCGCAGTATGGCCGTGGGTGGGTCCATCGCGTCCTGTGGATTGGCCGGCGGACCTGCTTTCACCGCGACCGTTTTCCCGTTCATCTTGCGCGGCGTCAATGTTCTGGGAATTGACTCCGTACGGCTCTCCAACGCTCAGCGGCGGCGCATCTGGGCGCGCCTTGCAACCGATTTAGACATCGAATTACTCGATTCCATCATCCAATTAGAGCCGCTGTCGCGTATCTTCGAAGTAGGCCAACAGATTCTGCAGGGTCAAGTTCGGGGCCGCATGGTAATCGATGTGAATGCCTGACAGTCAAGTGAAGGGGTAGGTGCAACATAATATGATCAGCCGCAGAGCCGCACTGGGAGCATTCATCGTACTGCCCCGGATATTCGGCGCTACTAAGACAGTCAAAATCGCGACGTTCGATCCAATGGGACGCCGCCTGGGAGTTAAAGAAGTGGAAAAAGTTAAGAAGACCGACGCAGAATGGCGCGCACAGTTGAGTCCGGAACAGTTTCAGGTTGCCCGCCAGAAGGGAACCGAACGCGCGGGAACCGGAAAGTATGCCAACAATCACGACGACGGAATGTATAACTGCGTGTGTTGCGGCACGCCGTTGTTCGACTCCAAAACCAAGTTCGAGTCCGGCACCGGATGGCCGAGTTTCTGGCAACCGGTCGCCAAGGAAAATGTCGCGGTAGGCGCCGATAATTCCATGGGCATGGAGCGTGATGAAGTACTTTGCGCGCGGTGCGACGCTCACTTAGGGCATGTATTCAACGATGGCCCGAAGCCCACCGGACTGCGCTACTGCATGAATTCCGCGTCGCTCAATTTCGCGAAGCGCGGCGGAATGGCCACCTAGGACTCCCATGAAATCGAAAACATTGCGAGCCGCGCTGGCTGCGGCGGTGCTGGCAGCGGGAGGCTTACTGATCGTCGGGCGAGGCTCGGCATCCGTCGCCGGCCCGTCCTTCCCCGACCCGGCTTCGGACATAGCCAAATCCAATGGCGACCAGACTGCCGTCTTCGCGGGCGGCTGTTTCTGGTGCACCGAAGCCGTATTCGAGCAACTGGCCGGGGTCAAAAATGTAATCTCCGGTTACGCGGGCGGAACCGCGGAACAGGCCCACTACGAGATGGTCGGCTCAGGCAGCACGGGCCATGCCGAGTCGATTCAAATCACGTACGATCCGGCGAAGATCACCTACGGGCAGTTGCTGAAAGTGTTCTTCAGCGTCGCCCACGACCCCACGCAGTTAAACAAGCAAGGTCCGGATTCGGGCAAGCAGTACCGCTCGGCGATCTTCTATTCCGGCGCCGGGCAGAAGCGCGTTGCCGAAGCCTATATCAAGCAGTTGAATGACGCAAAGGTGTTCGCCAAGCCCATTGCGACCGAGGTGACCGAGTTGAAGAAATTCTACCCGGCGGAAGCCTACCATCAGGACTTCGTAGCGAACCACCCCACCCATCCTTATGTAGTTGTGAACGCGCTCCCTAAGCTCGACAAGCTGAAGAAAGCGTATCCGGCGTTGTTGAAGTCGAAGAAGGCCACGTAAACGGCCTACCAATTCCTCAGCAATTCTGCTCTTCTCATTCTTCTCACGCCCGCCCCTTTCCCTCCGATAAGGAAATCAGGCCGGCGTATGATCCATCTAACGCGCATCAATCATAAAGCGCTCATCGTGAACTCGGACTTGATCGAGCACGTGGAGTCTACCCCGGACACCGTCATCAGTATGACCACGGGACAGAAATTCATGGTGCTCGAAAGTGCCGGTGAAATTGTGGAAAAGGTAATCGCCTTCCGCCAGGCGGTTTGCGCCGGCCTGGTTCCCTGCGCGGCCGCCTCGAGCGGTGGCCGGCCGCTCTCAACTCCGGTCCTCGCGCGCAAGGAGGCCGGCGGCGACGATGAGTACTGAAGCCGGGGCTCCCAAAAAAACAGCGAAAAAAGCCGGCTCCAAACCGGATATTGCCACCATCGGCGGTGTCGTCGTAGCCCTGGGCGGCATCGTCGGCGGCCTCATGCTCGAGGGCGGGAAACCCGGCGATATTGCGCAATTCACCGCGGCGCTCATCGTGCTCGGCGGCACATTTGGCGCAGTGCTGGTCAGTACGCCGCTTGCCGTTGTGCTGCGGGCGCTCAAGCAGATCAAGGCCGTATTCTTCGAAAACTCGCAAGCGCCCGGCGCGTTGGTGGACGAAATTGTGGACTACGCCACCAAGGCCCGCAAGAACGGGTTGGTGTCTCTCGAGCAGGACGCCGAACAAATCTCGGATCCGTTCCTGCGTAAGGCCCTTACGCTCGCCATTGACGGCACCGACATTCAGGAAATTCGCAAGATGCTGGAATTGGAAATCGAACTGATGGAGCATCATAGCGAGGCCGAATCGAAGGTGTTCGAGTGCGCGGGAGGGTATGCGCCCACGGTCGGCATCATCGGCGCTGTCATGGGGCTGATTCAGGTAATGAAGAAGCTCGCCAACGTGGACGAGGTCGGACACGGGATCGCCGTCGCCTTTGTCGCCACCGTGTATGGAGTGGGCATCTCGAACCTGTTCCTGCTGCCGGCGGCCAGCAAGCTCAAAAGCCGCTCCCAGCAGGAAGTCCACATGAAGGAACTGATCGTCGAAGGCGTCGCGGGCATTGTGGAGGGGCTGAACCCCAAGATGATTCGCAGCAAGCTGGACGCCTACGCGGTTCACTCAGCGCCCAAGCCGGCCAAGGCGCCCAAGGCAGCCAAGGACGCGCCCGCGGCGGCGGCGAAAACGGCGGAGGCGGCCTGAGATGGCCCGCCGCAAAAAACATCCCGCTCACGAAAATCACGAGCGCTGGCTGGTCTCCTATGCCGATTTCATCACGCTGCTATTCGCATTCTTCGTGGTGATGTTCGCCAATTCGCAGGCGGATAAAGGCAAGGCGGCGCAGGTTGCCGAATCCGTCACAAAAGCATTGGAGCAGGGCTCGGTCACCAAGATTGTGAAAGAGATGTTTGGCGGCGATGCCACCAACAAAGGCAAGGGCAACGCCATGATGCGAGGTCCTGGCGGCGCGCACAAGGTCGTCCTGGAAAAGAAGCAGGAGCGCCAGATCGTGGAGTTGATGCCGGCGATGAAGGTGCTGACCTCCGAGCTCAAGAAAGAGATCGAGAGCGGTAAGCTCCGCGTTTCGATGGAGCCGAGAGGTTTGGCGATCAGCTTCAAGGAAGCCACTCTGTTCGCCTCAGGCGACGATGCCCTGGACCCAGGCTCGTTCGAGAGCATCGCCAAAGTGGCGGCCGCAATCCGCAACCTTCCCAATCCCGTGCGGCTCGAAGGCCATACCGATTCCGTACCCATCCATACGTCCCGGTTCCACAGCAACTGGGATCTTTCGGCCGCGCGCAGCATCGCGCTCCTGAATCTTCTGACAGCGAAATACGAGGTGGCGGTCGACCGCCTGGCAATCGGCGGTTATGCCGACACAGCCCCGGTCGACTCCAACGACACGCCAGAGGGCCGCGCTCGAAACCGCCGCTGCGACATCGTCATCTTGAACCAGGCCGGCGCGATGGGCGAGCCGGAGTCTCACGCGACAGCCCCGGCGGGCAGCCAACCCGCAAAGCACTGAGTAGGCCGGCGATTCGCCGTTGATGGAAGACCCAGCCAGCTCTGCCCGGGACGGCGCTGGACGATCCCTCCGCGACAACTCGGTAGGTCCGGTGGGTGCCACTGAGGGCAAACGCCTGTTCTCCCCGGCTCGCCACTCTCCGCGTCGTTGCCGGAACAGTTGCAATCCGGGCTAGTCACCAGCACGCCGTCGTCCGGCAGATCGCGCCATGTCAATCCTCCTCATCGGGTGGCTAATTCCAACCAAATGGTGGGAAGTCCTTCGTTAAGGGGCAACTCCCGAACCCATGAGTTATGGTGTCTTCCACGCAATCCAGGATGCGTTTCAATCCCCTTCGCTAAGGGGTAACTCCCGAACAGGAGTTCATCTATATGCCAAAGACAATGGTAGTGAGGTTTCAATCCCCTTCGCTATGTTAGCGATCATTTGAAAACGTCGTTTTTTGAACACCCGCCGAGGCCGGCCTCTCGCCAACAACTCGGAGCATCTTGAAACGCAAGTACTCAAGGTAGTTCTCGGGCGCAGGATGCTCGAGTAGTTCATCAATGACTGG
>JBBQGC010000085.1:0-16725 GCA_038322705.1 Bryobacterales bacterium | reverse complement strand
GCAGTCCTTCTTTGCCGATGATTTGCTCCGGCGTCTTGTGATCCGCGAGCAGTTTGTCGATCAGGTCTGAATCGATCGCCATGATGTTCTCCTATTCTTTCACCTGAGAACATCACTTACACAGTTTGTTTTACACCCTCTGAAGCCACAATCACCGGCTCCCAGGGAACCCGCCGTTGCCTCTTCGTTCGGCAAAGCTCACCTCCCACCCGCTCCCCAAGTTGACCGTTCCCGGTTTCCAAAAACCTCCTAACCCCCACAAATCAAACCACAACCGCCGGCCCACTTAACCAGACATTTGGAACCCACCCCATACAATAAAAGTGGGAAAAGACATGAATCCTTCTGCACAGGCCACCGCCGAGCCGCCGCCGCTCGACCCGGTCTACACTACCCGCGATGACATCGCGCGCACCCACAATCCCGCCACCCCCTACGAACGCATGCTCCTCACCGCCGCCGCTCAGGCGTGGCAGCGCTACCAGCAGGCTCTCGATCTCGAGAAGCGCCTGTTCGCCAAAACCGACCCGCTCGATCTCTTCTCCACTAACCTCGAGGCATTCAAGGCCATCACGCGCCACGTCGCCACTTGCGAGGGCGCCTGGCGCCGCGCCATGGAACAACTCGAACGCGCTCAGCGGTCGCGCGCCAAACAGACCCTGGCTTCCCCCCGCCCCCGAACTACGTTCAACGAAAATCGCCAAAACGAACCCAATCGCGCTGCCTCAGCCGCGGCCACCGCTAACTCCAGTCACCAACCGGATTGCTCCCGCTCACAAAAGCGAAACGGCGGCGAGGTGCAACCCCCGCCGCCGTTCTGATCGAGATGCGAATCGAATCGTTATCTTCCCCGGCCGCCGCCGCGCTCGGACCGTGCCGCCGGTGCAGCGCTTGCGCCGCGATTGCCGCCGCCTTCGAAGCTCCGGCTCGGAGCCGGGCTCGACTGTTGCGCTCCGCGGTTTCCACTGCCGCCACTGAAGCCGCCCGAGGACCGGCCGCCACCCTGGTAACTGGGTGCGCTTGGAGCCGGACTCGACTGCACTCCGCGGGATCCGCTGAACCCGCCGTACGACCTACCGCCCTGGTAACTGCCCGCGCTCGGTGCAACCGGAGCTGCGACGGGAGCCTGTCCTCCACGATATCCGCTCGCGCCGTTATTGGAGCCGCCGTAAGACCGGCCGCCCTGATAGCTGCCCGCGCTCGGAGTGACCGGAGCCTGCGCCCCGCGATAGCCGCTATACGACCGGCCGCCCTGATAGCTGCCCGCGCTCGGAGTAACCGGAGCCTGCGCCCCGCGATAGCCGCTATACGACCGGCCACCCTGATAGCTGCCCGCGTTCGGAGCAACCGGCGCGCTACCGGACCGGCCACTCTGGTAAGCCGAGTTGTTCGAATACCCGCCGCGCCCGTTCTGGTTGCGGTCGTACTGGCCCGTGTTGTACTGGCGATTGTTGTACGCCGGTTGGCCGCTGCCGTACGCATTCCGTCCGCCCGACGAGTATCCGTTACTTCCGCGATAGCCGCCATTGTTGTTCACGATCACGGTCCGGTTGTTCACGTAAGTGTTCCGCCAATTTCCGCGGTCCCAGTTGCCGTAGTTGTGAACGTACGCGCCGCGGTTGTACCAGCTCCGGCCCCACACCGAGCTATTCACGATCACCGCGTGGTTGTACCAGTTGAATCCGCCGCCCCAGCCCCATCCGCGAAATGCGCCGATCGAGTAGCAAGGGCCGTAGCCAATTGCCGAGCCGATGTAGAAACCAAAGCGCGGCGGAGCGTACACCACGTAGGGGTCGTAAACCGGGACGTAGATCAGCGATGGATCGGTCGGCACGATTTCCACCGCGCTGCCCGTGTTGTACACGCGCGTCTGGTCATTGCTCCGCAGATACCCGTATTGGGCTGCGGCCCGGCGCATCCGCTGCACCGCGTCCATCACTCCCGGCCGGTCGGCGAGAACCGCGTTGCCCAGCTCGCTGGTCCAGTTCAGGTCGCTGGCCATCATCTGCAGAACCGACGGGAACGGGATAATCGCCTGCACCGCCGGATCGAACGGGAGGTTCGCTTGGTACATCGCGTCGGCCAGTTGATCGCCGCGCAAGTTGCGGTACTGCTCCGCCCATCGCGCCCCATCGGCGATCTGATCCGGGAAGGATGCAGCCGCCAACACTTGCGCCAACAGCGGATCGGGATACAACGCGATTCGCGAAACCAGGCTATCGAGTTGCCCCGGCGCGTATCGCGGCGGCGGCGCATCGTAGCCCGGGCCCTGACCATCGTAGCTCGGCGGAGGCGCATCGTACTGTGCCATCGCCGGCATCCCGGCGCTGAACAGGAAGGCGCTCACCAGGGCGGCAGTTTGCATCAGGTTCGATTGTTGTACGAGCTTCATGGTGGTTTCCTTTCCGGACGCCTTTTATAAGGCATGCGGATGGCCAAACTGGCGGGGCCATTTTCAATCGTTTAGCAACGCTTCGAACGGTGAACCGGTGCAATTCCACCACCAGCCGCGGCCGGCTTATCGGTTTCAGCCACCGATCAGGGTACAATTCAGAATATTGTCCTCTGAACCGGGCCGCTTGGTCGCGATCTATCCGGGTTCTTTCGATCCCATCACCAATGGGCATCTCGACCTGATCGCGCGCGGTGCCCGGTTGGCGGACCGGCTGATCGTGGCCATACTGCGCAACGAGAACAAGCAACCGCTCTTCTCCGTCGACGAGCGAATCTCGATGCTTCAGGAAGTGCTCGGAAATTATGGGAACGTCCAGGTAGAATCCTTCAACGGCCTGCTGGTCGATTACGCGGCCGAGCGTGGCGCAACCGTGATTCTCCGCGGAATCCGGGCCATTTCCGATTACGAGTACGAGTTGCAGATGGCGCTCATGAACCGCCGTTTGCACGGGGATATTGAGACCGTTTTTTTGATGGCCGGCGAGGCGTACTCGTTCATCAGCTCCAGGCTGGTGAAAGAAGTGATTCGTCTGGGTGGAAATATTTCGGGCCTGGTTCCTCCGGCTGTGGAGGTCCGGCTCAAACAACAATTCGGGAGGGAGCAGAAAACGTGATGTTGCAGTCTGGTTTAGGTTTGGCCGAACGCGTTTCATCAATCAGCGTATCGTCCACAATGAAGGTCGCGGCCGACGCGGATCGTCTTCGCCGCGAGGGCGCCGATGTTGTCGATTTCGGCGCGGGGGAACCCGATTTCCTAACCCCTGAAAACGTCAAGCTCGCCGGTGTCGCCGCAATCCAAGCGAACTTCACCAGGTACACCGCCGCCGGTGGAACGATGGAACTGCGCCAGGCGATCTGCGAACGTCACGCTAGCGATTACGGTACGTCGTATTCGCCTGCCGAATGCATCGTGACCGTGGGCGGCAAACACGCCATCTTTAATCTCGTCCAGGTGCTCGTCGATCCCGGCGACGAGGTCATCATACCCGTCCCGTACTGGGTTACGTATAAGGACGTCGTCAACTACACCGGCGGCAAGTGCGTGTTCGTCGAAACCGACGAGAACACCGGCTTCGAGTTGAAGGCTGACATGATCGAGCGCCACCTCACGCCGCGCACGAAAATGGTGATCATCAACTCGCCATCCAATCCGAGTGGCGGCGTGTTGCCGCGCGACGAGTTCGAGCGCATTCTCGATCTCACCTCCAGCCGCGGAATTTGGCTGCTGACCGACGAGTGCTACTGCCGCTTTTTGTATGAGGACGAGCCCTTCTCCATCGCCTCCGTCAAAGCGGCCAAGGATTCCATCGTCGTTGCCGGATCGCTCTCCAAAACCTACGCCATGACGGGCTGGCGCATCGGCTTCGCGCTCGGTCCCCAGGCAGTCATCGGAGCAGCGCTCAAATTGCAGAGCCATAGCACTTCGAATCCCACTTCCATCGCGCAGCGCGCCGGACTCGAAGCTGTCCGCGGCCCTCAGGATTCGGTCAGGATCATGCTGGCCGAATATCGCAAGCGCCGCGATTATGTTTCGGCGCGCCTGAACGCGATTCCGGGCGTCTCGATGGTGCTGCCCAAGGGCGCATTCTATGCGTATCCGAACGTGTCGGTCGCCTTTGGCGGAAGCATCCGTTCCTCGCTGCAATTCGCCGAAAAACTGCTCGCCGAAGAGTTCGTCGCCGTCGTCCCGGGCGAAGCGTTTGGCACCCATGATCACGTTCGAATCTCGTACGCCGCTTCGATGACCGACCTCGAACGCGGGCTCGACCGTCTGGAGCGGTTCATTGCCAAGCACCGCGCCTGAACTGCTGCGGAGTTCGTTTCGCGAAAAGGTTTGGGGCAGCACGCGCCTGTCTCCGTGGTTTCCGGATTCTACGGAAAAAATCGGGGAGGTCTGGTACGAACACGATCGGACCCTCCCCGTGCTGGTCAAACTGTTGTTCACCTCCGAGAAGCTCTCGGTCCAGGTGCACCCCGGCGACGCTTATGCCGCTGAGCATGAATCGAGCCGCGGCAAAACAGAAATGTGGTACGTGCTGCGCGCCGATAACGATTCACCCGGCGTGGCAGCAGGACTGTCCGAAACGGTATCGCCCGAGCGGTTGCGGCAGATCTCGTTATCGGGCGAAATCGAGAAACTGCTGAACTGGATTCGTGTCTCGCCCGGCGATGTGATCTTCATCCCGGCAGGCACGATCCACGCAATCGGCCCGGGTCTGGTGCTCTGCGAGATTCAGCAGCAGTCGGATGTGACGTACCGGTTATACGACTATGGGCGCGGTCGCGAGTTGCATTTGGATCGCGCGATCGACGTAGCCATCGCGGGTCCGCCCCCGCCGGACGGCCTCCTCGCGAAGTGCGAATACTTCGCCGTCGAGGACCTCCACGTCGATCGGCCGCTTGAACTTAGCCCGAAACAAAATCGGTTTGAAATGTTTGTGATGCTCGAAGGCTCCGGAACCATCGCCGGCCGCCCCTTCCAGCTCGGACAGGTCTGGCACACCCACCCCGGCACTCCCCCGTTCACGCTCGCTCCGGAACATCCCACGCACCTCCTGCGGGTATGGGTCCCGTAATTCACCCGATGCCCAACTCGTCGGCGCGCTCGAGCGGCGTCCCGCATGTCCGGCAGATCAGCGCCAGGCAGTCGCCGCACACCAGTGGATCCGGCACCGCCTTGTTGCACGTCCCGCAATAATACTGTTCTCGCTGCTGTGATTCCGGTTCAGCCACGGCAACCCTCTTGTAAACTGATAGTAGCAGCCCGATGTCAGCACGGCCCTTATCGTTCATCAGCGCGGTCCTGCTGTTGGCATCGTGCAGTTCCAGGTCCGGTGGCCCACCGGCCATCGCCGAAGCTTTCGCCGGTCCCGCCACTCTCACCATCCGCCAGGAACTCACTCTTCAGTCCCCCACAGTCGCCACCGTGAAACACGGCGACCGCCTCGATATCCTTCAAACTCGTCGCCGCTTCGCCCAAGTCCGCACCGAACAAGGCGCAGTCGGATGGATCGATAGCCGCGCGTTGCTCTCGCCCGAACAGATGAACGAGATCCGCCGCTTCGCCGATTCCACCAGCACGCTTCCCTCGCAAGGCGCCGCCTCGGTGGTCGAAGCGCTCAACATGCACACGGAGCCGAACCGCACGTCGCCCAGCTTCCTCCAGTTACCCGAAACCGCATCGGTACAAGTGATCGGTCACAAGTTATCACCGCGCACCGCGGCCGTCGAGCAACGGCCCGTTATCACGCCCCGCAAGGCCCCAAGGATCACGAAGAAGTCTCGCGAGAAAGACAAAGCTTCCCGCCCCATCCCGCCGCCGCCCGCGCCCGCGCCGCCGAAGCCGCCGTCGAACTGGCTTGAGATGTCCCGTTCCAACGCGCAGGCCGCGCCGCCACTGCCAAACGCGTCATCACCCGGTGCCCCACCCGCCAAAGGCCTAGTCATGGAGGATTGGAGTCTCGTTCGCACCAAGGACAAGAAAGTGGGTTGGGTGCTCTCCCGAATGTTGAGCATGTCCATTCCCGACGACGTCGCTCAGTATGCCGAAGGGCAACGCATCACCTCCTACTTCCCGCTATCCGACATCCCTGACGAAGGCCAAACCAAGCACGCCTGGCTCTGGACCACTATCTCGCACGGCGGCCGCCCCTTCGAATTCGATGGACTGCGCGTCTTCGTCTGGAGCCTCAAGCACCATCGCTACGAGACCGTCTATCGCGAGCGCGATCTGACCGGCTACTATCCCGTCTCCGCGCAAAAAGCATCGGGCGAGAAGAACTCCGTCGCGACCTTTTCGATTCCCGTCGAAGTGGATGGACAACTGATATTGCGAACGTACGCGTTCAACGGCTACCGCGTAAATCTGCTGCGCAAGGAACCGTTCACCCCGTCGCGCGGCGAGACGCAGACTGCTTCAACCGCTCCATCGTCGGCGCCCCCCGCCGCTCAGACCGGCGCGCAGCCATCGTGGTATTCCCGGCTGCGCTCGAAAGTCAGTTCGTGGTTCCGTTGAGCCGCCCCGTTAGAATGGTTATTTGGATCTCGAACGGCAGTTGCTCAAAAAGGTCGGCGAGGCGGTAGCGCGCTTCAAGATGATTCGTGATGGCGATCGCGTCGCCGTTGCGCTCTCTGGCGGTAAGGACTCGCTCACGCTTCTCGAAGCGCTGCTCTTATTGCAGAAGCGCGCTCCCATCGAATTCTCGGTGTGTGCATTCACGATCGAACAAGGCAAATTCCTGCGCCCGTTCGAACCGGTCGGCGAGTACTTGCGCGGACGCGGCATCGATTGGACCTACTATCACGACAAGCCTTCCTTCCGCATTCTGAAGGAGCAGCCCGATCATGGATGCGACCTGTGCAGCCGTTACCGCCGCCGCGCAGTATATGAAGTCGCGCGAGGCTTGAACGCAAACGTGATCGCCTTCGGACACACTGCCGACGACTTCTGTGAATCGTTCCTCCGCAATGCGCTGTTCACCGGCCGCATCAGCTCGCTACCGCCGGTCACCTGGTCGCGCGAGAAGGACTTCCGGTTGATACGGCCGCTGCTGTATGTCACCGAGGACATCACTGCAAAGTTTGCCGAGTCGCTCGGCGCGCCCGTGATCCCGTGCGGCTGTTCGCAGCGCACCGGTACCGTTCGCAAGTCGATCCGCTCGATGTTCGCTGGCTTCGAAGAGCAACATCCGCATTTGAAAGAGAGCTTGCTCGCAGCGATGGGCAACATCGAAACCGGCCGCCTGCTGGATACTCGCTTCCTCGATCTCGAAGGCAGCGAACCGGAGCAGCCCGGCGATGTTCCGTTCCCGATCCTGAGCGAGTCCGCGTTCTGACCGGATATCCTGGTTGATTCATGCCCCAATTGCTCGAAGGCAAAACCGCGGTTGTGCTCGGCGTAGCCAACCGTTGGAGTATCGCGTACGCCATCGCCGAAGCGTTCCGACGCGAAGGCGCGAAGCTGGTATTGACGTATCAGGGCGAGCGCCAGCGCCTGACGGTGGAAGAACTGGGCACGGCACTCGGCGCCGTGAAAGTGCTCAACTGCGACGTCACTGTGGATGCCGACCTCGAACGGTTGACGGCGGAACTGAAGCAGGAAGGCCGCGTCGATGCGATGGTGCACAGCATCGCATTCGCCAACCGTGAGGATTTGTCGCGGCCGTTCGTCGAGACCTCGCGCGCCGGTTACCTGCTGGCCCAGGAAGTGAGCGCGTATTCGATGGTCGCCGCGGCCCGTGCGATCGGTCCCGTGATGGAAGGCGGTGGATCGATGATGACGTTGAGCTTTCTCGGCGCATCGCGCGTCTTCCCAAACTACAACGTCATGGGAGTCGCCAAGGCCGCGCTCGAATCGGCGATGCGCTATCTTGCCAGCGATCTCGGGCCACAGAACATCCGGGTAAACGCGATCTCGGCCGGCGCCATCAAGACGACTTCCGCGCGAGGCGTCAAGGACTTTACTAAAATGCTCGATAGCGTACCCGAGCATGCTCCGCTACGGCGCAACACGGATCCCGCCGAGGTGGCCGACACCGCCGTATTTCTGGCGAGCGATCTGGGGCGGGGAGTTACCGGCAACGTGATCTTTGTCGACGCCGGATTACAAGTGATGGGATTCTGAGTAACTAGGAGTTATAGGCTATGAAGACCTCTTGGATCATGATGGCCGCGCTCGCTGCTTCGGCATTCGCGCAACAGGCGAACAAGCCTTCGACAGACTATTTGGGACAAAACTGGGTTGGGCTGCTGACCTCGGCCGACTGTCGTGCAAGCGGATCGGCTGCGAAACGCGCGCTGGACAGCGCTTCTGACGATACCACCTCGGGCCGCACCACAACCCCGGCCGTCGATCAATCGGGAACCCGCGGATCATCGACCGCGGGCGGCAGCCCGAGTGAAGCCGCTACCCACGATGTGCTTCCGCGCACCGGCGATGTTCACAGCCGTGAAAAAGAAGTGGTAAAAGATGCTGGGTTCACGGCCGCACGTAAGCAGGCAAGTTCGCTTCCGTCCTCATGCGGCGTGATGTCGAACACACGCGAGTTCGCGCTTCTGCTGCCCGATGGTAAAGCGGTTCCGTTCGACGATGTCGCGAACAACTCGATCGTCAAACAGCTTCAAGGCCGCTCTGGCGATTCGGGTAAGGGAGTATTCCTGCGCGTGCGAGTGACAGGGAAGATGCAGAACGGAAGAATCGCGCTCGACTCGATTCGCATGTAGTCCTTCTCAACTGAAGTGGCGCGACAAGAACTCCATGAAGCGCCAGTGGCGCCCCGGACAACGCGGCCAAGGCGCAAAGCTCAAGACCTTGGTGCCGCGATCCACGTATAAGCCGAACGGCTCGACTTTCGGAATCTCCAAAGTCAACACCACACCGCCGCCGCATGAGTCGACAGTCGTAATCCGGCCGGATTTGGCGTCGGCGTATTGGCCTTTGGGTCCCCAGTCTTCCATGAACTTCGCAAACGAGTAATCGCGGCAAGGAGTCGAAGGCGTACAGCCGAAGGTTTGGTACGCCTGCTGGTAGTTACCGCCGCGTAAGTCACCCAGAAAGCCGCTTACGACGCGCTTTTCAGTCCGGTTATGGAGAAACAGAAATAGGGCTAGCGCGAATCCGCCGGCACAGACCAGAGCCAGAGCGATTCGTTTGATATTCCGCGATCGCGCGACGTCATCCGCGCCGTAGGTGTCGAGGTAGCCGGCCATCGAAGATTATTTTACGGGATACGCGGCATCGAATGCTTTGATCGCGTCGTTCGTGATCTCCATGGCGGGCTTGAAGTAGACGGTGTTAGTTACATCCACGACGACATCGAAGCCGCGCTCTTCGGCGATCTTCTTGACGATATCGGTCATACGCTGACCGGCCTTCTGTAAGATCTCGTTACGCTCGCGATCGACTTCACCTTGCAGGTCTTCGCCGACGCGCTGATATTCGCGCTGGCGGCGCTGACCTCGGGCTTGCAGATCGGCTTCCTGTTGGGGAGTCAACTTGCCGCCCTGCATTTGTGTCTGGATGTCTTGCAGTTCCTTCTGCAATTTCTCCAACTCGACAGTGCGCGGCTTGTACTTGGCTTCCAGGGAGACCTGAGCCTTTTTGATTTCGGCTGTTTCAACGATAGCCCGTTGAACGTTGATAATGGCGACTTTCGCCTGGGCCGCGGCGGCTCCGGCTGAAAGGATGCCGGCGCAAAGTACGAGAACCGCGCGAGCGGCGTTTTTGCTGAACATTGACACAGACCTTTCCAATTAACGGGACTCTAACCGAGAACGGCTAGAACCTCATCCTCGCGCAGAATCAAGTACTCGTCCGCTTCGATCTTGACTTCGGCGCCGGAATACTTTCCGAAGAGGATCTTGTCCCCGGCCTTCAAATCGATGGCGGCGCGCTCGCCGCTTTCGAGCAACTTGCCGCTGCCGACGGCGATTACTTCGCCTTCCTGCGGCTTCTCTTTCGCGGTATCGGGTATATAAAGTCCACCGCGCATTTGTTCACTCTGTTCGATGCGGCGGATTAGGATGCGGTCGTGAAGCGGACGTAGATTCATTGATCAAGCTCCTGAGCTGTGAGATTCGGTGACCTATATTATAGCGCGGTGATCGACCATGAGGCAGCGATCCTGCACGACATCGATGCCGGCCTGCATCAACTGTTCAGCCGCGGCGTCGTGGCGAATGCCCAACTGGAACCAGACCGCTCTGGGGTTCTTGGCCAGGATGTCGGCCACATGCGCCGGGATATCGGCGGGTCTGCGAAACACGTTCACAAGGTCGATCTCACCCGGAATTTCGCCCAGGCTCGGGTAGGCTTGCAAGCCGGCAACGCGCTCGAGACCAGGATACTTGACCGGCACCGGAACGACGTCAAAACCGGCTTTTATGAGGTATTTCGGGACGTAATAGGCCGGCCGGTCGGGTTTTTCGTCCCTTTCCATGCCGAGCACGGCGATTCTCCTGGTGCGCGAAAGCAGCTCGCGGATGTCATTTCGAGAGTCGATCAGGCGGCCGGTTTGATGCATCGATTCGGGACTCTATTCAAGGGTACAGGGTATCCTGAAGGATTGGAGGGAAGTGCCCGGATCGGTTGATGTATTGGTGATTGGCGCGGGTCCGGCGGGTTCGACGATAGCGCGCCTGCTGGCGCAATGGGGGTATTCGGTCCTGCTCTTGAAAGGTCCGCCGAGCAAGGGAACCGCTGTCGAGAGTATTGACGAAAAGATCTGGCCCGCGCTCGAAGTAGCCGGAATCGCGAGCGCGGTACGTTCGGCCGGATTCCACTGCAATCGGGGCCGCACGGTTTGGTGGGGCTCGGAGCAGAGCGAGAGTGAGCAGTCCGGCTATCATGTCGATCGCCGGCGTTTTGACGATTTCTTATTAGGTCTGGCCGAGCGAGCGGGCGTTCAAGTTCGCGCCAACCGCCGCGCTCCTGTCATCGCGCACGGGATGGAGTCGGTGGAGCACGATAGCGGCACGACCCACGCGCGTTTCATCGTCGATGCGAGCGGCCGCGCAGGTTTGCTGGCTCGCCAGATCCGCCGTTTTTGGGATCCGCGCTACCGCTCGACCGCGCTCTGCGCAATGTTCTCGAAGCCCGGCGGATGGGATGTAGACACGTATCACAGTCTCATCGAGGCGTATGATCGCGGATGGGTGTGGTCGGCTCCGCTTGCAGCAGACCGCCGCGCCGTCAATGTCATGGTTGACAGCGGCGCTTCGCGCGGCAGCGTCGAGGAATGGTTTCAAGCCGAACTGGAGCGCGCGCCGCATTTCGCGGAGTTGTTCTCGGATTGTGAACAAGAGGGGCCGGTATTTACGCGCGATGCGAGTCCCTATTTCGCGGAGCGATATGCGGGCGCTAACTGGATACTGGTGGGCGACGCCGGTTCGTCCGCCGATGCGCTGGCGGGTTCGGGGATTGCGAAGTCGATTATTTCGGCCTGGACGGCGGCTATCGCAATCGATCTGTGTTTGCGGCGGCACACGCTATGCGATGCGGCCATCGAGTCGTTCCATACGCGCGAGCATGCGACTTGGCTCGAATTGGCGCGCGAGGCCGCACGCATACACGCCGCGGCGGGAGAGCATTTCCACACGAATTTCTGGAGGGATCGCGCACTGCTTCCGCCCGAGTACAATGATCGATTGGGATGAATATGAAAAACGAACCGACCGCCACCGCACAAGCGTTCCAGTCCGTCAGAGACGTGGAGGCCGCTGCGCGAACGCGCATGGATAAAGTGCTCGGCGATCTGCAGCACGAGATGGCGGGGATCCGCACCGGGCGCGCATCGATTTCGATTTTCGACGGGATCCGCGCCGATTATTACGGTACGCCCACGCCCCTGAACCAGCTTGCGACGCTGCATGTTCCAGAGCCGTCGATGATCACGATTCAGCCGTGGGACGCGTCGCAGATCAGCATCATCGAGAAGTCGATTCGCGCGTCCGATCTGGGGCTGAACCCGTCGAACGACGGCAAGATGATTCGCGTTCCGATTCCACCACTCACCGAAGAGCGGCGGAAGGAGATCGTGAAGCGTCTGCATCACGTGGTGGAAGATCATCGCGTGGCCATGCGCAACGTCCGCCGCGACGCTAATGAACAGGTGAAGAAGCTGCTCAAGGACAAGCTGATCAGTGAAGATGACGAGCGCAAGGCTTTGGACGAAGTACAAAAAATGACCGACGCCGGCATTCAAAAGCTGGACCAGGCAGCGAAGGTGAAAGAGAAAGAACTCCTCGAGTTCAAATAAGCCTATGAAACTCGCCGTTCTGGGACTCGGGTTCATGGGCAGCACGCACGTAAAGGCGCTGCTCGAAATTCCGGGAGTGAAACTTGCGGGTGTGTGCAGTCAGGATGACGTGGCGCTGACTGGCGACTTCCGCCATATACAAGGCAATCTGGGCGGACCCGGAGAGCGGTTCGATTTCTCGGGCCTCAAGGCATCGCGCGACATCGAACCGATATTGTCCGACCCGGATATCGATGCAGTCGATTTGTGTTTGCCGACGAATCTGCATGCCGAAGTCGCCATTGAGGCGTTGCGAGCGGGCAAGCACGTGCTGGTGGAGAAACCCATCGCGTTGCACGGGTCCGAAGCGGACCGCATGATCGCCGAAGCCGAACGTGCCGGGCGCATTTTGATGTCGGCGCAGGTTCTGCGTTTTTTGCCGCCCTACATGGCCTTGCGCGATGCGATGAAACAAGGTCAGCTCGGGCTGATTCGTTCGGCGCTGTTCCGCAGGCGTTGCGCGGCTCCTGCCTGGGGCGGGTGGCTGAAGCGCCCTGAGCTGAGCGGCGGCGGCGTGTTCGATCTATTGATCCATGACGTCGACATGTGCGTGCATCTGTTCGGCAAGCCGGAACGAATCGCGGCGACGGGGTACTGCGACGAGGCGCGCGGAGTGGATTTGATGACCGCTCAGTTTTCGTACGCGGACGGCGGAGTCGTGGTGGTGACTGGCGGGTGGCACCATCCGAAGTCGTATCCCTTCTCGATGGAGTACACCGTGGTGACCGATGGCGGAACCCTCGACTTCAGCTCGTCAGGGCGCGCGCCGACCCTGTATGGCGAGGACGGGACGGAGCACACGCTGCCGGTGAGCGCGCAAGACGGTTACGTGGCTGAAATCAAATATTTCATCGAGTGCTGCCGGGCGGGACGGAAGCCGGAGATGTGTCCGCCGAGCGAATCGGCGGATGCGGTCAAGCTGATGCGCCTGATGCTCGAAGCAAGAAATCGAAACGGAGAATGGATCGAATGCAACATTTAAAGCCGCTTGAACCGGGCATCATGTTCTGGGCCGAGCGGGATCGCCTGTCCGAAATCAAAGCACTGGGCGTGCGCTGCGGGCAACTCGGTATTCCGGGCGGCATGGAACTGACCGAAACCGCGGGGAAGGATTGGAAAGCGGCGCTCGAGGAGCAGGAGTTCACGCTCGTCACCGTGTTTGCGGCCTACAACGGAGAGAGTTACTCCGATATGGCAAGGGTGGAGCGCACCGTCGGATTTATCCCGAAGGAGACGCGCGCCGAACGCATTCAACGGACGATCGAGATCAGCGACTTTGCGGCGGAACTCGGTGCGCCGAGCATCGCCTGCCATGTCGGATTCGTGCCGGAAGATCACGCGAATGCGGACTACATCGCGGTGCGGGATGGTGTTCGCCGGATTTGCGATCACGCGGCGAAACATCTGCAGACGTTTGCGCTCGAAACCGGACAGGAGCCGGCGGACGTGCTGCTGCGCTTCTTCAAGGACGTGGACCGGCCGAACCTGCGGATCAATTTCGATCCGGCAAATATGATCCTGTATGGAACGGGCGATCCGATTTCCGCATTCCGGTTGTTGTCTCCGCACGTTGCGTCGATACATGCGAAAGACGGCGACTGGCCGCCGAAGGATCAGCCGGGCGCGCTCGGAACGGAGAAGCCTCTGGGTCAGGGCTCGGTGGGGATTGAGCGTTTCGTGGAAGCGGTGCGGGAATCGGGATTCAGCGGTCCGTTGAACGTGGAGCGCGAGGCCGAAAATCAGGAAGAGCGGATCCGCGACATTCGCGCCGCCGTCGCATTGCTGCGATCGTTGAAAATATGATTACGCGCGGGCTGGCCGGTATCCTGCTGATGGGTGTGGCGGCATTCGCACAGCCGGAGATCGATGACGCAGCCGCCCGCACTCTGAAGCAGTTCAACGTCCCGGGCATCGCGGTCGGCGTCATTCAAGACGGCAAGGTCCTGCTGGTGAAGGGCTACGGCGTGCGCAAGCTGGGCGATGCGGGGCCGGTCTCCGGTAAAACGCTGTTCGGCATCGCATCGAATACCAAGGCGTTTACCGCGGCGGCGCTCGCGATTCTCGTGGATGAGAAAAAGATCGAGTGGGACCAGCGCGTGGTGGACATACTGCCGTGGTTTCAGATGTCCGACCCGTACGTGACGCGCGAGATGCGGGTGCGCGATTTGCTGGTGCACCGCAGCGGGCTGGCTCTGGGGGCGGGCGACCTGATGCTGTTCCCGGAGAGCAATCTCACGGCGTCCGAAATCATGCACCGTCTGCGCTACGTGCCGTTGTCGACCAGCTTCCGCAGCAAGTACGCCTACGACAACGTTCTGTACACGGTGGCCGGCGCGGTGATTGAGCAGGCGTCGGGCAAGAAGTGGAAGGAGTTCATCCGGGAGCGGATTTTCAAGCCGCTGGGAATGACGCGGAGCCTGACTTCGGTGAATGAAGCCGCGGCGGATGAAGATATCGCGTTGCCGCACGCCGAGGCGGAAGGAAAGCTGCGTACCGTCGGGCATATGAAGCTGGATCCGGCTGCTCCGGCGGGCGCGATCCAATCGCCGGTGGAAGACATGTTGAAGTGGGTCAACATGCAGTTGAACGAAGGAGAGTATCCGGGTGGGCGCCTGTTTTCGGCTGCGCAATCGCGGGAGATGTGGACGCCGCACATCTTCATTCCGGTTGGTACACCTCCGAAGGAACTGGCGGCGTTGAAGCCTATATTTTCGGCGTATGCGCTGGGTTGGGTGGTGTCGGATTATCGGGGGCAGCGGCTGGTTTATCACACGGGCGGGTTGAGCGGCATGGTGACGCGCGTGACGCTGGCGCCGGAGAAGAAGCTCGGGGTGGTGGTGTTCACAAATCAGGAACAGGGCGCGGCGTTTCAGGCGGTGACGATGACGATTCTCGATCGTTACCTTGGGATACCGCCCACCGATTGGGTTGCGGCATATGGCGCGGTGCGTAGCCGCCAGGTGACGCAAGCGAAGGAGGCCGTTTCGAAAGCGGTCGAGGGGCGTCATGCGGATTCGAAGCCCGCGCTGCCGTTGCGGGAATACGCCGGCCGCTACCGCGATCCGTGGTACGGCGATGTGATCGTGGAAGAGGATGGCGGGAAGCTTCGCATGCGCTTCACGCACTCGACGGGACTGACGGGCGTCTTAGAACATTTTCAGTACGAGACGTTTATTGCGAGCTGGGCGGACCGGTCGCTCGATGCCGATGCGTACGTGACTTTTTCGTTGAACGCGGAGGGGAAGGTGGAGCGGGTGAAGATGAAAGCCGTGTCGCCGCTGACGGATTTCAGCTTCGATTTTCATGATTTGGTTTTGAGTCCCGTGGACAAGGGCGCGCCCGCTTACGATTGAGCTGGCACGCTATCGAAGGGACGGCACACACCATCGACCGCAGGGTCCCACTCGGACGGCGGATACCGCTTAGAAGTCGACGCATCCTTTAATTCCGTTGTGGATTCTGTGGCTGGCGAGTTAGTGATGCGGCTCAGGTGCAACAATGATGAGCGCTGCCGGAAATGACCTGGAATCACAATGTCCACTACCACGATGTCGTTATGCGCGCAGTTCCGTCAGGCTGTCACCGGGCGCTTGACGCCGGCTGTGGTCGTGGAGCGCTCGCCCGGAAACTGGCCTGCATCTGCGACCAAGTGGTCGCGATTGATGTGGACTACGAATGTCTCACACGTGCGAAGGCTGCGGCGGAAGTGAGGCCGAACATAACCTTCCTGCAAGGAGACGTGTTGGATATTCCTTCCAGGAGGAGGAGTTCGATTTCATTGTGGCGGTTGCGACGCTGCACCATCTTCCGTTACAAGGGGCGCTGGAGCAATTGCGGGGGCTGCTCCGGCCCGGCGGTGTTCTCGCCGTCGTCGGGCTTTACCGGGCCGCAACGCCGGTCGACTATGCTGTCGCTTCCGTAGCCATGCCTGTCAGTTGGGTCATTCGAACTCTCAAAGGGGAAGACGATGTCGGAGCACCGCTGCAGGAACCTAAGGAAACTCTGCGGGATATTCGAGGGGCGTTCGAGGCTTTGCTGCCCGGCGGCATCTTCCGGCGCCGGCTATTCTTTCGCTACTCGTTCATTTGGCGAAAGCCCTGATTGGATACAACACTCGTCAGGCGCTTAGATCGCCTGTAACGTGAACTATTGAGTTCAGGGAAGGCGTGTCACACGGGCGGGCTGAGCGGCATGGTGACGCAGCAGATGGCTCATTTCAGATAGCCGATACTTGTCCAGGAACTCTCCTGTGGCAGTCGGAGTCCAATCTTAAGGGCGACACTGTTTGGTCGCTCAAACATGTTCACTAAGCCATAACTCGCATCCTACATGATATCCGCTTAGGGTCCACGCAAAATTAAGTTCACAGATTGGGTGCGATGGTGTAATTCCATCGCGGTAGAGTTTTGGCTGGCTTGAGAGCGAGCGCCGAAATCAGTTGGCGGTCCGGTTTGAGACCAACTGGATAGTCTGTGCG
>JBBQGC010000084.1:0-19070 GCA_038322705.1 Bryobacterales bacterium | reverse complement strand
CAGTCATTGATGAACTACTCGAGCATCCTGCGCCCGAGAACTACCTTGAGTACTTGCGTTTCAAGATGCTCCGAGTTGTTGGCGAGAGGCCGGCCTCGGCGGGTGTTCAAAAAACGACGTTTTCAAATGATCGCTAACATTCAATGCCCCTATCGACGAATTGCGCCTGATCTGGCCGTGGTACGGCGCGGGTGTCCAGTTCTGGGCGCATGGCCCGGAGCAGAAGTACTACATTTCGTTCCTGGGCACGGGTAACACTTTGTCGAGCTGGTGGGAAGGCATAAAACGAGGCCGCTACTGGAATCGGGCAATCAAAGCGGCAGCGGGGGGTCTGCCGCGTCCCGCCTGACGTCGCTCGGCTTCCGCGGATTTTCGTGAGCGGGTTAGAGATCCGGCTCATCACTCCCGATATGTTCGAGTCAAGTCACTTGGCCGGAAAACTCCCGATGCTGAGATGTGCGCGCGACCGGGACCGAGTCCGGGGAGTATGGATCGAAGAAGAAATCGGAGGGAGGGCCGCATAACAATTGCGCCTCTCTCGTTTCATTGATGGAGGATCCCAAATCTGCCCGGAGCAACTATAGTTACCCCTGACGCATCGTCACGTGCTGAGATCTCTGCCCAGCGCCGGGGAAGTGCTCACGGAGTCCTTGCTACCGGGAGTCGGGCCATCAAGCTGCGCTCAACCAAGCAACTTCCGTCCATCGGTAAAGCGCTACCGCCCCCCAGCCCTCGCCTCAATCACCGCCGCTGGCTCTCCACCATCGCCTTCAATCCCAAATCTCCGTCCGCAACCCCCGCTCTCGCGTAGCCAGCAGCGCCGCAGCATGATGTAGCCGGCATAGATCAGCAGGCACACGAAGAACGAAGTCAGCCGCGGATCCCACGCCCACCACACGCGCCAGATGATCTTCGCCCAATTCGATCCGGTCACCAGCGTCACGATGCCCAGCGCGAACGATACCTCGGTGATCGAAGAGGCTAGCGCGTCATACTGCGAATGTCGTTCGTCTGGACGTCCTCCTCCCGCCATTTACCCGTGGAACAATAAGAGTAATGAAGCGGCAGTTCACTGCGACCGTATGGCGTGAGGGCAACTGGTACGTCTCTCAGTGTCTCGAGATCGACCTCGCCAGTCAGGGCGAATCGGAGGACGAAGCACTCACAAACCTGAAAGAAGCGTTGGAATTGCACTTCGAACTGCCTCTGGCAACGCGGCCGCCAGCCGTTCGCGTCATTGAGGTTGAAATTGGGGCGGCTTAAGCCGCTTCCCTTCCGCGAAATTAAGCGTCGGCTGGAGGCGGCCGGTTTCGTCGAGATCGGCCAAAAGGGAAGCCACGTCAAATTCGCTCGCTCATTGGCCGAGGGCGTTGATACGGCGATCGTACCGAGAAAATCCGAAGTTCCAGTCGGCACGCTTCGGAGCATACTCAGCCAGGCCCATATCGACTCGGAAGAATGGGACAGCCTGGGCTAAGATACCCCAGGCCGCACGCCAGGATCGTTTGGTGGCTTCCGCCAGGATAGGCGACGATCCGCCTCAGGATCCGGCAGGCCACATCCGCGCAGGGGTGTGATATGACCAGTGGCGGACGCTGTCCAGGGCAGCGTGACCGGGAGGCTTGTGGGGCGCAGTTCCAGCGGCGGCTGCGTCGAGGTTGATCCATCCTTTGGAGCACCAATGGCCGTAGACTGTTTTGCGTATCATCCTGCAACTTCGCTCCACTGGCGATTTCTGAGTTCCTAGAACATGTGAGATGTAAAGTCGAGAGATGTCGTCAGCGCCGCTCGCTCTCCACCATCGCCTTCAAATCCTGAATCTGCGTCCGCAACCCCCGCTCCCGCCCCGCCAGCGACAGCACATACACAACCAGCACCAGCCACGCCGCCAAAAATCCATAAAACATATATCGGAAATTCCGGTTGTCCGCGCGCGCCGATAACTCGATATTCACTGTCCGCGCCGCCCCCGCCGTCAACTCCACATCCCGCACAGCGAACACGCCCCGGCCCGGCTTATCCACCGCCACCGAATACATCCCCGGTGCCGCCTCCAACGTATACGCGCCCTCCGGACTCGACCGGATCTCCTTTTCCACCTTCGTCGCCTGATTGATCAGTGACACCTTCAAGTCGGGAACTCCCGCGCCCGTATCGTCTGAAACCTTGCCGGTTACCGTCGCGGTCTGCGCCGCCAAAGGCAGCATGAGAGTGAATAGCAGAAAGATTCGCATGGGTTCCTAAACTAAACCGTGTGGGCCAAGCGCCGCAGCGCATCGATCTCGCGCCGTGAATCCTCCTGGCGCATACGCATGATCACCAGCACGATCGACAGCAGTCCGATCGCCAGCACGTTCCACCACGCCGCGGATTCCATGCGCGGGTCAATCCTTCCCCCGCCCGAGCGGATGCTGAGCACCGGCCCCGGATGCAGCGTCGCCCACCACTCGATCGACTTCCACACGATGATCGCATCGATGAAGCCGAACACCGAAAGCACCGCCGACAAGCGCGCCCGAGTCGTCGGATCGTCAATCACGCGGCGCAGCATGATGTAACCGGCATAAATCAGCAGGCACACGAAAAACGAGGTCAGCCGCGGATCCCATGCCCACCACACGCCCCAGATAATCTTCGCCCAAATCGATCCGGTCACCAGCGTTACGATGCCGAGCGCGAATGACACCTCCGTGATGGAAGCAGCCAGCGCGTCGTATTGCAAATTCCGCTTGGCGAGATACATGCCGCTCAACACCAGCGCGGCGAACAGGCCGATGCCCGATGCCATCGCCGCCGGCAAGTGGAAGCAGAAGATGCGCCAGATCGCGTCCTGCCGCGCCTCGTCGGGCAGCTCAAGAAGAATCACGTAAAGGTTGCGGGCCAGCAGAATGCCCGCGATACCAGCCATCGCGTACAGAATTTTTTCTCGCATATCAACCTACCAGGACTGTCTCCACCAACGCCGCGGCCAATGCAGTAAAGATGATATCGAAGCCCGTCAGCAGCCGCAGCCACAGCATATTATCGGCGCCAATCGGTTTGCCCGCCAACAAATCGGTGGTCAACTGAATCGCGCCCAACAAGGCCGGAATCATCATCGGATAAACCAAAATCGGGAGCATGAGTTCGCGCAATCGAAGATTTACGGTCAACGCGCTGAACATGGTCCCGATCACCGTCAACGCCCAAGTCGCCATCGCGATGACAAACACCAGTTGGATGAATTGCAGGGTCCAATTGATGTTATAGAACACGCCGAACACAGGCAAACAAGCTAACTCGATCGCCATTAGAATGACCCAATTCCCGACGCACTTACCCAGGTATAACGCGGACGGCGGCAACGGAGATGAGAGCAGCGCGTCCAGACAATCGTTGCCTAACTCGCGCGCAAAGCTGCGGTTGAGAATCAGCGTGCCCGCGAACGCAAACACCAGCCACAACAGGCCGCCCGAAAATTCATGCACCTGTTCGGCGCTCGGATCGAAGGCGAAGCTCAGCAGCAGCAGCACGACCATCGCAAACGCGAGCGACGCGTTGATCCCTTCTTTGCTTCGAAACTCGCCGCGCAGATCCTTCACCGCGATCGTCGCAACGGAGCGCAGATAGTTCATCACGCCTCTCCGTAGTTGCGGTAAAGCCAGCCTGGATCGTCCAGCATCTCCTGCGTGCGCTCGCCTTGAAACCCGAGGTGTCCGCGATTGATCAGCACCACTCGCGATGCTAATTCCAAAGCCTCGCGAAGCTGATGTGTGCTCATCACGATGGTGCGGCCTTCCTTGCGCGCCGCTGCCAGCAGCCCTTGCAGAACGGCGATCGCCCGGTCGTCGAGAGCGGTGAACGGCTCGTCCAACAGCAGCACCGTTGGATCGTGCAGGAACGCGCGCGCCACCGCGAGCCGCTGCCGCATGCCGCGCGAGAACTCGCGAACCAATCCGTTCTTGACGCGTTCGAGCCCCGTGCGCTCCAACCATTCGAGCGCGCGCTTGGCCGGGTCGGCGATCCCGTACAGTGCGGCGAAGATCTTCAAATTCTCGAACGCGGAGAGCTCATCGTATACCGCAATACCATGTCCCAGCAGGCCGATGCGTGCCCGTGTCTGCTGGTCGCGAACGTCTCCGCCAGCAATCCGTACTTGCCCGCGCGCCGGCCGCGACAGCCCCGCGATGATCCGCAACAGCGTAGTCTTGCCCGCCCCGTTCCGGCCCAGCAGCGCTACGCAATCCCCTGCTTCAACTTTGAAATCGACGTCGCGCAGCGCGGGATAATCGCCGTAATATTTCCAGACGTGGTCGACTTCAACGGCGCTCATCGCCCGGGCGAACCCTTGCGGTTGTGATCGGAACGGTACAGCACGATTAGGCCGAGCGCTAAAATCACGGCCGCCATGCCGAGAATCAGCGGCAGTTGCCCGTAAACGCGCGGATTCTTCTGCTCGATCTGCGGCTGCCCGGTATCCTCGTCGGGCGATGATGCCGCGGCCGGCGCTTCCTCGACAGTTCCGCCAATCTTCACTGAGTACTCTTGTCCGCTCACCGAATACAGCGCCGCCTTGCCGCTCGGGTCCGCGCCGAGGGGTGCAACACCGTCGCCCTCGAGCGTGATGCCGCTTGGCACGACAAGCCGCGTTTCAATGCCGCGCTGAACGCTCTTGCTCGCGAATTCTTTCGACGCCGGAAGCTTGTACGAGATGTTGAATTCGGTCTCGCCCGGCTTTACGGGATAGACCACTTTATAAACACCGGGATTCTGCGTGGCTTCAACGGGACGCTGAACAGGCATGCCCCCCGGCGCGTTGATGGTCACGCGAACCGCGTCGCCCTGGGCGGCGTGCCCCGGCACGTAAAACTGCAACCCGCCCTCGGCGGTGTTGTTCACCGTCGTTTTCGTGTCGTTCTTAACGAAGTAAACTTCGTTCACCCCGAGCTGATCGGCTGCCGGCTGGAGAAACACAATATGCTGCGAGATCTTCGCGTTTTGCGACGACTTCGTCGAATCGAACACATCCACCTGAATCCCGCTGGTGGGAGTGCCGGGAGCGATCATTTTGTTGTACACGACGCCGGCATGCAGCGCCTGAATGAGTTGAGGACCTTCCGCCGTTTTGTCGATGCGAAACTTACCTTGAGCGTCGGTTTTCACGCTCCCCAAATTCTGCATGCCGCCCTGACCGGGCTGCACGAGGCTGACGACGACGTTCGCTTGCGGCTTACCCGTCGTGCTGTTCATGACGACGCCATCCACCGCGGCCCACAGCGGTACGGACATCAAAAGAGCAATGGCTCGTCTCATGCCATCGCCTTGCCGCAGCTTCCGCAATACTTCAACGCGATCGGGAATTTAGAGCCGCAGTGTGGACATACCCTGCCGGCTTTCGGATTCGCTCCGGCGGGCGCGGGAGCCGCAGCGGCGGGAGCGCTCTTCTGAGCCTTCAACCGGTCCAGATCCGCCATTACATTAGCCAGTTCCGATTGCAGCGTTTGCTTGGTCGCTTGATAGTCGGCGTCCGACAACTTGCCGACCCGATATTCGAATTGAAGGTCGCGCAAGTTGTCATAGATGCGGGCGCGCCGCTCCTCGAGATACTCGAATCCGGTTGCGGAATCGGGCGGCGGTATGTCGCGATCACGGACGAACAGAGTGTAGGCGATCGCTCCCACAGTGAGCAGAACGGCGGCGGCAAAGAGCATCAGTCGAGGGTATCGAGGTCCTTATCGATCGAGTCCCGGTAGCGCTTCATCATCTCAGGGTCGAGCTCCGGCGCTCCGGCGGGCGCGCGCTTGGGATGGAATCTGCGGACATACAGATAGATGGCTCCCAACCCGAGAGCGATCACGAACCACGGCATCACCCATGCCAGGCCGCTAAAGCCCGAAGTGGGCGGCGATGACAGCGCTTCGAGCCCGGTCTCTTTTACGAATGCGCTGACAATGTCGTCGTCGGAGCGGCCCGCCGCTTGCATCGTGGCGATCTTCTCTTTCGCCGGATTCGCGTAATGACATTGCAACATCGGGCAGTTGGCGACGGTGTTATTACACGTCCGGCACAAGCAAGCCAAACGCTCGCCCACGCGCTTGACTTCCGGTGTTAGCAGCGTCGAAGAGCTCTGGGCGAGGCAGAGCGCCGCCACGCCCACAGCGAGCAGACTATTTTTCCACTGTCGCATGCTTCCCCGCGATGCCCACCACTTCCGTGCGCGCATACTGCAAACGCACTTTGGGCGGCACCAGACAAACCAGGGTGCCAAATAGTAGCACCCAATATCCTAACCAGATCCAAGACACTAGCGGAAATACAAAAGCTTGAATGACAGCCTTCGTATTATCGCCTGACATGCCGGCGAAATTCAGATACAAATCCTCGTTCAATCGCCGCCGGATCGCCACTTCCGAAGTCGGCTGTTTGCTGGCCTTGTACAAGCGCCTTTCGGGTTGCAGAGTGCCGAGATCGGCGCCATTCTTGGAAACAGCGATGGTCGCTTTGTTCCAGACATAGTTCTCGTTTTCACCGTCGGCCAGATCCGCAATGCGCAATTGATAATTTCCGATCGAAGCAACTGTGCCCCGCCCGACTTCAATCGTTGCGTCCTTATTGAATGCCGACCCGGTGAATCCAATAAACATCAGCACAATGCCCATGTGGACCAGGTATCCGCCATACCGCCGCGTATTGCGGTGAGTTAGTTCGATACCGGCCATCACGAGATTCTTGCCCTGCTTTGCGCCAATCGCCCGCGCGCCTTTATAGAACTCCATGCCGATCGTCACGGCGACAAACAAACAAAGTCCGAAGGAGAGCAGCGCGTACGGATGCCGCACGCCGCCGCCGATCAAGCCGATCATCAAGGCAACGCCCGCCACCGTCGGCCATAAGAACGCTCGCCGCAAACTCTCGAACGAACTCTTCCGCCACGCTATCAGCGGACCCACTCCTGTCAAAAACAGCAGAAACAGCCCAATCGGGACATTGATCCGGTCATAGAACGGTTTATCGACGCTGATCTTGTCTCCCGTAATCGCTTCGGAAATGACCGGGAACAGCGTGCCCCACAAGACAGCGAAACAACTGGCCAGCAGAATCAAGTTGTTAAACAGAAAACTTGATTCACGGGACAGTACGCTCTCCAGATGCGACTCACTTTTGAGATACTGCAGCCGGTCGAGAATCAGGTAAATCGTACCAGCAATGCCGATCGCGAGAAAAGTTACGAAATACTTACCGATTGGACCCTGCGAAAACGCATGAACCGAGCTCACTACGCCGGACCGAGTTAGGAATGTGCCGAAGATGCAAAGGAAGAACGTGGCCGAAATCAGGACCATGTTCCACACCTTCATCATGCCCTTCTTCTCTTGCATCATCACTGAGTGCAGAAAGGCGGTTGCGGTGATCCACGGCAGCAGTGATGCGTTCTCCACCGGATCCCAGCCCCAGTATCCGCCCCAACCTAGGACCGCATACGCCCAACCCGCGCCCAACAGAATTCCCGTCGATTGGAAAAGCCAAGTCACAATCGTCCAGCGCCGCGTTGTCGCGATCCACGCGTCTCCGGGCTGCTTGGTAACCAACGAGGCAAAAGCGAATGCGAACGGAACAGTGAACCCGACATAGCCCAGGTACAACATCGGCGGATGGATCACCATCGTCCAATACTGCAGCAGCGGATTCAGCCCTTGACCATCGCCCAGGTTAACGATGTTTCCCTTCCCTGCCTCGAACACCTGAAAAGGACTTAGCACGAACGTGTCGAGCACCAGGAAAAACGCGAGAGTCGTCATTAACACCGAGGTAACCCACGGCATCATTTCCCGGAATTTACCGCGATTCGTAAATACGACAACCGCTGAGTAAGTCGACAACAAAAACGCCCAAAATAGAAGCGACCCTTCTTGTCCGCCCCACCATGCCGCAAATTTGTAGTAGACAGGCATGGCTTTATTGCTATGTGCCGCAACGTAAGCCAAGCGGTAGTCGCCAACAATCAGTGCATAAACCAGAATTCCGGATGCAACGCTAACCAGGGCCCAAACTGTATAAACCGCGCGTTGAGCACTGACCAGCAGGAATGGTTTTGAGCGCCACTTGCCGATCAGGGAAGCAAGAACGGAGTAAGCGGCGAAACAGAAGGCGAGAATGAGAGATAGCGCGCCCAGATTCTCCATGGTGTCCTTATTGTAAGGGCAAACCTACATCGATGCGGACGCCGCCGGCCGCGCTTGGACCGGTTTGGCTTCGTATTTGGAAGCGCACTTCGCCTGGATTTTGCTGGCGTGGAACACACCATCCTGGCCAAGTCTTCCATCCGCAAGAGCTTGGGCACCATCGCGGAACGTGTCCGGCAATGGATCGATGCCGCTGTAGACCACATTCAGCTTCGTGTTTTCCTGCATGAGTGTAAAATGTACATCGCGGCCGTTTCGCTCGATCGAGCCCGGCGCAACGTCGCCACCGACCCGCGTACGTTGGTCTTTGGCGCGGTCGCCCATGCTTTGCAACTCGGAAATGGTCCGGTAATAGGTCTTGGTCTCCCGAATTCCGCCCGCGGCCAACCACACCAGCGTTCCGATGATGGCCACGACGAGGAGGCCGAATTTCACCCAGGTCTTCATTGCTTTACGAGTGCTCCTGATCCTTAGTATAGCTCCCTGTTTACACCTCCGGCGAGGCCCGTAGCCGCTGCGCCAAAGAAAGATTTGCGGCAAGTTGAAATATTTTCATGCCGTACGCGTCTCCCCTGGCGGTTCCAGGACTAGGCCGGCTAAGGTTAGTACCTCCGATTGTCCTTCGTTCTTAGTTACTTGCGCCGAAACCGCTCGTCCCTTTGTACCTTGGCCCCTAACTTGCCATACAAAGTGCCGAGTGATGAAGTCCTCAGGTAATTTCATGCACGTGCTGCAAACGCAAGCGGACAGCAACCGAAATGCGAGCAGGGTCGTGGGTCACTTTCACAGCCGGGCAAGAACCAACGCCAGAATCGGCTGAGGAGCAATGTGGAGCCGGGCCGGACCGCAACTCTATATAGGGTGAGTGGACCGGTTCAAAGCCGGAAGTCAGCCGGCGAGATTAAAACAAATAAGGAACTGGTGCATCAGAGATGACACGAGAAGAGTACGGAAGCGCTTACCAGCGCGGGTTCAACTTGACGGTTCGCTTCCTGGTCTCGAGAGGTTTGTCATATGACGCCGCACAGGAGACTGCCCAGGCGGCCTGGGCCAAAGGTTGGGAGCGGCTTAGTCAACTTCGTGATTCCAACATGGTGCTGACGTGGATGAACAGCATCGCTTTAAATATTCACCGCAGTTATATCCGCCGTGAACCTCTATTGCAGACATTGCCCGAACTCTCGACAGCCCCCAAAATCAACCTGGCTGCCATCGACGTCCGGCGCATTCTGAAGTGCTGCAAGCATAACGACCGCATGGTGCTGCAACGCCATTACCTGGAAGGATACAAAGTCCAGGAAATCGCGCAGCAACAGGGTTGGACCGAAACGGCCGTCAGAATCCGCCTGCTGCGCGCACGCCGCACCGTAGGCAAACGCATGGGACGCAAGATGCCGGAACCGGCTCCCCGCCCCGCGCAAATCGCAATGCCCGCCGCCGAAGCGGCTTAATTGCATCGACAGGAGACCAACTTATGAAATTGAGACTGGGCTTGGTAGCCGTTGCGCTCACCAGCGCGATGTTCGCGGCTGAAACCAAAGAGAACGCGATGAAGCGCATCGACGAGGCTGGAAAAGTTTTTGGCGAAATCAATTCCGCTGAAGACAAAGGAATCCCGCGCGAGTTGCTCGAGGGGGCGCAGTGTATCGGCATCATTCCGGGAATGAAGCGGGTCGGCTTTGTCATCGGCGGTAACTACGGCAAGGGCGTCATTGTCTGCCGCAGCAACGGAAGAAACGGTTGGACTGCCCCGGCGATGGTTCGCGTCGAAGGTGGCAGCTTTGGCCTGCAGATCGGCGCGGGCGAAACCGACGTCGTGTTCGTCGTCATGCATAAGCGCGGAATGGACAAACTCCTGGAAGACAGATTCACCATCGGCGGCGACATTTCCGCGATGGCTGGACCAATCGGACGTAGCGGATCGGCGAGTACCGACGCCATGATGCACGCCGAAATCCTCTCCTATTCCCGCGCCCGCGGTGTTTTCGCCGGCATCACCTTGAACGGCTCGACCTTGCGCCCGGATAAGGACGACGACCGGATGTTGTACGGACGCGATGTCACGCAACAAGAGATTCTGAATGGAACGGTGAAGGCTCCAGCAGGGACCGAGGCACTATACACCTCGTTGAACCAGTACGCACCGGCCAAGAAAACAGCTCAACGCTAGGGACTATCCTTGATTGCAGTTTATCTGCAAAACGGCGGCGATTGTTTAAAACAATCGCCGCCACTTTTGTTTTATGCCGGCTCGCCCGCCATTCCGCATTCGCGATGTACCGCTCGAACCGCCGGCTCCAGCCCATCCCGCCGGACTACGACAGCGATAGTTAACTCGCTCGACCCCTGAGCGATCGCGATGATATTGATGTTGTCCCGCGAAATCGCTGTGAAGATCCGCCCAGCAAGCCCCGGTGTTCCGCGCATTCCTTCCCCGACAACCGCTAGCAGCGCTACATTCAGATCCACGTCGAACGGTTTCACATATCCGTGCGCCAACTCGAGCGACAGGTCCTGTTCCAAATGCTCTGTTACTACTTCGAGTTCATCCTGGCGGATTAAAAAGCAGAAGCTCTGCCGGTAACTCGAACTGGTCAACGCGAGTACCTCGGCATTACATCGCGACAGAGCAGCAAGAGCGCGGGCCATCAACCGCGTCCCACTCAAAGCGGCACTGTCCGACTCGATCGAAACCAGCGCCACTCGTGTCATCGACGTCACCGCGCGCGGCCCGAAGTGGCTGTGCAACTCGGGGACGATCTTCGTTCCAGGCTTATCGAGCGCGAAGCTGTTCTTGCTCCACACCGGAATCTTTCTCTCCACCAGCGGCGCCAGCGTTCGCGGATGCAGCACCTTCGCGCCGTTGTACGCCAACTCGGCGGCTTCGGCGTAGGTTACTTCGTCGAGCACACGCGCATCGGCGACCACACGCGGATCCGCAGTCATGATCCCATCGACGTCGGTCCAGATCCACAACTCGGCCGCGTTGAGGGCCGCCGCCAGAATCGATGCCGAGAAATCGGATCCGCCGCGGCCCAATGTCGTAGGACGTCCGTCAGCGGTTGCGCCGTTGAAGCCCGTCACTACGGGCAGAATACGAGCTTCCAACAGAGGCGACAGCGTTTGGCCGGCCTTGGTCGTGGTCGCCTCCATCAGCGGACTCGCGTTGCCGAACACAGCATCAGTCACCACCACATCGGCGGCATTCACCGCGCACGCCGGAATACCTAGTTGCTCCAGGCATGCCGACATCAGCAGAGCCGAAAGCCGCTCGCCGGTTGCCACTGCCTCATCCACAGAGCGCGGCGGCCGTTCACCCAACATATACATGCCGCGGGCAATGCGCTCGAAGTCGGAGGTCAGGCGATCGATCTCCGCCCGCACCTTTTCCTGTGCGCCGTCCGGCACAATCTCCGCCAGCGCCGTTAAGTGACGTTGCCGCAGATTGTCGATATCCGCGCGCAGACCGGTTTCATCTCCGCCCTCTGCGCGGCGCATCGAATCGAGCAGCAGGTCCGTCACTTTCGACATCGCCGAGACGACGCACACGACGGGGCGCAATTTGTATTGTTCAGCGGCGATAGCGGCCGCGGTTCGAATCCGGTCCGCGGAGCCCATACTCGTTCCGCCGAACTTCATCACCAGCAAGTTACTCAACGTGCGACTTCCTTTCCATTGGAGACACGGGCGCGTACCAGCTTCAGGACCGCCTCTTCGACTTCTTCCGCGGACAGCCCCGTGGAATCGATATACACCGCATCGGGCGCCTGTACGAGTGGCGCTTCGGGACGCGTCCGGTCGCGCTGATCGCGTTCGGCCATTTCCTCGCTGACCTTTTCCGGCGCCACCGCCGCTCCTGCCTCGCGCAACTGTTCGATCCGGCGCCCGGCCCGAACCTCCGGCGCGGCATCGAGAAACACCTTCACGTCCGCTTCGGGAAACACCACAGTCCCGATGTCGCGGCCTTCCATCACCACCGACGCAAAGGTCGCCATGTCGCGCTGCGCCTCCACCATCGCCCGCCGGACTCCGGGCAACACGGATACCTGCGACGCTGCGCTCGAAACCGCCGTATCGCGGATGTCGGCCGTTACGTCCTCGCCGTTCAGCAGCACCGTAGACGAGCCGGCGGTGAACTCGATCCTCGCGTGCCTGGCCAGTTCATCCAGCTTGTGCGAGTCGTCGAGCGACACGTTCGCGCGCAATGCCCACAGCGCGACCGCACGGTACATCGCGCCCGAATCGATGTAGATGTACCCCAACCGTGCAGCTACGGCTCGCGCGACCGTGCTTTTGCCTGCTCCGGCAGGACCATCGATCGCGACAACAATCCGGCGCGCCATTAGCGGGTGCCCTCGATCGGCTTCGAGACACCACCATTGGCGGTGAACGTCCAGCGCAGCATCGGTGGGTGGCCTGCGCTTTCCCAAGCGGCCGCGGTCCTCGTCGCGGACTTAATCTCGAACGTTGGCTCCAGCAGAAGCGTCAGCGGGTGGCCGATCAGCTTCGAGACTCCGCCGTTGGGGGTCGACGTCCGCGGCGGCAACAGCGAGTGACCTGCGCTTTCCCGCGCCGCTGCGGTCATGTTATCGGGCTGCCGCGCGTCCAGGGGCGGCATCAGCAGGTGGCCTTCGCCGTACCGCACGGCCGCGGTCATCGCCGCGGACTTAATCTCGAACGTCGGCTCCAGCGGAATCATCAGCAGGTGGCCTGCCCCGTCCCGCACGCCCGCGGATGTCGTCGCGGACTTAATCTCGAACGCTGGCTCCAGCGGAAACATGAGCGGGTGGCCGATCAGCTTCGAGACTCCGCCGTTGGGGGTCGACGTCCGCGGCGGCATCAGCGAGTGACCTGCGCTTTCCCGCGCCGCTGCGGCCATGTTATCGGGCTGCCGCGCGTCCAGGGGCGGCATCAGCAGGTGGCCTTCGCCGTACCGCACGGCCGCGGTTATCGTCGCGAATTCAATCTCGAACGTTGGCTCCAGGGGCGGCATCAGCGGGTGGCCTGCGCCGTCCCGCACGCCCGCGGTTATCGTCGTGGACTCAATCTCGAACGCTGGCTCCAGCGGCGGCATCAGCGGGTGGCCTGCGCCGTCCCGCACGCCCCCGGTTATCGTCGCGGACTCAATCTCGAACGCTGGCTCCAGCGGAAACATCAGCGGGTGGCCGATCAGCTTCGAGACTCCGCCGTTGGCGGTCGACGTCCGCGGCGGCATTAGCGAGTGACCTGCGCTTTCCCGCGCCGCTGCGGCCATGTTATCGGGCTGCCGCGCATCCAGGGGCGGCGTCAGCGGGTGGCCTGCGCCGTACCGCGCGGCCGCGGTTATCGTCGCGGACTTGATCTCGAACTTTGGCTCCAGCGGCGGCATTATTGGATGGCCTGCCCTGTCCCGCGCGTTGCCGCCGTCAATCCCGAACGCTTGCTCCAGGGGCGGCATCAGCGGGTGGCCTGCGCGATCCAGTCGTTCCGGTAAACGCGCCCCTCTTTCATCACAAAACGAACACGAGTCAATGCCTCGACATTGCTCAGCGGATCGCCATCGACCGCAATCAGGTCGGCGAAGTAGCCCGACTCGAGCGAGCCGGCCTGCTTGGACATTCCCAGCAAGGCTGCGGCGGTGATCGTGGCCGATTGAATCGCCTCGATCGGCTTCATGCCGAACTCCACCATATACGCAAACTGACGGGCGTTGTCGCCGTGCGGATAAACGCCGCCGTCGGTGCCGAAGGCGAGCTTCGCGCCGCCCAGATACGCCTTGCGGAAGTTCTCACGCTGCACTTTGCCGATCATGCGTTCCTTCTCGATCGATTCCGGCAGCATTCCGATCTTTGCGCCCTCCTTCAGAATGTAGTCGTCGTTGTACAGGTCAAAAACCAAATACGCCCCGTATTGTTTTGCCAGCGCGATGCCTTCGTCATCGATCAGGCTCGAGTGTTCGATGGAGTCGATGCCCGCGCGGATGGCGTCTTTGATGGACTGCGCACCGTGTGCGTGCGCGGCCACCTTGCGGCCCAGCTTGTGAGCTTCCTCGGCGATGGCCTTCATCTCTTCGACCGTGTATTGCGGAGTGCCAGGCAGATCGCCCTTCGACATGACACCGCCCGAGGCGCAGATCTTGATCAGGTCCGCCCCATACTTGATCACTTCCCGCACTTTGGTTCGCGCGGCCCACGGCCCGTCGGCAACGCCGGTTGCGACGTAATGATACTCAGGCGCGAGCAGATTGTCGTCGCAATGGCCGCCGGTGATACCCAGCGCCGGACCGGACACGAACAGCCGCGGACCTTCCACTTCGCCGGCATTGATGCCGTCCCGCAGAGCGACATCCGAGTAGCCCGATGCGCCGACGTTGCGAACCGTCGTGAAGCCGGCCTGCAATGTGATGCGCGCGTTTTTCGCTCCGGTGATGGCCGATCGCGGCACCGACACGCCAAGGTTCTTGTAGCCCGCGTGCTCGGGATCGGACGTCAGATGATCGTGCACATCGATGAGGCCGGGCAGACACGTGCCCTTCGAGAGATCGATTACCGTAGCTTCGGCAGGTATCGCGACCGATGCTCCCGCTTGTGCAACTTTGCCGTTGACTACCAGGACCGTGGCATTGCGCTCTACACGCCCCGTGCGCACATCAAGCAGAGCGCCGCACTTCACCGCGACGGGCGGCGCGGCGATGCCGAACAGATAAAAACAGAACCAACCAATTATGATTTTGAACATTTCGAAGGGACCTTTCAGGATATCTCAGGCGCGCGGCTCGTCCACTCGCGGCAGAGTGAAATAAAACGCGGCGCCCTCTCCAGGACTGGAGGTGGCCCACATACGCCCGCCGAAGCGCTCGATCAGGCGCTTGCAAATAGCAAGGCCCAGGCCCGTGCCGGGGTACTCGTCTTTGTGCAGCCGCTTGAAGAGTCCGAAGATTTTGGCGGCGTATTGCGGCTCGAAGCCGATACCGTTATCTTTCACCGAAACCAGCCAGTCATCACCGGAGGGTTCGGCGCGAACGTGAATTTGCGGAACGACATCCTTGGCGCAGTACTTGATGGCGTTCGACAGCAGATTCTGGAACACCTGAACCATCTGTGTTGAGTCCGCACGCACGACGGGCAGAGGCTGCGCGTCGATCACGGCGCCGCTCTCCTCAACTTTCGCTTTGAGAATCGAGCAGGCCTCGCCCAACGACGACGATAGATCGGTTGTACCCACGGGCGCGTCGTCTACGTGAATGGTCCGCGAGTAGGTCAACAGGTCGCGAATGAGCAAGTCCATTCGGACCGCGCCCTGGCGAATGATTTCGCCGAACTCGAGACATTCGGGGTCGTTGGTGTCGATGCGCCGGAGCAGAAGCTGCGTATAGATGTTGACCATGCGCAGGGGCTCCTGCAGGTCGTGACTTGCCACATACGCGAACTCTTCCAGTTCGCGATTGACACGCTCCAGCTCCCGGCGCGCGACGACCTGCGCGGTGACATCGGTGAGCACGGCCATCAAGCCGGAGACGGCGCCATCCAGTTCCCGCAGCGGATTATAGGCGACGTTAAACCAGTGGTCCTCGACAACGCCATCGCGGTTGTAGTCGTAGGGTATGTGCCACTCGTTGGCGGTAAAGGTTTCGCCGGTCTCCACCACGCGCCGGAATGCGTCCCATACGTCCTGCGGCAACTCGGGCACGACGTCGGCGAAGCGGCGGCCAACCAGCTCCCTTCCCTGAAGCAGGGATTCGTACTGAGCGTTGGCGAGTTCAACTCTATAATCCGGGCCGCGCAACACAACAATGGCGACGGGAGCTTGCGCAAACACCTGCTGCAGTTTCTGTTCGCTGCGCGCCAGGGCCTGCTTGATGCGTTCGCGCTCCGTAATATCGCGCGTGGAACCCGCGACCGCCTGCACGCGGCCGTTGGGGGAAAGCGCCGGGACGAAGATGTATTCGTAATGCCCGGTCTGCCCGGTTGGATCGGTGAACGGCGTGTGGTCCCGAACCGGCTCCTTGGTGTCGATGACCTGCTGAATCTGAGCTTGCAGGTGCGCGGCCAGCTCCGGCGGATAATCCAACTCGAAGAAGTTCTTGCCCAGGGCTTCTTCGAGCGGCTTTTGCCACAACGTCAGCAAGGCACGGTTGACGTACGTGAAGCGGCCTCCCAGATCGAACGTGTAGACAAAATCGGGCGTGTGGGATAGCGCGGTATCGAAGGTGATCCACTGCTTCTGGAGACGCGACTCGGCCTGTTTCTGATCTTCGATATCGGTACAGGTGCCGCACCATTGCACAATCCGGCCCGAATCGTCGAGCAAGGCGTGGGCGCGCGACAGATGCCATCGCCAGCTACCGTCGCTGTGGCGGCGCAGGCGGAATGAGACTTCGTACGGTTCTCCGCTGGCCAGCGACTGCTTCCAGCGCTCGACGGTGTGGTCGACGTCTTCGGGATGAACCCAGGCGAGCCAACCGCTATCGAGCAAGGACTGTTGCCCGACGCCGAAGTAGCGCGCGCCCTGGCTGTTTACATAATCGAGAGCGCCGTTTGGCAGAGCGGTCCAGACCATTTGCGGAATGCTCTCTGCAAGAAAGCGATAACGCTGCTCGCGTTGTTCGAGCTCGCGAGTGATGCGCGCGCGCTCGACCGATTCCCAGCAGCGGTTGGCGACCTGGCGCAGCAGTTCCAATTCATCGGCGCGCCACGGCCGGGGAGTGGATTGATGAACCGCCATGGCCGCGACGAGGCGTTCCGATTTGTGCAGCGGCACGGACGCATGCGCGCGAATCTTGAGGCGCCGGTATACATCGCGCGCGTCAGAGGCGTGCGGATCGTGTTCGGTGTCCCCGGCCGCGAACGGCAGGTTAGCAGAGAGCGCGGCAGCCATGCCAGAGCCGAACATGCTCAGCCTGTAGCGGCCCAGAATGCTTGCGACACCGGCCGCAGTGTATTCGCCGTGGATCTCGATCGCGTCCTGATCCGGGTGAAGGCTGCAGTAAGCGACGCGATCGGCGTGGAGATGTTCACCCAGCAGGCGAGCGGACGTTCGCGTAATCTCCTGCGCATCGGACAAGGTGCGAACGGCGTCATCGAGGCGCACGAGGAATGCGGCCGCGCCCTGCTTGTGCTCGCGCTCAGTGACGTCGGCCGCGGTGCCGAAGACACGAACCGGGTTGCCGTGGAGGTCGAAGTGGGGGCGGCCGTTGAATTCGATCCAGCGTAGTTCTCCGTCGGCGCGGCGGAACTGGCCGAGGAAGTTGAACCTCCCATTGATATGCAGGTTGTCCGCGAACGCCTTCTTGAATGCGGCAACATCGGCGCGGTAGACAAACCCCGCGATAAAACGGGCAACGCTGACCGGTTCGCTGGTGCGTGGAAGGCCGGCGATCTCGTACATGCGGTCGTTTTCCCACGTGACACGGTCCTCTGCGACGTGCCACACCCAGATACCCAGGCCCGCGGCTTCGGTGATCAACCGGAGCCGCTCTTCGCTTTCGTGAGTGGTGTGCATAACGCTATCGACTGCTTCGGCGTTGGAGGACCGCTTCGGCCAACAACTCAAGTATCTGTTTGGTTTCGGCGAGATCGATGCAGCCGTCGGTGATGCTCTGGCCGTAGGTGAGGGATTGCCCCGGTTTCAAATCCTGCCGGCCGCCGACGATATTGCTTTCGAGCATGACGCCGAAAATCCCGGGCTGCCCCGCGCCAACCTGCGCGGCAACGTTGCGCGCGACCGCCGATTGCAGGCGATAGTTTTTCATGCTGTTGGCATGCGAGCAATCGATCATCACGCGATCGGGCAACTTTACCGCGCGGAGTGTAAGGAGCGCCGATTCGACGGACTCCTCATCGAAGTTTGGCAGCTTCCCGCCGCGAAGAATGACGTGGCAATCCTTGTTGCCCTTGGTACAGATGATGGCAGACTGGCCGGCTTTGGTGACGGAAAGGAAGTGATGCGATTCGCGAGCGGCGCGGACCGCATCGACGGCGATGCGAACGTTGCCATCGGTTCCGTTCTTGACACCGACCGGGCAGGACCGGCCGCTGGCGCGTTCACGGTGGACCTGGCTTTCGGTGGTGCGGGCGCCGATGGCTCCCCAACTGATGAGATCGCCGATGTATTGCGGCGTGATCATGTCGAGAAACTCGGTGGCGGCCGGTACACCGATGCAATTCAGATCGAGCAGGAGTCTACGGGCGCGGCGCAAGCCTTCGTTGATCTCGAAGCTGTTGTCGAGCAGGGGATCGTTGATGAGTCCTTTCCAACCGACGGTGGTCCGGGGCTTTTCGAAGTAGACGCGCATCAGTACGAGGAGCGTTTCCTTGAACGGCTCAGCCATCGCATGCAGTCTGCCTCCGTAGTCGAGGGCGGCGGCGACGTCGTGGATGGAGCAGGGCCCGGCGATTACGACCAGGCGCGAATCGTGACCACAGAGAATGCGGTGTAAGTGGTGGCGGGTGTCGAAGATGAAGTGCGCGCCTTCTGGTTGGAGCGGAAACTCCTTGACGAGGGTGCCTGGATTGGTGAGCTCACGAGTTTCCTGAATGCGGACATCGTCGGTGCGGTATGGCATCGGAGTGTTCATTTTATCGCGAGGTAGGGCGCTTGCTGACGCGCGCGGCTCTGATTGCGGTTGTCGATGCGCGCGGCCTTGCGCGCGGGTTCGAGTTTCGGTTGTCGATTGCGCACGGGTTCGAGTTTCGGTTGTCGATGCGCGGGTTCGAGTTTCGGTTGTCGATCGCACGGGTTCGAGTTTCGGTTGTCGATTGCGCTCGGGTTCGAGTTTCGGTTGTCGATGCGGACGGGGGTTCGAGTTTCGGTTGCCGATCGCGCGGGTTCGAGGGTCGGTTGTCGATTCGCGCGGGTTCGAGTTTCGGTTGGCGATCGCACGCGGGTTCGAGTTTCGGTTGTCGATTGCGCGAGGGTTCGAGGTTCGGT
>JBBQGC010000083.1:0-19724 GCA_038322705.1 Bryobacterales bacterium | reverse complement strand
CAAGGGGGAAGCCGGGGCGGGCGGGTTCCCCCCACGCCGGAAGCACGCGGCGCGCCAGCCAACTACGCTGGCACGCCGCGATGCTGCCGGCTCCCCCCACAAGAGGGCTGGCCGCCCCCTTGTGAATCCCCTGCCCGGTCGGTCCGTGACCTGTTCGGGGAGCGGGGGTAACTAACGGTTGGAACAAAAACGCCTGAGAACGTTTACACAATTCGATTGACACCGCCTCATGAAACCAATCCGTGGCTTGTAAACACCGAGCCCATCATCTGTCTCACCGAACCCACCCCGGCGCCACGTACGCATAGAACAACACAATCACCCCGATCACTGTCGCCAGCGCAATGCTGTGCCGCAGCGTGAATCGAAACAACGCCGATTCTTCGCTCGCCGCCATTCCAGTCGCCGCCGCCGCCACCGCGATGCTCTGCAGGCTGATCATCTTGCCCATCACGCCGCCGCTTGAATTCGATGCCGCCATCAGCACCGGGTTCAAATGCAGCGTCCCCGCCGTCACCACTTGCAGATTGCCGAACAATGCATTCGCCGACGTATCGCTGCCCGTCAGGAACACGCCCAGCCATCCCAGCATCGCGCTGAAGAATGGAAACATCACGCCCGTTGCCGCAAACGCCAGCCCGAGCGTCTTGGTCGCGCCGCAAAAGTTCATGAGGTAAGCCAGCGCCAGCACGCTCGCCATCGTGAGCAGCGAAAACCGCAACTGGAACGCGGTGGCCCGCAGATACGCAAAAAACTTCCTGGGCGGGACCCGCAACACCGCAGCCGCCGCAATCGTCGCGAACATGCACGAGGTGCCCGACGCACTCAGATAATTCACAACGTAGGTCGCCTTCACTCCCGGCCACGGGATGCGCACCGTCGCACGCTCCAGGATCGCCTTGATACCCGGAACTCCCCACAGCACGACAAACAGCACCAGCAATGCATAAGGTGTCCACGCCGCCAACGACTCGCTGACCGGCCGCGCATGTGGCGGCTCCGATTCGCGCCCACCCAGATGAAACTCCTCGCGCGGCTTCCAGAACTGCAGTAAAAGCACCATCGCACCCAACGCCGACAACGACCCGATAATGTCCGTTAAGTAAGGGCCCATGTAGCTCGACACCAGGAACTGCGCGGCCGCAAACGCAACGCCGCACACCGCCGCGGCCGGAAGCACGCCCGTCAATCCACGCCACCCCGACATCACGACCATCAAATACGCCGGGATGAACAGCGACACCGGCGCGCAGATGCGCCCGACATTCGCGCTCAAGCCCGCCATCGGCAATCCCGTGATGCCCTGCAATGTGATCAACGGAATCCCGATCGATCCGAATGCAACCGGCGCCGTGTTGGCCAACAGGCAAATCCCCGCCGCATAGAACGGAGCGAATCCGAGTCCCGTCAACATCGCCGCGGCAACCGCCACCGGAGTGCCGAAACCAGCCGCGCCTTCGATAAACGCTCCGAATGCGAAGGCGATCAAGAGCGCCTGCAATCGGTGATCGCCGGTCAAGCTGCCGATCGAATTCTTGATGATTTCGAACTTGCCTGTCTCAACCGTGATCCGGTACAGCATAATCGCCCAAAACACGATCCAGCCGATCGGAAACAATCCGAAGCACGCTCCAAACGCGACGCCGCTCGCCAATGCTCCGGCTGGCATGCGATACGCGAACAGCGCAACGATAATCGCCGCCCCCAGTCCGCACAGGCTGGCAATCCACGCAGGCCTGCGCGCAACACCCAGCAGGATCAGCAACGTCAACACCGGAACTCCGGCAACCAGCGCGGACCAGGACAAACTATTCCACACGGGAGTCGGCGGGGGCTGCCACATAGTTATAAGTGGCTATCATACACTCTGCCGCCGGAATCTTGATAGACTCTTCCCTTGACCCTCGCCTACATCGATTACCTCATCCTCGCCATTTATTTCTCGTTTGTGTTGGGCATTGGGTGGGTTCTCAAACGCGGCGTATCCACCAGCGAAGACTTCCTCACTTCCGGCCGCTCAGTCCCGCTGTGGATTACCAGCCTGGCGTTTGTCGCAACCAACCTCGGCGCGCAGGAACTCATCGGCATGTGCGCGTCCGGCGCGAAATACGGCATCATGACCGCGCACTTCTATTGGGTGGGCGCGATCCCCGCGATGCTCTTCGTCGGCCTGTTCATGATGCCGTTCTATTACGGCAGCAAAGCGCGCAGCGTGCCCGAGTATCTGAAATTGCGCTTCGACGAGAAGACGCGTGGCTTCAACGCGATCACCTTCGCGATCATGACGGTGTTCTCATCGGGCATCTCGATGTACGCCCTCGGTCTGCTGTTCCAACTCGTCCTCGGTTGGAACTTCACTGCATCGGTCATATTGTCGGCCGCCATCGTGCTCGTGTACACCTACCTCGGTGGACTCACCAGCGCGATCTACAATGAGGTTCTTCAATTCTTCCTGATCGTATTCGGATTCGCTCCGCTCGCGATCCTGGCGGTCAACAAATCGGGCGGTTGGCAGGGCATCGTCAACCGTGTGCCCGCCACCATGGTTCATTCGTGGAAGTACATGGGCAACGCCGCCGATAATCCGATGGGCGTCGACACCATCGGCATGCTCATCGGTCTCGGATTCGTTCTGTCGTTCGGCTACTGGTGCACCAACTTCCTCGTCGTGCAGCGCGCCATGGCCGCGGATTCTATGGCCGCCGCCCGCAAAACTCCCCTGGTCGGCGCATTCCCAAAAATGATGCTGCCGTTTATCGTCATCATCCCCGGCATCGCCGCCGTGGCCCTTTCGGTGACCGCCGGATCGGGTTATTCCCTGCCCCTCAAGCCCGGCGGCGGCCCCGATTACGACCAGGTGCTCACCACCCTGATGGCGAAATTTTATCCATCGGGCTTGCTCGGCTTTGGGCTCACCGGACTCATGGCCTCGTTCATGTCGGGCATGGCCGGCAACGTCACGGCATTCAACACCGTCTTCACCTACGATATTTATCAGAGCTATATCCGCAAGGACGCGCCCGATTCGCACTACCTCAAGGTCGGCCGCCTCACCACTATCTTCGGCACGCTGCTCTCGATCGGAGCGGCCTATCTCGCCACGCTCTACAACAACATCATGGATCTGTTGCAGCTTGTGTTCGGCTTCGTGAACGCGCCACTGCTTGCAACATTTCTTCTGGGCATGTTTTGGAAGCGCACAACCGGTCACGGCGCATTCGCGGGCCTGCTATCGGGCACCGCTGCCGCTACTCTGACACACGGCCTCACGATCGCCGAAGGCAAGGGCGGATGGATCTCGCCTATCCACGAATACCGGTCCACCATGGCCCAGAACTTCTGGATCGCCAGTTACGCCTTTTTCGCCTGCTTGCTGGTGACCGTGGTCGTAAGCCTCGCGACGCGCCCCAAGGCCGAATCCGAGTTGACCGCGCTGGTCTACGGTCTGACCAAAATCCCGCACGATCCCACGCCGCCCTGGTACCAGCGCCCATGGCCCCTGGCGATCGCGGTCTCGATTGTGTGCTTCGGTTTGAACTTTCTGTTCCGCTAAGGTGGAGATAAGCGAATGCTCGATCTGCGACTCCCCTCCGGCTGGTTCTTCCTGATCATGGGTGTTATCCTCACCGTGCTCGGGATGTTCTCCGGCTACTCCGCGCCGCTCACGGCTGCGAATGCGAACCTGTATTCGGGCATTTCCATGCTCATATTTGGAGGTGTGCTGCTATGGCTAGCCCGCAGAGCATCCTGAAGGAACGGTTCCCGGAGCGCTTCCCGCGCAGCGGAGCTCCCACCCTCTATCGCGCGCCCGGCCGCGTCAACCTGATCGGCGAACACACCGATTACAACGAGGGATTCGTGTGTCCCATCGCCCTGGAAATGGCGTGCTACGTCGCCGTTGCACCCAGCTCGGCTGAGGGCGAACTCCGCATCTACTCCGAGGATCTGCTGCAAGGCGCGGAGTGGCCCGCCGCCGACATCACGATCGCCAAGCCCCGCCGCGACTGGAGCGATTACGTATTCGGCGTCGCGCAGCAACTCGTAAAGCGCGGCCGGACCATATCGCCGAAGGACATGCTGATTCACTCCACCGTCCCTGTCGGTGCGGGCTTGAGTTCGTCGGCGGCGCTCGAAATTTCATCCGCGCTGGCCCTGAGCGACGGCGCGGCTCTCGATGACAAGATGGATCTGGCGCGCCTGGGCCGCGCTGCCGAGAACGAATTCGTCGGCGTGCCCTGCGGCATCATGGATCAATTCATTGCCGTATTCGGGCGCCCTCACGCGGCGATCAAAATCGATTGCCGCACTCTGGAGTATGAAGAGGTGCCGCTGCCCGGCGACGTCTCGATCCTCGCGGTGAACACCATGGTGAAGCACGAGCTCGGCTCATCCGCCTATCGCCAGCGCGTTGCGGAGTGCGGCCAGGCCGTCGAGTATCTGCGCCGCAGAAGCCCGAAGCTGATCTCGTTGCGCGATGCCACTCTGGACATGATCGACCAGGGGATGCCCGAAGTTCCACGCAAGCGCGCGCGGCATGTCGTGTCCGAAAACCTGCGCGTCGAGGAGTTCGCTGCGGCGTCGAAGGCCGGCGACCGCAAGCGCATGGGCGAGTTATTCGTCGCCTCGCACCGCAGCCTGCAACACGATTACGAAGTGAGCTCGGTGGAACTGGATTTCGTAGTCGACACGGCGATAACACTCCCGGGCGTGTTCGGCAGCCGCATGACCGGCGGCGGCTTCGGCGGATGTACGGTGAATCTTGTCGAGCCCACCGCCGTCCAAGAGTTCCGCCGCGCGATCGCAGCCGCCTACGAGGCGCGCTTCAAAATCACGCCGCAGATTTTCGAGTGCCGTCCTTCAGCGGGCGCGGGTCCGGTATAAAGCGGAGCGTCAACGCCCGGCACACTCGCCGGATCCAGCGGATTCGTGCCCATGTTGAACTCCTGGAGATTGGTGAAGCTGTCGCCATCGGGATCGGCGGCGTCGCCCGCGATCGCCGGGTTTATCGAGCTTGCCCCGAATATCGCGCGACGCCACGCCTCGAGCGAAACCACCGGGGGAGTGTCGCGCACTGAAATGGTCAGAACTCGGGAAACGCTGCCCGCGCTGTTCGATGCTTGCACCGTTACCTGTGTATCGCCGGCTGCTGCCGGAATCCCGGAGATGATGCCCGTCGCCGAATCCAGTGTCAGCCCGTCCGGCAGCGGCGCGGCGCTGAATACCACCGGAGCCGTTCCGCCCGTTGACACGATCGTGGATTGAAACGCGACGCCCGTCTGCGCCGCGGCCGTCAAAGAACTGGTGATCTGCGCCGGACGCGCCGCGCTTGCGGTCACGAACAGCATCTCGCTCGCGCTGGTCGAGTTGCCCGAGGCATTCGAAACGATGCAGCGGAACATCGTCGTGTGATCCGCCAGCGCCGGCGAGGCGACTGTGTAGGTCGCGGAGGTCGCGCCCGGAATGTCTACCATCGTTCCTGTAAATGTCCCCTGCTGCCATTGATAGCTCATCGGCGTCAGGCTCCACGCCGTAACCGAGAAGGTTCCGGGTTGGCCGGGTATCGTACGCACGCGTGCGGGATTCGCGAGAATAATCGGCGCTCCCGGCGCGGGCGTCACCGCGAGCGTCGCCGGGCTGCTGTTCGCGCTTCCGCTGCCATTGCTGACCGCCACGCTGAAGGTAGCGCCGCAGTCCGGGGAGATCGCGGCCGGAATGTCGAGCACAGGACCGGTGGCGCCGGGGATGTTCACACCGTTCTTGCGCCATAGATAGCTCAACGGACCAGCGCCGGTAGCGGAGACGCTGAATTGCACGTCTTGTCCTGCGGCGGCCACCTGATCCACTGGTCCTGCGGTGATCACGGGCGCTTCCGCCGGAGCCGCGGCGGGCTGCACGACACGGAGTTTCGCGGCCGCACTCGTCACCGTACCGGAATCGTTGGTGACGATCACCTGAAAGGCCGCGCCGTCATCCGCCGGGGTGACCGTAGGCAGGGTCAGCCAGTCGGCCGTGGCGCCAGCGATATCGGTGCCGTCGCGCTGCCACTGATACCGCAGCGTATCATCGCCGAGCGCCGTCACCCGAAAGCTCGCCGGCATTCCGCTGGGCTGTACGTTATCGACGGGCTTGGAGACAATGCGCGGCGAGCCCGTATTGTCGCTCAGGTATCGGCTGAAGAACGACCAGACTGCCTTCGTGTAATCGTAGCCGGTCTGCACCGATGGCGTAGGATAGGTGTGCGTGCCCCCCACGATCGTTACCATGGCGATCTCGGGTCCGCCCGAATCCGGGCGCCAAGTGGCCCGCGTCACCTTGCCGGGCATCAACGGAGACGATTCGTACGTGGTTACCGGCGTGACGCCTAACACGCCGTTTACGGCGCGCCACACGTCCAGCGTGTCCTTCGCCATCGTGTACGGGACGTTGGTGTCGAGCGTGCCCTGAAACATGATCAGCGGCACGGGCGCGCTGGGTAGATTCTCCCGTTGCATGAACTCATCCAGAGGTCCGGCAGCGCGAATGTTCCGCGGCCGCTCGCAGGCGTAGGCCTCGGTCATGTGGCCCGCCTTGGAGATCCCGGTAATGAAGGCGTCGCTCGCGTTTTCCGCAACGCGCACCCGGCGAATCACTTCGTCGAGGTAGTCGTAATCCTCGTACCCGGCTAAACGCGGATCGTCCGCCGTCCAAACGGTTCCGGGCGTACCGCTCGAGTTTCCCGAGAACGAGCACGACACGATGATGAATCCCGCGCTCCGCGCAGTGTCGCGGAAGAAGGTCGCCGGACCGCTGGCGGGACTCGCTTCCGGCACGAGCACCATCGGCACGGGCTTCGCGTTCGCAAGCCCGTCGGGCCGGTAGACGTAATAGTAACGATGTTGCTGAACGGGATTCCCGTACAGGTCGGTGGTGTCGAGCATGAAATCCATCCGGACGTCCGTCGCCGCAAAAGCGTGCGCGGCGAGAACGGCTAACAACGCAGCCACTCTGCTTCTCATTGCGTTTGAAACATCAATCTATCATGTTGTGGCACACGCAGGACGGACGTCTGACGTTCGATTGCAACTCCGTTCGCTCGCCTCTCCCGCGATACATTCGTCGAGCGCAATATCCCTGACGGCTGCCACCCGCTTCGGTGCGGGAAGCACGCGCGCGGTCCCCGGGGTTACCGGCGCCAAACTGGATCGCGAAGCGGCCATCAGGGTTCTGCCAGCGGCCGTGGCGCAGGATCGTGATCGCCTGGCTCGGTTTGAGGCGTCCCTAACATCGGACTCGAAGAGAGTGACGGTAGCCGTGCCTTGGCGATGGACGCTGAAGCCGGGCGCCACCGTTTCCGTTCCGCAGCCTTCGCTATTACGCTGAACTACGCGCGACAGATGGCAGGCTCATATCATCCCGCCCGCGGCAATCAATTCCGCCACGCGCTCGATATCGACCGCCAGGCTGCGATCTCCTGTCCACTCGGGCGACACGGTTCTTAATCTCTCTCTCGCCGATTCGATGATCGCGCTCGAGCGTAGCGGCCGCAAACAATCCAACCCGCGCGCCGCAGTCAACCCTTCAATCGCCAGCACCAATCGAGTGTTCGCCACCACCTGCTGCAACTTCAACGCGCCCGTCATGCCCATGCTGACGAAGTCTTCCTTATTGCCGCTGGTAGTGATCGAGCCCAGACAGGCGGGGCTCGCGAGCACGCGATTCTCTGCGACGAGCGCCGCCGCCGTAACCTGCAGCATCATGAACCCGGATTCCAGACCGGCGTGATTGGCCAGAAACGGCGGCAGCCCTTCGTTCAGGCTCGGATTCACCAGCCGGTCGATTCGCCGCTCCGAGAATCCCGACAGGACCGCCATCGCGATAGCGAGGTAATCCAACTGCAACGCCAGCGGCTCGCCGTGAAAGTTGCCGCCCGACACGATCTCATCGCCGAAAACCAGCGGGTTGTCGGTGACCGCGTTCAACTCGACTTCGAAACACCGTCGCGCCGCGGCCAGCGTATCGCGCACGGAGCCGTGTACCTGTGGCGCGCATCGCAATGTGTACGCGTCCTGCACGTGGCGGCACGCGATGTGGCTCATCCGGATCTCGCTGCCCTCGAGTATCCGCAGCAGGTTCGCGGCGCTCGCTATCTGTCCCGCATGCGGACGCGCCTCGTGAATCCGCGGATCGAACGCGCGCGGCGTCCCCCGCAACGCGTCAAGCGACATCGCGCAAATCAGGTCCGCGGATTCGGCCAGCACCTCCGCTTCGCCCAGACACAAACACCCAAGCGCGAGCATCGCCTGCGTGCCATTCACCAGCGAGATGCCTTCCTTCGCTTCGAGGGTGAGCGGCTCGATTCCCGCTCGCGACAACGCCTCCGCCCCGGCCATGCGGGCCTCGCCGATCTCCGCCTCGCCTTCCCCGATCAGCATCAGCGCCATGTGGGCGAGCGGGGCGAGGTCGCCACTCGCGCCGGCGCTCCCGCGCGATGGCACGATCGGAGTCACCCCAGCATTCAACAACTCGCAGAGCCGGTCCGCTACCACCGGCCGGATCCCCGAACATCCAATGGCGAGAACGTTTGCGCGGATCAGCATCATCGCGCGCACAACGGCACGCTCCAGCGGCGGCCCAACTCCGACTGCATGCGACCGCAGGATGTTGCGTTGCAGTGCCGCGAGCTCGCCATCGGAGATGCGCACATCGGCTAGAAGTCCCACGCCCGTGTTGACGCCGTACACCGCTTGGTCGCTCGCAGCCAGCCGATCCACCACCGCCCGCGACGCCATCATTCGCTCACGCGCTTCCGCACCGACGGCGACGCCCTCGCCGCCAATGCTAACCGCGGCCACTTGCTCGATCGAGAGCTGGCTGCCACCCAACGTGATCATGACGCCATCTTAACGGCTCACAACCGCTTGACGACGGTGCGCCAGCAGGCTGATGAGCGAGTCGCCATCGACGCCGCAAGTCAACGCGACCTTTTCTAGAGTCTCCGAGGCGGCCACAGAATCGGGATCGTGATAGACCCAGATCGTGCAAAACTCCGAACGTATGGCGAATACTGTCGAGACCACCCCTCTGAACATCTCGTGGATTAGATTAGACTGGCCAGACGAGGTTCAGTACGACTTGCGCCGCTTGCAAACAGATGGGCATCGTTGACGCCCACGGCAAGCACCTGAAGACGATCATCCCCGCCGACACGCTTGATCCCACATCCGATTTCGGTGGGTGACGAAGTTCGTGCCCGCTCCGCGGATGGATCATTGTTGCCGGGCCCCCTCGGCGGCGGCATTGGCGCGGTCTCTGGGCAACACCTCCAACAGTCTATCGACAGTTACACTGAGACCGGTCGATACTTCGCCTTTGATCAGCAACGTTTGGCGGTATGCGGATCACCGGAAGTGCAGCGCAGACAGGCCACCTTATCGAGAGCCCATCGGCGTTAATCAGCGTTCATCTGCGTTCATCTGCGGCCCAATCAAGTGATGGGACGACATTTTCACCTCGGGTGTCTGCTGTCGAGGCCCCATGTGCCGTTCATCTGAGGCCCAAAAGTCAGGACCCTCCCCCGCGATCTTCTCAACCCCCGATATTCCACATGCGCGCCAGCGCCACCAACCCGTACGCCACCGGCACCGCGAACATCGTGCTGTCCACGCGATCCAACCAGCCGCCGTGTCCCGGTAGCATCGTGCCGCTATCCTTCAAACCCGCCCCGCGCTTGAATGCCGATTCGCACAGATCGCCAATCTGTCCCGCGACATTCGCCAGCGCCGAAACCACGATCACAACCGCGAGCGAGACTCCCGGCATCGCGAAGTAGGCAAACAACAGACAGGACAGCACCGAGCCGAAGGTTGAGGCAATCGCGCCTTCCCATGTCTTGCCCGGGCTGATCACTGGCGCTAATTTGTGACGGCCAAACGCACGGCCCGCGAAGTACGCCGCGCTGTCTCCGGCCCAGTTGAGCGCGATCGCGATGAACAGCCAGTACGGACTGAGCGCGCGCAGCCCGATCGCGCAACGCCAGCTTGCGAACACATACGCAACCCCGAGCACCAATGCGCCACAGCGCGGCAACTCCGACCGCAAATCGCGCGATCGGAGTCCGGCCGCCATAGCAGCCAGTGCGATTCCGCCGATCACAGCAACGTCGGCGCGAGGGATCAGAAGCACCATGAGACCCGCCGCGTAACCCAGGCAGCCCGGTTTCGCGATGCCGTGCGCGGCGACAATACCGCAGTACTCTACGAAGCAAAGTAGCGCGATCGCGGTAAGAACTGCCGCAAAAACGGGAAACGGCGAGAAGATAACAATGTACGTGATGAACGGGATCAGCGCCGCCGCGGTGGCCAGACGCTTCATCGAACCGATGCGCCGAGCGGCTCGGCCAATTCATCGTCCTCGGCGATTTCTGCGGGCGGGTCGATCGTGAGGCCGCCGAATCGCCGGTCGCGGCCCTGATAATCCAGCACCGCCTTCAGCAGATCGGTGCGGTCGAAATCGGGCCACAACGTCTCGGTGACATACAGCTCGGCATAGGCGATCTGCCACAACAGGAAGTTGCTGATCCGCATCTCGCCCGAAGTGCGAATCAGAAGATCGGGGTCGGGCAGGCCCGCTGTATACAATCGCGACTGGATCATGGGCTCAGTCACCTGCAAACTCGACAGCGTTCCCGCCATCCGGGCATCTTCGACAATCGCGTTCATCGCGTCCACCAACTCGGTCCGGCCCCCGTAGTTGATTGCGAGATTCACTCTCAATCCGGTGTTACGCGAGGTCGCGCGGCGAGCGTCTTCCAACTCGCTGCGAACCTGGTCCGATAAAACTTCCAACCGTCCGAGCGCGCTGAACCGGATATTGTTCTTCATCATCTCCGGCACCTCGCGCCGAAGGTAATAGCGGAGCAGACGCCACAACGTCTCCACCTCGGCGCGCGGGCGTTTCCAATTCTCGACGGAGAATGCATACAACGTCAGCACTCCGATGCCGAGCCGCGCGCAGGTCTCGACTGTACTCCGCACGGGCTCCACGCCTGCGCTATGGCCGGCCACTCGCGGCATGCTGCGCCTGCGAGCCCAGCGGCCGTTGCCGTCCATGATGATGGCGATGTGCGCGGGAAGGCGCTTGGGGTCGATCGATTCGGCCAGCGACCAATCCGGTTCACCCGGCCGCATTACTTCAAACAAGGCCTTCATGGGACAAAGTTCTATCGTATCAGGATCAAGGTATGTCGACTTCCATCCGTAACAACGCCGAACTGTATGTCTTGCCCTGCGCGTCGAGCCGCAACGAGCGTGTCCCGCCGCCGTCCAGGCTCTCATGCAAAAGGAAATTGAGCGCGTGCAGATTCGGCAACTCGAACCGCTCAACACGGCCCTCACAAATTCCGTGAAAATGTTCCCGCACACGATCGGCTGTTACTTGCTCGACGAGCACCGCGAAGTACTTCGGGTCGAGCGCGATTAAACCAATATTTGTCGTATTGCCTTTGTCTCCCGACCGCGCATGAGCGATCAAGCCTAGTTGCACTCGCGGCATCAGACCTCCATCACCGATACTTCGGGCTCGACCGCCGTCTTCGGAATCAGCGCCGGCCAGAACGCGACGACATCCTCGATCTTCGGCCGTCCTCCGATGTAGGTAACCACCGGTGGACCGTTCAGCGCCAGGGGTGCAATCTCTTTCGTGAATCGCTCCACCGCGGCGCGATCCGTCGAGCGCACGGCGACTCGCATGAGAACTTCGGCCAAGTCCGGCGAGGGATCGCCCGATAGCCGCTCACCGTGGCACGCATTCGCGCCAACGAATTGCGTGTGAATGCCGTCCGGCCGCACGCCCAAACGATCCAACCGGGTGCGCAATGTCCGATCCGCAACTCGCGCCTTCTCGTAAGCGTCCGGCCAGGCATACACGAGCTCCCCGGTTGCCCTGTAGCCTGCCGAATAGGCGATGGACACCTTGTAGAACTCGGTCGGCGCGCGTCCTTCACACCCGCTGAACCGCACCCTGTCGGGGCCGTCGTCTTCGAGACGGATAGTCGTAAAATCGGCGATTACATCGGCGGTCAAAAATGTTCTTGGATCGCCGATCTCGTACAGCAGTTGCTCGGTCACGCCCGCAATACTCACGCGTCCGCCCGTGCCCGCGTGTTTAGTCAACACAAAGGTTCCGTCCGGCTCGACCTCGACAATCGGATAGCCGATGCCGGCATAATCCGGAATGCTTCTCCAATCCACCTGGCAGTTGCCGCCGGTAGCTTGCGCGCCGCACTCGATCACGTGTCCGGCAACCGCGCCCGCGGCAAGCCGGTTCCAATCGTCCGCCGCCCATCCGAACTCGTGAATCTCCGCAGCCAGCGACAGCGCCGGATCGGAACACCGTCCCGTGATCACGATCTGCGCGCCTTGCCGAAGCGCATCGACAATGGGCCACGCGCCGAGATACACGTTTGCGCTCTGCACCCGATCGCGAATGGTCGAGAGCGGCTCGCCGGTATCGAGGTTCTTCATCTCAATACCGCCCGCCGCGAATTCGTCCAAGCGCGCCATCACGTCGTCGCCCTTGACCACGCCGATTCGCATGCCGCGAGGCGCACCGCCCTGTCGAAGCGCTTCGGCCACTGCAGCTCGGCACCCTTCGGGATTCACTCCCCCGGCGTTCGCGATCACTTTGATCCCGCGCGATGCGATGTCACCCGCCGCCTGCTGCACGAACTCCGGAAAGTCGCGCGCGTACCCTGATCGCGGATCGCGGGCGCGCTGCTTCTGCAAGATCGACATCGTGACCTCGGCCAGATAGTCGAGCGTCAAATAGTCGATGGGCCCGCGGCGTATCTGCTCCAACGGAGCCTCGAGCGAGTCTCCCCAAAAGCCCTGTCCGTTGGCGATCCGAATCATACGTACAGAATGATAGCGAGTCCGGCGCGAACCAGTATGCTGGTGAGGTGGCGAAAACACTGCCCGCCCTGCGCATGGATCTCGACTTCCGGCCATCGCCGGTCGAGGACCGCCCGGGCCTGCTCATTCACGATCCATATCAGTACTCGGACGCGACGCTCATCGTGCCTCCGCCGCTCGTGGCCGCGCTCGAGTGCTTCGATGGCGAGCAAACCGAGCTCGAGTTGCGAAAAGCGCTAGTCGAAATCACGGACGGTCTCGATGTCAGCGACGTGCAGCAGCATCTGATTTCAACGTTGAGTTCGGCGGGCTTTCTGCATGACGACAACTTCGATCGCCTGCGCCAGGAGCGCCACAACCAGTTTGCTTCGGCTCCTGAACGCGCACCGGCGCACGCTGGGACCGGCTATCCGATCGAGCCCGCGGAGCTGCGCGCAACGCTGCACAACTATCTCGGCGATCGCCCCGCTGCATCGACCAACGGCCTGATCGGCATTGCAGCGCCGCACGTGAGTCCGTTCGGCGGATGGGAGTCATACAAGGCGGCGTACAACGCGCTGTCGCCCGATTACGCCGATCGCACGTTCGTGATTCTCGGCACGTCGCACTACGGCCAACCCAATCGCTTCGGGCTCACGCGCAAGCCCTTCGTGACGCCCTATGGCGCGGCTCAAACGGACGTGAGCCTGGTCGATGAACTCGAGCGCCGCGCGGGACCAGCCGTAATGATGGAAGATTACTGCCACTCCTTCGAGCATTCGATCGAATTCCAGGTCGTGTTCTTGCAGCACATGCTCTCGCCGCGAGTACGCATCCTGCCCGTGTTGTGCGGATCGTTCGCGCATAGCATTTATCGCGGCGGCCTTCCCGAACACGACCCAGCCGTCGCACAGTTCTTCGATGTCCTGGGCGACATCACCGCGCGCGAAAGCAATCGTTTCCTGTTCGTGCTCGGCATCGACATGGCGCACATGGGAGCGCGCTATGGCGACCGCTTCGCCGCGCTCGCCGATTCCGGCGAGATGATCGAGGTGGCCTCGCGCGACCAGGCGCGCATCGATAGCATCAACGCCGGCGACGCACAGGGTTTCTGGTCGCAGGTTCAGCAGAACCAGGATGACCTGAAGTGGTGTGGATCGTCGCCGCTCTACACCTTCCTCAAAACCGTTCCGCGAGTTCGCGGCGATCTACAGAAATATCAACAATGGAACATCGACGAACATAGCGTTGTCAGTTTCGCCGGCATGACATTCAAGCAGTGACTCGCGGTCCAGTACCTATAGCCGTGTAAATCGGTACCCCCGAGACTGGTATGGAAAGCGCTCTAACAGTAATCTCGACTCATGGGACAGACGGTGTCCATCATCCTTTGACTGTGAGTTGGTTCCCGGCTAGGCGGCTGGTCTGCCTAGCCGATTTTTTCAATCAAAAGCTATATCGCAGCGCGAGACTGGCATACGAGTTGCGATGATATTGACCCAGGAAGTCATTCTCATAACCATGTATCCAGGTAACTCCAGCCGTCGCCCGCCAGTTGCTTCCTAAGATCTGCGAATACTCCCCGCGCATCCACGACCCTCTCCCGTTCTGGCGTGCAGCCCCCGATACGGCGACCGTCTTGTCGGTACCGATCGTGTACTCGGCGCGCCCCAGAAATGTTCGAGCCAATCCGCGCTCGGGCGAGAACTGCAGCGGATTGGCCGTCGCGGACGTAACCAGTTCACCCGCATACCCGCCAACAAAAACGAACGCCCCCTGTTGACGTTCGAGCTGCAACACGTACAAAAGATACTCGTCGGTCTGAGCCCGGATTGAAGTGAAATACGCAGCTTCAGCCTTCACCGTGACCCATCGCGTTGGCAGTGCACCATCGAAGCCATACAAACGCAGCCTGGGGTAATACCGTTGCACCGCGACTCCGTCGAGTTGTATACCCGCACGGAACAATGGCAGATGATTGTATCCGTCGAAGTAGGAGAGCGCGGCTTCATACCCGCGACCAACATGATTCCAACGCGCGCCGAATTGAGAACGCGATGGGTAGTCCGCGCCAACATCTTTGATCGGGATCGCGGGGACCGTTTCCGGCAGCACCGTCCAGCGCTGATTCAGCAACGGCGTGCGGCTCGGAGTGAACCATGGCTGCCACACAACATCGACTGTGTTTGCCCCACTCTCGTACGTGGCGCGCCCGGCAATCACTCCGAGGAAATCGGTATTGACGACGTTCAAGTAATCCTTCGGAGCGAAACGGTCCACAGGATTGAGAATATCCGCGCGGCCCCAACGGATGAATTGGCGGCCCGCTTCGAAGGTGAACTTGCCTCTGTTCGCGATCGCGCTGAACCGGCGTAGTGCAAGCGGCGGCCGTCGCAGACTTCGATCATCGGCACTCACTGTCCACTCGCGTGAAACCTGGCGGTGACTATCGGCGCGGCCGTCGATCGAGCCGTTCAGTTTCAACCAAGGCGTCAACTGATACGACACGTCCCAGCGCAGCAGCAGTTCCGACACAATATGCGCGCTGTCGTTCGGCGCAGTCTGCGGGAATAGCGTGGTCAGGTCTTCGACATAGCCCCGTTGACTGAATGCTTGAGCAAGCACAACGCCCGCTGAACACAGAGTCACGGCTGCGAGCCGCCAGGTCATGACACGCGGCGTAACGCCTGCAACGTAAACTCGTCATCGCTCAGAGGCATGTCGTACTGCAGCTTCTCCAACCTGAGAACCGTGCGCGATCCGGTCTTAGCATCCAGCACCTCGAGGGTTCGCGCAGTCGAATGCCCCTGCACGGTCTCGATGTTCCGATAGTTGATGCGCCGCGATAAGCCGGTCTTGGTGAAGCCCTCGATCTGCGCCACAACGTAATTGTCTTTCCGAATCCAGAGGACCGAATACGCATACTGCGATGTCTTGCTTTGCCTGGGACGGGCTTCCACCTTCCAGCACGCCGCGCCATCGATATCGCCTTCGCCGGCCAGCTTGTAATCGAACTGGTTCACATCGCGCTCTTCCAGATCTTCGAAACTGAAGTCGGTGCCAAAGAAGCGGGCCGAGCGATCCTGCAGAGCGACTCGTTGATCGCGTCCGATCTGCGGCCGCCACATCCATTGATCCGACGAGCGATCGGGGTGATTGTGGATCAGCAACGCGACTCCTTTCACTTCAGCGGGGCCGGTGAAGCGTAGCATCGACTTGCTCTGGCCGAACGACCCCAAGCGAACGAACTCCCAACGCTTCACGGTAACCTTGCTCTTGGCGTTCATCACCTCGAGTGTCCCCTCATAGCGTTGCGACTTGCTCTGATTGCGGCGCTGCGACTCCTCGACGATCTGACGCACGTCTTGCGCCTGCACGACACACGCGAGCGCCGCCAACAACAGCACCGTTCTACTCATATTCCAAAGCCTCCACCAGCGACCCGCGAACCGCGGACTCGGCTGGTCCCAACGCCGCCAGCAATGCCGAAACCAGGATGATGGGAATCAGCCATGTCGAAATCACGACCGGATACTCATAGCTGAGGCGGATGCCAGCGATGTCGCGCCGGGATATCTCGAGCGCATAGAATAACTGAAACGCGCCAAGCGCAAATCCCAATATCAAGCCGATGAATCCGATCGTGAGCGATTCGAGCCACACCGTGCGGCGGATCTGTTGCCTTAGCGCTCCCACCGCCTGCAATACGCCCAACTCGCGACGCCGGTCGGTGATGGATACAGTGAGCGTATTGACGATCCCAAGAATCGCCACCAGTACGGCGACCGCGATCTGTACGTAGGTCAAGCCGAACCACTGATCGGTGAGACGAATCACGTAATCGCGCAGGTCGCGGTTGGTGAGCACAAACAGGCGCGTGTGCGATCCCACCTTGGCCTCGATCTCATGCCGCACCGTGCTCTCCACTGCGCCGTGCTGAAGGTAGACGCGAAACACGCTGACAGAATCGTCGTTCCAATAACGCTGGTAGACGCGGCGATCCATCAGGATGCTGCCCTGCTGATCCGAGTAGTCGGTCACGATGCCCGCGACTGGCGTCTTCATCACTCCGCCTGGATACGGAATCTCGATTATGTCGCCGAGACGGATGTGCTCGATTGTGGCAAGATTGTCCGCAACAATCACGCCCCTTCCCGCCGCCGTTTCGCGGTACATCGTGTCCGAGTCGCCAGCAACTGGAGGAAGCTTCGCGCGCGCCTGGAAACCGGCGACATCGGCAGCCGTCAACATGATCGGCCGGTTGTGGTACATGATCCGTGCGATGCGGACCGGCTGTACCTCAGCGACACCCGGTATAGCGCGGATCTGTTCGCCAATCTCGGGTGGGAAGTGATAGGAACGGTCCGTGACTTTCTCCGTTGGAGAGATAAACAGGTCAGGGTTGAGCGCGGTACTCATCCAATTCACGATGGACGAATAGCTCGCCCGAGCCATGCCCGACAATGTGATAACCAGCGCCACGGAAAGCATCAACGCGGCGATGGTGCCTGACGTACGGCGCGGCGCTTGAATGAGACTGTCAGCGGCGAGCGTGCCTTCCACGGGACGCAGCCTCTTGAGAGCCGGCCGCAGCGCTTCCGACAACCACAGCCCGGCTGCGGGCGTGATCAACAGCGCGGCGAGCAATGTCAGGACGTAGCCGGCATAAAGGAAGATGCCGTTGCGGTACATCACACACACGAGCGCGGCCGCGGCGCAGGCCATTGCCAGCAGGCGACGCGTGCGATTCTCGCCTTCGGTGAGCGATTGGTAACGCCCCTTCTGCAACGCCTTCACTGGGTCGATGCGGGCGGCATTGCGCGCGGGGATGAACGCCGCAATCACACTCGTGACAACGCCGATGACGAGCGCCGATGCGATGAGATACGGGTCGGCCGAGATCTGCTCTGCGCGCTCGCTCATGCCATACACCTCACCCATGAACGCGCCGATGTAGCCCGCGATCCCGCGCGCCATGACGATGCCGCACAAAACGCCGATGACGGAAGCGATCAGGCCGGCGATCGCGCTTTCGGTCAAAAACAAAATACGGATCTGACGTTCTGACGCTCCGAGCGCGCGCAAGATGCCGATCTCGGTGCGGCGTTGCGTGACGGCGATCGCGAAGGTGTTGTAGATGATGAACATCCCGATGAACAGCGCAAACAGGCTGGTGATGTTCGCCGACATCTTGTAGACACCAGCGACCGCTTCGAACTGAACGCCGCGCGAGGAGGGCGTGTCCACCTGGAATCCCGGCCCGAGAGCGTCACGCAGGCGCTGCTGAACCTCGGCCACAGGAGTCGCTTCCGTGAGCGCGAGATCGATCCGATCGAACTTGCGACCGCGTCCGAACATCTTCTGTGCGGCATAGATATCCATGACCGCGAGATTGCCGCCAAAAGCGCTGGTCAAGCCGCCGGCCTTCATGATGCCGCGTACCGTGAACACCTTCGGCCCTTCGACGGTGTCAAGCGTGAGCGTGTTGCTTATGGCAAGATGATTCCGCGCGGCGAATGCCTTGGTGACGATGAGCGAATCGGGCTGCGCCAGGAACACGAGCGGATCGTCGATGGCGCCCTCGTCCTGACCTTCCAAATCATAATCGCGGAGGCCGCGGTCGCCGAGCATATCGACGCCCAGCACCAGCAGATTGCCTTGCCCCGATAGCGCGGTGTGCACCACCGCCTCGATGACGGGCACCGCGACGCGCACGCCCGGCACGGCCTGAACACGCTCGAGAACAGGCTCATCGAAACCGGTTTCCGATGCGCTCACTTGAAGCTGTGTCGTGCCTGCGATGCGATCGATGGTTCGTTGAAAGGCGAAGAGCACCGACTGATTCGCGGTGTGCATGCCGACGAAGACGGCGACTCCGAGTATGATGCCCGCGAGCGTGAGCAGGGCCCGCAGCACATGCTTGCGGACGTACTGCCAGGAGATGAGGCGAAGCAGAATCAGATGTCAGACCTTCGGCGGCGGAACTCCGACAAGTCTCACCCTGCGTGAGCTTTTCTGCGCAGTGGCGCAGTGCCGCTCACGCGACGAAATGCCAGTTTCACAATCTACCCTGGGGTAACCCCAGAGAGGCTCAACCGAACCCGAAGGCCCGATCGCGGCCGGCTTGGAGTGTCCGCCGCCGACTGGTATGATACCTCACCACTGGATCCGCTCGAGGAGCGCGCTCAACCGCTCCGCCTTCGACGGGTTGATCGAGGCGACGAAGCTCACGCGCCCTTCCAGATGCTGGCGTAAGTGGGGATGAGCGTCGCGGTTCTGGCTCTCCGGACCGTGGCGGACGCAGTTGGTGAGGATGGCTTTCAGAGTGTCGAACTCTCTTCGGCGGACGTTGACGGCGTCGTTGACAACCAGTCCCGCGAGTTGTTGGCGAACGCCTCGCCGCAGGATGCGCGTCTTGCGATGCTGCGCGCTGAATCCCTCTTCGAGCAGAATCGCGGCGACGTGGTATGAGAAGCGCTCGACGCCTCGTGCGAATTCATCGCTTCCTGAAAACGCGAGGTGAGTAGCCCCGGGGAATCTCACCCCGAGGCTCTCTCAGAACCGTACTTGAACCTCTCAGCTCATACGGCTCCCGCCATGGAGCCACGCCGCACGCCCATCTGCCAGTGCGCGAACAACTTCGAATCCCGGCGCGAAATGCGCGCGATCCAATGTGTCGCCCTGCGCAGATGCCCACGCAACTTCTTGTACTTCCGATACGCCCAATGGGCCAGTGAGCGGTCCAGTTGACGCATGTACGGATACAGCGCCGAGCGGTAATACCGCCCGTAATACTGCAGCCAGCCCCGGATCTTCGGATTGAACATCCGCGACAGATCCTCTATCGCCTTGTCGCTG
>JBBQGC010000082.1:0-20872 GCA_038322705.1 Bryobacterales bacterium | reverse complement strand
CCGCCCTAACCCTGCAGCCGAGTGATCGGCATGAGTTCGGAACGGTGATCGCCATCACTTTGGAATGATGATCGGCATGACTTCGGAATCGCGATCGCCGTCAGTTCGGAACGCTGATCGGCATCGCTCGGAATACGCAACCAACGGGAACGTCATCGGCATGTTCGCTCCACCGGGGATGAATGCCGTTGCCGAGACCGTCGCAATCGAGGTGTTATGGCTGACGATGCTCACTGTCAGTCCGCCCGCAGGCGCGGGGCCCGGCAAGGCGAATGGTAGCGGCTTGGTCTCGCCGACGCCGACGCTCAGGTTGAAGGGCAACGAGATCGTGATTGCATCGGAGACATGGATTTCGAGACTGGCCGGAGTGTAACCCGTGGCGGTCGCGGTGACCGTGGAGAATCCTTCGCTCGAGATCAGTGGATTGGGCAGCATTGGAGCGGTTGGCAGCGAGGCGGCGCTCGGAGATGAATGCGGCCGGCGGCCGTGTGTCAATGGTTGATTGCTGAGTGTTCATAGTTCCTCTCGACTTCACGATAGGGCCTGGATCGGGAGAGATGGAGGATCGGGGCGGGAGGTGGCGAGGGGTAAGTCAATACTGGCGTGGGGTTTAAGCGCTCGCAAAAATTCCTATGGGAAGCGTGAATGGCCCATGGGGGGTGCCACAACGGGGGATGAAACGGGCTCCACGGTCGCGCATTTTGGGCCACTTCGCGCGTGCCGGAAATCGCTAAGCAATTGATTCGCAGCGCGATGGCCACGGGCGTGTTCCGAAGGAATCGGATTCGCACGGCTTCGGTCGTCATCGGGAGTTCCGCAGGTGAGAACGCGGGGGCATTCAGCGTAGGGGCAAGGGCGTTAGAAATCCATTCTGAATAAGGCTCTCGAATTTCGGAACGGATCGATCGCGCAACTTTCGGGTTTTCACGGAACAGGACCCCCAGTTCGATGTTCCGTTCGTGCGCGGACTCCGTGAAGTTGGCAGACGTGATGAATGCGGTCACTCCGTCCACCAGGATGCACTTTGCATGCTGGCAGGCAGGAGCCCCCCGGCGTTTTCTCAGGACCGCGCGGGTCGTAAAATACCGCCGGCTTCCTGCTCCACGGCCAGTGATATTTCCAGAATGACCAAGCGTATCTTTCGACGGCGGCGTCATCGTTTGGCGGCACATTCAGGATCAGGACGACTTCGAGCTCCGGACGGAATGTCCAGGCCTCTTCGATGGGGAGAAATACTTCGTCGCCGTTGAAGATGCTGTACGTCGAAATCCAGAGCGACTGGCGCGCCTCTGAGAGCAGTTGCCCCACCACAGCGCTCGTGTCGCGAACGTGCGGGCCCTCTTCATCGGGGCTGGTCCAAACCAACTGAACCTGATCGATTGCCCGCTGCCTGGCCGCAGCGTCCTCGGCGAGAGCGTCGAGTCGGAGCTGACAGCACCGCTTTGTCCGCTTCCAATATGAAGTGGTGCACTCGCTCGCGGCGCGCAAATAGACCTACACTTTCACGCCTGCCTCGGCCAGGTGCTGTCGCGCCTCCGCTGCCTCAATTAGCAGGTGAATGCGCTCGATTTACGCCCGCTCCTTACTAACCACCAAGGAGACATTACTCACCGAGCGCATCTACGTTGTCCCGGTGAAGTCACCGGTGTTCTCGGCCGCGTCCTTCCGAAGAGACCACACGTGTGTTGACCGAGCGGCAATCAACGGCCGCGCACAGGAGGTCATCTCGCGTTAGATGTTCAAGCTTCCAGGTGCTTGTCGTTGATGTTGATGCCCTGCAGACCTCCGACATGATGGCCGTGTCGCGCCTTGCGCGATTCGAACAGTTCCACCACGCGTGGCAGACCGCCCGTGATGTCCTTGGTCTACAGCGGCCCCGAAACGGGATAGTGTTATCGTGTACGCTGCTGGAGCCATCAATGTCGGCTCGTCCGATACATGACCAGAGCAAAGAAGTTTATTCAAAGGGGAGAAGCGCAAGCTTCTCCCTTTTCGTATTTCTATCCGTTAGAAATTGAAACGCAACCCGAGCTGAATCCTCCGCGGATCGAAGGCTGACGTGAACCCGAGCGGCTGGCTCGGATTGCGGTCGTCGCGTCCGGTCAGGTTGAACGGACCCGGTATATTTCCCACGGTATTGTTCACACTCTGATAATTGAGGTGGTTGAAAACGTTGAAGCCCTCAATCATCAGGTCGAGCGCGCGCTTCTCCCCAACCGCGAACCGCCGCGTAAGACGCGAATCGAATGTCCAGAACGAGGGCCCGATACCAGTGTTGCGCCCCGCGAAGAACGGGCGGTCCGTCGTATTGTGCCGGTCATTATTCAACTCCGTCCCGGCGAGCAGGTTGAACGGGTGCGGGCTGTTGTAGCGGTAGATCGGCGTCAGTATCCACCCGGCCAGGATGCGATTCATCCGCGCGGGCGTCTCCAACACACCGTACAACACCAACTTGTGGCGCTGATCGAAGCTCGATAACGCGCGTTCACAGCGGCGGCAGGTTTGGTCGTTGGGCTGAAAATCGCTGTTGTAATCCACGGTCTCATCGGTGGCCTTACTGAACGTGTAGTTGCCGTTGAAGCTGAGCGTCCGGCTGAAACGCTTCGATACTTCGAGGATCAACCCGCTGTAAAACGAGTTGGCCGTCGACTCGTACACGTTGTCCTGGAACAGAAGCGGATTCCGGAAGTAAGCCGTGCCGGTCGGATTAGCCGGCGTCGGGCCCCAATCGCGAATGCCTTTCGCCGGGTTAATCGGAGCAGGCAGCAGGTTGTCGTCGCGCGAGGTGGTCAGGTGCGAGCCGCGCACGAACACGTAGCCCGCCGTGACCGACAAGGTCTCACTCAACGCGCGCTCGATGCCGAAGCTGGCCTGCTGCGCTATTGGATTCCGGTAGTCAGGCGAGTTGCGGAACAATACGGTCAGCGGCGGACGCGGTCCCGTTTGACTGATGTTGATGCCGAACTGCGCTAAGTCCGATGCACTGATCGACCTCTGCGGCGTGGGAACTCCGATGATGCCCTGTTTGCGGAGCGTACTGAAAATGTTCACCGGACCGTTCACGTTCAGCGGATTGGTGGCGTTGAACGTAGTCAGCACCTGCGCGATCTGCCGGTAACCGTTGATCTCACCCAAGGCGTTCACCACGTAATCGATCTGAAAGTCGATGGGCGAATAAAACAGGCCGTATCCGCCGCGCACTGTGGTCTTGTGATCGTTGAACGGATCCCATGCGAATCCCGCGCGCGGGGCGAAATTCTTGTTCTGATCGGGCAGCGGCGCCTTGCGGTGGTCCGCTTCCCAGCGCAGGCCAACATCGAAGGTCAGGTTGGGGCGCACCTTCCAACTGTCCTGCACGAACGCCGCGTACAGCGGGAATGTCGCACGCACAACCGGGTCGCCGAACCCCTGTTGATACGATTGCGCCAGCCCGAGGCTGAACGACTGGAGCGCGGTGATCGGAGTCGTCGCAATTCCCGGAATCTGCGCCGCACCGGGGATCAATGCCGCCAGAAGCGAACCGGGCAGCGTGCCGAACGTAAACCGGCCACTAAAAAATGTCTGTGAATCGGAGTGGTCGTTTCGAATCAGAACCTCCACTCCCGCCTTGACGGTATGGCGGCCCTTGATCCAGGTGAACGTATCGGTGAACTGTTCGCGACGGGTCAGCACCGTCGAAGGCAAGAACCGGTCGCGGTTGAAATAGCCGTATCCCGCAATCTCGAAAGCGGGCCCGAAGGGATCGTTGCTGGCTGTGACCGCGCTGTTGTAGTTGAACTGTGTCCGGAGCTCATTCACTGCCGACGGCGTGAACGTGTGCGTCCAGGCAGCAATACCGGTGCTGTCGAAATTGCTTTGAACATAGCTTCGCGATACACCAACCAGGGCGCTCAAGTTCGGGTTCTGATCGTCGGAGGATGTGATGTTGTAGCGGAAGCTCAACTGGTTCGCTTCGGTAAAGCGGTGATCGACGCGGAACAGGCCCTGGTGCTGATCCGTCTGAAACGGGAATATTCCGCTGTTGCGCCGAAACAATTCCACGGTCTCGGGTGGAGCGGTGAGGGCTCCGCGCAATGCGGCCGCCACCGGAGCCGGAGCGGCGTTGATCAGCGCCTGCTGTTGAGCCGTAGGTTGGAATATCGAGAGGTCGGTCAACACCGGAACCGCGGCCGATTCCCTGCGCCGCAACCGTTCGTACGCCATAAAGAAGAACGTTCGATCGCGGCGAATCGGACCGCCCAACGACCCGCCGAACTGCTGGCGTTGCGAATCGGGCTTTACGCGGACCGGGCGGTCGCCCACCAGGTCGATCGCGAAAGGATTCGTTGCATCCAACGACTGGTGACGGAAAAAGCTGAACAGTGTTCCGCGCACATCGTTGGTCCCGCTCTTGGTGATGATGTTGACCACGCCGCCACGTGACGCGCCGTACTCGGCCGAGTAGTTCGTCCGGTTCACCTGAAATTCCTGAACCGCTTCCTGTGTCACCGTGGGTCTGACGCCGCCACCACCGTCGTTCGATTCGCCGCCGTCCACGTTCACGCTATTGCCGCGCCCATTGCTGCCGTAGAACGACAATCCGCTATCGGGCGTCTGCTTCACTCGAAAGCTGTTGGCGTCCGCCAAGCCCTGGGAATCGTTCACTCCGGGCGCGAGCAGTGAGAAGCTGAGATAATCGCGCCGGTTGATCGGCAGGTTCTGCACCGCTTGCTGCGTGATCGTGTTGGCCTGCTGGGTCCGGTCCGTCTCGATCAAAGGCGCTGCGCTTTGGATCTCGACGATCTGCGTCGCGGCGCCCACCGCCAGTTTGAAATCGAGGGACGCGGCCTGTCCGACGGTGACCTGAAAGTCCTTGCGCGTCTGAACTCCGAAGCCTTCTTTCTCCACCTTCAGATCGTAGATGCCAGGAGGCAGCAGCACCACCCGGTACTCGCCGCTTTCGCCGGAGAACGCCTCGCGCACCAAGCCGGTTTGCGGGCTCGTGACCGTGATCTTAGCGCGTGGAACGACGGCGTCGGAAGCGTCGGTGACTGTGCCCGATATCGTAGCCGTTGTCGCGGATTGGGTCCAGGCGAAGGGTGCAGTGAGTAGTAGGACAGACAGGCACAGCGTGGTGCGCATAGATTGAATCTCCTGTAGGCAGACGATCTGAATGTAAACCCCGGCTACGGGAACGTCAAGCGTGCCGCCGCAAAGATCTCTCTCATTATTGTAGGGTTGATTGAATGGAGCTGGCGGTGGGAATCGAACCCACGACCTTCTGATTACAAGTCAGATGCTCTACCAGCTGAGCTACACCAGCATGCTTCCGGACGGCCAATTTCAGCCTACCATAGGCTCACCGCAGATTCCGCTCAAACAGCGCGAAGATCCGCTTGTACTCGTCGGCCCAACTGCTGGGCTGAACGAAGCCGTGATCTTCGGCGGGATATACGGCCAGCTCCCAATTGGTCTTGTGCAACTCGATCAGCTTCTGGACCAGACGCACTGTGTCCTGAAAGTGGACGTTGGTGTCCACCATGCCGTGGCAGATCAGCAGGGCCCCCTTCAACCCGCTGGCGAAGTAGATGGGCGACGACTGGTGGTACGCCTCGGCGTCCTTCTGCGGAACGTTCAGGATGTTGGCTGTGTAGCCGTGATTGTAATGCGCCCAGTCCGTCACCGGACGCAGCGCCGCGCCGGCCGCGAAAACATCCGGCTGCGTGAACAGCGCCATCAACGTGATGAACCCGCCGTAGCTGCCGCCATAGAGCCCGATCTTCTTCGCGTCGATTCCATATTGCGCGACGAGCCACTTCGCCGCGTCCACCTGATCGTCGAGATCCTTGCCGCCCATGTGGCGGTAGATCGCGGTACGCCAGTCGCGGCCATAGCCCGCCGATCCGCGATAATCCACATCGAGCACCGTGTAGCCGTGCTCCATCAAGAAGTGGTGGAACATGTACTCGCGAAAGTAACTCGACCAGCCTCGATGCACGTTCTGCAGATAACCCGCGCCATGCACGAAAATCACGGCCGCGCCACCCTTTCGTGCATTCGCCGGCCGGTACAATCGCGCGGGCACGGCCACACCGTCGCGCGCTGGAACATGCACGATCGGCGCATCGAGCCAGTGATAACTCAGGAACTCGGGCGTCGGCGAAGTCGTCAACTTCGTCTCCGGCGTGCCGGGACGGTTCTCCATGTCGAATAACTCCGGCGGCTTGTTCGTGTAGGAGTAAATGTCGGCAATCCACTTGTCATCGCGCGAAACGATCGCCTGATGATGACCGGGCATCGAGGTAATGCGCGTGCGTTCGCCGCCCCCGGACGGCATCGAGTAAAGATTCTGCTCCGCCGCATCCGCTTCACTGGTTGTCAGGTAAAAGCGCGCCTTGTCGCTCGACATGCGCACGCCGGTTACTTCCCACTTGCCGGAAGTCAGCGCTCGCGGCTCGCCCCCGTCATAACTCACCGCATATAGATGCGAGTATCCGCTGCGCTCGCTTACGAAATAGACTTCGCGGTCGTTCTTCATCCAACCAAGTGAGAACCCGCCCGGGCCGCCCACCCACGCATCGTCATGCTCGGTAGCGATAATACGCGTCTTACCCGTGGCGGGATCGAGCGCCATGATCCAGCGATCCTTGTTGTCCGCTGACCGCGCCATCATCACACAGCGCGTACCATCCTCGGACCACTCGGGACGCAACAGCATTACATCGCGATCCTGCGATTCGGGTGGACGCCGCGCCGCTGCATCGGTTTTGTCGCTCTCGACCTTCTCCGTCTGCGTCTGCGGCGGACGAGGCTGTTTGATCCCGTGCTCCACCCACTTCACTTCGCCGTCTTTCACGCCGATCAGCGCCAGTCGCACGCGCCCTTGCAGATCGCCCACTTTGTTGCGCGACGGAATGTCCTCGGTGTAACCGGATTCGGTCACGAAGTTCGGAACTACCGTTGTCTTCGTGCCCTGACCCGGCTCCAGAATACTGGCCATCACCGACTTTTCATCCGGTGCCAGAGCAAGCGAAGCCACCGCTTGCCGCGGCTGCAGCGTCATCGGCTTTCGCGGATTCTCGCGTTTCTTGCGAGCTTCCTCTTCCTCTCGAATCGCCGCCCGCTGACGTACCACGTCGAGCAGTTCGCGTTCTTCCTTCTTTACGAACTCCTGGCTCTCGGTACCCTTTTGAGGCTCCGCAGCCGATCGCGTAGCGGCCGCGGCCCCGCGCTGTCCCTGACCTTGTCCTTGTCCGAACATGCCCCCGCTGGCTGGGGCCGCCTCTGACGGGGTCGCTCCGGCGGTGCGAATATCGGTGAGTTGTTCGAGCATCCCGTCCGCGAGCGACAACTCATACAAGTTGTTCGACCGCGTGAACCAGACCCGCTTCCCATCGCGGGTGAAATGCGGATTCGATTCGACATCGGCGGTCTTGGTGATCTGCCGCGAAACGCCCGTGCGGTGGTCGTTGAGGAAGATATCGCCGTCCCGCACGTACACGGTCTGCGTGTGGTCCCGTGTTTCATCGCCGAACGCGGGCGGAGCGAGCTTGGCCTCTTCATCAGTGAGCTTCCGCAACCCCGATCCATCCCTGCTCACCACCCAAGTGCTCATCGGCTTCAGCACTGGATCGGCGGCCTGCTTCCACTCGAAGTAGATGTGCTCGGCGTCGCCCGACCAGCGCGGCGCCGACGGTTCGTACCCGGTCAGCTCCGGTCCACGCATGATCTGATCGATGGTGAGCGCGGCGTTCTTCTGCGCTTCCAGATGCGCGACGGCAACCACAGCCGCGGCTCCGATGACGAACAGGCGTAGACGCATGAACTACCGCGAACCTCCTTGGATCATGAACACAGCCAGCTCGGCAAACAGGTTCGGGCGCAACGTGATTGTGCGATTGCCCGACAAAAACATTCGCCGCTCCACGATCCACTTCTCGCGCGCGGCGAGTGCCTCGAAATCGTCGATCGTCAGGAAATGGATATTCGGCGAATCGTACCACTCGTAAGGAAACAGCCGCGTTTGCGGAGCCCGCCCGGTCCACAGGTGTGCCAGCCGCACCGTCCAGTGCCCGAAATTTGGGAACGCAACGATGCCGCGCCGCCCCACGCGGAGCATCTCGCGCAATACGCGCAACGGCCAGTGTGATTCCTGCAGAGTCTGGCTGAGAATCACGTAATCGAAGATGCCGTCCGGGTAATCGGCCAGCCCCTGATCGATGTCGCCTTGATACACCGATACGCCGCGCGCGATCGCCCGCTGCACTTTCGGGCCGGAGATCTCAACGCCACGCGCCTCGACGTTCTTGTTCTCTGCGAGCCACGCCAGCAACTCACCATCGCCGCAGCCGAGATCGAGCACCTTCGTTCCCGGCGCGATCAGCTCGCCGATGATTGCGAAGTCGCTGCGGCCGAGCACCGAGCTGACGAATGGACGTCGAGGTATCTCGGGCGTTGTCATAGCGCCGAGCGCCCGGCGGTGGATATTTCGCGCTGCTCGATTCTGTTGAAGGTTTTCGTAAGAAAGCCGCGCACCATCTCGGCCTGCTCCGCAACGTCGACCAGAAATGCATCGTGGCCGTAGTTGGACGGCAGTTCGCAGTACGCAACGTCCTTGTTGCGCCCCCGAAGCGCGCTCACGATCGCGAGCGATTGGTAACTCGGATAGAGCCAGTCCGATGTGAAGCTCAAAACCAGGAATCGTGCTTCGGCCTTTTCCAGAGTCGCGCCCAGGGTCGGAGCGCGCCCTGCCGTGAGATCGAAGTAATCCATCGCCTTGGTGATATATAGATACGAGTTCGCATCGAAGCGGTCGACGAACTGGCTTCCTCGATATCGCAAATAGCTTTCCACCTCAAAGTCGATATCGAAATGAAAACCGACTTGCTCGTTGCGTAGCCGCCGCCCGAACTTCTCGCGCATCGAATCGTCGCTCATGTAGGTGATATGCCCGACCATGCGTGCCACCGCCAATCCACGCGCGGGAGGCTTCGCGCTGTGGTAATCGCCGCCGCGCCAATCGGGATCGGCCATGATCGCCTGGCGCCCCACCTCGTTGAACGCGATCTGCTGTGCACTGTGCCTTGCCGTTGTGGCAATCGGGATCGCACACGCCACCGCATCCGGGTAAACCACGGCCCACTCCAACGCCTGCATTCCTCCCATCGACCCGCCCGCGACCGCCAGCAGGCGCGAGATCCCCAGACGGTCCATCAACATCTTTTGCAGCCGGACCATGTCGCCGACCGTAATGACCGGGAACTTCGTTCCGTACGGCGCGCCCATCTCCGGATTGATGGAACTCGGGCCAGTGGTACCCATGCAGCCGCCCAGAATGTTCGAGCAAACCACGAAATACGTGTTCGTATCGAACGCTTTTCCGGGGCCGATCATGTTGTCCCACCACCCGGTCCGGCCGTTGTCGGCCGCAATCCCCGCCGCGTGCGCATCGCCTGAAAACGCATGCAGAATCAAAATCGCGTTCGATTTAGCGGCGTTCAGTTCGCCCCACGTTTCATAGGCGACCTGAACGGGAGCGAGCATGAGGCCCGAATCGAGGCTGATGCTGTCGAAGTGCTGGAACTGTGTTTCTACAGTCATCGAACTACAGCATCGTCGGGACGATTTCGAGCTCGGGCACGGTCACGCGTGGATTGAACCGCGCCACATCGAGGATGATCTCCGCGACATCCTCGGGCTGCATCGCTTTGTCCAATGTCTCGCGCGATGGCTTCACCGGACGCTTCTCCAGAATCTCGGTTTCGACGAGCCCCGGGCACACCGCGCACGTGCGGATTCCGTTCTCCTTTTCCTCAACGCGGATCGCGTGCGACAAGCCGATCATTCCGCGCTTGGACGCCTGATACGCCGCCCCGGAGACGTCGGGAGTTTTCCCCGACACGGAGCTGACGTAAATCAGATACCCTTTGCGAGCCTCGCGCATGGAAGGCAGCAACGCGCGGGTTAGGTAATACGCACCGTTCAGGTTGGTCCGAATCAGCTCGTTCCAAATGGGCACGGTCAGGCGCGCCATGGAGCGATCGGGAGTGTTCGTACCCGTCGCGTACACCATGATGTCGACCTTGCCCATCTCTTTGATGGAAGCCGCCGCGAGCGCGTCCATTTGCGCCGGATCTTCGGCGTCGGCTGGAAACACGGATATCTTGTGACCCTCGGCCTCGAGTTCGTGCTGCAATTCCTTCAAGCGCTCCATGCGCCGGGCGCTGGCCATGACGCGTGCGCCTTCCCGCGCGAAAAGTACGGCGGCCGCGCGTCCGATTCCGCTCGAAGCTCCTGCGATGAGAACGGATTCACCCTTCAACGAGATTGGCATGTCAGCCGAATTTTACCGTGATTCGGGATGAGCCTTACGAGATCAGGCGCGCGCTGCGCAGTTCGCGGCGTAGAAAGTCGAGGTCGCGCTTCAGCTTCGCAATAAATTCAGGCTTGGGAATCCCGAGCCGGGCGGCACCCTTGTCCGCTCCGCCCAAGCCCGCGTACTCGTAGTGAACCTGCAGCGGTCCGTTGAACCGTGCCGCTTTCAGCATCGCGAAGAAGCGCGGGAATTGGACCATGCCCTCGCCCACCGGGCACCACTCGGGCTTCCATTGTCCGCGAGCGTTGCGCGCCCATCGAAAATCCTTCAAGGCGACGCCGCGCATGTAAGGGGCTGACAATTGTGCACTGCGGATCCAGCCGCCCACGCCGCCTTCAATCGTGGCGTGGCCTATGTCGTAGTTGATTCCCGTGAGCTTCGGATCGACGTCGCGCAGGATCAACCAGAGGTCCCAAATCGGCGCGCCGACCTCCATGCCGGAGTGGGTGTGATACATCGCAGTCATGTTGTAGCGGCTGTTTAACGCGGCGAGCTCGCTCACGCGCGGCTTGAGCGCTTCGAGTTGCTTGGGTATGGGCTGAGTGTCGTTGTACTTGAAGCCGCCCCAGCGGTAGTTGTGGATCCCCACGGCGGATGCCGCCTGCAGAATCGCTTCAGCGTATGGGGATGCGGCGTCGACGATGCCTGCCGTGATCATCGGAATCTCCAAGCCCGCTTTGCGAATCGCGGCGACGGCCCGCGGCAGATCGTCGGCGACGCGCTCGGGTTCCACGTGCCCGCCGGTGCGGACGGTGAGATCGATTCCGTCGAAGCCGCACTCCGCGGCGACTGCGGCCATCTCGTCCCACTTGGCCCATTGCAGGTGCTTGGAGAATACCGAGAGCTTGAGGGGAGCCATCTCCGCGTTGTCAGCAAGGGCGTCGATCGCAGCCGCCGCTGCAACTGAAGTTATAGTACGCGCGAAGCCGCGCCGGGTGATCGGTCCTGGTGGCATGTCTAATAGGCCATGATATATTCAATTTAGATCCAGAGACTGGCGCGGTAGCCAAGTGGTAAGGCAGAGGTCTGCAAAACCTTTATTCAGCGGTTCGAATCCGCTCCGCGCCTCCAACATCCCTTCAGCAGAATACCCGGATCGGAACGGCCCCATCTCTCCCGCTTCGGCTGATGAAATGGAAACACTCCAGCGAGGGATTCCGAAACCTGCCCATCGCTTGCCGCCAAGTCCATAAAGTAGGGTAGGCGATCAGGCAACTCACGTCCTTTTAGACGTTTTAGACCAAAGCGTCGGCGAAAAGCGCGGCGATGTTTATTATTAGTAGCCACACCAGCCCGGGATAAGATCTTCTATAGCGGTAGCAGATTGCAACCGCGATTGGATAAGTCCAGACAGACTTAAACAAAGATTAATGCCGCAATCGTAGCGCCGCCGTCGAACGCCATTCCAGCTAAGCCTGCAAACGGCACCCACGGGATCAGCAGTACACACCAGATGGAAAGCATGACTTTGACCGTTATACTTACGGGCGGAAGCGGCTCAGCGTGTGGTTCGAAGATCCCGAGTACTGACACTGAGCCATTCTCCCGGAGAATGCCGGCTGACGCATCGCGAAGATAGTCTACATCACTCGTGATCGTAGGGGGCGAGATAGAGAATGTTGTCATGGTCGACTAGGCCGAGACGCACTCGATCCAACCAGCCAATGCGACCGAGGACGTTTTTGTTGATGGAGGATTCAGCAAAGAAGTAAACGATTGAACAGGTAGTCACGTCGAGAACGGAGATTTCGACTTCAAGTCCAACGGCTTCGAAACTGCTATTTGCTGTCCGGAAGCGTTTGCGGTGCCGCTGCCCAGGTCCAATCCCAGCGCCTCGGCCAACTCGTTCCGAAAGATGCAAATGTGGCGCCCGTATCAACACTGGCGGCCAGCCGCACGCCGCGCCCGCCCGATCGCAATAAGACTGGGACAGAGATGCCTTCTTGCTCGCCGGCGTACAAATGCAGACTGCTGAATTCGAGTTTATACACCTCTACCAGCCAGCAAACGGGGCACCCTGAGCATCTGGAACGCTGGCGAAGAACGGCTCTTCGACCCCAGCGGCTCGCGCCGACGCGCTGACCGCCGACAGCTTGGGTCCGTGAGCCAGGAGCCGATTCCCGTCAAGTGCGACCCATTCACCAGCGTAGGGAGCGGAATCTCTGGCGAGCCACTCCAATTCCTCACGCCTCTCATCTCGTGCCAGCGAGGATTTCCAACTGAAGGGCATTGACATTTTCTCAATCGTCAATCGAACCCGCTGATGTTCAGCAAGAGATAGGGGTGCTAGCGGACGCAAAACACCGTCCTCGAAAACGGCATCAAGCTGCGTGGCCATAGCGTTCCTATTGTACCTGGGGATCTCGTGATGCTTGGCCGGTCGCCATTGGTCGATCTGGCCTACTGCGAATTTGTCATATAAACAAGCCTGGTACAGCCGGTCGCCCGTCAATTCAGTCACACTTTCTGCCCGACAATGTCGGGACGCACGAAGGAAATCGTCGACCGCAACCCGGCATCACCTAAATTCCTGTACGGGGACACTCCGTCGCTGCAGCCGTCTTGGCCGGTCGGTATACAACGATTGATGACGCTCTCCTGCTTCCGCCCAGGATCGCGGGGCAGTGTACCGGGCCAGCAGCACATCCTCAAACGCAGCCCGCACCTGCCGGGCACAGGTGTTCGGTCCAATTTGTCCGACCCCAGTGCCGAGCCCCGGAAGCGCAAGACGTTGAATCCTGTCAGAAACCGGCCGTCCACAATCAGGACCTGATTCGAATCGCGAATGCTTCGCCAACAGGAAGCTCGCCCGAGCCGCCAAATAGGCGTTCACTGACGCGTTGAGCGCCATCGGAACACGCATCGTCGGAGCGACGATCAGGTACGGAATGCGACCGTCTCCCGTCTCCACGATATCCGCTACGCCAACCAGCAGTTCGCCATGGTGGCGTTCGGCGATCATCCGCTGAACCCGGTCTTGAATCTCTGCACCGAAGTAGGCGCGATAAGTCGCGTCGATTCCCCCGTCCATAAAACCAAAGCTGTTCGCAGGACTCACCACGGCATCGCACGATACATCGAGAATCGACCCGTAATGAATCTCGACCATGTCGAAGCCGCCACAGAAACGGCGCCAGGCGTCTGCAAATGCCTCGTCAACTGCCGCCAGAATCAAATTCACATCCGCTAACTTACCGCACAGTACTGCGCCCGATTGCCCGGAAACAATCACCGGTATAGAATCGGGCTTCATCATGCAGATCCTCGGATTGGCTGAATCGACGCCCCGCTCTGAAAGCCGCTGGCGGGCGCTGTTCTGGCCAACAATACGAAATGCCGGGGACTTCGACTACATCACTCGACAAGGCTTCTGGATCTGCTTCATCGTTGCCGCCGTGACCGCTCTGTTCAGTGTCGTCACAGGCAATCCTGTAAGCGGCCTCTTCGAAGGAGCGTTTTATTTTCTGGCGGGCATTGGGGTTCGCGAGCGGAGTCGCACTGCCGGCATCGCCTCCTTTGCCGCATATCTGCTCGGCGCCTTGGTTTTGCAAAGATACACGGGCAATGGATTCAGCATCGTGCGGATCATCTTCCTCGTTCTCCTGTTCGCCAATATTCGAGGGAATCTGTTATCGGCTCGTTGGGCAGATGACCCGCAAAATGACTTGACGCCCTCGATGAGATTGAATGAAACCCTGGCCGACAAGCTTGTTGACCAGATGCCAGCCTTCCTCTGGCCAAAAACAAGATTCGTATTTTACGTGCTCGCCTGCCTGGAGATTCTTCTTCTGCTGGTTTCGTTGTTCGCGCCGGGCGGAGTTGCCCCGTCCCGCTAAAACCGGATATTGTGGTGTCGTTCTACCAATTTCCTTATAGGTGATATTTGTATGGCAACCCCCACTACTACGTCCAAACCCGTGCCGATCACGGTTGCGCATGGCGACGGCATCGGCCCGGAAATCATGGCAGCAACCCTACACATCCTGCAGGCCGCCGGCGCCCGGCTCGACATTCAAACCATTGAAATTGGTGAGAAAGTGTACCTGCGTGGCAACACCGCGGGCATCGAGGAAAGCTCCTGGGATTCGCTGCGCCGCACCAAGGTCTTCCTGAAAGCGCCGATAACAACACCGCAGGGCGGCGGTTTCAAGAGCCTCAACGTCACCACCCGCAAGGCGCTTGGCCTCTACGCCAACGTTCGCCCGTGCGTGTCCTACTACCCGTTCGTGCGGACGAAGCATCCCAAGATGGACATCGTCATCGTCCGCGAAAACGAAGAAGATCTCTACGCGGGTATCGAGTATCGCCTCAGCACCAACGTGATGCAGACGCTGAAGCTGATCTCGCGTCCGGGTTGCGAAAAGATCGTCCGTTATGCCTTCGAGTACGCGCGCCGCTATAACCGCAGCAAGGTGACGTGCTTCACCAAGGACAACATCATGAAGATGACCGACGGTCTCTTCCACAAGGTGTTCGACGAAGTAGGCGGCGACTATCCGGACATCGAAAAGGAACACTGGATCGTTGACATCGGCGCGGCGAAGATGGCCGATACGCCGGAGGCGTTCGACGTCATAGTAATGCCGAACTTGTATGGCGACATCCTGTCCGACGTCGCGGCGCAAATTGCCGGATCCGTGGGACTGGCGGGATCGGCGAATATCGGCGAGCATTGCGCGATGTTCGAAGCGATTCACGGATCGGCGCCGCGGCGCGCGGGTCAGAATCTCGCGAATCCTTCCGGTCTGCTGTTGGGCGCGGTGCTCATGCTGGTGCACATTGGCCAGCCGGAAGTTGCCGAGCGCGTTCACAACGCCTGGCTGCGCACGATGGAAGATGGCGTCCACACCTACGACATTTTCCGCGATGAGATCAGCAAGCAGAAGGTCGGCACCAAGGAGTTCGGCGACGCTGTGGTAGCGCGCCTCGGGCAGAACCCGCAGACTCTCAAAGCCGCTGTCTATACGGGCAAGGCTATCGCCGAGCCGCCGAAACCAGTGGGCCTGTCGCCCAGGATTGCCTCTTCGCTCGTGGGAATCGACGTGTATGTCGAGTGGCCCTCGGGCGAGCCCAAGTCGCTCGCTTTGGAGCTGGTCAAAGCCAACGGCGGCGGTCTGAGCCTTCACATGATGTCGAATCGCGGCGTGAAGGTTTGGCCCGAAGGCTTCGCCGAGACGTTCTGCACCGACAGTTTCCGTTGCCGCTTCATGGGCGGCGCCGCGGTGACTCACCCGCTGATTCTTGCTTTGCTCGACCGCATCCTGGGGCTTGGCATCGAGATCGTTAAAACCGAATACCTGCGCACCTACGACGGCGAGCCGGGCTACTCGCTCGCCCAGGGCGAATAGCCGCGAATGGCTAAAACAAAACCGCTGGCCGGCGTGATCATGGGTTCCAAATCCGATTGGGATACTATGCGTCACGCCGCCGCCGTGCTGGATGAATTCGAGATCGCGCACGAGTGCCGCGTCGTGTCCGCGCACCGCACGCCCGCCTGGATGATGGAATACGCGTCCACGGCGGAAGAGCGCGGAATCGAGGTGATCATCGCGGGCGCGGGTGGCGCGGCGCACCTTCCCGGCATGGTTGCCGCAAACACGATCGTCCCGGTGTTGGGCGTGCCTATCGAGAGCCGCGCTCTGAAAGGACTCGATTCGCTATTGTCCATTGTTCAAATGCCCGGCGGTGTACCTGTCGGAACGATGGCGATCGGCAATGCGGGCGCGACGAATGCGGCTCTGCTCGCCGTCGCAATCCTGGCCAACTCGCGTCCCGAACTGCGCACGCGGCTGCATGCATTCCGCCGGCGGCAGACCGATCAGGTGCTCGCCGCGACGCTCGAATGATCGCCCCCATCCTTCCCGGCGCCACCATCGGCGTGCTCGGAAGCGGGCAACTGGGCCGCATGTTCGCCATCGCCGCGCGGCGGATGGGGTACCGCGTCCACACTTATTCGCCGGAAGCCGACACGCCCACCGGACAGGTATCCGATGTCGAGTGGTCGGGCGACTATGATGATCTGGACCGCGTTGCTGAATTCGCACGCTCGGTCGAGGTGGTAACATTCGAATTCGAAAATGTTCCAGCGCCCACCGCGGCTGCGGCGGCGCGATTTGCTCCCGTACGGCCCGCGGGCGAAGTGCTGCACACCACACAGCAGCGCTCTCGCGAGAAGAGTTTTCTCACGCGCGCCGGCCTCCCTGTCACTCCCTTTCGTGTCGTGCGGTCCAGCGCCGAACTTGCGGCCGCCTTGGCCGAACTGGGCTGCCCCGCGATTCTCAAAACCGCCGATTTCGGTTACGACGGCAAGGGTCAGGTTCGAATCATGAGTCCAGACCAGGCCGCAGCCGCCTGGGCCAGCCTCGCCGTCGATGAAGCCGTGCTCGAGGCGCTGATCGACTTCGCATGCGAGGTGTCTGTTGTTGCCGCCCGCAGTGCTGACGGTGAATTCGTGCACTACGGCGCCGTCGAGAACCAGCACGTGCGGGGAATCCTCGACGTCACTGTCGCACCCGCCGGGGTAGGCGCGCGGATCGCGAACGATGCTGTGGAGATCGCACGCACCGTGCTCGAAAAGCTCGATGTAACCGGCGTATTGTGCGTCGAGTTCTTCGTGACGCGCGAAGGCAAGCTGCTGGTGAACGAGTTGGCGCCGCGCCCGCATAATTCGGGACACTTCAGCTTCGACGCGTGTGTCACCAGCCAGTTCGAACAGCAGTTGCGCGCAGTTTGCGGATTGCCCCTTGGGTCCACGGAACAGATGCGTCCCGCGGCGATGGCGAATCTACTGGGAGAGTTGTGGACCGGCGGCGATCCAATCTGGCCCGCGACTCTTGGAAGGCCGGGTATCAAGCTGCACTTGTACGGCAAGCTCGAACCACGGCCCGGCCGCAAAATGGGCCACCTCACCGCACTCGCCTCCGATGCGAAAACCGCGGCATCCGCGGTGACGAGCGCACGCGACGCTCTCACCCCGAGCGCGACGTGATGCATGCAAAAATGGCAGCCGCGCGCGAACGCGTGGCAGCCGCGACTCGGGTGGTTGCGTTCACTGGAGCGGGTATTTCGGTTGAGAGCGGGATCCCGACCTTCCGCGGGCCGGGCGGATTGTGGAGGCAATTCCGGGCCGAAGATCTGGCCACGGAAGCCGCGTTCCGGCGCAATCCCGGCCTGGTGTGGGAATGGTATGAATCGCGCCGCCGCATGATGCCCGCCGCTCAACCGAATCCCGGTCACCTTTCGTTGGCTGACTTTGCGCAGCGCACTCCAGGGTTCACTCTAATCACGCAGAACATCGACGGCCTGCACGATCGCGCCGGCAGCCGCGATATCGTGAAGCTCCACGGCGACATCTGGATTGTGCGCTGCACCGTCTGCCGGAGCGAGCGGTCCGACTTCCGCGTGCCCCTGCCGCAGTTGCCGCCCTATTGTGAATGCGGAGGTATGCTGCGTCCTGCGGTGGTGTGGTTTGGCGAATTGCTGCCGTCCGGCGTCTGGTCGAAAGCCGAATTCGCCGCATCGCGTACGGAGGTGTTTCTCACCATTGGAACGTCAGCGGTCGTGTATCCGGCCGCGGGCTTGATCGATGTTGCGCGCGATAGCGGAGCGGCGATCGTCGAGATCAACCCGCAAACAACCGCCTACTCGAACGGCGTCGACTATTTCCTCCAAGGATCGGCCGGCGAGATCCTTCCGGAGCTGCTATCCGCGAGCGGACGCTCCGAAAGCTGACCCGCCCAGTTTCCGCGCCCCCACTCCCAAATACGCGCCCGCCAGCCCGATTGCGGTGACGAATGCGAACAGCGCCGCAAAGGATGCAACCGTTTTGAGACCCGACCGCGGCGCGACCGCGTAATAGGAATACACCTCCGCGCCAAGAATCGCCAGCGCAAGAATCAGCGGCCAGCGCCACGCATGCACTGGACGCAAAAGACCGAGCACAAAGGCCGACGCCACAATCAGCCCCGCAATGATTCCCGTATCGTCCGTGTGTAAATCGCCGTAGCCGATGAAAGCGCCCAACGCCGCGGCCAGCACCCATGCGCCCACTTCAAAGGTTGTATCGTTCAGCATGCCAGCAACAATATCATAGAGTACTTTGTAACGCAATGCCCGGCTATTCTGGTGGGACATGCCTTCCACCCCCCACGTCGAAAAACACTTCACCGCATCCGAAGTGGTGCGCGATATCGTCATCGGAATGTCCGATGGGCTCACCGTTCCTTTCGCGCTAGCAGCGGGTTTGTCGGGCGCAGTGAACGTCTCGCACATCATCGTTGTCGCAGGACTCGCCGAAATCGCCGCGGGCTCGATCGCCATGGGGCTGGGAGGATATCTTGCCGCCACCAACGACGCGCAGCACTATGCGAGCGAGCGCAAACGGGAAGAGGTCGAAGTGCGCGAAAAGCCCGCGGCCGAGCGCAAAGAAGTAGCCGATATCCTCGCCGGCTACGGCCTGATGCGTGAGCAATCCGCCCCGATCCTGACCGCATTCGAAGCGCAGCCTGACAAGTGGGTGAACTGGATGATGCGCTTTGAACTTGGCCTCGAGGAACCCGACCCGAAACGCGCGCTCGTCAGTGCCCTGACCATCGCCGGCTCGTATATGGTCGGAGGACTGGTGCCGCTCGCGCCCTACATGTTGGTGCGTGATCCACACACGGCGTTTCTGTGGTCGGTGGCGGCAACGCTTGCAGCGCTGGCGGGATTCGGCTACATCAAAGCCACATTCACCGGTATGTCGCCCGTCCCGAGCGCACTTCGAACGGCGCTGATCGGAGGACTCGCAGCCGGGGCGGCTTATCTGATCGCGAAGCTCGTGTCGTAGCCGGTCATTCGCCCCAGCTAAACGTGTACTCGCCAAACACGTTCAGCCATTGCGGATGCGGGCGGCCGGGCGACATCAGGTTCATGTATCGAAGCGTTAGGCCAACGCGATGACGCTGCTGCGAATCGAGCGCATAACTCACGCCGGCCAGGCCGTACACTCCGCACTGATGCTGGTTATAAGATCGCCCTTTATCGTACGCATAAACTCCGCCCACCCCGAAGCTCGGTTCGATGCGACCGTTGAACACCGGCACGATGATGCGCGCGCCCACCGGCACGAACAGATTGGTGGCCGTCGTCAGACCGGTATTGAACTTTGAATTGTACGCGCGGTAGTCCTTGTTGAACGACGCCTCCACGCCTACGTCCGCCTGAATGTATCGCGTGTACCGGTATCCGAAGTTGACCTCGACGGCGGTCCCCGGATCCATATACGAATCACCTCTGGGCGCCGCCGTTCCGAGGCCGATGGTGAGCCGGGTGGGATTCACCACGTCCTGCGCGTATCCCGCCGCTGCTAGCAGAGCCAAACTCAGCAATTTAGTCATCACTCTATGGACGAAATAGAATCGAGAAGTGTCTACCGCCGTGAAAATTCGGATCGCGATACTGGGCGCCGGGCTGCTGTTAACCGCCGCCTCGACCCACCCTGGAACCTGGAGCGTTGTCGCGGGTTCCCCCGAGGGCATGCGCTATTCGAATCTCACGCAACTAAATCGCGACAACGCCGGGCGCCTGCAACTCGCCTGGAAATTCGACACTGGCGACGAGTTTCCAGGCTCGGAGATGCAATGCAATCCGATAGTCGTGGACGGAGTCCTCTACGCCACCACGCCGAGGCTCCGTGTCATCGCGCTCGACGCCGCTACCGGTCAACAGCGCTGGGCTTTCGATCCGTTCGTCAACGAAAAGCGAGTGGGCAAACAGCGCAATCGAGGGCTGACATATTGGAGCGGCGGTCGCGGCGAGCGGCGCATCTTCGTCGCTGCCGAACATCATCTGTATGCGCTGGACGCCGTCACAGGCAAACCCGCCACAAGCTTCGGACGCGATGGGCGCATCGATTTGCGGGTTGGCCTCGGGCGCGAGCCGGAGACGCTCTCGGTGAATGCGACCTCGCCCGGCATCATCCACAACGACCTGCTGATCATGGGCACTCTGGTCAGCGAGGACCTGCCCTCCGCTCCGGGTATATCCGTGCGTACAACGTCCGTACGGGCGCGATTGCATGGACCTTTCACACCAACCCGCAGCCCGGCGAATTCGGCTACGAGACCTGGCCGAAGGACGCGTGGAAGTATACGGGCGGAGTGAATTCGTGGGCCGGCATGGCGCTCGACCCGCAGCGCGGGCTCGTTTTTGTCCCCACCGGATCGGCAGCATTCGACTTCTACGGCGCAAATCGGGCCGGCGAGTATTTGTTCGCAAATTGTTTGATCGCGCTGAATGCGTCCAACGGCGCGCTCGATTCACCCCGGCATTCGAAGTCGACGCCGAAGGCGCGATCGACATCCACGTAAACCGGATCTCCGATCACCGGCCTGTAAATTAAGGGTATTTCGAATTTACTGAATGACTCTGCTTCTTGACGAAATCGAGCCACGCGGCCGCGGCCTTTTTTCCCGGTGTCCATCCCGCCGCGACGTAGCCGCCGGGAGCGCGTGAACCACCTTTGTCAACGCGAGCGTT
>JBBQGC010000081.1:0-21975 GCA_038322705.1 Bryobacterales bacterium | reverse complement strand
TCGCCATCCTGCACGTTGATGTGCACGTTGCGAGGCAGCAGGTATTCGCGGGTCTCGCCGTCGTCGGAGGTGATGGCCACCTTGCGGTAGCTCTTCACGATCTCGCCGATCTTGACGATACCGTTGATCTCCGACATGATCGCCGTGTCGCGCGGCTTGCGGGCTTCGAACAGTTCCACCACGCGCGGCAGACCGCCGGTGATGTCCTTGGTCTTGGTGGTCGCGCGCGGGATCTTGGCGACAACGTCGCCCGCGTGGACCTCTTCGCCGTCGGTCACCATGATGTGCGCATGGGTGGGCATCAGGTAACGCTTTTCTTCAGCGCGCGTGCCTCCGGTGGGACGCACGATCACCTGCGGCACCCGCTTCTCATCGGGCGAGTCGGTAACGACCCACTGCGACATACCGGTGATTTCGTCCACCTGCTCCTGCATGGTCACCGCGTCCATCAGATCCTTGAAGTGGACCGTTCCAGTGACTTCGGTCAGAATCGAGAAGGTGTACGGATCCCATTCGAGCAGGATCGCGTTTTCCTTCACCGGAGCGCCATCCTCGAACAGGATCTTTGCGCCGTAAACCACTTGGTAGCGCTCTTTCTCGCGCCCCTTTTCGTCGACCACCGCGAGGATGCCATTGCGGTTCATCACAATCAGCTCGCGCTTGGCGTTGCGGACGGTGTTGATCGCGATGAACTTCACGAAGCCGTCGGACTTGGCGTCCTGCCTGGACTGCTCGGCCGAACCGGTTGCAGTACCGCCGACGTGGAACGTACGCATGGTTAACTGCGTGCCGGGTTCGCCGATGGACTGCGCGGAGATGATGCCCACCGCTTCACCGCGCTCCACCATGCGACCGGTTGCGAGATTGCGCCCGTAACAGAGCTGGCAGACGCCGCGCTTGGCTTCGCAAGTCAACACGGAGCGGATCTTCACGCGCTCGATACCGGCCGATTCGACAGCCTTGGCGAGATCCTCGCTGATCTCCTGGTTGATGTGGACGATCACGTTGCCTTCGTAATCGCGAAGGTCCTCGAGAGCCACGCGGCCCACGATGCGATCGGCCAGCGGCTCGATGATCTCGCCCGATTCGACGATCGCCGCGACGTCGATACCGTCGCCCGTGCCGCAATCCAAGTCGGTGACGATCACGTCCTGCGCCACGTCGCACAAGCGGCGAGTGAGGTAGCCCGAATCGGCTGTCTTCAACGCCGTATCGGCCAGGCCCTTGCGCGCGCCGTGCGTGGAGATGAAGTACTGCAGCACGTTCAAGCCTTCGCGGAAGTTGGCCGTGATGGGCGTTTCGATGATCTCGCCCGAGGGCTTGGCCATCAAACCGCGCATACCGGAGAGCTGGCGGATCTGTTGTTTCGAACCGCGCGCGCCCGAGTCGGCCATGATGTAAATCGGATTGAGGTAGCGGCCGGTGCGGTCGTCCTCCTCCATCACCTTGAACATTTCTTCGGCGACGCGCTCGGTCACCTTCGACCAGATTTCGATGATCTTGTTGTAGCGCTCGCCCTGGGTGATGGCGCCTTCCTGGTATTGCGATTGAACTTCGATGACAGCCTTCTCGGCGTCGCGCACCAGAGTCGCCTTCGATTCCGGCACCACCATGTCGTCGATGCCGATCGAGATGCCGGCGCGGGTTGCATACAGGAACCCGAGCTTCTTCACCTCATCGAGCATGCCCACGGTGACCTGCAGCCCGAACTTCAGGTAGCAGTATTGCACCAACTGCGTGAGACCCTTCTTCTTCAACAGGCCGTTGATGAAGGGCATCTCGTCGGGCAATACGTCGTTCAGGATCACGCGGCCCACCGTCGTGTCCATGTACTGCTTGACGTACTCGACCGGCTCGGTGCGATTGATGTTCTGGCTGTCGAACGCCTTGGTGAGATCGATCACCTTGCCCGTGTAGCGCAGCTTGATCGGCGACAGCGTTTCGACTTCGCCCATCTCGAGCGCAATCAGGACATCGTCGGTCGATGCGAACGTGCGGCCTTCCCCCTTGGTGCCGGGGCGCGACTTGGTCAGATAGTACATGCCCAGAACCATGTCCTGGGTCGGTACCGCGATCGGAGCGCCGTGCGCCGGCGACAGGATATTGTTCGACGAGAGCATCAAGGTCGATGCTTCGATCTGCGCTTCAGGCGATAGCGGAATGTGGACGGCCATCTGGTCGCCGTCGAAGTCGGCGTTGAACGCGGTGCAGACCAGCGGGTGAATCTTGATCGCCTTGCCTTCCACCAGCACCGGCTCGAAGGCCTGGATGCCCAGGCGGTGCAGCGTGGGAGCGCGGTTCAGAAGAATGGGATGGTCCTTGATGACCTCTTCGAGAATGTCCCAAACCACCGGATCCTGCTGCTCGACGAGTTCCTTGGCCTGCTTGATGGTGGTGCAATGGCCGCGCTGTTCGAGGCGATGATAGATGAAGGGCTTGAACAGCTCGAGCGCCATCTTCTTGGGAAGACCGCACTGATGCAGCTTCAGCTCGGGTCCGACCACGATGACGGAGCGGCCGGAGTAGTCGACGCGCTTGCCCAATAGGTTCTGGCGGAAGCGGCCCTGCTTGCCTTTGAGCGTATCGGAGAGGGACTTGAGCGGGCGATTATTCGCCCCGCGCAGTACGCGACCGCGGCGGCCGTTGTCGAACAGCGCGTCCACGGCTTCCTGCAGCATGCGCTTTTCGTTGCGCACGATGACGTCGGGAGCATGCAGCTCCATCAACTTCTTCAAGCGATTGTTGCGGTTGATGACACGGCGATAAAGGTCATTGAGATCGGAAGTGGCGAAGCGGCCGCCATCGAGCGGCACCAGCGGTCGCAGCTCGGGAGGAATCACCGGGAGCACGTCGAGGATCATCCACTCCGGCTTGTTGCCCGACTTGCGGAAGCTCTCGACGACGCGCAGACGCTTGGCGTACTTCAGCTTCTTCTGCTGCGACGCCTCGGTCTTCATCTTCTCGCGGATCTCGAGGGAGAGCGCTTCGATGTCGATCTTCTTCAGCAGCTCCTTGATGCCCTCGGCGCCCATGATGGCGACGAATTTGCCATAGAACTCCTGATCGAGCTGGCGCTTGCGTTCGTCGGAGATTACTTCGCCGCGATGGATGCCGGCGACTTCGCCGGGATCGACAACGACGTAGGCTTCAAAGTACAGCACGCGCTCGAGTTCACGCAGCGTGATGTCCAGGAGATAACCGATGCGGCTGGGCAGACCCTTGAAGAACCACACATGCGAGCACGGGCTGGCCAGTTCGATGTGTCCCAACCGCTCCCGGCGCACCCGCGACAAAGTCACTTCGACGCCGCATTTATCGCAGATCACGCCGCGGTGCTTCATGCGCTTGTACTTGCCGCACAAGCACTCCCAGTCGGCGATCGGACCGAAGATCCGCGCGCAGAACAGCCCGTCGCGCTCCGGCTTGAAGGTGCGATAGTTGATGGTCTCGGGCTTGGTGACTTCGCCGTGCGACCAGCTACGAATCTTTTCCGGGCTCGCGAGACTGATTCGGATGGAATCGAAGTCCGCTATCAAGTTTGCTCTATCGTATGGAGAAGAACGATACATGAAATCTCCCTAGGAAACTGTCATCAGCCGCGGATTAGCGCCGATAAACGCAGTGCCAAAAGTTCGCAATCGGCGTTCATCAGCGTTCATCCGCGGCCAGAATTCATTTAGTCAGCCGCGAGCGCCGTATCGGGTATCTCGCGCGGTTTCTTCATAAGCTCGACATCGAGGCAAAGGCTTTGAAGTTCCCTGATGAGAACATTGAACGATTCGGGAACGCCGGGCTCGGCTGCCGCTTCGCCCTTCACGATCGCTTCGTAGATCTTGGCGCGGCCGTAAACGTCGTCCGACTTCGCGGTCAACAACTCCTGTAGAACATATGCCGCGCCGTATGCTTCCAGCGCCCACACTTCCATTTCGCCGAAGCGCTGGCCGCCGAACTGCGCCTTGCCGCCCAACGGCTGCTGGGTGATTAGCGAGTACGGCCCAATCGAGCGCGCGTGGATCTTGTCGTCCACCAGGTGCGACAGCTTCAACATATAGATGTAGCCCACCGTCACCGGCTGCTCGAACGGAATGCCGGTCATGCCGTCGTTCAACTTCACCTTGCCCGAAGTTGGCAGCCCGCCCTTGGTCAACTGCTCCTTGATATTCTTCTCGGTCGCGCCATCAAACACCGGCGTCGCGAAACGAACGCCCAGCGCCTGCGCGGCCCATCCCAAGTGGGTTTCGAGAATCTGCCCGACGTTCATACGGGACGGAACACCCAGGGGATTCAGAACGATTTCCACCGGCGTGCCATCGGGAAGATAGGGCATATCTTCTTCCGGCACGATGCGCGCGATCACGCCCTTGTTGCCGTGGCGGCCGGCCATCTTGTCGCCGACGCTCAGCTTGCGCTTCATCGCGATGTAGCACTTCACCATCTTGATGACGCCGGGAGGCAGTTCGTCGCCCTTGCGGAGCTTGGCGATCTTCTCCTCGGTGATCTTCTCGAGCACCGCGATCTGGCGCGATGTCATCTCCTCGATCTCGTCGATCTGCTCGTTCAAGCGCATGTCCTTGCCGGACATCTTCATGCGCTTCAAGTCGCGCCCGCGCAGTTTCTCGATCAGGTCGCGGGTCAGCTCCGCACCCTTGGAGAGCAGCTTCTTGTTGGTCTTCTCGTCGTGCAAATCGGCCTGAAGCTGCTTGCCTTCGAACAGGTTCGAAAGCCGCTTGGCGCGCTCGTCGTTCAGAATGCGCTTCTCGTCCTCGAGGTTGCGGTGCATGCGTTCGATCTGCGTTTCGAGAATCGCCTTGGAACGCTCGTCGAGTTCCGCGCCCTTGCGCGAGAACACCTTCGCGTCCACAATCGTGCCCTCGATTCCCGGCGGGCAGTACAGCGACGCATCCTTCACGTCGCCGGCCTTTTCACCGAAAATCGCGCGCAGCAGCTTCTCTTCCGGGGTGAGCTGCGTCTCGCCCTTGGGGGTCACCTTACCGACGAGGATGTCGCCGGGTTTGACGGTCGCGCCCACGCGGATGATTCCGCTCTCGTCCAGATTGCGCAGGAAGCTCTCGGCGATATTCGGAATATCGCGCGTGATTTCCTCCGGCCCCAGCTTGGTATCGCGCGCCTCGATTTCGAACTCTTCGATGTGAATCGAGGTGTAGTAATCGTCCTTAACCAGCTTCTCGCTGACCACGATCGCGTCTTCGAAGTTGTACCCGCGCCACGGCATGAACGCCACGAGAACGTTGCGTCCCAATGCCAGTTCGCCCTTATCCGTACACGGACCGTCGGCCAGAACCGCACCCTTCTTCACACGCTCGCCGACTTCGACAATCGGCTTTTGATTAATGCAGGTGTTCTGGTTCGACCGCTTGAACTTGGTCATCGAATAGATGTCCGCGCCCACTTCGCGCGACATCTGTCCCTCATGCGCCGCTCCGCCTTCGACACGGACGATGATGCGCTCGGAGTCGACCGAGTCCACCACGCCCGCGCGCTTGCAGATGACGACGGCTCCGGAATCGCGAGCCGTGACGCGCTCCATGCCGGTTCCTACATAAGGAGAATCGGCGCGCAACAGCGGTACCGCCTGGCGTTGCATGTTCGATCCCATCAGCGCGCGGTTGGCGTCGTCGTTCTCGAGGAAGGGAATCAAACTGGCCGCGACGGACACGAGCTGTTTGGGGCTCACGTCCATGTACTCCACTTCGTCGCGATGCACCAGGACGAAGTTCCCTTGTTTACGGGCGTTCACCAGATCGGTCTGGATCGTGCCGTCGGGGGCGAGCGGAATATTCGCCTGGGCAATGATGTACTTGTCTTCTTCCCAAGCCGACAGGTAATCGCAATGCGGCTCGATCTCGGAGATCTGCTTCTTCTTGTTGCCCAGGTCGGTGTTGATCTTGTCGGCGTCGACCTTCTGAAGAATGTCGCCGACCTTGGTCGTTGCGTCGCCGGGGTTCATGACCTTCACTTCCTCGATCACGACGCCAGCGCGAACGCGACGGTACGGGCTCTCGATGAAGCCGTAATCGTTGATGCGCGCAAAACAGGACAGCGACGAGATCAGGCCGATGTTCGGACCTTCCGGCGTTTCGATGGGGCAGATGCGGCCGTAGTGCGTCGGGTGGACGTCGCGAACTTCGAAGCCGGCGCGCTCACGCGACAAACCTCCTGGTCCAAGAGCCGAGAGACGGCGCTTGTGTGTGATCTCGGACAGCGGATTGGTCTGATCCATGAACTGCGACAACTGGCTCGATCCGAAGAATTCGCGGATGGCCGCCATCACAGGCTTCGCGTTCACCAGGTCGTGCGGCATGGCCGTCGACATTTCCTGGTAGACCGACATCTTCTCTTTAATGGCGCGCTCCATGCGCACCAAGCCGATGCGGAACTGGTTCTCGAGCAGCTCGCCCACCGCGCGGACGCGGCGATTGCCCAAGTGATCGATGTCGTCTACCGACCCGATTCCTCGGCGTAGCTTCAACAGGTACTTGATGGTGTCGATGAAGTCCTTCTGATCGAGCGTGCGCTTGTCGAGCGAAGTTTCGTCCGCCTTATCGTGCAGCTTGATGTTGAACTTCATGCGGCCCACGCGCGAGAAGTCGTACTTGCGCGGGTCGAAGAACATGCCCTGGAAGAGCTGTGTGGCGGTGTCGACCGTCGGCGGGTCGCCGGGACGCAGCTTGCGGTAGATCTCGAGCAGCGCGTCGTTCTGCGTCTTCACCGGATCCTTTTTCAAGGTGACGGATATGACGTTGCCCGCGTCGTCGCGCTCCGGGAAGAAGGCTTCGAACTTGGAGATGCCCGCGTCACGCAGCTTCGTGACGGTGGGCGCGGTCAGTTCCTGATTGGCCTCGATGAGGACCTCGCCGGTCTCCATGTCGATGACATCGGAGGCTACGAATGCGCCTTGCAGATCGGTGACGTCGATCTCGACCTGCTCGATCTTCTGCTTCAGAATCTCTTTGAACAGCGACTCGGTGATCTTGCGCCCTTGCGGTACGATCGGGTCGCCGTTCTTCGCGTTAATGGCGAAGGAGAGCTTCAGCCCCTTGAGGCCGCGGCTGATTTTCCAGAACAGCTTGCCCTTATCCAGGCTGATTTCACTGATGTCGTAGAAGGCGCGCAGAATTTCGGAATCGCTCTTGAAGCCGAGCGCGCGCAGAAATACGGTTCCGTAAAATTTACGTTTGCGGTCGATACGTACGTACAGCAGATTCTTGCTGTCGTATTCGAATTCCACCCAGCTTCCGCGATAGGGAATGATCTTGCCGAGGTAGTAGCCCTGCGCGGGGACCTTTTCGAAGAAGACGCCGGGTGAGCGGTGCAACTGGCTGACGATGACGCGTTCGGTGCCGTTGATGATGAACGTGCCGTTCTCCGTCATCAGCGGGATTTCGCCGAAGAAGACTTCCTGTTCCTTGATGTCGCGGACGCTCTTGGTGCCGGTCTCGGGATCCTTGTCGTATACCGTGAGGCGGATGGTGACCTTGAGCGGGGCGGCGTACGTCATCCCGCGTTCCTCGCACTCGGGGACGCCGTACTTCAGTTGTAGATCGACGGGGTCGCCGCAGCGGTTGCAGAAAGTGACGATGTTCTTATTGAAGGTGCCGCACTTGTGACACAGCACTTCGCCGGCATGGAACGGATCGGTACGGATGGTCGCGCCGCAGTTGGGGTTGCGGCAGGTGGAGCGCAGATGATGCAGGCCTTTCAGGTTTCCGCATTTGCACTCCCAGTTGCCGATGGAATAGTCCACGAACTCGAGCTGGCTCAAGCCGCGAAAATCGGAGATCGGAAACACGGAATTGAAGACGCTCTGCAGTCCGGTATCTTCCCGCTCGCTGGGCAGGAGATCCATCTGCAAAAAGCGCTCATAGGACTTCTTCTGGACTTCGATCAGGTTCGGAATCGGGATCGAGGTCTTGATCTTCGAAAAATCGACGCGTTCGCGGGTAGCACCGTTAGACGAATTTTGCATTTCCACTCCTCAGGGTCGGACGGCGGCAAATAGGCCGCCGGGTCATGTCATAGCCGGCGGCCGGATTCCGGCTAGCATCAAAGAGGACAGCACGAACAGAACGGTTGGAGAGGGACCAGTTGAATTTTTCAAGAGCAAGTGCCGGTGCGGATACACCAATGGCGAAACAAAAGCGCGCATGGCAAAGCCTTGTGACCCCGCAGAGGCAGGGCACAAATAATCGCAGGATGAAAGAATCACAGGAGCAAGGTCCGGTGCTGTCTCCGGTCAGAAATTCTACTCCAGGTTAGCAAAGGAGCTCTGAGCAAGTCAAATGCCTTTTCGCGGCGGGGGTGGGGTGCTACTTGCGCTGGTGTACGAAGATGTTCCCGTTCAGCGTTTTAAACGTCATATCCGGGCCGCCGCCGTTGATGGATCCGACCATGGCTTTCTCCATCTTCCCACGATACCTGCCGCTCTTCCCGCGAGTTTCGTCGACAGTGGGCTGAGAGGCTGTCGGATTCAGTCTCATCTCGAAATCAGTGAAAATCTCGCCGTTATCGGATTTCAGCCGCAGCGTTGCTCGTGTGCCGGCTGGCAGGGTCACGTCGATGTCGCCATTTAGAGTGCTGAACGACATCGGCTTGTCGGCGGTGATGCGGTCTAGCGATACGACCACCTTGCCGTTCAGGGAGTGGGCGAGCACTGAGCCTGAAACATTCGTGGCTGAAACGTTCCCGTTGGTATTGCTCAACTCCAAGTCCCCCGACACGCCGGTCACTTTGAGTTGGCCGCCGTTCACGCATTGCAGATTGAGGGCGACATCGCGAGGAACGCGGACCATAACGTTGGTGGAACCCGTTGCAGGCCCGTGGATCCGGACGGTGTTGTTCTCCTCTTCGAGGGTGAGCCCGAATCCGTTGGAGTCGATGCGCTTCATGCCCTCGACTCCGCGCGGTAATCGATGGCCACCGGAGCCCTTGGCCTCGAGCACCACTTCCTTGCCGTCATAACCTTCCACGGTAAAGCACGCGTTGATCAGACTGCCTTTCACGATCTTCGGCCGGGATGGGTCGCTGAACGGCACGGTCACGCGCTCGCCGGCATCCTGGGCGGCCGCAATTGTGGCGAATAGTATTGCGAAGTAAATCATTGAATTTTCCCCAGCGCCCATTGCGCCCTCTCGCGAACTTCGGAGCTCGACGCGGCGTTGCTCGATAAGGCTCGAAGCACCGGGAGCGCCTCGGTGTCGTGCAAGTCCACCAGCGTGTCGATCAGCGCGACTTGCACCATCGGCGAATCCTGTTTGGGAATGGCCTGCAGCAAACCCCGCCGCGCTACCGGGCTATCGGCGAAAGTCCGCAGAGCGTCCACCGCGGCCAACCGGACGTTCACATTCGGATCGTGATTTACGGTGTACAGCAATGCCGAAAGCACCTCGGTGTCGGACTGCTCGACGCGGTATGCCCAATTCACACCTTTGAGGCGCTCGCTCGCATTTTGCTGCTGAAGGAGCGAAAGAGTAACCATCTGGCGCATGTTGCTGACCTCGGAACGAAGTTGCGACAACTGCATGTTGTCGCGCTTGTCGTCGAAGCGGTACCCGGCGAAAAAGCCGATGGCGAGCATCGCAGCAGCGGAAGCGACTTGGAACGCGGGCCGCATCGGGAACCATTTTCGTTTCGGCGCCGGGTTCGGTCCTACTTCGAACTGGCCCATACGGTAACCATCCAACCGGTCGTAGAAACGGCGGCGCATCAGCGTTGAGGGTTGTGCGAGCAGGATACGCGCCAGCCCGTGCCAGATTGCCGCTAAACTGTCCGCCTCACTCCGGCAACCCGCGCAGGCTGCCAGGTGCATCTCCAACCCCGCCTTATCTTCCTCGTCGAGCGCGCCTTCCCAATACTCGGGAAGCTGCGACCGGTAGTCTTCACACTTCATGACGCTCTTTCCCCCGCCAATTCGAAATAGATCTGACCCAAGGCGCGAGTGGCGCGATACACGCGAACCTTGACTGCGCCTACTTCGCAACCGAGAATCACGGCGATCTCGCCGTAGGCAAGATTCTGAAAACGGCTCAACACCAGGACCTCGCGTTTGTCGTCGGGAAGCCGTTCGAGCGCGCGCCTCAGCAGGGCGACTTCCTGGCGCTTCTTCAACGTTTCCTCGGCGCCGGCCATCTGACTCACCGGTTCGTCCATCGTTCTGCCGTCCTCGTCTTCGCGGTCCGTGATCAACTGCAACTCGCCTTTGTGCTTATTCGCTGCGTCGATGCTCGCGTTGCGCGCGATCTGGTACATCCACGCGGCGAACGACCGGCTCCCGTCGTACGTGTGCCGGTAGCGAAGGATGCGGAAGAAGACGTCTTGAACCAGGTCCTCGCTCAAGTCGGGATTGCCGTTCATGTGCATGAAGAATGTGTATAGCGCGCGGTTGTGCCGTTCAAAGAGCATGGCGAGTTTGCGCAGGTCACCTTCGCGCACCTCAGCCATCAAGCTCTCGTCGTTGATGATCACGCTCGCGAGCGCCCCTTCCTGATTCCGCTCACGTTAGAGGATACAGCGCGGAAGCGGGATGGTTACCGGTCAGCGCCGCAGTTTGGATTTCAATTCGAGATAGCCCAGGACGAAGAAGCCCGCGGCGATCGCGAAACGGATGGCGGTAAGCCACGGGATTCCGCCGCGCATCCAGCGGTCGATGGCCAGCAGTGTGAAGCCCGCACCGATGCTCAGGTACCACCAGCCAAACAGGCGGGAGCGCATGGAGGGACCCGGTTTTTCAGGCGCCACAATTCCGATTGTCGCTCGGTTTTGTAATGTTCCACGGCCCGCGTGAACCTGCCCGGCGAATGCTACTCGATTGCGTAATCGATTTTCGATGTCGCGCCGGTCTTCTGGAATCCGCTGCTCTCCATGTTCAGTCTGACCGAGCGTTTGTAACCTCAGAGAACGTTGAAGCGGAATTCGGTCCCGTAGGTGGCCGGAAACCAGACATTCCCGGCGACTCGGACGTAGGTGATCGGAAAGGCGGACTGCCGCAAGTTGGTGCCGAGAAAAACGCGCACACCCCAGGGGATCTGGAAAGCGAGTTGCGTTTCGATGCGAACGGGTTGCAACTCGGCGGCATCGATCCAGGCCTCGCCCTTCATAGTGAATGTGTATAGCGGCAGGTCTTTCGTACTGAGCGGGAATAGTGAGTGGGGGATGCCGTCGCGCGACTCCTTACCGTTTACCAGATCGTCGGTGAGGCTGGAGATCAAGTCGCCATCAATATCCGTGTCCTTGTACTTGTGACCTGGATCGGAGTACGGGATCATCTGCTTCCAGTTCCTTTTCCGTGCGGGTTGGGCCGGGCGTTGCCGAATAGTCCCGTTCCTCCCTGCGCGACAGGTTACCGTCAGCGCCACCAGGCTGCTGCGGGCGCGCTGATGATAGACGTATTTGGTGCGGACTTCCGCCGCCTGTTCAACGTTGGCCGCCACTTGGGACATGATTGCGGCGGCATCTTGCCCCAGTATGGGGAGCGCGGTCAGGAACAGAAATAGCCTGTACATTGGAGCCTGTACAGAGTACGAAACCCGCGCCTTGAGTGTTCCTCAGATCAGGGCTGCAAGCGCGAACATCGTTTCGGTCTTCTCGGGATCCGGCATGTTGGTGAGCCACTCGCGGCTCTCCATTGCTCTGGCGTCATCGGGCGTCATACAACAGCTTTCCTTCGCGGATTACTGTCGCCGGCAGCGAAGCTTTGACCCACGATGCGCGCGCCTCGAAGTCAGTCCGGCGCCACGGTACGATGTCTTTGGCGAATCCCGTTTCGCGAACTGCTCTTCGCGCGCCGCCGGGACGCAATTTTTCCGCCGCGATATCGTCGGGGACCACTACCAGAAAATCCAGGTCGCCGTCTGGCCCGTCGTCGCCGCGTGCAACGGAACCGAACAGATAAATCCGTTCCGGCTGAAAGTATTCCACAACGCGGCGGGTGATCTCCGCGATGGCTTCGTCTCTGGTCATGCAGCACCCCACAACGAGGCCATCTTCGCCTATTTGATCTTTTCGTCGCGCTCGACTTTGCCGTCACGCACGTGGACGATACGGTGAGCGTGCAGAGCGATATCGTGTTCGTGGGTGACAAGCACGATGGTGTTGCCTTGCTGGTACAGGCGCTCAAACAGAGCCATGATCTCGTTCCCGGTTGCGGTGTCGAGAGCGCCCGTGGGCTCGTCGGCCAGCAATATCGACGGGTTGTTTACTAGCGCGCGGGCAACGGCAACACGCTGGCGCTGTCCGCCAGAAAGCTCGTTGGGCTTGTGGTACATGCGCTGTTCGAGATCGACGGCGCGGAGGGCGACCTTGGCTTTCTCGGCGCGCTCCTCGGCCGAAATACCCGCGTAGATCAAGGGCAGTTCGACATTGTGCAATGCACTGGCGCGGGGCAGCAGGTTAAACGTCTGGAAGACGAACCCGATCTCCTTATTCCGAATACGGGCCAACTCGTCGTCGTCCATGTCGCTGACCAGCTTGCCATTGAGATAATACAGGCCCGCGGTGGCGGTATCCAGGCAGCCAATCAGATTCATGAGCGTCGACTTACCGGAGCCGGACGGCCCCATGATGGCGACGTACTCTCCGCGCCGGATCTCGACATCGACGCCCGAAACGGCGTGGATCTCCTGGTCGCCCATCACGTACGTCTTCCAGAGGTCGTATGTACGGATGACTATGCCGTCACGCTTTAACTGCTCGCCACGCTCGACCTTGTCTTCAATCGCAACTGCCTGTGCCATGTTATGCGTTGTCTTTCAACTCTTCGTTTCGGAGGCGGCGGGAGCCTTGTTGTCCACCTTGACCCGCGTTTCGTTCTTTAGCGTCCGGATCACTTTGTAAGATCCGGTGATAATCTCCTGCCCGGCATCGAGACCGCTAGTGACTTCGATATCGGTCGCCCCGGTGATTCCGGTCTTGACCGGCTGGAACTCGGCCTTGTCTCCCTTGATAACGAACACACCCTGGATCTCTTCCTTGCGCGCTTTCTCTTTGGCGGGATCCTGCTGGGTGTTCGCGGAAACGTTCTTGCCTTTGACCGGCGGCTCCAGATCACCCTTCTGCCGGATCGTCAACGCCTGCAGCGGAACCGTCACGGCGCCTTGACGCGTTGCCGTGGTGACCTTCGCGGTGCAGGACAAACCGGGCCGGATCTCATCGGGTGCGTTGTCCATGGCGATGACGACTTTGAAGTCCTTCGCTTCCTGGCTTGAAACCGCGCTTTGCGACGCTGCTACACCGGTGGATCGCAGAATGGCGGTGTTACCGATCTCGATGACATGGCCCTTGAATGTCTTGTTGGGAATGGCGTCCACGGTGATATCGGCCTGCTGATCCAGTTTGACGTTGACGATGTCGGTTTCATCGACCTTGACTTCGGCGGTGATGATCGACATATCGGCGATGGTCATCAGCGTACTGCCCTGCGAATTCTGAATGCCGACCACGACGCTTTCGCCCACGCGCACCGGCAAATTGGTTACGATGCCGTTGATCGGAGCGACTGAGTCGTACTTGGCGAGGACGTCGGCGACGCGTGCCAGTTGCGCCTTGTACTGGGCGATGCGGCGTTGCGCACCGGTCAACTGTGAGGCCGACTGGGCGCGTTGCGACCGGGACTGTTCCAACCGGGCCTGAGCTTCGCGCATGGCGGCTTGGGCGGAATCGAGGTCGGACTTTCGCTGATCGTACTCCTGGCGCGCCACCAGCTTGTCTTTCAAGAGAGAAGCGGCGCGATCGAAGAAGTTCTTGGCGCGGTCCACGTCGGCTTTGGACTTGTCGACCGTGGCTTGGGCAGTCGTGATCGCGTCGTCCATGGCGCGCAACCCGGCTTCGGCCGACGCCGAGTCGGCCAGAGTGGAATTCAGCGCGGCTTGTGAGGCGTCCAGGTCGGCTTTGGCCTGGATCGACTCGATGCGCGCGACCACCTGGCCCTTATGAACGTGGTCGCCTTCCTTCACCAGCAGGTCGGTGATACGCCCGAAGGCGTTGGCGCCGATGTTGATGTAGTTGCGCGGCTTGATCTCGCCCGAGGCGGTGACCAGGCTGGTGACGTCCTGGCGCATGGTGCGGCCGGTTTGAACGGTTACCACCCCGTTCTGCTTCATCCGGAGGCTGGCAAAAACACCTCCAGCAACCACAATTAGGGCAATCACCATTATTACGAGCTTCTTCCTATTCACGGGAGTCTCCCATTCCTTAGAGACGTAGGTTGCCAGGCGGATGTTCGATCAATTCAATCGTATCATCGTTTGTTTTAGACAACCGTCTGGCCGGCTTACTTCCAACCGATGTGGAGGGCGACGGCTCCGAGCGCCAGCAGCTCATGCTCGACTTTACTGAAGCCAGCTTCGCGCATGCGGGCCTCGAGTTGAGCGGCGTTGGGGAACTTGCGGATGGACTCGGGCAGATAGGAGTAGGCCTGCCGCGAACCTGAGATCAGGCCGCCGATGCGCGGCAGAAGAACCGCCGAGAACCAGTCGTAGAGGCGGGAGAACAAGGGGTTCTGGGGCTGCGAGAACTCGAGAATCGCGGCGATTCCGCCTGGCTTCAAAACGCGCAGCATCTCGGCCAGTCCCCTCTGATAATTGACGAAGTTGCGGAACCCGAAGGCGATAGTGATGGCGTCAAGCGAATCGTTGGCGAGCGGCAGCGACAGTCCGTCGGCTTCGAACAGGGTTGAATGCAGCCTGCTGCGGCGGATCTTGTCCGTTGCGGCGGTCAGCATGGGGTGGCAGAAGTCGGCTCCGAGAACGGGTTTGCCGCGCCGGCGCTCGAGCTCGATCATGACGTCGCCAGTACCGCAGCAAAGATCGAGTATGCGGGCGTCCGGAGCGGTCACGATGCGGCCGACGCGATCGACGGTGCGGCGCCGCCAACGCTTGTCGAGGTTGAAGGAGAGCAGATGATTCAGAAGATCGTACTGGTGCGCGATGCCGCCGAACATGCCGCGCACCCACTCTGCTGCCTGCCGCTCGCCGGCCGTGCCGCGGGGCGTTGTGCCCATCAGGCCATGGCTCGCGCTGTGGAATAGCTTGCGATTGTCCAATCAATGGCGTCGAGCACTGCCTGTTCAGGGATGCCGGTGACGATGCGCACCGCGCCGATCTGTTCCGGCAGAACGAAATGAACATTGCCGTGCAGGGTCTTCTTATCGCTCGACAAGCGGTTGAACAGGCGAGCGGGAACGATGTCGTCTACTGGCGGGATCGGGCCGTAATTGCGCACCGTTGTTATGATTCGCCTGGCGTCGTGCGCATCGAGGCCTGCCGAAGTTACGGCCAGGCGCGTTGCCGCGACCATTCCGAATGCCACCGCCTCGCCATGCAGGAAGCGCGAGTACGAAGTCTCCGCCTCGAGCGCGTGGCCGATGGTGTGGCCGAAATTCAGAATGCGACGGAGATCGCTCTCCTTTTCGTCGCGAGAGACCACGTCCGCTTTGATGCGAACGGCGCCCGCGATCAGTTCGTCGAGCAGAGCGGGGTCGCGGTTCAGGACGCGCTCACGGCCGGTTTCGAAGGCAGCGAACAGATCGGGGTCCTGAATCACGCCGCACTTGACTATCTCCTGCAAGCCTGCGCGATACTCGCGGTCCGAGAGCGTCGCGATGACGTCGGGGTCGATGAGCACGGCCATGGGTTGATGGAACGTTCCGATCAAGTTCTTGGCCGACGCAAGATTCGCGCCCGTCTTGCCGCCGACCGCCGCATCCACTTGCGCAAGCAGCGTTGTCGGAATCTGCAGGATTGGAACGCCGCGCATAAAGATGGATGCGAGGAACCCGGCCAGGTCGGTGACGATGCCGCCGCCGAACCCGATCACGATCGAAGTACGATCGGCTCCGGCAAGCGCCATCTGATCGGCCAGCGCTTCCACTTGGGCGAGGCGTTTGCGGGTTTCACCGCCGGGGAACAAGAGCACGTTGGGGGCTTCGAGCGATGCCCGCAGTCTCGCGCCGTGCAGGTTCCAAACGTCTTCGGTGGTGACCACGAATACGGCGCCGGCGTTTTGGGGAACGAACTCGCCCGCACGCCCCAGAATGCCGCGCTCGATCACGGCATCGTAGGCGCGCGCAGGCGTCGTCACGCGAAACGCAGGCATATGATCGTTGTAGCATGAACCCGGCTATTACCCTTACCGAGAACGGATCATTCAAGTTCCTGCGCATTCTGAATGGAGATCAGACTGACTGGGGGCTTGATTTCGGACCGGGCGGTTCCGGACCGCGCGTGCTGCGGGTTTCCGTCGCGAGTTATTGAATTACGACCAACTCCTGCTTTGCTTCGGGCGGCAGGGCGCGCAATGCCTCCTCACGCCTGTGCTCCAGGATGAGAGCGATTGCTTCCCTCAGGTTGGCGATGCACTCCTCCCGGGATGCGCCTTGACCGTTGGCGCCGGGCACTTCGGCGCAATACGCGATGTGCCACGGACCGTCGAGCTCGAGAATCGCAGTGAATTCGTTACGCATGTTGTATGTTACCGAATCGTACGAAGCCCGGATCATTGCTTCACAAATACGACGAAGCCGTTGGCCGGAATATTGGCCGTGAATTGACTCTGGCGCGAAAACAGTGTCGCGCCGAAGTTACCCGTGTTTTGGCCGCCGTAAATGGCAGCATCGCTATTGAATACTTCCGTCCACCCGGCGTCCGGAATCGCCAGTGAGTCCTTTTGAATGACGTAGCCGCCGGCAAACGGAGTATTGTTGAAGCTCGCGAAAATGATTAATTGCTCATCGCCGGTCCACCGCTTAAATGCGATTACCCGGTTGTCATTTGACTCATGCAAGATATCGATGTTATGACTGCGAATCGAGCGCAGGCTCCGGCCCAAACTGATGAGGTCCTGATAGAAACGGAACAAATGGCTGCCGTTGCCTGCGCGTTCGCCCAGGATGTCTTCGCGATTATTGATGAAGTTGTTATAGGTATAAGGCCGCTGCGCTCCAATCTCCTCACCCATGAAGAACATCGGCGTACCCGCGGAGAGCAGCGAGAGACCAAAGCAAAGCCTGCAGCGCGCCTCGGCGGTGGTGCGAGTGGCACCGGTGAGCGGCGCGCCATTGACGGCCGTGACCATGGTGCGCGCCGTGCCCGGTGCATTGCCGGCCTCGTCGTGCGATTCGTGAAATACGATCTGGTTTGAGTGAGTATTGAAGAGCATGCCGGCGAATCCATCCATCGCAAGCGGCTCATTGCCCCCAAATCCGGCGTGTTTCAGCAAGCGCGGCCGGCTGCCGGCAAAATCGGAATCGCCGATCAGGCTGTGATAGAAGCCGACCTCCCATCGCGCATCGAATCCGAGTCCGCCCTCATCGGGAGGGTTGACCACCGCGGACCATCCCGTGTGATCCTCGGCAATCAACATGGCCGTCGGCCGGATCATGTGGAGTGTGCGGCTCCATTGCCGTAGAAACTTTTGGCCGAAGATGTTGGCTCGGCCGACTGGCGAACCATCTGCGTTCAGCGTGTTGTCGCGATGCATCGCCTGAGTCAAATCCACGCGGAATCCATCGACGTGCATTTCTTCAATCAAAAACGCAGCGGCGCTGATGAACTGCTGACGGACGTTCTCCTCAAAAAATCGGGGCGTGCGGCCGCTCGACCCGTTATTGAGATATCCGCCGTCCGGAAATGGATAATCGCTGGTACGGCCCTCGTACCAGTAATAAATGTCTTGTTTGGGCGCGGTGGAATCGTAGAACTTTTCGGCTCGATCCACGCGGCCATCCTCGTAGTGGTTGTAGACGACATCCTGAATGACGGCCACACCGCGGCGATGACATTCGCGCACAAAGTGACGGTATTTATCGCGGCCACCAGCGCTCGATTCAATACAGAGGTGGTGTGAGCTTCCGTAGCCCCAACCTGTGGCGCCTCCAAATTCAGCCATCGGAAGCAGCTCGACAGCATTTACACCTAAGGCGACCAGGTGATCCAAGAACTGGATGGCGTCGGCGAGGGTGCCGGGTCCGGTTTTACCGAAGCCGAGCGAGCCCACGTGGAGCTCGTAAATAGTGAGGTCCTCGAAACGGGCCGGCACGGGGAGGCCGGGCGTGAATTCACCGGACCAGAAGTCTTCGGCAGGAATCAGAGCGGATGGCGCGCCCGCGGGAGTCGACTCAAACGCTGCGCGAATGACATCCGGGTCAATTACGACGCTGCAACTCACCGTGCCATCCAACGTCTCCGCCGTGCCGGGCCAGGATGACTTGGACGGATCGATGTCGCCCTTTCCCGCTTGACTCCGCGAGAAGATGTCGGTCCGATAGACAGTCGCGCCTTGTGCGTTTTTGATCCGGTACATGTAGGGCAGGCCCACGTACTGCTCGAAAGCTCCTGGCGCAGCACCTTCCAATACGCCATCCGGAGTTCGCGAAAGAGACACTACGGGCATCGCGGGATCGATGCCTTGGCCATCACCGGCAATGTATCCGCTGGCGGTGCCGAACACAACGTCGACTACGCGGGCATTCGGCGCCCATGCCGCAAACAGGAGAGTAGCGGGACCGGTAGCCGAAAGGCGCTTGTTGGCGCCCAGCCGCCGGCAATGCGTGAAGAAATAGCGTTCGATTTGCGGACCGCTGCCGGGCGCAATCCGGAAAGCGCGATGGCGATCCGTTGAGCCGATGTCCGGAACTTCGCAAGGAATGCCCCAGAAATTCGACCCGGAAGGGCCATCAAGAAGGACGCCCCATTTGAATGTCTTGGACTGATCTGCGAGATCGAGCGAAGCCGACCCGCGGAACATAGGGCAGCCGTCCGCGCCGATCTCTTCGATCATGGGCGATTCTGACAATTGGTCGGAATAGCGGCCGGTGGTGTCCCAGGTGCCCAACAATCGCGGGTTGCGAAACAGACGGCGCTTCAAACCAGTAAAGAATTGGAATTCGATAGCTTTCATTGGCATGGGACGGTTCTCCGATGGTAAGTGATCCTATTCAGTAACGCGGTAAATGGCTTAGAGCCGGAGCGCGAGATTGAGCCCGGCGTAGGCGCTGGCGGCCGGTTTGGCTTCGTTTTGCAAATCTGCTTTTTGACGGCCGGGATTGGGCGAATTGAGGTATTGATCGATGAAAGCCTGGGCAGCTTGGTCCTGGTTTTTGGCGGCTGTGGCGCGCGCGTTCTTCAACTCGCGATGCGCGGCGTTGTAGGACCTGGTGGCAGCGGCGGCGTAGCGTTGGAGTCTGTCGAAGATGTTGCCGGAGCGGCCGAGGGTGGCGAGTATGCGTTCGTCGGGATCGGTCGCGGCGCCGGGTTCGGTGAGCAGTTGTTCGAAGGCAAGGGATTCGAGGCGTTGGATGCGGTCGAGCTTCCAGCGGGCCTGGACGATCTGCCCGAGCATGAATTCCTGGTGCGGAGTTCGCGGGGTGAACTCGGAGCGGTAGGCGGCTTCGAGCTCTTCGAAGTCCTCGCGGTTTTCGTGCGGGAGGACGGCGAAGGCGGCGGTGAGGCCGTGGCGCGTGGCGTTCTTGCTGGAGGCGGATTTGCCTTCCGGCGTGGTCGGGCCGGTGCTCGCCTGGGCATTCATGCGGTTGGCGAAGGTCTGTGCTGGTGTTGCCATCTCGACCAATATGTAGCACGGGGGTGCGAACGGCGCCGTTTGGCGGGATGCGGGATTTGGGATGGATGTTGTTGAGGGCGGACGGGTTGCGGGTGGGAGGGGGCTGTGGAAAACTTGGTGGGAAGTGGTTAGTGGTTAGTGGTTAGTGAGTTTGACGCGCCAGGCGCAATTCATAGAACCGGAAACTGGAACTGAGTTTCTGGAGAGTTATTGCGAGGGATAGCGAGAATTTTGTTCTCGTGACGGCAGATCAGGCTGCGATCTTGAGGCCGACCTGGGCGATGAGTTTGTCGAGATCGTCGGAGACGCGTTTATAGAGGCGATCGAGTTGAGTTTGCTTCTGTTGCTGGAGATGTTCGTCTCCGCGAACAGGCTGGAGCAGACCAGCACTGAGTGGGGCGTAGATCCGTTCGAAGAGCCGGAAAAAAACCAGACAGATCGAGTATCCCTGTGCTGTCAGTCGGTACTTGCGGGTGCGGGGCACCTTCTCGACCAATCCTTATGGCTCGAAGCTTGGATAAATCGTATCGGACCGAAGCCAGTGTGTAGGCATCGACAGTCGAACCCAAGGCATCGGCCGCATATGGATGAATATACTTCGTCATGAAGGTGTCGCCGGGGACAAGGTTGGCGAAGCGAACCAAGGCATGCATCAAGGCAAGCTGTCGCGGGTGATCGAGCTTCAACCCAGGTATCCGCTTGCCGTTGGCCAGCACTGTGGGCTAAGCCAGTTTCCGGAGTTGACCTCGATCGACGAAGGTCTCCAGAATATCTTGCTGAACGTCGAGGTAGTTGTCGGCGATAGCCGCCATCTTGTCTCGCATCTGAGGTAGATTCTCGACGGCCTTCTTGACGCCGTAGTCGGTAACGTTGTTGGTGGCAGGTTCGGTTCGAAGGTTGAGGTGATCGCGCACATACTGCTTGATGAACCCGTTGCCGTCGCGGCTGCAGATGACCGGGTTCGGCAGGTCGAGATCTTCGATCACGGTCTTAAGTTCTCCGCGATATTGCTTGGTCACCTTGCGTCCGAAGATGGTCGTGATCTTATTGGGTTGGCCGATGGTGCGATTGGCGTCCAGAAGACGTTCGCCGAGAGCATCCAGGGCGGCGCGGCGGTGGAACACGAGATTGTCGCAGTACTCCACCTGGGCAAAGAAGAGCCGGTGTTGGCAGCCGTGCTCCTTGCGCTCGCTTTCGGAAAAGTAAGGCGTGAAGTTTGTGTGGTTAAAACAGAAGTGGGCGGACTTGTTTGCGGCCGATTTCGAAGTGCTGCTCTACGATCTGACAAGCACCTACTTTGAAGGCGAAATGGAACAGAATCCCAAAGCCAAACGCGGCTACAGCCGCGATGGCAGACCGGACTGTGTACAGTTGGTGATTGCACTGGTGGTGACCACTGATGGCTTCCCTCTGGCCTACGAAGTGCTCAGCGGCAACACGTCGGATCGCGCCACGCTGAAGGATTTCTTGAGCAAAATCGAGAACGCTTACGGCAAGGCGCGCCGCGTCTGGGTGATGGACCGCGGCATCCCGAGCGAGGCGTTGCTGAAGGAGATGCGCGAGCCGGAGCGGCAGACCTTTTATCTGGTGGGCACGCCGAAGGGCAAGATCAATCAGCATGAGAAGAAGTGGCTCTCACTGCCTTGGCAAAGGTGCGCGATTCGGTGGATGTGAAGTTGTATCCGCACGAGGTGAGCTCTATGTGTTGGCCAAGAGCGAAGGCCGGCAGTTGAAGGAGATGGCGATCCGGCGCAAGCGGCTGGTGCGATTGCTGCGCAAACTGCGGGCGATGCGCCGGAGCCTGCCCAAGCGCGATGCGTTACTGTTGCGCATCGGCGCCGCGCGTAAGGAAGCGGGCCGGGCGTTCGGCTTCGTCAAGATCCGCTTGCCGCTCAAAAACGAGCCGGTGACGCGCCAGACATTTTCTTTCTCTGTGGACAAAGCCAAGCTGAAAGCGGCTGAGCAGCGCGACGGTCATTATCTGTTGAGGAGCAATCTCACCAGTGAAGATCCCTCTGTGCTGTGGACTCGCTATGTGCAACTGACGCAGATCGAGTCGGTGTTCCGCTCGTTAGAGAGCGAGTTGGGAATCAGGCCGATTTACCATCAGTCGGAGCATCGCGCCGACGCTCATGTGATGATTGCGTTTCTGGCCTATTGTCTGCAGGTGACGTTGAAGAACCGGTTGATGATTCATGCTCCGGGGCTCACGCCGCATGCCGTGCTGGAGAAGCTGGCCACGATCCAGATGGTGGAGGTCTGGATTCCGTAAGCATCCGATGAACCCCTCTGGCCCGCAGGCCCGATCTGCCGGATAGTAGAGGTCATGAAACCCAGCGCCAGTTTGAAAAAGGCCAGCGACCGGACTGAGTATTGGAAGGACTTAATTCGGCAGCAGGCGGCAAG
>JBBQGC010000080.1:0-22235 GCA_038322705.1 Bryobacterales bacterium | reverse complement strand
GGCGTGCCGGAACACAGGCCGGAACTTCATTCAGAGTTTCAGTCCCCTCCATCATCGGGGAGCCGCGCGCGGCGCGCCGGCATTCCGGTCCTATCCGCGAACACCGAGTTTCAGTCCCCTCCATCATCGGGGAGCCGCGCGCGGCTAGCAGCGGTGCCCATGAGCCGCGCGAAGCGTCTCTAGGTTCCGTCCCCTCCATCATCGGGGAGCCGCGCGCGGCCAGCCCAAGGCGGCATCTACACGCTCGTGACGGTATTCGTTTCAGTCCCCTCCATCATCGGGGAGCCGCGCGCGGCTCAAACACTGATTTTGATGGGGATTGATAAGCTGTTGTTTCAGTCCCCTCCATCATCGGGGAGCCGCGCGCGGCCTTTGGAAGGAGTAGCACCGAGCCGGAACAATGACAGTTTCAGTCCCCTCCATCATCGGGGAGCCGCGCGCGGCGCATCGAGTACCCGCATGCGCTCAGCGCCACGCGCGGTTTCAGTCCCCTCCATCATCGGGGAGCCGCGCGCGGCTGGTAACGGCTGGCCGATCGGCCGAGTTGAGAACGGGTTTCAGTCCCCTCCATCATCGGGGAGCCGCGCGCGGCAGCGGAACATCGCGGTGTGCGGAGCCGCCATCGTAGGTTTCAGTCCCCTCCATCATCGGGGAGCCGCGCGCGGCATTGCGCCCGATCCCAGCGCCGGAATGCCTTTGGACGTTTCAGTCCCCTCCATCATCGGGGAGCCGCGCGCGGCCGAAGCACATGGAGTTCTTTGCAGCCGGGCAAACCTGCCGTTTCAGTCCCCTCCATCATCGGGGAGCCGCGCGCGGCGGCGCGCCCATCAGCTTCGCGACTTCATGCTTATTCGTTTCAGTCCCCTCCATCATCGGGGAGCCGCGCGCGGCGCAACGCTCGCTACCGGGCCGATTCGCGGGATCTGGATGTTTCAGTCCCCTCCATCATCGGGGAGCCGCGCGCGGCCCACCGATCAACGACGTTGCCCCACCGATGATTGCGTTTCAGTCCCCTCCATCATCGGGGAGCCGCGCGCGGCTGAAGGTCTTGGCCAGATCACCGCCCGGCTTCACCGTTTCAGTCCCCTCCATCATCGGGGAGCCGCGCGCGGCCGCTCCACAATCGCCTAATAATAAACCACTTCCCTCCCCCTGTAAACCCTAAATTCGCGACAATCGCTAAACCGCCCCCAAATCTCACCAATCTGCCAATTCTCACCAAATATCACCACAGAAATTCGCGTATTCACAGTCCACGCACCGCTGCCTCTCCCGCGTCGGCTCTGGACACCACGCCGCTCGCTCCAACTCCCCAATAGCAGCCACCGCCTCCCGAACCCTCTCCTTCCAGCTATCGGTCACCTCGAACTGGAACACCCGATCATCCGGAATCCGGTACAGATACGCCTTCTCAACCCGCAAACCGCAACACGCCTCCACCAGCAACGCATAGCCACTTAACTGCATCCTGTGGTTGTCGCCCATCCCACCGGACGTCAGCTTGAAATCGACAACCGCCCCCTCGCTCCCCCGCTCCAGCAACAGGTCCAATTTGCCGCTCAGCCCAACACTCTCATTCGTCAGCCAAAGCCCGAATCGACGCTTCGCTCCCTCCCACCCGTACTCGCCTAACCCGCGCCGCGTCTCCAACCGTTCCATCAACTCCTGCGCCGCCAACGCCTCTCGCATCTTCCACGTCGCTTGCCCCGCCCCCGGCAACACCCGGTGATAGTAGACAACCCGAGGACAGTACGCCCATTGCTTCAGATCGGTAACCACAATCGCGTTCAAAATCCCTCCCGCCCCAAAACTCGCAATCGCGGAAGACCCGCTCCCCCCTTTTCCGCCTCGCCCCGGTACTGATCGAGCACCCACATCTCCTTCAGGTCGTCTTCGGAAACCGGCACCACGCGCACACGCGCCGGCTCATCCCCGATCTCACGCTGAACCCGCAAACACAGTTCCTGCCGCCGGTTGCGATTCAGACGTCCAAAAAATGCGCTGAACTGTATGCGCTCCAATCCGAAATCCAGGCAGATCTCCGACACCCGAGTCCGTATGCGGTCATTTTCAATGTCATAGATCAATAGCACCGACGCTTCCGGACTCCCGCGCCCCACCTGCAACGGCTGTAAGACCCCGCGGTACCGGTTGCTTCGCGCCACGAATCACCACTGAAACGCAAATGGCCGGTAATCCCGAAGACCCCGAAACGCGCCCGCCGCCAGCCGCGCCTGCATCTGAACGATGGACCGAACCTCGTGCCGCTTCCCCCGATGCTGTTCCGTCGTCGTCAAGCGCCCTAATACCCGGGCGGCCACTTCCTCGCGCGAACCATGATCCAACAACCCGCCTTCCAGACGCAGCCGGCCCCCTTTGTTCAGCCACGAGAAGATGGCCCTGTCCACCACCGGCTGCCGGAACTCCTCCACCAAATCCAGCACCAATGAGGGCTTCCCGCTCCGGTCCACATGCAGCAGTCCGGCGAAAGGCTCCAGTCCCGCGTTCATCGCCGCGCCCCAAACGTGCGAATACAGTATCCCGTAGCCGTAGTTCAGCGCGGCATTCACTGCATCGCCGTCGCCTGGAACCTGCTCCCGACCGTCAAAGCGGCACTCGAGCGGAAGCACGTTCGCAATCTGCCGCCAATATATACGCCCTCCCGTACCCTCATACCCCATCAGCGCCGGTCTCACCGATTCGGCGCTATTCCCCTCGTATTGCAACGCCTGCTTGCGAAGGTGGCGCAACTGCCCCGCCGCACGCTCGAGACCCTCCAACTGCGCACCCTCCCTGCTACGGGCAAAATAGCGCAGCAGCTTCTCCTGATTGCGGAGTTTCCCGGCCACCACCCAACGGCAGAAATCGGCTCCGCGCTCGTTGTTCACCGCTTCCAACTGCGCACGGCGGGTTTCTACCGTGGCCGTCAAAAGGGGTGAAGTGAGCAAGGCGTAGGGCTTCCCCGACGTGGTCAGAAAGGCGATCCGAATCCCTCGCCCGCAAAGCTCTTCAATCAGATCCGAAGACAGCGAAACACCCCTGGATCCGACCACAATCTCCTGAACTCGTACGAATGGTACCTGGGCGCAAACCGCCTTGCCCTTCTTGACCACCACCCGTTCACTCTTCTTTCCTATAAACAGCCCAAACCCCGCCACCAGCAGTTGCGTTCCGCTCTCGGTCGATAGCAAGGTGGCGCTGCCATCCTCGGAAACCGCGTTCTCTTCCATCGGCGGGAGAGGTAAATCGAGTTGTTCCGGAACGGAATCGTACCGCGCGGTGATCCAGTTGTATTGCAACGCCGGAGGTTTCCGGGCCGTCGCTGGCAAAGGCGATGCAAGAGCTGCCATGGCCAACACTCCTTTACTGCTCGACTCAGCCTGGACCCAGGTATTCCGTAAAGCCCGGCCCCTCATTCACCACCGCTAGCGGAACTAACGTGGGCACAAACCGGCGGTGCTTCTCGCGTTTGATCGGTGTTTCGCTATACGAATTGAGCGCCTCGATATCCGCTTCCAGCCCGAAATCGTCCAGCACCGCGAGATGTCCCGTCCGCGTAATCTCGTACGGCCTGCCTGGCTCTAGCGGCTCCGTAAACTCCGGCCCCAGGTCCACCGCGCGGCCTCTACCCTGGAACTGGATAAAGCTGCCTCGCTTGCCCACGTAATGGATGAACGGCGCGAGCACAACAAGTAGTTCGGCAACGGCATCCGAAACCCGCGCGAGATCGAAAGCCCAACGCAGTGCGCCCCGAAAGTGCACGAATTCCCGGTACGCCACGGCCGGACCGTAAGGTTCTCCAGCTTTAGGAGGCCTTTTCTCCTGCCGGATTTTGATGATCGTATGTGTCACCGCGGCGCGTTGCGGGACTCCGATCCGTGCTTCGCAAGAAGCCAGGGCCTGAACCAGTTCCGCCGCGCGCTCGCCGCGTCCCGTGCAAAACACCGCATCCACAAACGCCATCTTCACCGCATATGGCGTCGGCGTTACCAAGCTTCGACCCACCGAACTGGTGGCCGCGGACATCTTCAAAGAAAACAGCGACGTTGGTTCGTAATCGAATACGAGCCATCGGCCCGGACCCGGCACACCCGCCACCGGCCCGGCGCCATTCAGCTCAGCCGACCGGTCCGGCAACAAGCGCCCCTGCTTTACGACTCGTTTGCCACGCATAACTATATCTGGCCGGCAATCACCTGCAAGACTCTGGCGCCATCCGCAAGGCTCTCGAACGGGTGCGTCGTCACGCTACCGGCCGTGATCAGATTCAGAGTCTCGGCCAGACTGCCCATCTGCTCGCGATAGCCCGGATTCAGCGGGCTTACCGTCGGCGCAGGCAGAGAACTCGACGAGACCGCTACCATTCCCTCGCAGCTCACGATGTGCGGATTCTGCGTGTTCCGTTGCGCCCCGGACGGGTGAATGAGAGTCGCCATTAACGCCTGCACGACCGCGCGTCCCCGTTTCCCGCGGATGCCCTCATCGACCGATAGCCCGAGGGTGATATCGTTGCGGCCGATACGGTCGAGTTCGAGATTGCAGATCAGGGCATAAACGCCTGAACTGGCCGGGCGGTGGAAAATCGCTTGTGTCCCGGCAACCGAACCCTCGCCTTTCTTCTCCTGGCCGGCCGACTTGGCCCGCGTCTCGGGCTCATACTTGACGTGGAAGTACTGCTCGGTCACGGTGCGGTCCGGCAATCCCACCACCCAGCCAAATTCGACGCATGACTTACGCGCAACCGCGCGTCCGGCTGTGATCAGAGTCCCGGCAATGTCGGTAACTGCGCAGCTCTGGATGACCTTATCCAAAACCGCCGAGTTCTCGAGTCCTTTGATGCTCGTCTCGAATGCCTCGTCGGCGTTCACTCGGTCCGGGTTCAGTTTGCGGGCTCCGTCCGACAACGGTTGCCCGGCCGCTTCCAGCAACGGCGTGAGATGCCCCACCAGAATGTGTTTGAACATGTCGCCGCTTACGGCATTGACGATCTGGCGCTCGCCGTGTTCGTCGATGATGTGCACCATCCGGGTTTGCTGCTGATTCCCCTCGGTGCCCTCACTATTCAGGTTGTGCAGGTCCAACGTGACCCGCGCGCACAACGACAGCGAATGGATATTCATTGAGCTACTTCTCCTTCGTTTCCATCGATAGAGCTTGGTTCAGGTTCATCGGTCGCCTTCGGCACGCGGCAGGTAGCGTACGCGGTCAGCATCGCGCCAATCACCGAAGCGTTCTTCTGGTCAAGCAAAAGCTGAGTAAACGCTTCGAGATCGTCGGAGGTTACGCGCTTGACTCCGCTGGTTTTGCCCTGCTCGAGACGCCGGGCGCTTTCCGCGTTGTACTTTCCTATAAAATCCGACACCGCTCCCAGGAATGGCCCGACTCCCGGTAAACTGCGTTTACGCCGAAGCTCGGGCAGGAGATCGTAACGGATCTCCCGGTAGTCTTTTTGCCCCATTGACTTCGATACCTGAGCGCTGACTGTCGCGCTGCGAATGGCGGCAGCTACTGCCTTGAAGCCCGCATTGCTGATGATCTGCTTGTAATCCTCTTGCTGGTTCACAATCGCCTCCAGATGGTCTGTTCGAAATTGTTTGCGCCGGCTGCCCGGATCGCTGGCGCGCTCCCTTAACAGGAAAATGCCGTACCGCTCCATGAACTCGAGCAAAGCGGCCACTGCCTTCGAGCCGCGCCGCTCTAAAAACCGCCGATACGCCAGAATGAGTCCGATCTCGTCGGAGAAATTGTCGTGGAAACGGCGAACTACGCTCTGATGTTCCTCGAGGACCGTTGTCCATAAATCCGCGTCCGCCTCAGTCCCCAGCGGGAACCAGCCCGGAATAGCGAGGGTCTCGATAGCTGTCACCGCCTTCGCTTGGCCCATGGATTGATAGTGGGCTATGATGATGCCGCTCACCAAGGAATCCGGTTCCAGCAGCCGGCGCTCGCGCTCGCGAAAATGGCGGATGAGAAGTCGCGCAAGTTCGAGTGTCGCCATGCAGTCGATCTTGGGACCGCTACCGAAAATCCTCGCCTGACGAAGCTCCGATACCACATCCATCAAAGCCCCGGCATCGATGTTCTTCGGCACGGGACAGAGTAAGCGCACATGCTCACGCTTCGATCCCACGAAAAACGGGCAGGCCGCGGCAAAGTAGCCCCGCATCCGCAGCCACTCGAGAAAAGGTTCAGCCAGCCCGTCCTTCGTCTTATCGCCGCGCCCGGTGCTGTCCGGCTTTAGTCGTGCATAGCCTTTGGCCGCGTGGGGGCTGAAAATCTGGACCAGCGATGTGCCCCACGCCACCTGCGGAACTGCGTTCTCGCGAACGGCGCCCAGAGCCGCGCATAGCTGCTGGCGCCATTCGGCTGAAGACAGCTTGCGGATCGCCTTCAAAACATTGTTGGTGGCGTCGCCTCCCTTTAAAGCGTTCAGCGCCTGATAAAGCCGCCAGTCCCGTCGCGGTCTCATCGCGTCGACGTCCTCGGCGATCTCGCGGCCGATTGCGCGCGCCGCCTTTTCCGCATTCCGATAGGCGTCGAATTTCGCCTTCTCGGCCGCGTAGTCCATTACTTCGCCTACATCACTGGGAACTGTCGCTTTCTCATTCGGCTTCAAATACAGGTAGCCCGGTGAACAGTCGAGTCCCGATTCGTCGAAAGCTGATGCGGGATCGAGCACGACTTCAAAACCCGCGCCCGTTCTTCGAATCGTGCAATCGCCGGAACCCCGCAAAAGGCTCGCCAGCCCCGCGGCGGCGAGTGCGTCCGCATGGGTCCCCGTCGTCGCGGGAAGTACGAATCTATCCATTGGTGTTATCCTCCGTCGCCCGTTGGTCGGACAGCCGCAAAGTCCGCATCAGGTACGAGGCCAGCGGCCACCATCCGGCGAAACGGCGGCCATCCGTCGGCATCAACCCAGCGGCAAGACTGTCCCGTTCACTGGGAGTTGGTGGCTTCAGCTTCCCCACCGGCTTCACAAAACCGGCCTCATTGCAACGGACATGCAGCCCTTCGATCCGATCCAGACTCCAACCGCCATGGTGTGACAGCACAGCGGCCAGCACGGCAGCGATTCGTACACCATCCAGATCAGGCAGGAGCGCGTAGCCGTACCATGTACTCGCGGCAGCATGCGGCGGCCGCCGGGGCTGAACCGACTTCTCCAAAGCGCGATCCTCCGGTGAGTTGTAGTCGAAATTGGTGTGAGCCACGAGTACCTCGTGCACGTAAGTTGGATCGCGTGCCCTCTCATACCGCTCGGCCCAATCCTGCCACGAACCTTGCAGCTTTCCCAAATCATGTAATAGCGCGGACCACCGCACATTCTCTTCTAATCCGTTAAATGGGCCGGCTCCGGCGAGAAGGCTTCCCGGAAATGCGTCCTGCGCCAGACGCTCGATCGCGACTCGCGCCACGGCATTCGCGTGATCGCACCACGACTCGCGTTTCAAAGGCGCATACCCGGGGCGCGGCGGTACGTCACGAGCCGGGCTTTCTAACTCGCCACGTTGGCCCAACACGAGCCCGATATCCGTTCTGTACATCGCCATCGAAGCCGGCAGCGCTACCAGGAAAGCGCTTTTGATCTCCGTCAGCGGCTCCCAATAGCTCTCGCTGTCTGGCGAATAGGCCCAGCCCGGCCTGCCCGCCGCTTCCCAAGCCCTGCGAAGCTGATCGCGGTAGAGTTGGATCGTCTGAATCGCTCCGGGCCGGATACCTCGTGGATCGTTGTACACAGCTACCCTAACTGTGTCGCTGCCTGACCGGATGAGTTCGGCAACGCCCGCGTGTTCCGTCCCCTGCAGTCTCTGGCGGATGAGATCGCTGCATCGAGTACGGCGCGCCGCCCATCCTTCGCGCAATTCCCGCTCATCCTTCAGCCGGTGTGCCCTTTCAACCCAGTCCTCCACAAGCGATGGCGTGAGGCGGACTCGGCCGGGCGGCAGCAGCGCACGCGTGGCATCCAGATCCTCTTTGTCATAAGGAAGCGCGTTGGCCACGTCGTAAACGTGCACGGTGCCTTGCTGATTCTCGAATCGCGCGCACCGGCCCGCCCGCTGCAAGAGCGCGTTCATCGGACACATTTCGGTGTGCAGATGATCGCATGTGAGATCCAGTCCCGCTTCGATCACCTGCGTGGCAATCAGCAAAGCCGGACTGGTTTTCTCGCGCCCGAAGTGCTCCGTGGCGAACCTTTGACCATCCTCACGGTCGCGCTGGAAGAAGCGCGCATGCAGCAGCCGGACTGGATAATCCGGGCTGGCCTTCATTACCTCTTCATACAGCTTCTGCGCTCGAACAACCGAATTAAGCACGACCAGCGAACGTCCGCTTGGATAGCTCAACGCAGCATCCGCGGTCAGCTCGCCTGCTTCCCTGACCAACTCACGTTTTACCGTTCCCACGCTCGGCAAGGCCTCTGTCTCATCGGGTCCCAGCCTGATGTACTCCGGCCGCAACGCCCTCTCGAGTTCGGCAATCAGCGGCGAAGTCGCCGTCGCTGTCATCCATACCGACAGCGTGGCATCCCCAAACAGCGATAAGCACGCAATCCCGGTCAAAAAAGCCCTCGATGGTTCCATTAGATGAAACTCGTCGAATACAACCATATTCCCAGCAACAGCGGCGGCGTTGATATTGTTTAGCCGTGGAGATTGTCCATACGGGCCGCACAGCATTCCGCTCAACACCTGGTCGTAGGTCGTGACGACGATGTCGCCGCGGGTGAAGAACGGATCGTCCGGTTGCTCTCCTGTTTGCAGCGTCACCGCCCAGTATTCCGGCCCGAGTTTTCGGAGCGTGGTGTAGATCCCTTGCGCCAGCGTTCGCAAAGGTAGCGCGTAAATCAGACGCCGAGCCCCGAGGCGAGTCCGGTCGATAAGAAACGGGGCCGCCACCGCCAGCGTCTTGCCCGACCCGGTCGGTGCCCGAAGCACGACGTTTCGCCGGTTCCACAACGTCGTTGCAACTTTCTCCTGATACGGGTACGGCGCCCGGCCAGAATTAAGCCTCGCGAATTCCGCTTTAAAATCAGCGGTCATTAGGAGTTCACTTTCGAAGTGATCAGTATATACTAACCCGATTATCTTTTGCCGCGTGGGATCAGGGCGGTAGTGCAGCGTTTTCCAAGCCAACACGTGATGGTGAAAGAGTGGGGAACGAGCCGCCGCTGGTGCCACGATTGCTCGTCACCAGCCGGCGCGCAAATGCCGTCGACCTCGTCACTGCGCAACGCGCCTACCGTTTCAAGCCACTGCCGCAGCATAGACTCGACCTCCGGATCAAGCGGCTGCATAGATCTCCCGGCCATACTTGTTGGCTGGGTACGCTATCCCTCCAATCACGCCCTTGGTGCGCTCAAAACGCTCCGTCCTCATCACAATCACGTCCACCGGGAATCCGATGTCGCCGACCGCGTCGCGAATCTCTATGCTTCGCTCGCGAGTATTTTCGGAAACCGGTTCCACCACCAGGAGATCGATATCGCTGTCCTTAGTCATCTCACCCGTGGCCGCTGAACCGAACAGTATTATCTTGTCCGGACGTGCGACCGACAGGACGCGCCGTACGATTTCATCCAGCAATATCTCGTCAACCGCCATCCCGCTCTATCCTAAACCATTCCCGGCCATAGCACCGGTGCCCTCCGTTCCCCAAACTCGCAAATATTTCTAACTCCCTCCCCACCGCTCACTTACCCCCAAAATCCCCGTTCCGCCCGAACAGCCTCCCTCCCCCCACCCGCCAAACTCAGAGTAGGATGATCTCCCAACAGCAACTCGAAGCCAACCAGCGCAACGCGCAGTTGAGCACCGGCCCGAAAACGCCGGAAGGCAAGGCCGCCTCCGCCCGGAACGCCGCCACCCATGGCCTGTCATCGGTCTTCCAGGTCCTCGCCCACGAAGGCCAGTCCGATTTCGACGAAATGCTCGCCGCCTATCAGACCGAATTCGCCCCGCAAACCGAAAACGAGCGCTTCCTCGTCCAGCAGCTCACCCAGGCCCGCTGGAAAATGTCGCGCATCGAGCGCTACCAGGCCCTCGCCTTCGATCAACTACTGGACAGCGAAATTGACGAACTGAACCCGGAAGCGCGCCTCGTCGCCAAGCTCGCCGAAAAGACCAAGGACCTCCCTGCCCTGCTCCATCGCTATGCCGTCTCCGCCGAGCGCTCCTATCACCGCGCTGTCCGCGACCTCACCCAGGCCCGCACCCGCGAATCCCGCGACCAATCCCGCGAATTACGAAACAAAGCCGATGCCGCGAAAATCTGGCTGAAGGAAAGCCTCCAAGCCATGCCCGCCAACCCCCTCCCCGATTTCGATCCCGATTCCTTCGCCATGCCGCAGCAAAACGAACCCGATTTCGGCTTCTCCGCGCCTGTCTTCCCGGACGCCGGAATCTGATACGCTCCGGCTATGAAAGTTCTTGTCACAGGCGCCACCGGATGCATCGGATCCTGGATCGTCAAACAGCTTCTCGATCGTCAGATCGACGTTCTTATATACGACCTCGACCCGAATCTTACCCGGATTCGCTTACTGGTCAACGAACCCGATCTCGCAAAACTGAGCATCCTCGAAGGGCGCATCGAAGACACAGTCCGCGTCAAAAGTGTCGTCAAAGACGAGCACATTACTCATATCGTCCACCTCGCGGCGGTCTTGATGCCTTTTTGCCAGCAAAACCCGGTCTCGGGCGGGCTCGTCAACGTCATCGGAACTCTGAATGTCTTCGAAGCCGCGCGCGACGCCGGACGCCCGGTTCGCGTCGTCTACGCCAGCTCCTCCGCCGTCTGGGGACCCGACGACGCCTACCCGGATCGCGATTTGAACGAAGCCGACCCGCTCCACCCGGCCACGCACTACGGCGTTTTCAAACAGGCCAACGAAGGCAACGCGCGCGTCTTTTATTCGACGAGCGGCATCTCCAGCGCCGGTTTACGCCCCTGGGCCGTCTACGGATTCGGTCGCGATCTCGGCCTTACCGCCGACCCGACCCTCGCCATGAAAGCCGTCGCCCGCCGCGAGCCCTATCACATCCGCATCGGCGGCAGCATGGATCTGCAGTACGTCGAGGATGTCGCTGAAATTTTCGTCCGCTCCGCGCTGTCAACGCGCGAGGGCGCGCACGTCTTCAACCTCGTCGGACACTTGACCGCCATGGACCGGCTCGCGGCGATTCTTGAAACAATTCGTCCAGGCGCTGACAAGCTAATCACCGCTGGAGGACCCACCGTGCCGGTCGCAAAGCGCATGGACGGTGCAAGGCTGCGCGAGTATCTCGGCGAGGTGCCCGAAACGCCTCTGGATCAGGGAATACGTAAAACGATAGAAATGTTTGAAGCGACCGCGGGCCGTTACTGAAACGGGTTCACACTGGGTTGTACAATCAAAACGCAAGGGGAGCAAAGCACATTCATGGCAGTTACTACCGGCGCTGGCCTGGAAGGCATCATCGCCACTCAATCCGAAATCTGTTTCATCGACGGCGACGCCGGCATTCTTGCCTATCACGGATACGACATCCACACTCTCGCCGAGAACGCCACCTTCGAGGAAGTCATCTTCCTTCTGTGGAACGGGCGCTTACCCAACCGCACGGAACTCGACTACCTGAAGAAGAATCTCGTTCAATACCGGCCCATCCCCGCCGAGGTGCAACAGTTCCTCGCCTCGGTTCCCGAATCGGTGCCCATGGATGTCCTGCGCACGGCCGTGTCCATGCTGAGTCTGTACGATCCTCTCGCCAAGGACATGTCCACGGAGTCGAATCTGGCCAAGGCGCATCGCCTCATGAGCCAGACCGCGACCATCGTCACCACCTACGACCGTCTGCGCAAGAAAGAGCCCGTCATCGAAGGCGATCCGTCGCTCGGATTCGCCGCGAATTTCCTGTATACGCTCACCGGCAAGCGGCCCGATGAAGTAATGGAGCGCGCCTTCGATGTCGCCCTCACTCTTCACGCCGATCACGAATTGAACGCCTCCACTTTCGCCGCGCGCGTCACGGCCGCCACGCTGTCCGACATCTACTCCGCCGTCACCGCCGCCATCGGAGCGTTGAAGGGTCCGCTGCACGGCGGCGCCAACGAAGACGTGATCCGCCTCCTGCTCGAAGCGGGCGATTCCGGTAGGGCGCTCCAAACCGTGCGCGACAGGCTCGGCATGAAAGTCAAGGTTCCCGGCTTCGGTCATCGCGTGTACCGCGCCCTCGATCCGCGCGCCATTCACCTCAAGCAGCTCTCTGAGGAAATCGGCCGCCGCACCGGACACCTCGCGCTCTACGAAGCCTCGCGCGACATCGAACAGACCGTCAAAGAACTGAAGGGACTCAACGCCAATGTCGACTTCTACTCGGCGTCAACTTACTATTCCCTCGGCATTCCGATCGATCTGTTCACGCCCATTTTCGCCGTCAGCCGCATGTCCGGCTGGACCGCGCACATCCTCGAACAGTACCGGAACAACCGGCTGATCCGCCCCCGTGCCGACTACATCGGCGAGGCCGTCGGAAAGAACTGGGTTGCCATCGAGCAACGCCAATAGCGCGGTCTCTTTATGCACGATTTATCCTGGTTCCGCTCCAATCTGGACGCGGCCGCTGAACGCTTGGCCACGCGCGGATTCGAGCTCGATCGCGGCGCTTTCCGCGATCTCGATGTCGAGCGCCGCGCCGCCGTCACCGAGTCCGAGCAACTGAAAGCACAGCGCAACACCGAGAGCGCCGAAATCGCCAAACTCCGCCGCGAGGGTGCCGATACCGCCGCGCGCCAGCAGAGCGTCCGCGAACTCGGCGACCGCATCACCGCGCTCGAGTCCAAGGTAAAGCAGCTCGACGAATCGTTCACTGCCCTGCTGGCCGGTATTCCGAACGTGCCGCATGAGTCCGTGCCGGTCGGCAAAAGCGAGCACGACAATGTCGAGGTTCGTCGTTGGGGACAGCCGCGCGACTTCGACTTCACCCCGAAGGCGCACTGGGATCTCGGTCCGGAATTGGGCATTCTCGATCTGGAGCGCGCGGCCAAAATCACGGGCGCGCGTTTCGCCGTCTACTGGGGATTGGGCGCGAAGCTCGAACGCGCTCTCATCAACTTCATGCTCGACGTGCACACGCGCGAGCACGGCTACACCGAGGTGCTGCCCCCGTTCCTGATCAATTCGGCGAGCCTGTTCGGCACCGGTCAGTTGCCGAAGTTCGCCGCCGATCTGTTCAAGTGCGAGAACGCCGATCTATGGCTGGCCCCGACTGCTGAGGTGCCCGTCACCAACCTGTTTCGCGATGAAACGCTGAATGCCGACAGCCTCCCGGTGAAGCTGTGCGCCTACACGCCGTGCTTTCGCAGCGAGGCCGGCTCCTACGGACGCGATGTGCGCGGCATCATTCGCCAGCACCAATTTCAAAAAGTCGAGTTGGTCAAGTTCGCCCGTCCCGACCAAAGCTACGACGAGCACGAACTATTGACTCGCGATGCCGAGAACATTCTCGAACGCCTCGGCTTACCATACCGCCGCATCGTGCTCTGTACCGGCGACACCGGCTTTTCGTCCGCCAAAACGTTCGACATCGAAGTGTGGCTACCCGGCCAGAACGGTTATAAAGAGATATCGTCCTGTTCCAATTTCGAGGCGTTCCAGGCTCGCCGCGCCAACATCCGCGCGAAGTCGGGGAAGAAGAGCGAGTATCTACACACTCTGAACGGCAGCGGCCTCGCCGTTGGCCGAACGTGGGTCGCGATCGTCGAGAACTATCAGCAAGCTGATGGCACCGTCGAAGTTCCCGAAGCGCTCCGTCCGTATCTCGGCGTCGACAGGATCACGCCGCGCAAAATGTAGTTACTCGACTTCGCGCGGAGCCGTGTAGCCCTGCTTGGCGATGATCTGATACTTGATGGGCTTGTTCTTCTCATCGACGATGCGCAACGGCTGATTGGTCGCGGGGTCAACCAGGTCGACTTTGATCCGCCGGAACTTGCCGTCCTTCGCCGGATTCGACGGATGGTATCCGAGCACGTACTGGTTGCGCATGGAACCGGCGATCTGGCGGAAGATGCCGGGCATCTCGCCTTCAAACCGCGGGAAGAACGACATCCCGCCGGTCTCCTTGGCGAAGGTGCGCATCTGATTGTCGGCTTGTAAGAAGTCGAGGCGCTGGATCGGGCCCATCATGCCGCGGGCATCGTACAGTTCGCGGATGGTCTGCATCAGGCCGATCGCGTAGATCGGCACGCCCGAATTCTGCAGTGCTTTGCGGGTTTTATCGAAGGTCAGCTTGCTGAAGGTATCGACGCCGCTGGCCAACAGCACGATCGCTTTCCGCCCTTCGATGTCCTGCATGCGTTCGGCCGTGTCCACGACGGCGTCGTATAGGTTGGATTCGGAGAACGCCGGAATCCGCAAACGCTGCATCGCTTCATAAGCGACCCGCTTATCGGCGGAGAAGTCCGACAGGATCTCGGACTTGAGATCGTAGGCCACCACCGCCACAACATCGTCCTGCTTTAATGTTTCAAGGAATCCGTAGGAAGCTTGCAGAGTCTGATACCAGGTGTAGCTCCAATACTGCTGATATAGGTTGCTGAACTCGATCACCATGCAGACCGTCATGGGCGCTTCGCCCATGTTGAATTCGGTGACCTGCTGGGGAACGTTGTCCTCCATCACCCGGAAGTTGCCGCGCGGGATCTTGGGGATGAAGTGGCCCTTGTTGTCCAACACCGCGACATCGACCGAGACAGTAAGGACGTCGCTGCGGAACGTCGGAATGTTCGCCGGCAGTTCCTTCTTGCCGAACTTTGACGGGATCTTCTCGCCCTCGGGCGCTTCGACTGGTTGGCCGTCGGCCGGCTTCTTGCGCGGCTTGGCTACGGTTTCAGACGACTGAGATGTTGGGCCCTGCTGCGCTCCGAGCGTGTAAATGAGTCCGAACAGCAGACAGACCACCAGCGGGATAGCGAGGCGTTTGAGGGATTTCATAGCAGCGACTAGCTAACAGTATAGACGCGCTTCGAATTGCCAAGGTTGCTGAAGCCGGGCTAATTCACGAACGGGCCGCCGCGCCCTTGCTTGCGCATGTACACCTGGAACTTGCGCCGCGCTCGCTCCACCTGCCACTGCTTGTACTGCATCCGCAGCGATCCGAGCAGATCGAATTTGCCGCCGCGGCGTCCGCCCGCCAGCGCCTCGGTCTTGAGGTAGACGTACCCGAAGAGCATGCCACCCAGGTGCGCGACGTTCGACACGCCGTTGTTGGCGCCGAAGGAACTGAGGAACGCGATCGCCCCGATGATCATCACGAAGTACTTCGCCTTAATCGGGAACAGGAAGCTGAACAGTACGGTGGTGTTCGGGTACGTCATGCCGAACGCCATCAGCAGACCGTAGATCGCGCCCGAAGCGCCGATGGTCCGGGTAAACGGGTGCGTCCCGCCGGCGATATAGTTGGCCAGCACCACGCAAACGCCCGCTCCGATGCCGCACAGGAAGTAGAACTTGAGGAACCGCCGCGTTCCCCACGCCAGTTCGAGATCCTTGCCGAACATCCACAGCGTGAGCATGTTGAACAGGATGTGCCCGAACCCGAACGGGTCGTGCAGGAACATGTAGGTGACCAGTTGCCAGACGGCAAACGTCTTAACCACCATCGCCGGAACAAGACCGAAGTGGTTGAAGAAGTCCCCTTGCCCGCTACGAACGGCAAAGAAGTACACCAGCCACGTGACGACGTTGCCCACCAGCAACCAGCGAACGCCGGGCGGAAGCAGGTTGCTCGAAGAGAAACCTCGTCGATAGTAACTACTGGAATAGGCCATCAGCTAGGTAGGACCGCTCTGTCCCCAGAATATCAGACTAGTTCCGCTTACCCGGAATTTCGGAATCCTTTGCCAGCAAATCGTTCAGATAGACCGAGGCGATTTGAGAAAATGCCGCCAGCGCGAACCAGACCTGCCAGTGGGACAGAATGCCATGATTGATGAAGAACGGACCGGTCCACCCCAGGTCGTCACCCAGCCGCCACATGCCCAGCGCGGCTTCCATCGCGGCAAACGGAGTCAGAAACACGTGCAGCAGCGAGAGCGCCTCTGCGGGCACTCGCGGAGCCTTCGCGTGTATTTCGTTCCAACTGAATGCGTGCCAGGCCATTGCTAACCTCTGTTACCAGCTATGTAAGTAGATGTTTCGAAAGTTCTCGCGGTTTCGAAACCTATAAGATAGGTACGTAATGCGCGCCTTTTGTACCATCCTGTTGTTCGCAGTACTGTGTCCCGGAGCGGAGTACTCCGGACCGCGCCCTCCCAAAGCGGATATCCCATATCTGTTACACGCGGGAAAACTGGTCGAGACGGAAGCTGTCGAGGCGCGGGAGCAGCAGAAGAAGGACGATGTCACCTACATCATCGATGGCGCCGGCTCAACCGTGAAGACGCCGATCTCGGAACCGGTCTTCCTGATCGAAGCTGCGAAGCTCGATCCGCGGCGCTTCGAACTGTACAAGATGGACGTGAAGAACGGGCATCGCGAGATCACGATCAACCAGAAGCGCAAGAAGGGCCCGCGTCCGATTCACATCGAGGTCACGCTCGTCGCCGAGAAGCTGTATCGGATCGAAGTGAGCCAATCGCTCGAGAACGGCGACTATTCGCTGTCGCCGAGCGACTCGAACACGGCGTTCTGTTTTCAGGTGTACTGAGGGTATTGGAGTAGACTGGTCTTAGCAGTTCACTATGATCGTCCGGCTTCGGCTTCAGACCGGCCCTCGCATCCGCAAGGCGCAAGGGAAGAATCGGCACGTGGTCTCGGCCATTGCGGCCCTGATGTGGCCGGCGGTTCTCATCGCCTACGTGCTCGGCTTCTGGGCTCTCGGCGCGCAGATCCGCGTAGCGGGCGCGTTCGCGATCTCCCGCGGAGTGTTCTCGCACTGGCAGGTGTGGCTCGCCGCCGCGCTGTCATTGCACATGGCGACCATGATGCTGACCCGTTACGGCCAGAACGGTGAGATGCGCTTCCCGGTCCAGCTCTTTTCATGGCTGGCTCAATTCGGCTTCGGAACGCGCCGAACCCCATGACACCTGGAGTCAACGAACGGAGCATCGCGGGCACGATGGGAACCGTGCGCCTGTTCGGCGTGCCCGTGCGGTTTCACTTCACCTTCGTCCTGCTGATTGTCTTTCTAATAGTGATGGGCGTCGGAGCGAAGCAGTCCAACGCAATGTTCGCGCTGTATCTGATCGGGCTGTTCGCCTCCGTGCTGCTGCACGAGTTGGGGCATGCTTGGGTCGGCAAGCGGTACGGCGTCCGGACTCTCGAGATCGTCATGTTTCCGATCGGCGGCGTCGCACGGCTCGAGAGAACTCCGAAGGCGGCCGAGGAGTTGTGGATCGCGCTGGCTGGGCCTTTCGTCAACATCGTCATCGCCGGCCTGTTGTTTGTGTACCTGTTCTATCGGAATCAACTGCTCCCGTTAGGCGAGTTGTTCGAGGCCACTGACGCCAACCTTGCGCAGCGCATTGCTGCCGGCAACCTGGTACTGGCGGCATTCAACCTATTGCCCGCGTTCCCGATGGACGGCGGGCGCATCCTGCGCGCGCTGCTGGCTCGCAAGAAGCCGGAGGACGAGGCTACGCGCGCGGCCGCGTCTGCTGGGCGAATGCTGGCCATCGGCATGGGGCTGTACGGATTGTTATCTATGCAGTTCATGCTCGTGTTCATTGCGTTGTTCGTGTATCTCGGCGCAGCTCAGGAAGGCGCGGCGGCGAAGGCTCGCGTGTTGACGCAAGGCGTTCCGGTGCGCGCCGCGATGATCACCGAAGTCCACACGCTGCCGCACGGCAGCACGGTCCGCGATGCCGCGAACTTGTTGCTCGCGACTTCGCAACAGGACTTCCCGGTAATGCACGGCACCACGGTGATCGGGCTACTGCCGCGCAGACGACTGCTTCGTGCGCTCGCCTCCGAAGGCCCCGACGCCTATGTCTCCGGCGCGATGGACCGCGACTTCACGCGCATCGCTCCAGACATGGATCTCACCGCGGCTCTTCCTTCGATGGCGCAGACCGGATCGTGCGCGCTGGTGATGGAAGAGGATCGACTGGTTGGGTTGCTCACCACGGAGAACCTCTCGGAGTTCCTGCTGCTTCGCGGCTTCGGAATGGAACCGGATCGGGCGGCTGCCCGGAGCTAACAGTATGCATACGCGACGAGTGTTTGTAGGTGCTGCGATGACAGGTTTGGCGGGGCGGATGGCGCTCGCGCGTTCGCACGGCATGCTGCTGCACTTGAGCTGCGGCGCGCTCGGCATCAAGGCGTCGCAAACCGAGGCGATCGACTACGCTGCCAAGTATGGATTCGATGCCGTCGATGCCGACGGACGTTACCTCGGGGGTCTTTCGGATTCCGATCTGCAACGGCTGATCGACGACATGAAGTCGAAAAAGATCGAGTGGGCGATCGCGGGATTGCCGGTCGACTTCCGTAAAGACGACAGCGCGTTTTCGAATTCGTTCACAACGTTTCCCGCTTATGTTACCGGGTTACAGCGCGCGGGAGTCAAGCGAGTTACAACCTGGTTGACGCCGATGAGCGCGGATACTACTTATATTCAGAACTTCCGCCGCCATTCAAAGCGCCTCCGCGATGTCGCAAAGGTGCTGGATGATCACGGTTTGCGACTGGGTCTCGAGTACGTCGGTCCGAAGACACTGTGGAGTGCACAGCGTTATCAGTTCGTGCATACGATGGCCGAGATGAAGGATCTGATCGGCGAGATCGCTTTGTCCAATGTGGGCTTCGTCCTCGATAGCTGGCACTGGCACATGTCGGGCGAATCGAAGAAAGACATTCTTTCACTCAGCGCCAAGCAAGTCATTTCGGTGGATTTGAATGACGCACCCCTGGGCATTCCGCTGGACCAACAGATTGACTCGAAGCGCGAATTGCCCGCTGCGACCGGAGTCATCAACGTACATGACTTCCTCGGAGCGCTCGAAAAGATCGGCTACGACGGTCCAGTTCGCGCTGAGCCGTTTAACGAAGCGGTGCGACGCATGACACCGGACGAAGCGCTTCGAACGACCAAGGCGGCGTTGGACAAGGCGTTCGCCGCGATCGGGTAGGGCTGATTGTGCATGCGTCTCCTTTTGCCGGGCGTTGGTACCCCGCTGTGGGTTCCGAGTTACGCGCGCTGATTGACGACGTCCTAGACGAATCTTCCAAACGCGCGAATGGTTTTACGCGGCCGGGCGGGATTGCATTCGTCGTACCTCACGCAGCGCCCGAGTATTCGGGAACAGTTGCCGCGGCGGCTTACCGGCATATTGCTGAGCGGCGGCCGAAGCGAATTGTGCTGCTTGGCTTTTCGCACCGTGGAGGCATTAAGGGGATTGCTGTTCCGAATGTCGATGAGATCTCGACCCCGCTGGGCGTGACGCAGATCGATGTGGAGGCAGCTAGCGCCTTCCAGAAGGATGCGGGGCTGTGCGATCACTCAGTCGAGATTCAGTTGCCGTTTTTGACAGTCGTGGCGCCGGATGCGAAGGTGCTGCCTTTGTATGCCGGGCATCTTGACGAGGCGGAGCGCGGCGCCGCTGCGAGTCAGATCCGCGAGTTACTCGACGGAGACACTGTACTGATCGCCAGTTCCGATTTGACTCATTACGGGCGCGATTTCGGATTTGTTCCGTTTCCGCACGATGAACTTACAGGAACGCGATTGAGCGAAATGGACGCGGGCACGATGAAATCCGCGGGTAGCTTGGACGCTGGCCTATTTCTTGACGAGTTAGGGGAAAGCGGCTCAACCGTTTGTGGCTATGAGCCCATTGCTCTGTTACTCGAAGTACTCAGCGGTATCGCAGGTGATGAGATTTTCCAGGAGACACTCGATTATCAGACTTCGGGTGAGATTACCGGTGATTACTCGCATTCGGTGAGTTATGGAGCGCTTGGTTATTTCCCGTATCGCTCATTCACGGTGAGCGATGAGGCATCGCAGAATTTGATGGACAGCGCCCGGCGCACTCTCGAGCATCTGCGCGCGACCGGCGAGCAACACCCGACCGCCGCCGCGAGTCTATCTGAGTTGGACCAACGTCTGCCAGTGTTCGTTACGCTTTATCAGTCCGGCGAATTGCTGGGGTGCATCGGGCAAGTCCGCCGGCTCGATGGGCTGAGAGACAGCGTTCCGCATTTGACTCTGAGCGCCGCGCTCGAGGACGACCGCTTCGAACCGCTGCGGCCGGGCAGTCCCGTCGAAATCGAAATCAGTGTGCTATCGCCGTTCAAACGCATCGCGGATCCGTCGCCGCTGATTGCGGGCGAGCATGGCGGGATGATCGAAAACGTATATAGCGCAGGGTTACTATTGCCCAAGGTCGCAAGTGAGCGCGGCTGGGATCGCGACCAGTTTCTCACTGCCCTCGCCCGGAAGGCGGGCGTCGGGCCCGATGCTTACAGCGATCCAGGAACACACTTGTCGATTTTCCGAGCTCAGGTGTTGAAGGAAGTATGACGCACACCGATTCTTTACTCGCGCAGGCTTTGGCCGAGGATGTTCGCAAGGGCGAGTTGTGGGAGAGAATCGACGAGCGCCGGATCCGATGTTACGCGTGCGGACATTGCTGTCCGATTTTTGAAGGTCAGCCAGGGGTTTGCAAGGTCCGGTTCAATCGGGGCGGCACTCTCTATGTACCGTGGGGTTACGTGCAGGGCGTGCAATGCGACCCGATCGAGAAGAAGCCCTTCTTTCATGTAACTCCGGGGGAAATGGCTTTCAGCTTCGGAATGATGGGGTGCGATTTACATTGCGGATATTGCCAGAACTGGGTCAGTTCGCAGGCGCTTCGGGACCCTGAGTCAGTTACCGCGTGGCACAGGGTTACACCGGAGCAAATCGTTGAGGCAGCCGTTGCACGTAAAGCGGCGGCGGTAGTAAGTACCTACAATGAGCCGTTAATCACGGCCGAGTGGGGGATTGCGGTGTTCAAGCACGCCAAAGCGGCAGGACTGCTCACCGGATTTGTATCCAACGGAAACGCGACACCTCAGGTGTTGGAATACATCCGGCCTTGGACCGACTTATATAAGGTTGACTTGAAGAGCTTCGATGACCGGCGTTACCGCGAGTTAGGCGGACGGATCGCGCCGGTCCTCGACAGCATCCGTCGAATCTACTCGATGGGGTTCTGGCTGGAAGTGGTGACCTTGATTGTTCCCGGCTTCAACGACTCGAGTGACGAGTTACGCCAAATGGCGGAATTTCTGGCCAGTATCTCACCCGATATTCCGTGGCATGTTACTGCGTTTCACGCCGATTACAAAATGTTCGACTCGGCTAGCACGCCGGCAGATACCTTGTTACGCGCGGTGGCCATCGGGCGTGAGGCGGGTTTGCGCTACGTTTATGCGGGAAACTTACCGGGGCGAACGCGTGAAGGAGAAAGCACGCGCTGCCCCGGTTGTGGGAAGACACTTATCGAGCGGTACGGATTCCGCGTTATCAGCAACAGGGTGAAAGACGGAAGCTGTCCGGACTGCGGCACGGGAATACCGGGGCGTTGGAAGCCGGCGGGAACTACTGCTCGTGATGAGTTAACTCAAATCCGTAGTTGGCATCCTTAACCCAGATCTTCTGCAATTCGTACTTGTCCTCGGTGTGACGAAATACGAACTGTGTTTTCGGGGATGATACGTTGCCGGGAGTTGCCATGCGCGTGACAAAGACAAGAGCCGAGGGGCCACCTGCGTCCGGCCGCATCTGCATGATGGACGCGCTGCCTTCGTCGCGGACATCAAGCATAGTGTAATTACCGGCGGCCAGCGTCGAGCCACCGATGTTAACGGCATACGGCAGGGTCACTTTGATCGGGTCAAAGCTCGCCGCCTTTGCAGGAAGTACGCTTACTCCCAGGGCCAGCGCGAAGGTCAGTAGCAGTGTTGTGTGTCTCATGCATAGGGGAACGCTTGCCGCCGCACCGGTGTTACCCGAGACGGCGCGAGTTAACACAGCTTTACAACCGCGGGTCAGAATGACCACGAAACGCTGGAACAACCCGTATTTGCACGGAAGTTCTGCGTTGAATCGCAGGTTCTTCGTCATAGATTGTTAGCGATCATTTGAAAACGTCGTTTTTTGAACACCCGCCGAGGCCGGCCTCTCGCCAACAACTCGGAGCATCTTGAAACGCAAGTACTCAAGGTAGTTCTCGGGCGCAGGATGCTCGAGTAGTTCATCAATGACTGG
>JBBQGC010000079.1:0-23554 GCA_038322705.1 Bryobacterales bacterium | reverse complement strand
TGCGTTCGACGACCTGGCGTTTGAACTCCAGGGTGTGCCGACGCCACTTTGCTTTCTTTGCCATGGTTTTTTCTCCATTCGATGCAAAGTGCGTCTTTTCGGCGTGTCTCACTTTAAGGGGACAGTCCATAACGCTGCTGCGCGCAGGTTCACGTCATGATCCTCTGAAGCGGCGCACGGCAGCCCCAATTTCTTGCTCAAGCGCCCGACTGACAAGCCGCCGAGGGGCGGAAACAAAGCAGTTATCCGCGTTAATCGGCGTTTATCGGCGGCTCCACTTTTTAGTCTGGTCGACATTAGTGGGCTGCTATCGCGGCCCATGCAGGGTTCATCTGCGGCTCAAATCAGGCCGGTTTACGTACTCAGCTATCGCAAACCGCCCAACTCTTGAAGCCTCCGCCAGTTGTCCAACACTGCCTGCGAATACGCCTGTAGACGCGCGGGCGGCTCCATATCAAAGCGCCCTTGCGATCGCGCGAACAACGTAAAGTCCACCGGCTCCTGCGTCTTCGGATCCTTGCTCCAGTCGTCCCGCAACGCCGGATTGCCCCGAAGATCGAGCCGTTCCCGCGTCCGCAAACCTGCCCGTGGATCGCAGACATACAACGGGAACGCGCGGGTGTCGACCGCCAGTTTGGCCTGTGCCGCCGCCTGATCGTCTCCGATTCCATGCGCGGTCGTGCAAGCCGAGTAGCAGATCACCACCGCCGGTCCCGGAAACTCGTTGGCCGCCATCACGGACTTGTAGAAATGGTTCACGTGCGCCGCAGTCGTCTGTGCAACGAGAACATTGCGCCGGACCAGCAGCGCCGTTCCCAAATCACCCACCGGACTGCGCGACGACTTGTCGAGCACCAGCACTTTGATGTCGAGACCGGAGTCGAGCAGCGCGTTCAAGCTACCGATTCCTTCTCCCATCAAAGCGTCCTCGGCCCCGAGCACCCACAGCCGCCGTTCGGGGTGGCCGTCGCGGTCCCACTTCAACCGCACACCGAGTGCTTCCGATGGCCCGTTCGCCGCCAGCGTGTTCATCCACGAAACCTGCACGGGGCTGAATGGATAGGTGCTGGATGCCGCCGTATGACATCCCGCCGCTGCCACGATGCCCATCTGCTGGGCGCCGTAAACGAATCCGGTGGCGGCCAGAAGCAGGCGGATCGCGCTCGATTCGCCGCATCCCATGCACGACCCGGCGCCGCCCGTGTGCAGGCGCGCGCGCGAAGAAAGCAGGATGTCGCCCAACGACTTGTCATGGATGAAGCGTTCCGGCGTGTCCGGTAAACTTTCGAAGAACTCGCGGGCGCGATCATATTGGTCCAGATCCGCGCCGCTCCTGCCCGTCATGGACAAAGCCTCGCGGCCGCCGCAGACAACCACGCATTCGCCGCAACCCTTGCAGCGGTCCGCATCGACGTACAGCCCGAACAGCCCGCCCGCTTCCCCCTTCTTCAGATACGACTCGTAGTATTTCGCGGTGAAACTGAATTGGGCGTGGATTTCCGGCGGTACGCTTTCAATCGTCTCCGGCTCCACCACGCGCGCACAGATGGCGCTGTCCGGACAAAGATTCACGCAATCCATGCACCCGGTGCAGTTCTTGGAATGAAAGCGCGGAATCGCCTCGGCGATGTGGCGGAACCCGCGCAAGTGCGCGCTGCCCGCCGGAAGAATACTGCGCGCCACATACAGGTCCGAGTCGAGCACAGCTTCGCGGCCATCGACGTAGTTCTGCACGACGTGTTCGCAAAAGCCCGATGGAACCAGGTCGGCCGTAACCGCCTGACTCAGACCGATGCGGCGATTCTTGCGGACGGCCGGGCTCTGGTAATCGTCGATCAGGTCCGGCGGAATGATCAGCCGCGTTTCGTTGAAGCCGCGGCGCACGATCTCCAAATCCTCGGCCACGACAGCCCCGCCGCGATGCTCGAAGAACCGGCGCAGCGCGCGTTCGATGGCGGCGAACAGGTCCACATCGGATAGCGTGTTGGGATCGCGCCAGGGAGTAATCTTCAAGAACGCGCCCAATAAAGAGAGTCCGCGAGCCCGCGCGGCGCGGTCCGCGCTTCCCGCCGTTTCGTTGGCGATGGCTGCGGCGTTTACTGCAAACAGGTCGATGTGGCGTTCCCGCAGAGATCGCCGCACGGCAACCGGAAGGCTGCCCCATACCTGTTTCACCGGCAGATCGCTCTCAATGAACAGCGTGCCCGCGGCGCGCAATCCCGCGAGCGGATCGCTGTATTGAAAGGCCTCGGCGTGATGCACCGCAACCACGTCGCAGACGCACGGGTCGCCGTGGGACTGCACGCGTTTCGATGCGAGAGTCACGCACGCGCTCATGGGCCCGGTGCGCTCTTCGCCGCGATAGCCCGATTCAACGTTCACGTCGACGCCGAACAACTCCGAACACAGAGTCCCGATCAGCTTCGCCGTCGATGTCGATCCGTACCCCGCCCGCGAGTGAATGCGCAGCGTGTACGCGCCGGCCGGCCGGCCGTCGATCTCAGGACCGGGGGTGAGCGCCTCGGGATGCTTGATGCCAAGCACGAAGAATCGCCGCCCGTTGCCCGTCATATTCTGGATCGCCGCCACCAGCGCGGCCGGAGTCACCGTGCGACCACCGACGCCTGCCGCTCCCGAGAAAACTTCGGGAATCCGCAGCAGCCGTGCATCTTCTCCCATTTGCGCCGCCGCCAGCGCTGCTTTTAACTGCGCGGTGAGCGGATTCAAGCCGGCCAGCGGAGTATCGGTTCGTTCGATCACCGTAATCCCGCGGCATCGCGCTACGGCATTCACCAAGTCCGAAGCCGGGAATGGCCGCAGTGCGGTGAGCGACAGGCATCCCACGCGTACGCCACGTGCCCGCAGGAAATCGACCGCCGTCTCTGCGGTGTCCATCATCGATCCCAAACCGGCAATCGCGTACTCGGCGTCTTCCATGCGGTAACAGCGCACCGGCGTGTACCGCCGCCCGGTGAGTTCGGTAAAATCCGCCATCGCGGTTTCCAGCGAGGGCCGCACGCGTTCGTAGAAGAATCGCTGGGCGATCCGGCCCCGCATATAGCTGTCCTCGTTCTCGAGCGGGGAGATGATGACGGGCTGGGCGGGATGGAAGAGGTTCCGCACCCGCCGCTCCGGCGGACCCACGAAAACCTTCATCAGCTCGGGCTCGGGCAGGTAAACGGTCTCGAGGCCGTGCGTGGTGATGAAGCCGTCCTGCACGTTCAAAAAGGGTGTTTCGGCGAGTTCGGCGGCGCGCCGCGCAATGACCGCCAGGTCGGCGGCTTCCTGGGCGTTGCGTGCGAACAGGATGCCCCAACCGCAATCGGAAACCGCGGTGATGTCGTCGTGCCCGGCCTGAATGGTCAAGGCTTGCGACGCCAGTGCGCAGGCCGCAACATGAAACACCATCGGCAAGCGCTTGCCGGCGGCGCAGTGCAGCACTTCGGCCATCTCGAGCAGCCCCTGCCCACCGGTAAACGTAGTCACCCTGCCCCCGGCCAGCGCGAATCCCTCGCACATCGACGCGGCGGCGTGGGCTGACCCGGCGCGGTGCACGGCGATAGCTTGATCCCAAAGGTTGAGCGCGGACCCGCAGGCGGCACGCGCAAACCGTTCCGCCATCCGGTCCGCAGGCACCCCGCTATGGAAAAAGGCCGCTTGGGACAGATGCCGTTCGACCCAGACTACTGCTTCCGAACCGTCCGCTGCTTCGCGGATGCCGGGATACTTCGCGCCTCGCTTAGATGGCACGCTACGCTCCACTGCACTGGCCAACCCGGACATATAAATCTCCAGTCAAAGGGAGTGCAGTTCAGCTTCCACAGTTTTTCAACAACTTAGACGAGAACGCCCGCCGTGAATGAGTGATCTAGCGCTAATCGGGGTGGGATTCCCCACACTACGGCTCGTCACGAGAGGCGGGGGCGCCCACCTTCCATGTGATCTGGCGCAGCATTCCCAGCCATACTTCGGCATCGTGCGCCGACAGATTCATGCGCCGAACCAAGCGCCGGGTCTTCAATCCGGTCGACCCCGCCACGCGCGCATGAACGTACCCGGATTGGCTCAGCACATCGAGCAGCAGGGCCGTGACCCGCTCGACATCCTCCGCTGGGGCGGATTGCTTCCCTTCCGGCGTCTGCCGTGCTGCCGCAGCCGACCGGATCAGTTCATACAGGCACACCGCGACCGCCTGACCCAGGTTCATCGACGCGTGCTCGTCCCGCGCCGGAATGCGCATCAGCCAGTGGCAATGGGCCATGTCGTCGTTTCCGAGACCGAACTTCTCGGAGCCGAACAGGATCGCCGCCTTCTCCCCAGCAAGATGTTTACGGATCAGCCGGCCTCCGGTTTCCAACCGCCGCACGGGGTGCTCGAGCGCGCGGTTCCCGATCGAAGTAGTGCCGACCGCAAGCGAACAGCCGGCCAGCGCTTCGCCCACCGTTGCGTACTGCCGCGCGTTCATCAGAATATGACCGGCCTTCACCGCCGACCGCGCTTCCTTAAACGCGACATCGTAGGCGTTCACCAGCCGCAGATCCGAGCACCCGAAGTTGCTCATCGCCCGCGCCGCCGCCCCGATATTCAACGGATTCCGCGGCGAGACCAGGACGACGCATAGGTTGTCGAGCATCCGTGTCCAGTTTCGCACCGCCGGCCGCCGCCTAGGCTGAGGCGAGCAGTTCCGCTCCCGCCCCCACCAGCGGCGCCGCCAGCTTACGGCTCCGTTTGCGCAGGTACATCCGCCGGTCCGCCTCGGCCAGCAGTTGCTCGGCATCTGTCCCGTCCTGCGGGAAGAACGCCTCGCCAATGCTGATACCCACCAGTTCCGCGCCGCTCACCCGGTCCGCCGCGTCCGCCACAGTCTGCTCCAGAATCTCGCGACGGCCCACGAACGACTCCGGCGTCAACCCCGGCAGCACCAACACAAATTCGTCGCCCCCCATGCGCGCGACATAGTCGTACTCGCGGCACGAATCCTTCAGCCCGAGCGCCACCGACCGTAGCAACTCGTTGCCCTGCAGATGCCCCAAACGGTCGTTGACGCGTTTGAACCCGTCGAGATCCGTCACCAGCACCGCGACCGGGGCTCCGGACCGCCGGGCTCGCGCCATCTCCGCCTCTAAGTGCACGAATAAACCGCGCGCATTCGGCAGCGACGTCAGGAAATCGTTGGTGGCCGAGTCTTCCGCCTGCCGGTAGCGCAACGCGTTCTCGATCGACAGAGCCACTTTCGAGCTGATGGCCAGCAGGATCCGCAAATGATCCTTGGTGAACGCATCCGCAGCGGCGTGATACAGGGACAGCACCCCGAGCACGCCATTCAGTCCTTCGAGCGGGACCGCCAGCGCGCTACGCTGTTTGCCGCACTCGCCGGCTTGGTTGACGTAGCCCGGCTCTACCGACGGGTTCCCGTTCAGAATGGGCTTGGCGTTCTCCGCCACCCAACCCGATAGACCTTGCCCGGACGGAATGGCGAGCGACGAGAAGATTTTGAACTCGTCTCCGCTCACGTACTCGGGAACCAGCACGTCATCGCGCAGCACGTACATCACGATCGAATCGCACGGGATGATGCCCCGCAGACGCACGGCGAGCAAGGACAACGTCTCCTGCAGGCTGAGCGAATTGCCGAGATCCTGTGCGAGCTCGAACAGGGCCTGCACCTCCTGGCGCGCGGCCGCGATACACTCCAGGAAATCGGGGCTTCCCGAGCCGTTCGCCGCGGCCCGCTCGTAGCCCGCGCCCGGAGCGCTGCCCCGCGTCACAGTGACGCCCGTCGACAACGTCATCGAGCGTTGATGTTCCTGGGCCCTTCGTTCCAATTCCACGTAACGCCGGGACAGCGCCTCCACTACGCGCGGATCGAACGTCTTGCCGCCCTCATCCCTGACCGTCCGCATCGCTTCATCGAGCGGCAATCCGCGCCGGTACTGCCGGTCGCTGGCAAGCGCATCCAGACAATCCACCGCCGCTAGTATCCGCGCCCCGATAGGAATCCGTTCGCCGGACAAACCCTCCGGATATCCCGATCCGTCCCAACGCTCGTGATGCGAGTGAACAATCGACGCGACCGGATAAGGAAACTCGACCCGCTCCAGAATCTCGGCGCCCACCACCGGATGAATCTTCATCTTGTCGAATTCTTCCGGCGTCAGGCGTCCGGGCTTCGACGTAATGTGCTCGGGCACCGCGAGTTTGCCAATGTCGTGCAGCAGCGATGCGGCCCGTAGCGCCTCCATCTCATCCGCCTTCAGCCCGAGTTCCCGCCCAAGCTCCAAAGCGTAGATCTGAACACGTTGCAGGTGGTCGTGCGCCGAGTGATCCTTAGCGTCGATGGCCAAGGCCAGGGCCTCAATAGTCCGCAGATGCAATGCCGCCATCTCCTCGGCATGCCTGCGTTCATCGTCGAGCCGGCCCAGGTAGAGACGATAGGAGCGGTAGATCAAGTACAGGACGGGCATCACCAGCAGCGCCGTCTGCCAACCCACGTAGCGGTTTGCAGCGCTCATCAGCGCCGCCGCACAGGCCCCGGCAAGATAGTAGGGGTAGTGACGCCGCAGACCGGCAGTACCGGCGCCCCGGTTCAGCGCGATTTCAACCGCGTAGAAGACTGTCGCTGCCACTAGGAGGCCGAGCAGAAGACCGGCATGCACAGCGGTTGCTGTAAAGGCGTACTGTGCCGCGGCGGTGGCAAGCGCAATGGCCGAAACGCGGCGCCAGCAGCACAGCCACCCGGCCCACCCCTGACGCTTCCAACAACTCTGAAGAGCGCTCATCCCGCAAGCCATCAACAACATCTCGGGCAGCGTCAACTCCGCCACTCCAAACAGGACAAACAGGAAATTCAGGGGCAACGTGCCCTGGATCGAAGGCAGAGAGACTCTCAGACGGGCCGCCAGCATGCCGAGCAGCAGATAGGCGGCATAGCGCGGCATCGAATGCGATTGCCATCCGCTTAGGATTTGCGCGCCGGCAGCCGTTCCAGCCAGCGCCACCGGCCAGAAACAAAGATCGCGTTTGGAAACCATCTCACTTCGATCGGGCCTACTTGTGTGCCCTATGTCGCTTATCGCCCGACTCCAGGTAAACGCGAGAAAGTGACCCGCTAATTTGCGAACTAAGGTGTAATCCCGGCGAAATGGAACTGGCGTACCAGCGTTGCCGAGCCGCGCGCGTTCAGCGAGCGCAAGCGTCGGGGTGCTGCGGCCCGGTCCTCTAGCGACGCCACTCCGAACCGAACTAAACCAACAGAGCCGCGCGCGTCAGCAAGCGATCTTCTAATCCGCGCAACCAACAGAGCCGCGCGCGTCAGCGAGCGGTCTTCCCTAATCCGCGCTAAGCGGCGGCGGCTGAACTCGTCCCGCGAAGTGCCGGTAGCTGAACACCGTATACAAACCCGCGAGAATCATCCCCGGTATCCACCACCACAGGCCGATCTGCAACCCATACAGCGGAGCGGCCGCGTTGTGGATCGACAGGCTGTACTCGGGATGGGGGTTCGACGGCAGCACCAGCGGATACACGCCGAAAACCACGCTGGTCAGCATGCCCACCAGGTACGCGCAGGATCCCAAGAACGCTTTCAAATCGCTTCGAGCACGCAGGAACGCCATCATACCCACCAAACCCGCCACAGCTAGCGCCGGCAAAACATAACCGGCGGGATAGGCGGCGAATTGCTCCCTCAGGTGCGGTTGCAGGCCGAAACTGGCGATCGTGATCACCACGGTCAGCAGCAACAGCGGCCACAACAGCCCCATGGCCACACGCCTGGAACGCGTGCTCAGATCCCCCGCTGTCTTCAACGCCACCCACAACGACCCATGCACCGATAGCGCCACTAGCGACGTCAGACCCACCAGCACCGTGTACCAATCGACGATTCCCGCATCGGCGCCCGGCCGCAGGTTCGTCCACAGCGGAATGAAAAAATACCCCGTCTGATCGAGCGGTACCCCGCGCACCACATTCCCCAGCGCCACTCCCAGCAGCAAACACATCAGCGAACTCGATCCGCCGAACACAATATCCCAGAACGGCCGCCACAGAGGACTGTCCACGTGATTGCGCACTTCCACCGACACCGCGCGCAGGATCAGCAGCCACAGCACCATCATCAGCGCGAGATAGAAGCCGCTGAAGCTCGCCGCGTAGAGCGCCGGAAACGCGAAATACAACGTGCCGCCCGCCGCGAGCAGCCACACTTCATTGCCGTCCCAAACCGGGCCGACCGTGCCGATGATCTGCGTGCGCTCGCGCTCGTTGCGGGCGATGAACAGGTGCACGACGCCCGCACCCAGGTCGAACCCATCCAGCACAACATAGCCCGCGACCATGATCGCCACCAGGCAAAACCACAGGGTCTCCATTACCGCTCACCTCCCACGGCAGGACCGTGCTCGAGTTCGCGCCATACCAGCCACAGGAACACGATCCCCAACACGAAATACAGCCCCATGAATCCCAATAGGCTGAACAGAGCATTGCCCGCCGATACACGCGGCGATACACCCGCAGCCGTGCGCATCACCCCGTAAATCAGCCACGGTTGGCGCCCAACTTCGGCCGTGATCCAACCGGCGGTAGTCGCGATGTAGGGAAAGGGCGCGCTGAGCATCAGCACCCAGAGCATCGCCCGCTTGTTGAAGAGATCGCCGCGCCACAGGAAGAAAGCAGCGAGCACAGTGACGGCGATGAATGTGGTTCCGAGCCCGACCATGATGTGATAAGCGTAATAGAGCAGCGGGATATTGTCGGGCCACACGTCGCGCGGGAAATCGCGGAGACCTTTGACCTCGGCGGTCCAGTGGCGCCACGTCAGCAAGCTGAGCGCTCCCGGCACCACAATCGGATTATCCAGCGTGAGGCGTTCCATGTCAGGCTGTCCGATCAGGGCGACCGGCGCTCCCGCCATCGTGTCGAAGTGGCCTTCCATCGCCGCCAGCGTGACCGGTTGATACCGCGCCAACATCAGCCCCTGATGATCGCCGGTTGGGAAAATCATCAGGATCGCCGAAACCACGCTCGCCGTCACGCCCACCCGAACGAATACGCGCGCATGCTCCTGGTGTTCCCTCGACAGCAGATAGAACGCGCCCACCGCGGCCATCACGAACGACGCCGTCACCACCGATGCCGTCATGTTGTGTGCGTATTGCCACCACGTCCACGGATTGAACATCAGCGCTTGAAAGCTGGAGAGAATAATCTCGCCCTTCGGTCCCAGGTCGTAGCCCACCGGATGCTGCATCCACGCGTCCGTCGCGATGATGAAGAAGCCCGACAGCCACGCCCCGGCGCACGTCATCACCGTAGCGAACCAGTGCAGCTTCGGCCCCAGCCGCTTCTCACCAAAGAGAACCAGGCCCAGGAATGTCGATTCCAGAAAGAAGGAAAAGACGCCTTCCATCGCCAGCGTCTGACCGATCACCCCGCCCGCCGCCCTCGAGAAAGCCGCCCAATTCGTGCCGAACTGGAACTCCATCGGGATGCCTGTCGCGACACCCATCGCGAAGTTGATGCCGAAGATCTTTGCCCAGAAGCGCACCGCATCGTCGTACACTGGCTTCCCGGTTCGAATGGCCAGGGTCTTCAGAATCACGAGGAGCAGGGCGAGCCCCATCGTCAGTTGCGGAAATAAATAGTGATAAGTAATAGTGAAGGCGAAATGAAGGCGATGAATTGCCAGCGCCGAATCCATAACGAGTCTCCTGGGTGCGAGATCAAGACACTGCGGCGGCGATTCGCACCACGGTCTCAATTGCGGGCGAGTGCGTCAACGTGTGGTGAACCATGCAGGCTTTCACCGCGCGTTCCATGCCGGCCTGATGCCGCGGGTCCAGTTGCGGAAGCGTCACTTCCACGCGCAACGTCCCGATCCGGGCAGGCTGCAGCGCCTTCTCGCCGGTGACTTTGACTTCCAGTCCAGCATCGGGCAGCTTTCTGGTTCTCAAATATTCCGCAGCGTAGTAACCCACGCAAGTGCCCAAGGCTACCAGCAGGAACTCCGGCGGGGTCATCCCCTCATCGCCGCCCCCGTTTTCGGCCGGCTGGTCGCAGATGACGCGATGGCCTCGCGCATCGGCCTCGAACTTCACGCCACCAAGATGCTTGATCGTGACTTCCACTGTATTTGTACCCCTCCGATTCTATCGCCATAGATGCAGTTCGTCGCGCGGCGTGACCGGTGTTATGCTTTACGACTGATGGAGGAATCGGCGCAGGAACATCTCTGGCGCGTGCGGCGGATCTGCATGTCGATGCCGGGCACGACAGAGAAGCTTTCGCACGGCCAGCCTACATTTTTCGCGCGCAACGGAGTGTTCGCGATGTTTGCCGATCACCATCACCGCGCCGAGCACGTCGCCGTGTGGTTACCGGCCGCGCCGGGCGTTCAGGAGGCGCTAATTGCAAATTCGCCGAGCACCTATTTCAGGCCTCCCTATGTGGGAGTAAGCGGATGGGTCGGCGTCGATCTCGACCACCTCGACGACGACGAGCTTGCTGGACACATCCACGACGCGTGGCAGTTGATCGACGCCAAAAAGAAGAAGCCGCGGCGCTCCTGATCAGGTCAGCAAATTGCGAAACTTCGGTTGATAGCCGGGGAACACCGTGGCCACTTCACGATTGCCCAAGTGCCGCGTCACCAGCTCACCCAACACATCGCGGAAGTCAGTGGTGACGTCGAGATCGCGCCCCTCATACAATTTCCCAGGCTCCAGACCCGGCCAATCGCCGTGCACCTTCCCGCCCTGGACGCCGCCGCCCACCACCAGCATCACGTTCGCGTGACCATGATCGGTGCCCCGGTTGCCATTCTCTTTCGCGGTGCGCCCGAACTCGGACATCGTCACCACCAAAACGTCGGCCATGCGATCGCCCAGGTCCTGATAGAACGCCGCGAGCGACTGGCCGAAGTCGGACAGCAGATTCGAAAGCTGCCCTTGCGTGGGTTGCGCGGCCACTTCGTTGACGTGCGTGTCCCAGCCTCCCACATCGGTGAAGGCCACCTCCAATCCGACATCGGCCTTTATGAGCCGCGCGATCTGCTGCATGCTCTGCCCAAACCGGCTGCGCGTATAGCTCGCGCCACTGGCGGGCACGTAGGTCTGCTTCTGGATGGATTGCACCAGCTTCACCGCGTCGAACGTCTCGCGGCCTGTGCCGTTGAGAACCTTATCCAGCGTGCCGGAATACATGTTCTCGAACGTCGCCGACGACTGCGCATCGCGAACCTGAAAATCGCTCAGGTTGTTAATCGCCAAGGCGTCGTTCCGGCCGCGCAAAGTTCGCGCCAGCGCCGATCCCACGCTCACCGCCCGCACAGGCGACCGGCGGCCCGCTTCGACAGGCAGCGCCCGGTTCAGCCAACCGTCGCTGGTCGCCTTGCGCCCCGGCGTGCCGGACTCCATATAGTCCTGCGCATCGAAGTGCGACCGCGTCGGATCGGGTGAACCCACGGCTTCGACAATCGCCAGGTGCCGCGCATCGAAGGCGGTCTTGAGCGGCGCAAGCGACGGATGCAGGCCGAAGAATCCGTCCAGGTCGGTTGCGCCCTGCGCCGTTCCGTTCGGCTTCGGAATTCCGATGTTCGGCCGCAATTCGTAGTAGTGCGGATCACCGAACGGAACCACCATGTTGAGCCCGTCAACAGCGCCGCGCTGGAAGATCGTGACCAGAATCTTCTTGCGCGGGCTGGGCGCGTCGGCGGCCCATGCGGCGCGCGACAACCACGCGGGCGCTGCGCCTACGCCGAACATTGCGAGAGCGGACGACTTCAGAAAGAAACGCCGGGACGTCATATTTACTCCGTACTTATCTGCGTTGAAAATCGGGAGAACCCAACACCAGGCCGGTCAGCAGCGCGGGCGTCACCGGCTTCTTGTTCTCCGCTAGCGCCTTCTCGATTGCCGCGCGCGTTTGGGCCGACACATCTTCGAACAACACCGCCTTGGCCACCTGCTCCGGATCTGCGCCCGAGTGCGACGTGTCCACCCTCACGCCAGGAATCCGATTCTGCGCCAGCGCGAGTGCGAAGTTCATGCGCGCCAGCAAAGCCGAGGAATTCACCCACTCCGCGTTCGCGCTCGAATAACCGGTCGGCTCCACTTTGCGATACAAAGGCTGGCCCAACTGCGCGATCTGATTCGCCAGCGGAAACGCGTAGGTGACATCGGCGTTGACAGCCCGCACCGCGCTGACGATCATCTCAAACGGCGTCTTCACCTTCGCCCGGTACGCGCCCTGGCTCCAGAATTCCTTGCTGTCGAGCATGGTCTTCATCACAGCCCGCAGGTCGCCGCCCGTCTTGGTGAACACCGCCGCCATACGATCCACCAGCGCCTGCGGTGGTTGATCGGCCACAAACCGTACCGCCAGCTTGCGCGAGATGAAGCGCGCCGTCGAGGGATGTCGCGCGAGAATATCCAGCACGCGCTCGCCATCCTCCTTGCCGCCGCCGGCCGGAATCGTCACGCCCAGCACCACCTTCTCGCCCTTGTCATGCACCTTGTCGTTGTAATCGAAACCGCCGCCCATGCGCGGAGCCTTGATCGTCCAACCCGTGAAGCAGCGCGCCACTTCCACGATGTCCTTCTGCGTATAGCCGCCATCCACGCCCAACGTGTGCAGCTCCATCAGCTCGCGGGCGTAGTTCTCGTTCAACCCGCGGCCCTGTTTCGGGCGCTTGGCCTTCGCGTTCGCCATCGCCGGCGCGACAGACTGCCAGTTGTCCAAATAGAACAGCATCGCCGGACTCTTCGCCGTCGCTTCCAGCAGATCGCGGAAGTTCCCGAACACGTGCGGGGCGATGGCGTCACGCTCGTAGGTGGGCACCAGATACCGGTCCGCGCCCTTGTCCAAAAACACGTTGAAATGGTTGTACCAGAAATCGCTCAGCAGCTCCTGCAGTTGCCGGTTGCTGTAGATCGCCCGGTACAGCTTGCCCTCAGACAGGTCGTAATTCAGCACCGATTGCGGCGCGTTCATCAGCATGATCTTGCGCCTCACATCTACGGGCACAAAGTTGAACAACTGCTGTCTCTGCGGCTGCGGCAGCGCAATGATCATGTCGTCGATCGTGTTCTCGGGCAGCGACGCGATAAGCTGCTGTTTCTCGGCGGGCGTGCCCGTGCGCAGCGTCCTGATCTGATCGCCGCTCAGGATATCCGTGATGCTGGTCTTCGGCTCCACATCGTCCTGGGTCTGCGCCCCGTCGCCCTTTTTGGCACGATACTTCTGCACCAGGCGCTCGACGGCGGCGCGTGTCACCGGATCGTCGGGCAGCTTCTCGCGGCCGTTCGCTATGGCGACAATCAACTGTCTCGGCGGGTAGCTGCGCACCACCTCGGCCTGCGTCATGCGCAGCGACTCCAGCGGTTGAAGGCGCGCCGCCAGAACCGGGTTCTCCTTGATCCGTTCCGGGTGAAGTTGCAGGTCCACCCAGCGCTTGACGCCCATCTTCCGCACTTGCTCGACATCGCCGGGCCGAGGCCCGAACGTCAGCCGGTCCAGCGCATGCAGCGCCTGCTTATCCTTGGGCAGCTTCTTCTGAAACTGGCGCGATGCTTCGTCCGGCTTCAGCTTGTGAGTCTTGGCCGGCAGGGCAGGTAATGTCAGGGCAACCAGTGCCGCTACGAGTTTTGCGTTGCGCATAGCTTCTGATGCTATAAACGCAGCCGGTGCAATTTAGTTGACAGAAGTGTTGTGGAAATTCGCTGCCGCAAGCTGCGCGTAAGTACGTTTGAAGAATCCGTCGGTCATGCCCGCGATGTAGTCGCAAACCATGCGGTGGCGAGGAAGCTCCGAGGTGTCTTGCACGTAATCGGCGGGCATCGCTTCGGGATGCGCCATCAGGTACTCGAAAAGCTCGCCGATCCGAGCCGTCGATTGCTGGCGCTCGGCGAGCACCATGTCCGAGTTGTACACGTGATTGCGCAGCGTGTGCTTCAGTTGGGCATTGGTTGCCGCGGCCTCGGCCGTGTAGCGAGCCAGCCGGTGCGGAGCATGCCGGACCGCGTCCACGCTATCGACCCCTTCGGCCGCCTCGACCGTACCCTTGATCAAACCCGTAACAAGATGATCCACTATGCCGCGAACGACTTCTAAAACGTGCAGCGGCTCAAGGGCGCCGGGGAACTGCATTTCCGCGCGATCGAACAGCTCGGCACACAGCGGAGTCGACTCGCGCAGCAACGCCGGGTCAAGCAGGCCGGCTAAAAATGCATCGTCAATATCGGCGGCGTTGTAGGCGATCTCGTCGCACAGATCGATAATCTGCGCCTCGAGCGGCGGACGCAGATCCGGGTGGTACTCGTCCATCTCCGCGTCGTGCCCCGGCTCGAGATCGCGGGAATGCTTCACGATGCCCTCGCGCACTTCGAACGTCAGATTCAGACCCGGGAATCGCGGGTAATGATGCTCGAAGCGTTCGACGATGCGCAGCGCGTGGTGATTGTGGTCGAAGTGGCTGCCGAAGCGCCGCATCTGCCGGTCGAGCTCTTCTTCACCGGCATGTGCGAACGGGGGATGGCCGATGTCGTGTACCAGCGCCAGCGCCTCGGTCAGGTCCTCGTTCAGCCCGAGCACGGACGCCACCGTACGCGCGATCTGCGACACCTCGATCGTGTGTGTCAGGCGATTGCGGAAATGATCGGAAAGGCCGGCGGGGAAAACCTGGGTTTTGTCTTCGAGACGGCGGAACGCGCGCGAGTGTATGATCCGGTCGCGGTCGCGTTGGAAGTCGCTGCGGTAGGCGTGCGGCAGTTCGGGGTAGCGCCGCCCGGCTGAGCAACCTGCGTCGAACCGGAGCCGGGAAAGCATGTGCCGGGCTTTACTTCTTCGGTATCTCAGCGAGCGCGTTCAAGGCGGCGCGGCTCACGACGCTGCGCGAGCCTTGCAGCTTCTCTAGCAGCTTTCGCGCGTCGGCGGGCTGTGTGGGCGCGATGTAGCGGGCCAGCGCAATGGTCGCCTGTTCGTTGGAGACGAACGCGGTCGGGCTGGCAACCAGGGAGCGCAGCATCTTCTCGCCCTCGGCAGCTTTGTTTTCGGCAGCTAGCACGGATGCGAGCGACAGCTTGGCCAGTGACGCGTAGTTCTTGTTTCCATGATCGACGACATCCCGCAAAAACTTCTCCGCGGTAGCAAGGTCGCCTTTATCCGCGGCCATCGCACCGAGATAATAGCGAGCCACTGCGGCCTGCTCGCTACCGGAATATTTGTCGGCTACGCCTGTCAGCGCTTTCTTGACAGCTTCGTCCTTGGCTTCCTGAGTGGGATAAGCGGGCTTCCCTGCGGCGCTCGGCGGACCCACTTCTGCATCCTGCGTCTGCAGCGCCGTGCGCAGCGCATCCTGCCGCACGCCAGCCTGGTACGAGAGCACTGCATAGATAATGATGCCGAGAATAATGACTCCGGCCGCGATGCCACCATAGCGAGTGACCTGCTGGCGATGCTCGGAAACGTATTCGACGCCGTGTCCGACTTCGAGCGCAAACTTATCGGTCTTGAGTTCTTTACGGGTAAGCCTGTCCACTTAACTTCACAACCTCTACAGTGGGAAAACTCTATAATAACACGCCTGTTTGTCAGAGCCGCGCGCGTAAGCAAGCGCAAATGTCCTGCTCCAGGGCGTTCCGAAAGGCGTTTCGCGTTTCACCGAACCTCTATCGTCGGATGGGAGCAATGTACACTCACCTGCCCGAAGGCAAAGCCGCCTCCAGCCAAACCGCCACGAAGCACGGCCTCTCCGCCGCCTTCAGCGTCCTCGCTCACGAGGATCGGGAGGAGTTCGACGAGCTCTCCGAAAGATGGAACGACGAACACCGGCCCCTCAACCTCAACCAGCAACCGCTCCCCACGCGCGCGCTTCCGCCCCGCCGCAAACGGGCCCGCGTGGTTAGAATCGCGGCCTTAAGCCGTTACGCCGGCCTCTGGCTGGCCGGACGTCTCCATCCATGCATAGTAAGCGCGAGGAGTCTCCGCCGCAACACCCATCAGTTGATCGACCACATCCGCCGCGCTGTAAACCAACCCATTCTTGAGAAAGGGGGCCAGAGTCGTCAGGTCGTCGCCAGAAGTAATCAAACCTTTTTCCTGGTAGCCTGCGCCGCGCACCTGTGGATGTCCAACGTTGGCCAGCAGCGCGTTGCACAGGCACTTGCGGCCGGTCGTGCTCTCGAGCTTTCCGCCCTTGGCCACATACGTAGTCACGGGTTCGGCAGCGCACCGGTAGCCAATCGTGCCCTCCGCCATGCGGTAAGCCTCGCGCAAATAGCCCAGATCGCAAATGCGCGGCCGGGCTGAATAGACACTCGCCTCGGAGACCGAACCCTCCACCTGCACTACTTTGAAAGGAAAGTTCGTAGGCGAAGCCACTGGATCGGTGACCACGCGGGATCTTCCCGCCTGCACTCCACGCAGGATCGTTTGCTTGTATTCGCCTGCTAATCCCGATTCCGTGCAGAAGGCGAATGCGGTCCCCACCTGTACTCCGGCGGCGCCCTCGGCTAAAGCTTCGTTGACCTTCTCCCCGCTCCCGTAGCCCCCGGCCAACCAGAATGGCACACCCAGGTCGCGCAACTTACTGAGGTCGACTCGATCCCGCTCGCCATACACCGGCTCACCGGCTGCGTTGAATTGTGGTTTACCGCGCGGCGGAGCATTGTGGCCCCCCGCGGTCGGCCCTTCAATAACGAACCCATCCACCTGGCCATTCGCCTTTTTCAACAGGGTAGTGGCCAGCGTGTTCGAGGCGATAATGGCCAGGAACTTCGGGCGGACCAGCGGCGCCAGTTCCTGTCCCATGAACTCTCGCGGCGAGAAGCTCATGGTAGTGTCGTCGCCTTCCTGCGCCCCCGTCACCTGCAGCGGATAGGTCGCGGTTTCATGCCGGGCCAGTTGGTCGAGCACGCCGGGAATCTTCACGGGGATGCCGGCCCCCATCAAAACGAACCCGGCTCCGGCCAGCATGGCGCCATAGATCGACGGCAGGTGAGGCAGTTGAACCTTCTCCAGATAGTTGATGCCCACCGCGTGATTGTGGCCCTGTCGCGCCAGAAACACTTCGACGAAATTGGCTACGACGCATAACTCGCGCACTTTGCGTGGGCCGTCTTTCGTAAGCACTACCGGGCGCTGGTACGCCGCTCCTGCGGGCTTGCCGCCAGGGATGAAATAACGATCCCAAATGCGTTCGGCCATCTCCCTGACCGGGAAGTGGTCCAGCCCGCGGCGCATATGCCCGCCCGGATCGCCGTCCTCGAGCCGCCGCGCGAAGACCTGGTCGAGAGCCGTTCCCGAAACAACGCCCAGTTGTCCGCAACGGGCCACAGCCCTGGCCAGCCGCCAGTTGGACACAGCGGCGCCCATGCCGCCCTGAATAATCGTGGGATTTGGGTGTAACAAACCCTATTATTTCACGATAGCCGGGTCCGAAATGTCAGAGTTTCGTAATAGCTTTCAAGCCGGGTCAGGCCCCTCGCTCTGGAGCGGCGGCTCATTGACCCGGTTCAGGTATTCGAGCAATGGCAGCGGGTCGGACGACAGACTCCGGAACCCTACATACCCGTCCGGCCGGATCAGATAAACGCACGCCAGCGCGCCCGCATAGGCCTCGTGGATGCGGCCCTCCGGATCCTCTACCTTCAATCCGGCCCAGGCGGCCTCGCGCCGCGCGATCAGGTACGTGCGAATCTCATCGCCGTAACCCTCACGCATGTAGCGCTCGATATTGGCCAGATCGCGCAGTTCGCCTGCTCCCGGTTGCGCGCCGGTAAACAGCAGCAGCCCATGCTTGGTCGCGTGCAGCAGTTCACACAGCCGCCCCCCGCCGCTCATCGGCGCATCCACCGCTCGATCCCCCGCCGCCGGACCCGCCGTGTACCAGCGCCCCGCCTGCCCTACAATCGGGCTCTGCCGGTAGTTCACGCTCAGCTCCGACAGGCGGTCAACCACCAAATGCTCGCTCAGCTCGAATCCGCCCAGAAGAGGTTGCCGGGGACATGGGGCGCAGCCGGGAATACCTGCCTATCGCCGTCAATTGGATGCCTACATCTGCACCGATCGTCTTCCCGAAGCCAGGCGACTGGCGGAGAAACTGCGCGCGCAGGGGCTCGACCGGTCCAGAATCCACCAGCGCTTCCTCGAGATCGCTTATGTTGAGGACGATCAGGCTGCCGTCGATCGGGAGCTGCTGTGGTTCGCTGGCAAGCCGGAGGAGTATCTCAGCCATGGCTTACAGGCCGCCAACCGGAATGTCCATGGCCAGCGACGTGAGTCGCACAAGCTGTACCAGCAAGCCGCGGCGACAGCGCTGCGCCACGGACTCCGCAACGCCGCCTCCCAATTCGAGGAAGCCGATGCCCGTGCCGGCGCGCTGTTGGGAAATTGTCAGACCGCCCGCCGGCTAGGGCGTCCTGCACTGGCGCTGGCGATGTGCGGCGATGCGACTCAGGCCGAGAAACTCGCCGCGGAGACTTCGAAGCTGTTTCCAAACGGAACCATCTGAAATGCAGTGCAGCTTCCCGAGATTCGCGCTGCCATCGCCCTCCATCGCGGCGAGCCGGCCAAGAGCGTGGAACTACTCGCATCCGCCGCGCCCTACGAACGCGCTTACCTTGAGGCAATTTATCTGCGTGGCCTCGCCTACCTGCGTCTTCAGAAGGGCGCGCATGCAGCCGCTGAGTTCCGGAAAATCTCGGATCACAAGGGCGCCAACTGGGCCAGCGCCTGGCGTTACCCGTATTGGGCGCAGCTCTACTCGCTGTTCTTTCTGGGCGCCGCGCGCGGCTACATACTCGCGGGCGATACGGCGAAAGCCAGACAGGCGTTCCAGGACTTCTTCGGATTGTGGAAGGACGCCGACCCCGGCCTCCCTGTTCTCCAGCAGGCCAAAGCCGAATACGCCAGGCTCCGGTAGTCGTTCACAACCTATATCTCCCCGCCCCTCAACCGCTTACCGGCTAAGTAGAACGATTTCGCCACCTCGCCTGATATCTTGAAGGCGGAAAGGAGCAAATATGCCATCGCAAGCCGAAGCCCGCACCGCACCGGAATCGCCGGCCGACATGGATTTCTATCGCACGCGCGACGATTTCATGAACGCCTGGTCGCCCGCAACCGCTGAAGAAAAACTTCTCGTCGTGCAGATGACCCGCGCGTGGCTGCACCTGCAGAACCTCTACAACATGCAAAGGCGTGCCACTGCCGGAGACGGTCTCCTCGAACTATTCGAAAATGACCTCGACCGCTACAAGACCCTCATGCGCAACCTCGCCGAAGCCGAACGCATGTGGCGCGCCGCCTTCGAACATTTTCTGCGCGCTCGCCGCCGCGGCCCCGCCCGGGCCACTCCGCCGGCCAGTTTCCGGCCGCGCACTCCCGCCCCCGCCTGCCCCGGATATAATGATTCACTGTCCAGCCCGGAACCGGCGCACAACAGCTCGACAAAGACTGCGACAACGAAAGAGAGAGCAAATGATAGCCAACCACGATCGCCGCAAATTCATCGGAGCCGCAGCGGCCACTGCGTTCACCATCGTTCCCAGACACGTGTTGGGCGGCCCCGGCGTCGTCCCGCCGAGCGACAAAATCACTCTGGCCTACATCGGTGCCGGCACCCAGGGCATTAGAGAAATGCTGCCCATGCTCGCTGCGCCCGACATTCAAATCGTGTCCGTCTGCGACCCCAGCAGATTTGCGGTTGGCTATCGCGACTGGTCAAAAGATGGCATTCAGAACAGCATCCGGCGCACGTTGGGCAATCAAAATTGGAGCGTCGCAAGTGGCGAAATACCGGGCGGACGCGATGTGGCTCAGGACATCGTCAGGACATTCTACGCCGGTCAGCGGACAGCTGGTACGTTCAAGGGTTGCTCCTCGTATGCGGATTTCCGCGAGCTGCTCGACAAAGAGAAGGATGTCAACGCAGTCAAGATCATGACGCCCGATCATCTGCACGCAGTAATCGCGATCGCGGCGATGAAAAAAGGCAAGCACACCATCGTGCACAAGCCGCTTGCCAACCGCTTGCTCGAAGCCAGACTCGTCATCGACACGGCGCGCGAAACCCGCGTCTCCACCTACTTCATGCCGTGGGATGCCAATGGCAATATGGAGCCCGTGATGAACTGGATTCGCGACGGCTCCATCGGCAAACTTCGCGAGATCCACAACTGGACCAACCGGCCCGTGTGGCCGCAATTTGCAACGCTTCCCACCGGCACGCCCGACCCGCCCAAGGGCTTCGACTGGGATCTCTGGCTCGGCCCCGAGCAACAGCGGCCTTACCATCCCGATTACACGCACATGGTATTCCGCGGCTGGTACGATTTCGGCGGCGGCTCCATGGCCGACATGGGCCACTACAGCCTGTGGACTGTTTTCAACGCGCTCGATTTACAATCGCCTACCAGCGTGGACCCGATGTTCAGCCACGACTGCGCTTTCAACGGCAACGTGTCCACGACAATCAAGAACGACTTCTCGTTCCCATCGGCGAGCGCCGTGCGCTTCAAATTTCCCGCGCGCGGCGACCGGCCCGCCGTCGATCTGATCTGGTATGACGGCGGAATGCGGCCGCCCACGCCCGATGAAATGGGTGACGACCGCCTGCCGCCCGAAGGCATGATGTTCGTCGGCGATAAAGGCAAAATCCTCGCCGGTTTTCGTGTCGAACAGCCCCGTCTGCTCTCGGCGCCCAAACCGCCCGATCCGGAGCGGCGCCCCCGGCCCGAACGGCAGCCTGGCGAGATGTCTCCCGGCCTGCGCCAGTGGATCGCAGGCGCCAAAGGCGAAAAGCATTCTCCCGGCAGTTTCTTGAACGCGGGCCCGATCTCCGAAGCTGTCAATCTATATGCAGTCGCCCTTCGGACTCGCCAAAGGTTGGTGTACGATTCCGCCAATATGAAGATCTCGAACATTCCCGAAGCGAACCGCTATTTGACGCGCGAGTATCGCAAGGGATGGGATCCGAAGTCGGTCTAAAATCATGACAATGAAAACTTCCAGACGCCACTTTCTAGGCACGAGCGCCGCCGGTCTACTCAGCCGGAGCGCGATGGCCGATCCACTCGGCTTCCCGATCGGGTGCCAGGTCTACCCGGTGCGCGAAGCGCTTTCGAAGGATGTGAACGGCACCCTTCGCCAACTCGCGGCCATCGGTTACCGGACCATCGAGATGTGTTCGCCGTCCGGTTACGAGCGTTCCGGATTTGCGCCGCTGGTCAAAATGAAAGGATCCGAGTTGAAATCGGTGATCCGATCGGCCGGGCTCGGTTGCGAAAGTTGCCACTTCCAATCGCGCGAACTCAAGGATAATCTCGACGAGCGCATCGCGTTTGCCAGCGACCTCGGGCTGAAACAAATGATCCTGTCCACGTTCGGACTCCCGCAGACCGCGACATTGGACGATTGGATGCGAGCCGCGAGCGATCTCAATAAAACCGGCGAGCAGGTTCGCAAAGCCGGCATGCAGCTCGGCTTTCACAACCACCAGTTCGAATTCAAGGAGTTCGATGGCGCGCTGGTTTACGACAAGCTGATGAGCGTGCTCGACCCGAATCTGGTCAAGATGCAATTTCAGGTTTCCGTGATCAGCCTGGGTTATGAAGCGGCAAACTTCATGAACAAGTACCCCGGCCGCTTCATCTCGCTACATCTTCAGGATTGGTCGCCCGCGGAGAAAAAACAGGTCGCCGTCGGCCAGGGAATGGTGGATTGGAAGAAGCTGTTCGCGGCTGCAAAAACAGGCGGCGTCAAAAACTACTTCGTCGAACTGCCGATGGACGCCTTGGCGCCAAGCTACAACTACCTCCACGGGCTGAAAAGTTAGGTAGTTCGAGTAGGCGCGCGTCATACTCCCAAATGCCCCCACAAGGAAACGCCGGGCCAGCACGGATCGAGCAGTTGCGAGTGCAGAATTATCGGGCGTTGCGCGACATCGATCTGAAAAACATTACTCCGCTCACGATCCTGTTAGGTCCTAACGGGAGCGGGAAGTCCACGGTCTTCGACGTCTTCAATTTTCTCGCGGAATGTTTTCAGTTCGGACTGAGGCACGCCTGGGACCGTCGGGGCAGGGCCAAGGAGTTGAAGACCCGGGGCGGGACCGGACCTGTGATGATCGAGCTGAAATATCGCGAACGGCCGCGTGAGCCGGTCATCACATATCACCTGGCCATCGACGAACAACAGCGTGGTCCGGTCGTTTCAGAAGAGTGGCTGCAATGGCGCCGGGGTCAGAATGGACAACCATTCCGGTTCCTTGACTACCGCGAAGGAAAGGGCCAAGCCGTTAGCGGCGAAATGCCGGATGAACAGGATCGTCGCGCCGACGCTCCGCTCAATTCGCCGGATCTGATCGCTGTCAACGCGCTCGGTCAATTTGCCGGCCATCCGCGTGTAGCGGCGTTGCGGGCATTCATCACGGATTGGTACGTCTCGTATCTCTCAATTGAGGATACGCGTACCCAGCCGGAAGCCGGCCCTCAGCGGCGGTTAAGCAAAACCGGCGCTAACCTGCCTAACGTCATCCAATACTTGCGCGAGACTCATCCGGAACGATTGGCTCGAATTCTTGAGCTGCTGCGATGTCGCGTCCCGCGGTTGGAGAATGTCTTGGCCGAATCGATGCCGGATGGCCGCCTATTGCTTCAAATCAAGGATGCTCCTTTCGAGCAGCCGGTCCTGTCGCGGTTTGCCTCCGATGGAACCTTGAAGATGCTCGCCTACCTGCTTATTCTGAATGATCCGGATCCGCCGCAATTCATCGGCATCGAGGAGCCTGAGAATTTCTTGCACCCGCGCTTGCTGGCCGAATTGAGTGAGCAGTGTCGCGGTGCGACGGAGCATTCCCAGTTGCTGGTGACCACTCATTCTCCTTTTTTCGGTTCGTTAGAAAAATCTGTGGGTGAGCTCCGGTTCAGGCAGCTTGCCAAGTGAATGATATAGGGCCAGTTCGGTGACTCGGAAGGTTCGAAACCCGTAGGATTTTCTCATAGTGACTTTTGCTTTGTTGTTCAGGCCCTCGATGACGCCGCTGGAGAACTTCTTCCGGGCACGGAAATAGTTGAGGATCAGCTCGCGGTGAGCGCGTAGTGTTCGTGCGACTTTCTTCATCGGCTCGATCCGCGAACGCATCACCTGGCGACACCAGTGGTCGAGGAACTTGGCGGCCCATGCGGTGGACTCGTAATTCCAGAGTTGCTGAAAGTCTTCCTTGAGGAGATAGGCGCGAACGCTCTGAAGGTTGTAACGCACCAGCTCTTTCAGTTTCACTTTCTGGTTGGCGGTGAGATTCGCGGGCTGCTTGAGAAGACACCATCGAGACTTCGTCAGGATCGGTTCATATCCGTCGCCCTTCATGCGTCGGGCTTCTGCGGCGCGGATGTCATCGAGCGCCTTATTTACCTTGGCGACGATATGGAACCGGTCGAGGATGTTGAGAGCCAGGGAACACTTGTCGCGGATCACTCCCAAATAGGGTTTCCACATGTCGGAGCAGACGAACGCGATCTTCGCTGACACCTCCGGGCCGATCATGGCAAAGAAC
>JBBQGC010000078.1:0-23859 GCA_038322705.1 Bryobacterales bacterium | reverse complement strand
ACGGGTTGCTCGCCAGCAGAGCCCGTCTCCGCTTCACCGGCACTAGCGATCATAAAATGCTGGACAGAAAAAAGGGAACGATTTATCATCGAACGGTAAGTGCGTCTTTTGCCCTGTGTCTCACGCCAGGGGGACGGTCCAGCTATCGGCGTTTATCTGCGTTTATCTGCGGCTCCAGTTGCTTAGTTCGGTCGACATCGTCATCTGCGGCCCCGGATTCCCCTTTCCCCCGTTCAGCCGAGCCCCGCGATCGCGTCCTCTAACTCCTGAAGCGCCCCCGCGAAGAAGTGATCCTGCGCCTCAACAATCACGATCTGTTTAGCCCCGGGCAGCCGTTCGATCATCGGCTTCCACTCCGCTAACGGCCCGAACTCGTCGTTGCTGCTCTGTACGAAGACCCTGGGTATCTCGCAGCCGTGCAGGAACGAGATGTCGCGCAGCGTAGTCGGCAATCCGACCGCGATCGCACGCCGCGCGCCCAGTCGCTCGCATGCCAGCTTCAACGCGATGCGCGAGCCGAATGAGAACCCGGCCAGCGTGAACGAAAGATGCGGATAGCGCGATAACAGCAGGCTCAGGCACGCGCGCGCATCCTCCACTTCGCCCACGCCGTGGTCGTATACGCCCTCGCTCAAATTGACGCCGCGGTAATTGAAGCGCAGCACAACCGCGCCGCTCCTGCGCAATCCGCGCGCCATGCGGTACACAACCTTGTTGTGCATCGTGCCGCCATACTGCGGATGCGGATGGCACACCAACGCGGCTTCGACGGGTTCCCCCGCCTCCGGTTCTTCGAGCAATGCTTCCAGGCGGCCTCGCGGACCGTTGACGAACAGCGATTCGATCCGCCGCGCCATGCTAATTGGATCGATAGTTGACGAACTGCATGTCGATGCCGAAATCGCGTTGCCGCAGCGCGCCCATCACTTCCTGCAGCGCATCGCGATCCTTCCCGCTCACCCGCACGAGATCGCCCTGAATCGCGGCCTGCACCTTCTTCTTGGTGTCCTTGATGGCCTTCACGATTTCACGGGCCTTCTCGATCGGAATCCCGTTCTGCATCGTGACTTCCTGGCGAACGCTCGAGCCGGCGGACGGAATCAGCGGCCCGTAGCTGAACGCCTTCAAAGGCACCTTGCGCTTCACGAGCTTCTGCTCCAGCACTTCAATCACAGCCTTCAGTTTGAATTCGTCCTGGCTGGCGAGAGTCATCTTGAAATCCTTCTCATTCAGCTCAATGGACGATTTGGAGTCCTTCAGGTCGTACCGGGTTTGAACCTCCTTCAGCGTTTGCTGTATGGCGTTCACCACCTCGGGCATTTCCACTTTGGATACGATGTCGAAAGTATTGTCAGGCATTCGTTGTCAGGATCGGATCGGGAGTATTCGTCTTCAAGTTGCGCAGTACGTTTGCGGTAATCTCTTCCACCAGTGCGGGAAATGCGGCGTCAAGCGCGACGGTGATCGCGGCGCGCACCAGTTCTTCCTCGCTGACACTGAGGCCCGCGCCAACCGTGACCGGCGTCTGCGGCACCGGCAGCGCCTGCTCCAATGGGGGCGCCGTCGAATCGGGCTGCGAGCGCGCACGCTCTGCGTCGGCCGCCAGGGGCTTCACAATTTCGAGCAGCACCGTCGACTCGAAAGGCTTGCGGATGATCGCGTCTGCACCGGCGGCGCGGGCTTCGGCCTCATCCAGCGCCTCGAGCATTCCGGCGCTCACGATCAGCCGCACGTGCCGGTGGCGGGCGTTCTTCTTTATGAAACGGCAGATGTCGAGGCCGGAGCGCCCTGGCAGAAATGCATCGGCGAGGATCACGTCCGGATCGACGTCGGCCATTCGCAGCAGTGCCGTCTCACCGTCTGTGACGCTGACGATTTCGAAACCCTCGTCGCGCAGGATGCGTTCTCCCATCCGCTGCGCGTGCGGGCTGTCGTCCGCCAGCAGTATGCGGTTCATCCTTACCGTTGTAGCAGGCGCGCGGGTCCCTCGGGGCGATTACTTCTGTTCAGGTGCGGCAGCGGGCTTGGCGGCTTCCACCGGCGGGGGCGGCGTCTGCTGCTGCTTCTTATTCTTCTTCTGTTTTTTCGCCTTCACCGGAACCTGCTGCCGGTTTACGGGCAGCGGCTGCTGATCGGTGGATTGCGCGGCCGCAGCGGGCGCGGGAGCCGGAGCCGCCGTAGCGTCCGCCGCCGCTGGTTGCGCCAAGCGAGCGTCGGGTTTGGTATCGATCGCGGTCGAATCCGTAACGGTCGAGATTGCGACATCGCCGGTGAATCCGGGCGCTGCTGCCGGAACAGGAACGCTATCAGGAATCGACGGCCGCATCGGCGTCGTCGCGGGAGTTCCCGATTTCGCCGCAGCGAAAGTTTCGGGGCCGCGCCGCAGAATGCTCATTGCCGAGTGAGTCATGCCGGGCTTAGTGCGATTCTCCATCTCATACTTCATCCGGTTCAACGCCACCGGGTCGGCCTCTGGAATGGTCATTTCCATTTCCTTCAACCGCTTTCTCGCATTGTCCGCATAACCGCTCAACGGATAATCCCGAACGATACGGGCCAGCGATTCACCCGCCTTCTGGCGGAAACGCGGCCCCATCTTCGAATACGAGTCGGCCTGCAGCCACAGCGCTTCATCAGCGCCGCTATACAACGGATACTGATCCACGACTTTGAAACGGTTGACAGCCGCGGGATGACTGCCCTTGTGATGATAGAAACTGGCCACGCGCATTTCCGATTCGGCGATCACTTCCTGGATATTGCGCACCCGCTGCTCGGCCATCGGGGCAAATTTGCTATTCGGAAATTGCGTGAGCAACTGCCGGCACTCGGCGTCGGCGCGCAGCGATTGGCTCGGGTCACGGTCGGCCTTTTCCATCTGCTTATAGTGGATGTCGCAGATGCGGTATTGCGATTCGGCCGCTTCTTCCATCGTCGGATAGAACAGGATAAAATCCTTGTATTCGGCCTCAGCCTGGCCCAATCCGTGCGCGCCGCCCTCGCGATACCAACTGTCGGCAATCGCGAGCTTGGCCTTGGCTAAATACTCGCTCGCATCGTACGTGTTGATCAGCGTGTTCAGGGTGAGCCGCGCCACTTCATAGCGGCCGTGCTCGATGTCTTTCACCGCTTTGTCGAACAGCACTTTGTCGGGCTGCTGAGTATCTTTGGTGATGGGATTCTCGTACTTCTTGCGGCGGATCCCGCAGGAAGTGACCAGCATGCCCACCAACAGGACAATGGTGACGCGCGATAGTAAAGTTCGATTCCAAAGCATATCAACCACTCGTTAAATTTAGATTCAAACGCGGACCGACAACGCCTCGGCAGCCGTCTGCTGCATCTGGCGCACTGTGGCTTCCGGGTCCTCACTGTGAAATACAGCCGACCCCGCCACCACCCAATCCACCCCGGCGCGAACCACATCGCCCAGGTTCTCCAAAGAGATTCCGCCGTCGATTTCTATAGGCAGTTGCAATCTCCGTTCCTTCCTCAATGCATCCAGCCTCCGCACTTTGTTCAATGCGTTCGGGATGAAGCGCTGCCCGCCAAAGCCCGGGTTGACGCTCATGATCAGGACGTAGTCGGCCACATCGAGAACATCCATCAATGTCGCCACCGGCGTGGACGGGTTCAGCACCACGCCCGCGCGCGCGCCTTCTGACTGGATCATGCGCAGCGTTCGGTCCAGATGCGGACAAACTTCCTGATGAACCAGCACCTGGTCCGCCCCGGCCTCGATAAACAGCGGCGCGTACTTGTCCGGATCGGAAATCATCAAATGCACGTCGAGCGTCAACCGCGTGATCTTACGAATCGATTTCACTACCGGCGGCCCGATCGTCAGGTTCGGGACGAAGTGCCCGTCCATGATGTCCAAGTGAAGCATGGAGATGCCCGCGCGCTCCACTTTCGAAATCTCATCGCCCAGGCGCGCAAAGTCGGCAGACAATATGGACGGCAGGATTTCGGGCATTCAACGGGTTACTTCCATGCTAACACGGCGGCGTAAAACCCATCTCCCGGTGTGATTCCGGGTATTCGCCGCTCACTGCGGACCAGTTGCAGGCCGTTCTCCATTGTTAGGACGGACGCCACGACGTCCTGGTTCTCTTCTTTTTCAAGCGAGCACGTTGAGTAGACCAGCCGGCCAGCCGGAGCCAGGCAGTGGATTGCGTTGACAAGGATTGACCCCTGCAGTTGGGCGAGCGCTTTCAGGTTGGCGGCTTCGAGCTTCCATTTGATTTCCGGGTTGCGAGCCAGTGTGCCTGTGCCGGAACACGGAGCATCCACCAGAATGCGGTCGAACTTGCGGGCGAATGGCAATGGGCGCAATGCGTCCAGCACAACTCGCGGGCATCCTTGCACCGTGGCCAAACGCTTCGCGTACCGGTCGCATGCGATCGCTTCGACACCGGATTCGAGCGCGTGCGCCGTCTTGTTGCCGGGCGCTGCGCACACGTCGAGAAACTTCTGTCCCGGCGCGAGTTCGAGCAGCGGAACGATGCTCTGCGATCCGATATCCTGGATACGCGCACCCTGTGGCGCAATGCCTTCTTTGACGAGATAGGAGCCGGGCACGTCGCCGGATTCTAGCTCCGGCCCAGCGGTCACGCCAGCGTTCAAACGCACCCATGTCTCGGGCCGTTTAAGCGCGGCGTGAGCGATGCCGCGCGCCGTCTCAACGCCGTAATCGTGCTCCCATTTCTCGAGCAGCCATTCCGGGCAGGAGAGTTCGACAGCGGCACCGGGCCACGCAACAGGTTCCCGGCCCGCCTTGCGAAGTACGGCATTCACGAAACCCGCGGCCGAGCGTTTGCGCGCGCGCTTCACCAATTCGACGCTCTCATCGACAGCGGCATGGCGCGGAATGCGTTCAAGATACCGGATCTGATATAACCCCATTCGCAGTGCGACCTGGACTTCGGCATCGAGGCGCTGGCGCCGTCCCGAGTAATGCTCGATCAGGTAATCGAGTTGAAGTTGATACCGCAGACAGCCGAACACGATCTCGTGCGCCAACCCGGCGTCGCGCGAATCGAGCGGCTCCGCGCGCGCCAGCAGCAGGTCCGAAGCGTAGCCTCCCCGCCGCGTCTCCATCAATATTTCGAAAGCAATCGTGCGCGCGGGAGAGATCACTACTTCCAGCGTACTGTGCCTGCTCTCCGATGCTATCCTCCAGGCAGGCGGATGACTCATCCCTGGCGTTTGCTGGCCGGCTTGGCCTGCGTGGCTACCCTGTGCGCGTTCCAACGCCCCTTCCGCGTCTATCGCAGCATGGAGCCCTACGATAACGTCGAGCTTCCCGCCGATTTCGCCGAGAAGACCGAGTGGGTCTTCGCGCGCCTGATGTACCCCCAACACCCCAATGCACGCTTTGGGCGATGGAACCGCTTCGGCGGCGGTTTCGACTGGACCGAAGGCGGCACGAGCTGGTCCCAGGATTACCCGCGCGCCGACCGCCACTTCGCCCAGGCGCTTCGCCGCTTGACTCGCATTCACGTACGCTCCGTCGAGCAGCCGGTGAACCTCGACGATGGCGACGACGTTTTCAACTGGCCGTGGCTGTGCGCGGGCGAAATGGGCGACTGGAAATTGACCGAACCGCAAGCCCGCAAGCTGCGCGAGTATCTGCTTCGCGGCGGCTTTCTGATGCTCGACGATTGGTGGGGCACCGAAGAGTGGGAGCGCTTTGAAGAGAGCATGCGCATGGTCTTCCCGGACCGGGCCATCGTCGAAATCGGCGATGCCGACTCCATCTTCCACACCGTTTACGATCTGAGCGAACGGTATCAGATACCCGGCGAATGGGCGCTGCGCCGCGGCTCGATGTATCGCAACGATGGCTCGACTCCACACTGGCGCGGCATTTACGACGACAACGGCCGCGTGATGGTGGCGATGTCGTTCAACTCCGATATCGGCGACTCCTGGGAATGGGCCGACGACCCGTCTTATCCCGAGAAATATTCGGCGCTGGGCATACGTATTGGTGTGAACTACGCAGTCTACGCGATGACGCACTGAGCGTACGCCGAACCGATGAAAAAACGAACATCGCTCCTATTGTGCTGTGTCTTGCTCGCCGCCGGCGGCGCTGCCCGGTTGGCGGCGTTCCAGGCGAACTCGCAGAGCAAATTCACGGACGGCGACGCGAGTTTGACGCCCGCCGCGCTTTTGCTCCACCGTTTTGGAATCGTCACGCAACCGCGTCAGAGCGAGGTGGATGGCAAGCAGTTGAAAGCCGCGATATTGTCCACCAACTGGATCGTGCATTCGGGAGAACGGATCGCCTTGGCGCTCGATCTGGAATTCAAACCCGCGATGCATGTGTACGCAAGCGGGGCCAAGAACTACACGGCCATCGAATGGAAGATGAACTACAGCCCTCTCGTGAAAATCCACGCGCCGTTGTACCCGAAACCGCAGCCCTTCGTGTCGCCGGATTCAAACGAAACCGTGCCGGTCTATACGGGCCGAGTCAGGTTGATTCGCGATCTAACAATCACAAGCAATGAGTCCGCGCTGGAAGCGGCGTATATGAGAAGTCAATTCTATGTCGAGGGTAAGCTCATTTATCAAGCTTGCGACGACAAGATGTGTTACTTCCCGCAAGAGCTGCCGGTCAAATGGTGGTTCCGCTACGAGCCAACCCGTCAGAAATAGAACTTCAGCGCGAATTGCAGTACGCGCGGAGCGATCGTGTTATACGACGACGAATCGAACACGTAGAACTGGCGGTTGTAGCGGTTCACCAAATCCGCGTACACGCCCCCTTCGCTCAGCACCTGGCCTTGCGGCGGCAGCGCTGCCGTGGGGTCGCCTTGCAATCCCGTGGGGTCGCGCTTGATGATGGCGTCCCACACCTTCGAATTCAAATTGGCGTAGCGATTCGGCTGGCCGGGCAGATTCTGCGCCAGTCCGTTGAACAGACTGGTTCTTGCGCCGCCCCAACCCAGTTGACGCGCGTTCAGAACATTGAACGCTTCCACGCGCACCTGCACGTAACGCCGCTTGTTCTCCCACGGATGGAAACTTTTGAACACACTGGCATCGAATGTCCGCACCCACGGCATCCTCAGTTGACTGAAGTTGCGCGAAGCGTCGCCGAATGTGCCCGGGTCGGGAATGCGAAACACGCGCGGGTTCATGTACGGAGTTGTGAGCGCGTTGGCCGCCGTCCAGTCCGGATTTTGCAGCGGTACTCCGGCGGCGACATCGGGCCGCGGAGTCGACGAGAAACTGTTCGATGCAAATCCGAGCTGGTTGCTGTCGCCCAGATCGGCGTAAGTGGGCTGGCCTTGTTGGATGCGCGCCAGGCCGGTGATCTGGTAGCCGCCCGTCAACAGATCCATCCAGCGGTTTCCGTTCAGAAACTTGCGGCCTCGCCCGAATGGCAATTCGTAAAAGCCGGTGAAGTTGAATACGTGCGCGAAGTCGAAATTCGAAACAGCGCGCTCGTTGGTCTTGCCGAATGAATTCTGCGGAGCGTTACCGCGAATGGTTTGAGCGCCGGAATCCTGTCCCGCAAGATTGCCGAAGTCCGGTTCAATTCCGCCGGAGCTGTCGTCGATCGACTTGCTCCAGGTGTAGTTCACACGAAATTGCAAGCCCGAGGAGTAACGGCGCTCGATTTCGAAAACGCCAGCCCAATACTGCGAGCTCGCCGCCGTCTCGTCCATCAAAATGATGCGTCCGCCGGAAGCACCATTGAATCCCGGATACACGCGCTGGGCGTTGAATGGATTGTTGTTGATCTCGCGCGGCGTGCTGAACAGATGCGTGCCGTGCGCGCCCCTGATTCCCGCGGTCACCACTGTGTCCCGCATCGCTTCGTACTGCAGCTCGAAGCTGTAATTCTGGATCATTGGCGTCTTCGAATTCTGGTCGAAGACAAAGCCAGTCTGCGCGTATCGCTTGTCCTGCTGCGGAACACCGTTCACCGTCCGCACGACCGTTCCAGGATGAATCGCGCCATCGCTCGGGATGACGAACAAAGTCGGGTCGGGCTGATACACCACGTTGTTGTAGCCGAATTGTCCGGGTATGTCGGACTGGCAAATCGCGTATCCGCAGCCGCCCACGTTCGACGGGTTGTTCAATTCCGTCGTGCCGAACACGACGTTATACGCGCGATGTGCATCCAGCTTGGAGCCTAGATTCGGGAACGGCACACGGTTGCGGCCCGTGAGAATGGAATGAGTGATGCCGTATCCGCCGCGCACAACCAGCTTGTGGCTGTTATTGAAATCGAAGTCGGGCAGCCATGCAAAACCGAGCCGCGGTTCCAAGTCCTTGTACTGAGCCGGCGTGAGATATCGCGAGCGGCCGCCGTAGCCGGCGAATTCGAAAACGGGCGACATGAGCGGCTTTCCGCTGGCATCCAGGTTGAACGGGTTGGCTTCCATGCGGTCGAGATTCAACTGACCTTGCCGGTTATACTTCTCCCACCGCGGCGATTGAAACTGGTAACGCAAGCCGAGGTTGAGAGTCAGGTTCGATTTCACCTTCCAATCGTCCTGAGCGTAGCCGCCCGCCTGCATCCAACGGTAGTAATAAGGCTGCGCGATGTTTTCATACGCGAGTGCGACGTCGGTGACGCCGACCAGAAACGCGGCGAACGGGTCGCCCGTGCGGGCCGTTGCGTTGCGGCAGTCGCTGGGCAGCGGACCGTTGATGCCCGGCGCATTCGGCGCGCTGCAGCCGATGGCGTCCGCGGTGGTATTCGTGCCGCGGAAGGTCCACTTGCCGCCCGCCTGATAACCGTAGCCGGGCGCCGCGGCGTTGCTCATTTGCAAGCCGCCCAGAAAACCGAACTTGAGAGTCTGGCTGCCGCGGATCCACGACAAGTCGTCGCTCAGGCTATAGCTGTGCTCCGTGTTGCGCCCGATGTTCTGAACTCCATTGAACCCCAAGCGGCCGTATGCGACTTGGTTATTGGCTGGTCCCCCGTTGTTGAAGAAGTCGGCCAATCCATAGCCGAGAAAATTCGGATCGCCGCGGCCGGGGCCGCCCAAGTCCAGCAGGGGCGTGGTCCCATCGGTATTCAGGTAGTTCGATGGGAAGTTGCGCGCGAAGTTGCCGTAGACGTAACCGGCGCGGAATTCGTTCACGAGGTTCGGACGCAGGGAACTCGTGGCGTTCAGGATCACCGAGCGAGACAACGATGTGTCGCTGGTGCCCGGATTGGTGACGGGATCGCGAAAATATCGGTCGGCGTAGAGCGGCTGATAGGCGTACTTGAAACTGAGATTGTGATTATCGCCGATGCGATGATCCAGGCGCGTGCTCCAACGATCGTCCGTATTGGTGGTCTGCTGAAAATAGACGTAATTGGCTCCGGCGTTTGGACCGGAAGTAAACATCGGGAGATTGGGCCGCGGATAGAGCAGCCGCGCGATTTTAGCCGACGCCGGATTCACGTAGCTGCGGCCCGCCGCGTCCACCAAGACGCGCCCGCGCCGGTTCGGATCGGGATCGTTCGGATTGAACATCTGGAAGCCGGCGTATTGATACAGCGGATTCGTATTGTCCACGGGCAGCGCGGAATTGAAGTTCGGATTCGACAGGTAATGCAAGGTGCCGCTGGAATCGCGCGAGAAGTGGTTGTATAACTGCGGATACGCGCGCTGCGTTCCCGCCGAGTCGTAGGTGTAGCTTTGGCTGAAGTCGCCCTGTATCTCCAAGTCGGTGGGAACGCGCTCGAAGGACGGACCCATGTTGCCTTGAACCTGGCGAAGCGGCTCATACGTGGCGAACCAGAATGTCCGATTCTTGCCGTTGTAAATTTTGGGCAACACCACGGGACCACCGCCTACGATTCCCAGTTGCTGACGACGGAGCGGAGGGCGCGCCTCATAGCCGAACTGCGGCAGGCGTTGCGTGACGAACGGGGTCGCGGTGAATTCGCGCTGCCTGTGGAACCAATAGGCCGTTCCGTGAATTTCATTCGTCCCGCTCTTGGTGGTCTGCTGGATGATTCCACCACCCGCTTGACTGTATTGGGCCGAGTAGTTCGACTGGAGAATCGAGAACTCCTGCACTGTGTCCGGAGAGAAGGAAATCGCAGTGCGGCCGAGAGCGACGCCCGTCACGTTTTGACCATCGGCAATGAATTGTGTCGTTCCGGGGCGTCCGCCGTTGACAATGATTTCGCGGCCTGGAATCGGAGGAGTGTTGTAATACGATCCGATTTCCGAGCCTACATTTCCGCTGACGCCCGGCAGCGTGAGCGCAAGTTCCAGAGTGTTGCGGCCGTTGAGTGGCGTGTCCACAATCGTGCGCTGATTGACGTTCTGCGTCACGGCTCCGGTGTAGGTCTGCAACAGCGGCGCTGCGCCTGTCACGGTGACAGTATCGCTGATCAGACCCGGCTTCAATATCGCGTCGGCCGTGGTAGTTTTGGCGGTATCGACCTTGACGTTCTCGAGCGTGAGCTTCTGAAATCCGGCGACCTCGATCGTGATTTCGTACACTACGGGACGCATGGAAGCCGCGCTGTAGAAACCTTCGGCACTGGTCATTAATTCCATGTGCGCGTTGGTGCCGATATCGCGAATCACGACTCTGGCGTTCGGTATCGCGCCTCCGGTCGCGTCGGTCACTTGTCCGCGAATGGAGCCGAAGTTGGATTGGGCGAAGAGTACGGCGCTGCTTGTAACAGCGATGAACAGCAGCGCTGCCAGGAACCGGGCGAGGGAACCGTGAATCGATTCAACGGTAGCCATGGCTAACCTCCGATGCGTTGTGGAACTGCGCCGATTGTATCGCCTATTCAGGACGCGCGCAGACAAAGCGGTAGCGACCCTACAATATCCGCGCCCCTCGTCCGTCTACAACCGTAGATGAGGAGGCGGCGAGACTGGAGCGGATGGCACTCGAGCAGGACCGGCGGATCTCCGAAGTCGTCGAGCGGGAGCAGTCCCGGTTGCGTAACTTCATTCGCCGGTGGGCGCCCGACCCGCGCGATGCCGAGGACATTTTGCAGGACGTCTTCTACGAACTGGTTGAAGCGAACCGCCTGCTGATGCCCATCGAGCACGTCAGCGCTTGGCTGTTTCGGGTGGCGCGAAACCGCATCACCGACTTCTTCCGCAAACAGAAGCCGGAGAGCTTCAGCGAAGCAGCCGTCACGGACGAGGACGGTGAACGGCTGCCGTTGGAAGATCTGCTGCCTTCGACCGATGCGGGGCCGGAGGCGCTCTACGCGCGTAACGTGCTTCTGGATGAAATCGAGTCGGCCTTAGAGGAACTGCCCGAGGAGCAGCGCAAGGTTTTTGTGGCACATGAACTGGAAGGGCGAAGCTTCAAGGAACTCGCCTCCCAGACCGGCGTGAGCGTGAACACGCTGCTCTCGCGCAAACGGTATGCGGTCCTGCATCTGCGCGCGCGGTTGCAAAACATCTACGACGAATTGACGAAAATATGAGGAACTTCAACATGAGAAAAAAATGGATACTGTTTGTACCGGCTGCGATCCTGGGCGGCGCCCTATTCATGGCGATCGGCGGCGAGGTAGTTAGGCTGCTGTGGAACTGGCTATTGCCGCCGCTCTTCGGCTGGAGCCAGATAACGTTTTGGCAAGCGCTCGGAATATTGGCGTTATGCCGGATCCTGTTCGGGGGATTTGGGCACCACGGTTCCGGCCGGCGCCATTTCAGCCCTGAGCAGCGCGAGCGGTTCCGCAGAGGCATCCACCGGCGGTTCGGGACCGGCCAAGCGACTGAGCAGAGTTCAGGGCAGTGAGTCTCCCACTATACGTGCTGAAGCCCACGCCTGCCCACAACCCCGGCTGATTCGCGAAGCAGCCAGCTATAATCAAACCGGCCACGGCACCAGGCTGCTTCTTCACTTGTGCCCTCGATCCCAATATCTTGCCAAATCACACTAAGTCCGCTTGAAGCGCCGTAGCAGCGGGCCCGCTATGGCGCGAATGGAAACGTCAAGATCCTCGACTTTCAATGCACGGCTCGCGGCGTAGTACACGCCGATGCCGAGCGGCAACGACACTGCTAAATCGAGCAGCCGGCCGATCTGCGATACGCCAAACCGCGATGACATCATGTAACTCGAAGTCCACACTGCCGCGCCCATGGCCAAAGACGCCAGCAAGACTTTGCTAACCGTGACCGACAACTCGCGCCCATGGATCCCGTCCAGCCGGTTTCGCAACAGCCAGAACTGCACGATGAATCCGAACAGCGCTACAGCCGATGTGGACAGCGCCAGGCCCGCGTGGCCCAAGCGCGTGGTGTGAATTACGGTGTACGCAACCCCGAAGTTGATCCCCACCGATAGCAGACTGATCAGCATCGGAGTCCGCGAATCGCGCAATGCGTAGAATGTCGGACTCAACACTTTCAGCGCCGAGTATCCAGCCAGCCCCACGGCATAGCAGGACAGCGCAAGGGCGGTCTGATGTGTGTCGTAGGCTTGAAATCTGCCGCCCTGATAGATCGCACCCACGATCGATTTCCCGAGCACCGCAAGCCCGATCGACGACGGAATGGTGAGTAGAAACACCATGCCGAGGGATCGCGACAACGTGCGCCGCAACTCCTCTATATTGCCCGCCGCCGCACTGCGTGAAACAGCGGGGAGGGTGGCGGATGCGATCGCGACTCCGAAGATCCCCAATGGAAGTTGCATGAAACGGAACGCGTATCCGAGCCAGCTCACCGGTCCGTCGAAGCCGCGCACCGGATCGAATAACTGCGATGCGAAATTCGTGTTGACCATCACGTTGATTTGCGTCGCGGCGTTGCCCAGGATCGCGGGCGCCATCAACTGCAGAATGTGGATCATCCCCGGGTGCTTGAAATCCATGCGCGGCCGGTACGAAAAGCCGGATCGCGCCAGACTCGGAAGCTGTACCGCAAGCTGCAGCGCGCCCCCGCAAACCACGCCGATCGCCATCCCTTGTATGTGCGTGATGCCGATGTAAGGGCCTACGAGAAATCCGGTAGTGAGCCCGAACACCAGCGAACCGATGTTGAAAAACGTCGACGCCATCGCCGGCACGAAGAACTGATTGCACGCGTTCAGTATCCCCATCGCCTGCGCCGCCAGGGCCACCAGCAGCAGGAACGGGAACATGATGCGCGTCATTAATACGGCCAACTCGAATTTGCCCGGAACCTGCGCGTATCCGGGCGCGAGCAGCCATACCAGTTGCGGCGCGAACAGCATGCCCAACGCGCATAAGCCGCCCACGACAGCGATCAGGGCCGTGGCGACCAGGTTGGCGAGATGCGCGGCCTCTTCGCGGCTGCGATTCGCCAGGTACTCGGTAAAGGTTGGGACGAAGGCCGACGACAGCGCCCCTTCCGCGAACAGATCGCGCGTCAGGTTCGGAATGCGAAAGCCCAGGTTGAAAGCGTCCCACACCAGGCCCGCGCCGAATAACCGGGCCATGATGCTTTCACGCACCAAGCCCGAGATGCGGCTGACGAAGACCGCGACGGAAACGATCCCCGCCGATCGGACCACTTGGTCGGACGCAGCCGAGTTCCGCGCGCGCCGCTCGTCAGTGGCCGTATTGTTCGAGGAAGTGGGCAATCGTCATGATCCCGCTGTAGTAGTTGTCGATCTTGTATTTCTCGTTCGGCGAATGCAGGCCATCGTCCGGCAGGCCGAAACCCATCAGGATTGTCGGAATGTGCAAATGACGCGCGAAGTCGCCGACGATTGGAATCGATCCGCCGCTCCGGATAAAGACGGTCGGGCGCTTCAACATGTCGCTGAACGCGCGCGCGGCTACTTGAATCGCGGGATGATCCGGGTTCACCATCACCGCTGGTCCGGAGCTGAGCACGCGCACCTCGGTCTTGATTCCCGGCGGAGTGCTTTGCGCCACAAACTTCTTGAAGCTGGCAATAATTTTGTCGGGATCCTGATTCGGTACCAGCCGCATGCTGACCTTGGCGGTCGCCTTTGCCGGTATCACCGTCTTCGCGCCCGCGCCCGTGAATCCGCCCGCGATGCCGTGCACTTCGAGCGTCGGACGTGCCCACACGCGCTCGAGCACCGACGGCCCCTTCTCGCCTGTAAGCTGCGAAGACCCGACCTCTTTTGTCAAAAACTCCTTCTCGCTGAACGGGAGGCTCTCCCAGCTCTTTTTCTCAGCGGGCGCCGGCGCTTGCACATCGTCGTACATTCCGGGCACTTGAATCCTGCCGTTGGCGTCCTTGAGCTTGGCCAGCAACTCAATTAATCCGAATACCGCGTTGGGGGCCGCGCCGCCATACAAGCCCGAGTGCAAATCGCGCATCGGACCGGTCGCTTCGATCTCCGTGTACACCAGCCCGCGCAGCCCGATACACAGCGTCGGAATGCCGTCCGCATACAGCGCGGTGTCGGACACCAGCGCGACGTCGGCCTTCAACTTCGCCGGGTTCTGCTCGACGAACTTGGCGATGGATTCGCCGCCGACCTCTTCCTCGCCTTCCACGATGAACTTCAAATTAACGGGCAGCGTGCCATTCACCGCGCACAACGCTTCGACGGCCTTGATGTGCATCAGCATCTGGCCTTTGTCGTCGGCCGAGCCGCGCGCATACAGATTCCCGTCACGTTCGGTGGGTTCAAACGGCGGAGTGTGCCAGAGCTCGAGCGGGTCGGGCGGCTGCACGTCGTAATGCCCGTAGCACAACACGGTTGGCTTGCCCGCGGCGTGCAACCAGTCGGCGTAGACCAGAGGGTGCTTGCTGGTCTGGATGATCTCGACGTTCTCGAGTCCCGCCTTCTTCAAACTGTCCGCGACAAATTGCGCGGCGCGATCGATATCCGGGCGATGTTCGGGCAGCGTGCTGATGCTCGGAATGCGAAGGAACTCCTTCAACTCATCAAGCAATTGCTGCTTATTATGTTCTACGTACTCAATGGTGGTTTGCGGCATAGCGGCACCACCATTCTACTTCGTTACTCCGTTGGTAACCGGAAGCTCACGCCTAGGTCGCGGTTCAACTGTTCGCTGAAACGCCGGTCGATCGAGGACAGCGGAGCCTCGTGCATGGCATGATCGATCGTCACGTAATGCAAGCGCCCGTCCAACACCCAGTAAGCCAGGGCCGAAACAATCTTGTGGTCCTCGAAAGCGAGTTTGTACACCGGGGGCTGATAGGCTTGCACCTGCTGCTGCGGTTCCTCGCGATCGTATTCGCGCGGGTCTGGATAGCGCTCGCGATATTGCGGCTCGTAGTAAGGTTGCCGTTCCTGGTTATTCACGATCACCACGGGCGATTGCGCTGGGGCCGGAGCATACGAGTACGCCGGCGTTCCATAATATCCGCCGTAGTAGTTGTATGACGGGGAATCCCAGCCGTAGCCGAAGCCCGAGTAGTAACCAGGCCAGTAGTATGGATAGCCCCAGTATCCGAAGCTGCTCCAGCCCCTGCCGTACCCGCCTCCGCGATACCCGAAGCCGCCGCGATACCCGAAGCCGCCGCGGAAGCCATTGCCGAATCCGCCGCGGAATGCGCTCCCGATGCCGCCGCGGAAACCGCTCCCGTACCCGCCGAAGCCGCCGCCCATGCGACCGGTGCCAATCCCTCCCCGGAATCCGCCGGAGCCGCCCCGGAATCCGGACGAGAATCCGCCGCCGCGGGACCCGCCGCTAAACCCACCGGAGTGTCCGCGCTGCGCCACAGCAGGGACCGTGATAGCCAGAGCCAAAGCGAAAGTGAACAGCGCTTTCATAGGTGCCTCTACCACGCAGCTTACGCCGAAACGCGTGCGGTAGCAACGGTTCAATCGCCGGCCTTCGATTCCACCTGCTCTTCCTCCGGCTCCTCTTCCACCTCGATGTCCCGCCTGCGCGGACTCTTGCCGGTCAGCCACGCCGTGTCGAGCGGATACACATCCGGATCGAAGATCACCGAATACAAGTGCCACACCAATATCGCCAGCGAAGCCAGCACCGCCTCATACCAGTGGATCGATGTCGAAACATCCAGTACCCACTTCGGCAGGAACTGCAGCGACCAGTTGTTGGCCCACAACAGCAGCCCGGTCACCACCATCACCGCGGTGCCCCAAACCACGGCCCAATACTCCGCCTTCTCGACATAACTATGATGCGCCTGCGTCGGCTTCTTTTCCTTAAAGCCCAGGTTGTACAGCATGCCGTTCATCGCGTCCATGCCGTCTTGAAGTCGCGGCACCATGTGCAGCCAGTGTTCGCGCAGTCTGCGGTTAAAGATGAGCGAGAACAGGTGCATAAACGTGACGCCGATCATTACCAGAGCCGCCACCCGGTGCACATTGCGCCGGAGGTGCAGGTTGATTTCTCCCGCCGCCAGCGGTGCGGCCCACCAGGAGCCCGGATATTTCAACGCAATGCCCGTCCATGCCAGCACAATGAACGAAATAGCCAGCAGGAAGTGCGAAAGCCGCTCGTACGGGTACATCCGCATCTCGCCCGACGGAACCACCGCGCGCGATTGCGGACCGCCGCGATAGAACCGCGCCACCTTGCGGATCCAGTCGCCGCCATTGTGCAGCAACATCAGGCCGATGGTCAACGGAATCACGATCAGGTAGAAGCCCTTCACCCAACCCATCGCGGCCGTTTCCTGCTTCGCGCCAACGTGGATCGGCCCCAGCGCAAATCGCGTGCCCGCGCCCGGATGGCATTTCCCGCACGTGTTCGGAAGGTTCTTCGCGTTCACCGCCGAGCGCGGATCTGAGGAAGGCAGAATGTTATGGATACCGTGGCACGATGCGCATCCGGCCACGGTTTGCGAACCACCCTGTGCCGCTAAACCATGAAACGATGCGTCGAAAGTTGTCAACCGGTCTGCCGGCAGTCCAAAACGCCGGACCAGTGTTACGTTTCCGTGGCACTGTCCGCACGTCTCGCGCTGGTTGTGCGCCGTCACCGGAGACGCCGTGTTCTTCTTGCTCAGAATCAGGTGCTCGCCGTGGCAGTCCGTGCACACAGCCGCGTTCATCTCGCCGCGCGCTACCGCCTGCCCGTGAATCGATCCTTTATATTGATCCGAAATCTCGGAGTGGCACATGCCGCACGTGTCCGGAACATTCTTGCGGAAACTTGCCGACTGAGGGTTCAAAACCTCGTGCGCTCCGTTGTGACACGTGCTGCATTCCGGAGCGCCCGCATTCCCCTTGGCCACCGCCTGCCCGTGCACGCCCTTGGCGTAATCGTCCCCGGCCTGAAGGTGACAACTGGCGCACGCCGGTTTGGCGATTTTCGCCGGATGCGGATACTCTTCGTGCTTGATATGGCACTGGCTGCAGGCGAGAGGCGCATGCGCCGTCCCCACCATCTTCTGCGCTTTGTCATGGCACCCCGCGCAGATTTCATTGGCCTTGTTCTGCGCCGAAGCCGCACAGCACGCGGCCAGAATCAGGATTGCCAGACGGATCAGCGAACTCATCTCCCGCAGCCTCCGCACCCTTACTTAGCTGGCGCCGCGATCTCGCACGCCTTCAGGTCTTTCTTGCCCTTGTAGCACTCGCCCGCTTTGTTCAGATCCTTCTTGCCCATCGCGGTGTGGCATACCGTGCAGGGCTTCACGCCCGTATCTTTGGCGATCTTCGGGGTCCCGAACGACAGGCTGGAACTGGCCAGAATGCCCAACCCCACCACCGCCGCGGGAATCGCGAATTTTACTGCTTTGATCATCTTGTATGGAGCCTCCACCGTTGTCACGGCATTTCTTGCTCCACTCGATTCGGCCTGTAAACTGTTGGGAAGTAAAACAAAGGTGTAGAGATTTTCAGCGTGATCCCACCCACCGGCCATGTATGTGTGCGAATTGGCCCTTTCGCCACGCCTGTAGTGGCTTATCATTTCTAGTGACCCATCCATTTTAGAGACACAATTGGAACTCCGAACAATCTCCGTCAACGGAGCGTCCGTCGCGCTTTGGGAGCGTGCAGGCCTCGAGCCGGCCATCTTTTTATGCCACGCCACCGGATTTCACGGCCGGTGTTGGGACGCGATTACCGGCCACATCGGCGCGCAACGATGCATTGCCCCCGACCTGCGCGGACACGGCCGTAGCTCCAAGCCTGATCCGCCGATTCCCTGGCGCAACTTCGGCAACGATGTGGCAGACATCGCGCGCCAGCTCGACCTCCGCGGCGCAATCGGCGCAGGTCACTCCATGGGCGGTCATTCCCTGGCGCTCGCCGCATCTGTCGTTCCCCAGGCATTCTCCCATTTGCTGCTGCTCGATCCGGTGATCATGCCGGAGGAGGCGTACACCAGCCCAACCGAGGAGCCCCACTTCGCGCGCAAGCGTCGCAACCGCTGGCCCTCTTGGCAGGCGATGGTGGAGCGCTTCCGCTCGCGGAGCCCGTTCGACCGTTGGAATGAGCAGGTGCTTCAGAACTACTGCGAGTACGGCCTCACGCCTGCGCCCGACGGCGACGGATTCGTGCTGGCGTGCCCTCCCGAAATCGAAGGCGCCATCTACGAATACAGCCGCGCGCGGGAATCGAATATTTATCCCGAGATCGCGCGCGTTCAAGCCCCAGTCACCATCGTACGCGCCGCGCGATCCGCTACCGGCAATCCAGGAACCGACATGATGGCCTCCCTCGCGGCCACGGATTTGGCATCGCGCTTCACCCACGGCCGCGAAATCGTGGCGGAGTATTCGCACTTCATCCCCATGGAAGCTCCGGAGTATGTGGCGGATCTAATTCTGCGCCTGCTCGAGCCCGCATGAATCGCGCCGTACCAACGCTGATCCGGGAATCATGAACGAGAACCCCACAGCTACTGACTGGACCGTCGCGCGCGGCGAGAAATGGCGTGCCCAGCTTGGCGGCATGGAAGCGATGCTCGCGCCCGTCGATGAACCGCTGATCCGTGCGCTGCGGCTTGAAGCGCCTTGTAGGATCGCCGATATCGGCTGCGGTGGCGGCGCGACGGCACTCGAGATCCTGCGCCGGGCGCCGCCGGGAACCATCGTTCATGGCTTCGATCTCTCTCCGGCCTTGATCGAGTTGGCTCGCACCCGCAGCCGCTCCGATGAAAGCGCGATCGACTTTGAAGTCGCGGACATGGCGACGGCAGCCGCGCCGGAACATTCCTACGACCGGCTAGTGTCGCGCTTCGGCATCATGTTCTTTGACGACCCGCTTGCGGCTTTTGCCAATCTGGTCCGCTGGCTCGCGCCGAACGGCCGGTTCGCCTTCGCGGCCTGGGGCACGCCGGCCGGCAACCCGTGGATCACCACCGTCCGCGAAGTGGTGGCCGGAGTCATCGCCTTACCGCCCGCCGATCTCGAAGCTCCGGGGCCGTTCCGCTATGCTGACGCCGGCAAGCTGCTCACGCTGCTCGAGCGGGCAGGTTATGGCGATCTCCAAGTGAGCGACTGGCGCGGAGTGGTCCCCATCGGCGGTGGACTGCCGGCCGAGGATGCTGCGAATTTTGCACTTGCCTCGTTTTCAAATTTCGGCGAGCTGCTTGCCGAAGCTGGTAACGATTCGCTCGACCAAGCGCGCCAGGCACTCACAGCGCGCTTTGGCGGCTATGAACAAAACGGTGCTGTCCGAATGGACGCAAGCGTTCACATCTTCACCGGCACCCGGCCGCGCTAAACACTCATTCTGCGATCAGAGCCGCGCGCGTAAAGCAAGCGAGCCGCGACGGCAACGGAGCGGTCATCTTGCTTCCAATACCCCTATTCCAATCTCTACGCGCCGTAGGAGCCTCCAATGCTCGTGCTGCCAAAAAAATAAAAGGCATACGAAACTGCGTCCTGCGGATTCCTGTGTGGAGTCGCCCTGATGATCATAAGACGGCTGTCTCTGCGCCATTCCGTCTCTGCGGCTCTGCCCGCTGATTTCGGGAACACCAGCATCGGTAATGTCAGACCGCCATCCGAAACAGGTGGATCGTAGACCACACCAGTCACTGCGTCGCTCATGCCCATGCCGATACAACCCGACCGTTTATCCATACGCCCCACCCCTTCGCAACACCCTCAGAATCCGAGTGCGGAACATGCGCTGTGCGCGTGTCACGAGTATCGGCGGATGCGGCGACCGAGTGAAAACCTCCGTGACCGGATAGTCCTCAAACTTGGCCGGTTGTTGCGGGCGAGCTATCCGGACCGTGGCGGCCGTCGAAATCAGCAGGGCCTCAAAGCGGACAATACGGCGAACCATGCCACAGATAATAGCGGCACCGGAAGTCTCAAAACGGGTACGTTCGGGACAGAGCAGATAACTCTACCCTGCGGCGTATTCGTGATGATCTATACATGCCCCCGACCCTTTTCTGGCTGAATCTCGACAGTCGCCCGAGGTGGGCGAACTCTTCGCACAGTGGAAGGCGGCGCAAGCAAAGATCGTTTCCGAGCCCGAGGACAAGCCGTGGAAGCTGCCGCGAGTTTATGGCCGCCGACGACGGCAATCCCATTCGTGTCTTCTGATTTCCGGGGCGACATCTAAAAACCCCACACATCAGGCAAGGTCGCAGTCGCAATCGCCGTTGAACGTGAGTAGCGTCTGCCGCGCGCGAATGCTGCTAGCCGAAGCGCGCCTCGCGGTCAACGCACCCTCGACGGGACCGCCGTCGCAAACCCTGACGAGCCTTTCTTTGTCGTCTGGGTCGCTTGTGACGGGCCTTGTGTTCAGCCTACGCCCGCCGCTAGTTTCTATCGGCGGCCACGAGAACGGCGCCGTCGTAGACGACGCTGCTCATGCAGGACGACGGGCCGTTCGCGATGTTCCGATCTGCGCCCGAACGTCGCGCCGAGCTTCATTCATCTCCTCCAGGGTGAGGCGTCCGTGCTGCTTCTCCCACCGCGCCACCGCCGCCAAACCAGCACGCCGCTGCAATGCTTCGCGCGCCGCAGCCGTCATCCAGGCGGAGACGCTCACCCCGTCGCCGACGGCCACCGCAAGAATGTTTTCGTGAATGTCCGGGTCTACAGTGATGGCAAGCTTCGGTGATGAATTGCCGCGCGGCATGGAAAGTATCCTACGGCAATATGATACCGAGCGGTGGCAACCCGGGATGTCAAGATGCGTCCTCAACCGTGGGTCAGTCAGGTAGAATGTCAGTTAACGTGCGCCATGCGAACTATTCGTGGCGTAGCGCGCACGCTGGGTCCACTTGAGCAGCGCGCGCAGCCGGGATGTAGGCCGCGATCAAGGCAACTGCTACAAGGATGCTAACCGTTGCGGCGATCGTCAACAGGTCCATAGCGCCGATCCCATACAGTTGCGTTGCGCTGTCGACGTGCTCATAACGAGCCAGAGACCAGCGAGGTCCGTCACCGGAACGCCGTATAACTTTGAGCTCAGCAAACGAGCGGCGGCCGCAGCAGCAGTTAGGCCAGCGATTAACCCCGAAACAATCACGAGTCCGGTCTCTTCTAAAATCATGCCGGTTATTCGGGTCCTTCCCGCGCCAAGTGCCATGCGAATACCAATCTCGTTGGTTCGCCGGGCGACGCTGTAAGAAAGGACTCCGAAAATACCAATAGCTGCCAGCAAGAGCGCTATAACTCCGAAGATTGTGCAAACATCTGCGATCAGTCTGGGCTTCGCATTCTGCGCATCCACTTTCTGAGCAAACGTTTGCACATCCGATATAGAAAAGTCTCTACCCACCCCAAAAACGCTTCGGCGCACTGCGTTAACGATGCGGTCCGGATTGCCAATCGTGCGAATCTCGAATGAGAACGCGCCGGAGTTTTGATCTGCCGCTGCAAAGAATTTCGGTTCGATCGCGCCGCGAAGTGAATTGACGAGAGCATCCTTTGCAACGCCTATAATCTCGAAGGATGCCGAGTTGAGTGTCACATGTTTGCCGATTGGATCACGTCCGGCAAGAAAATGCTTTGCGAACGCTTCATTGATCACACTGACACGCGGTGAGCTGGATGTATCGCGGGCCCGATTTCACGGCCCATCAGTATCGGAATCCCGATGGTTGAGAAATATCCCGGGCCGACGAAGCCACCGGTCGATCCACGGTCTTCCTCGCTCCTCGGCGCGAACCCCTCGACGGTGATTGCGAAGGCGCCATCAAATCCGTTGAACAACGGGCGGTCCGAGTAGGTCACGCTGCGAACAGATGGGATCTCACGGATGCGAGCTGTCAGCTCATGATCAATAACGGCAGGCTGTTGCGGTGCGCCGGTACTGTCCACCTCGACAAGCAACAGATTTTCTCGTGGATAGCCGAGCGAAGCGGCCTGCAAGTTCCGGAGCGTTTGCAGGAAGAGCCCTGCTCCCAAGACGAGCAGAAACGAACGCGCCACCTGGGTCACCAGCAGCGCCTTTGCGAATCTGGTGCGCTGCCGGGAACCACTTGCACCACGTCCACTCTCTTTTAGGATGTCGTGTATTCCCCGCTTCGTCGCTTGAATGGCGGGCGCAAGGCCAAACAGCATGCCGGTTAGGAGAACCGCACCTCCGGTAAACGCGAGCACATGCAAATCGATGTCTGGCGCGAGCTCAAACCGGCCACTGCCATGGGCCAGCAGCGGCGGCAAAGCATGGCAGGCTAGTGTGGCTACGAATATGCCGCCGATCCCCCTAACGTAGCTAAAAGAAGGCTCTCGATCAGAAACTGGCGGACCAGGCGCGCTTTCCGGGCGCCCAGCGAAAGACGAATCGCCACTTCCCAAGTACGCCCGGCTGCGCGAGCCAGCAGCAGGTTGGCGATATTAGCGCAGGCGATCAACAGAACCAGGCCGGCCAGCGCCGACAGGATGGTCCACTGCTCGGAAAATTCATCACGACCGTGAAAGGCTCCTGATCGCACGGCTCGGACGCAAACGCGCTGATTGAGCGCACGCTTACGAGCCAGAGGCGGCATAGACGTGGGGTATCCGGCTACGAGGATTTGCCGGAACAGGATATTCACTTCCGCCTGAACCTGCGTGATCGTTACGCCTGCTTTCCGCCGGCCAAAAACATGCAGCCACATCAGCTTGTCTTGGGAGTGGTCCATGAAATCGTGCAAGCCGTCCCAACCTGGCATTACCAGCGGCTGCATAAGCATCGGAAGCCATACATCGGGATCTTGACCTACTGTTTCGCCACGGAATCCCGGCGCAGCGACGCCAATGACAACGAGCCCAGCTTGACGAAGGCGAATGGTGGTTCCGAGTACGGAACGGTTTTCCCCGAACCTTCGCTGGCTTATCGCGTTCCCATCGTTTTGCGTAAATAGCCGCCCAATGGCGGGCTGCACGCCGAATACGGTGAAGTAGTTTCCGCTGACCAGACGCCCGCGGGCATGTTCCTGTGGCCCTCCTGCTATCCGAACGGCCCAGCGCTCGAGAGTCAGTTGAGACGCACACACGCCGGACATTGTTTTCGTGCGATCACGTAAATAGCCGAACTCCTCGTATCCGAGAAAGCTGCGCTCTCCGGCTAGCATGCCGCCCAGGACCATGGACGCATTCGGATCGCTCAACATCACCAGCTCATTCGCATCACGGACTGGCAGGAGTTTGAGCAGCGCAGCATTCAGTACGCTGAAAATCGCGGTGTTCGCACCGATGGCAATACCCAACGTGAGCACTGCAAGACTCGTTGAGCCTCGGTTCTTGGCCAACACTCTGATAGCTAAGCTCTGCCGCAACAATAACTAATATCAAGTAGTCGTTTCTATTGCAGAACCCGCCTTCACCGCGCTGCGGAAGTTCCAGATGAGGAAGGGTCAGCCTGCCGAACAGCATCGGGTTTGAGCATCTTTGCGAGCAATGTAGAGGACGCGATGATTTGTTATAGTTCCGAACAGGAGGAATCCGGTTAGTCGGTACTAGAACATTATGAGACCTGTCTTCTTCCGCTCTGATGAACTGCGTTCACTGCTACTGCGTAGCAAGGTCGCTACCCTCAACGATCTGAAACAAGCCCTCG
>JBBQGC010000077.1:0-24246 GCA_038322705.1 Bryobacterales bacterium | reverse complement strand
CCTCCTCCGCCAGCGAGCTTATCGCCAGCGCCATTCTGAGTCTCGCGTGACGGATCAAGCTTCCCAATCGATCAACTCGTCGGCTTCTGCCAGGGTGACTGGTCCTCCCAAGTGTTTCGTTTGCGGCCGATATAGCCACCGGATCGATCCGTTCGGCATACTTCTGCCTCGTCGCACAGACCGACCACGAGCGACACGGTCGGCGGCTGTTCAAAAAACTACGTTTTCACGTGATCGCTAACATACATAATCCAGAACGCATAAATCATTGCTTCCGCTCAGAATCTGTTGATTTCTGGGCTTTAATGCCCTGGCTGTTGATCGAAGGGTTGTAGGTCGAGTCCTACCTGGGGAGCCAATATCAGATCGCGGCCAGGCGGCTTCGAGTTGTGCTCTTATGCTATTGTGCTGTGGTGCGGACCACAATCGACATTTCGGATGAAGCTTATTACATCGCCAAAGCCACTGCCCGGGATCGGAACCGGAGCCTCGGACGGGTGGTTGGCGACCTTATTCTGCAATCGGCAAAGGGTTCGAAAGACGCATCGATCAAGATGAGCGATTACGGTTTCCCTACTTTCCGCTGCGCCCGGCCCGTAACCACCCGCGACGTCGAGGCTCTCGATGATCAAGAGTAGAGTTCATCTGCTCGATGCCAATGTCCTGATCGCCCTGGCGACGCCCGAACACAGTCTGAACGCGCGCGCGGCGGCGTGGTTCCGCAAAGGGCCGCCGGTTTGCGACCTGCCCCATCACGCAGGGCGTCCTCATCCGTTTCCACCTTCGGGCCGGCGTCGATGCGACGGCGAAATCGGCAAAGCTCCTGCTGGAGCCCATTTCCTCTTTGACCCAGCACGAATTCTGGCCCGACGATGCTTCTTATCTTGACCTGCCAACAATAGGGATTATCGGGCATCGGCAGGTCACCGGCGCCTACCTTGCGCTGCTCGCGCGAAAACACGCCGGTTTGCTTGCCACCATGGACCACGCGCTGGCTGCGGTCCACGTCGGGACCGTACTCATCGAAGAGTGTTAGCCGATATTTTGGCCCGATTCAACCGGGTTTAATCGAAGCCGAACACCGATTCCAACGGTCTCCTAACAGCAGATCGGAGCGAAGCGACAACTCACCGCGCGACTCCCGATGAAGCGACGGTCGTCGCGCGAAATCGATCGTATCGCGCAAAAGTGCGCTCAATCGAGACGACCATTCTCCCACAACACCGAGTCATCCAGTGTTACGGTGGTTCGGAACTTGCCTCAACAGCGGCTCGCGCGCCAACTCGGCTACTTCGACGCAGTCCTCATCGTGATGGGCGGCATCGTCGGTTCGGGCATTTTCATGAACCCGCATGTCGTCGCGCTGCACCTGCACACACCGTTTCTGATTCTAGGCGTGTGGCTCGCAGGCGGCGGACTGGCGTTGCTCGGCGCATTCATCTGGGCGGAGTTGGCAGGCCGCTTACCGGAAGCCGGCGGTCAATATCTTTATCTCCGCGAAGCATGGCATCCGGCGGTCGCGTTCCTTTATGGCTGGGTCTTGTTGCTGGTGACGCAGACCGGAGGGATGGCGGCGGTGGCGGTCACCTTCGCCAGATACTATCGCGAGCTCACGGGATTCGGCGGATCCGATGGTGCAATTGCGGCCGTGACACTGCTCGCCTTGACCGCCGTGAACTGTCTCGGAGTGCGCGCTGGCAGCAATGTCCAGAATGTTTTAATGCTGCTCAAAATCGGCGTCATCGCAGTCCTGATTGGCGCGGGATGGATGTGGGGCGGCGGTCGCAGTGAAGTCTCGCACCAGCCATCTCCTACCGGATTATTAACCTCCATCGGCGCGGCGATGATCCCTGTCGCGTTCTCCTATGGCGGCTGGCAAACGGCGAGCTTCGTCGCGGGTGAGATGCGCAACCCACGCCGCGATCTCGCACGCGGACTGGTCACGGGCGTGATGGGAGTCGTAGTCCTTTATATAGGAGTCAATTTCGTCTGCCTGCGCGTCCTCGGACCCGCGGGACTGGCCGCTACGACGACTCCCGCATCGGCGGTAATGCGCGCGGCACTGGGAGCGAGCGGGGCGCGGTGGATCGCGGCAGGCATCGCGATTTCCACGCTCGGATTTTTGAGTCAGGGCATCCTCACCGCACCCCGCGTGTATTACGCGATGGCCCAGGACGGCCTGTTTTTTCGATCGGTGGGATGGGTTTCGCCACGGACTGGCGCACCCGCGGTAGCCATCATCGTGCAGGGTGTCGCGGCAACGGTGATCGCGCTGTCCGGGCGCTACGAGCAAATCCTGAACTACGTGGTCTCGGTTGACTTCATCTCCTTCGGACTCACGGCCGCTACGTTGTTCGTCTTCCGGCGGCGCGATCCGGAAAAGGCGCGCGTGTGGCTCTCCCCCGGCCATCCTTACACCACCGCGTTATTCGTTGCGGCGTGTGCGGCCATCGTGATCAGCACCCTTGCCTCGTACCCGCGGGACAGCGCGATCGGGCTGATGATCCTCGCCGCCGGAATTCCTGTCTACTGGTGTTGGAGCAAGCGCCGCCTGGACACATGAGACAAAAATATTCCGATTACATGCACTGGGCCAAAACCGAGTCCCGCGCGAGGTTTAATGCGGCGACTAGCGGCGTCGGTCCTTTCCCGTTGAAAGAGTTGCCCGTGCGTTGGGAAGATCTGGAGATCAACGGCAACAGCACGTACGGATACGCGCCGCTACAGGCCGCTATCGCGCAGCATTGCGAAGTCGATCCGGATTGCGTGGTGGCCGCGGCGGGTACTTCGATGGCCAATCACCTCGCAATGGCATCGCTGCTCGAGCCAGGCGACGAGGTTTTGATCGAGCATCCAAGCTACGAGCTGCTGGTGTCGACGGCTTCGTTTTTGGGCGCGAATATCAGACGTTTCGCGCGCGTTGAGGAGAACGGTTTCGCGATCGATCCGGACGAGGTTCGCCGCTCGATGACTCTGCGCACGAAGCTGATCGTGCTGACGAACCTGCACAATCCGGCGAGCGTCCTGACGCCGCAACCGGTGCTGCGATCGCTCGGCGAGCTTGCGCGCGAAGCAGGGGCGCGTGTGTTGGTGGACGAGGTGTATCTCGACGCCGTCTATGAAAACACGCCCGCAAGCGCCTATCATCTCGGTCCGGAGTTTGTCGTGACCAGCAGCCTCACAAAGGTTTACGGGCTGAGCGGATTGCGCTGCGGCTGGATTCTCGCCCAACCCGATCTGGCGCGCGCGATGTGGCGGCTCAACGATCTCTACGGCTCGATCCCGGCGCATCCGGCCGAGTTGTTGAGCGTCGTGGCGTTTCACAATCTGAAGATGATTCGCGATCGCGCCCGCGCCGTGGTAGAAGCCGACCGCGCACTACTGGCCGGTTTTCTCGACCGCGAAAAGCGGGTCCACTCCGTCAAGACACAGTACGGCACAACCGCGTTCCCGCGCCTCTCGAGTGGCGATGTGGACAGATTCCTCGAACGCCTGCGCCGCGAGTTCGACACATCGGTGGTGCCCGGCCGATTCTTCGGGATGCCGGATCATTTCCGCTTAGGGATGGGCGTCAACACCGCCATGTTCGCCGAATGCCTGCGCCGGATCAGCCTCGCGCTGGATTGAGTTGGCCGGGACACGACTTGATGGTATTCTGGTATTCAAGACGCAGGCGTCCTGTTCGGTTGGATTTGGATGATGAGAGCAGAACACAAGATATCAGGAAGGCCGGCGAGGCTTCTCGTCATGCTCTTGATATCCGCGTTTCTGTTCGCATGCTTCACTTGTGCGGCGATGTCTTCGAGTCCTGCCCCGTCCGCACATACTTGCTGTCCCAAGTCCGGGCAGCCGAGCCCCGACCGTTGTGCGAAATCAGGCTGCATCTCCACCGTCCCGGTACTTCGGCCGGAATCGGTTCCTATAGTAACTGAGTTCGCGGCCGTGCCCCTCATTTCCGATGCCGCACCCGGAAAATTCCGGCCGGAATGGGCCGCTGATTCCGAGTTTCGTCCAATCGAGTACGAGCTATTCCTCAGGCATCGCCAGTTCCTCATCTGATCCACATCTTCCGCCGGTAAACATGCCGGTTTAGCACAAAGTCTAAGTGCGTCCTCGCGCGCCAGAAAGGCGCGTCGAGCTTGCATTGATGTGAGATCCGATTCGAGAGAGGCTAACAATGAAGCGCTATTTTGTATTCGTCGTGGCTATCGGGATTTTACCTGTTGCCGCGGAGGAATCGCGCTCCAGTCTACGCGACTTGACGAACGAAGCTCTCCGCAACAATCCCGAAATTGTCGCGGCCCAGAAAAGCTACGAAGCGTCAAGGCAGCGGCCAACCCAGCAGAGTAGTTTGCCGGATCCGATGATTTCGCTGGGATACGTTAGCGTTGGCAATCCCTTACCCGGCGCGGGGCTGGGTACCGAGGTTCTGTCCAACGTCGGCGTGATGGTTTCGCAAGAGCTGCCGTACCCCGGAAAACTGAAGCTCCGCGGCGAGATTGCCTCGAAGGAGGCGGAAGCCGCATTCCAGCAATATCAGGCGGTACAACTGACCGTGATATCGCGGCTGAAACAAGCTTATTCAAAGCTCCAGTACACCTATGCCGCCAAGGACCTGCTCGAGCGCAATCGCGACCTATTGAATCAACTGGTGAGCGTGACAGAGGCGCGCTATTCGGTGGGCAAGGCTGCCCAGCAGGACGTTTTCAAAGCGCAAACTCAAGTCAGTATTCTCGAGACACGGCTCGTTAAGTTGGAACAACAGCGCACAAGTAGCGAGGCAGAGATCGCCAGCGCGCTAAACAGACGTCCCGGCCTCGCTATCGGCCGTCCGGATAACCTCGAGCCCCAGGAATTGACAGTGACGCTCGAAGATCTCTTCGCCGCGGCGGCGCGGAATTCGCCGATGCTCCGGCGCGATCAAAAGATGATCGAGCGATCGGAGCTGGCCGTAAATTCCGCGCGCAAGGAATATTATCCCGATGTCACTCTTAGCGGCGGGTATTTCAATCAGGGATCGATGGCGCCCATGTACCAGGTTCAAGCTAATTTCAAAGTACCGGTCTATTTTTGGCGGAAGCAGCGCGCCGGAGTGAACGAACAAGTCAGCATGCTATCCCAGGCGCGCCGCACTTACGAGGCTACCGATCAATCGCTGCACTACCGGATCCAGGACGATTACGCGGTGGCGCAGTCCTCTTCGAAGCTCATGAAGTTGTACGCGAAAACGGTCGTTCCGCAGGGCAATCTCGCGCTGGAGTCGTCCCTATCGGCGTACGAGACGGCCACCGTGGACTTTCTCTCGGTGTTGACCAACTTCACCATGGTGATCGAGTACGAGATGCTTTACTACGACGAAGCGCTCAACTTTGCACTGGCGTTGAGCCGCCTGGAAGAAATGACGGGCCAGCGGCTCACCAATTGAGGCGACTCATGAAAGCCATTCGAACAATCAGTCTGCTGGTGTTGATCGTAGCTGCCTTCGCGGGCGGATACATATATAAGGCGGTCAAGGGGAGCCCAACAGCATCGACCAGAAAAGGAGAGCGCAAGATCCTGTACTGGGTGGACCCGATGCACCCGGCATACAAATCCGACAAGCCCGGAATCGCGCCGGATTGCGGCATGAAGCTCGAGCCGGTTTATGCGGACGGCGGGGTTGCCGAGTCCGCGCCGGCCGCCGAGCGAAAAGTGCTGTACTACCGCGATCCGAAGGATCCGAATTTCAAAGCGCAACAGCCCGGATTGAATCCGGAGACAGGCAACGACCTGGAACCGGTTTATGCCAACGATGCCTCCACAATGCCTCCCGGAACCGTCCAGATCACGCCGGAAAAGCAGCAACTGATCGGCGTCAAGTACGCCCAGGTGGAAATGAGCGCCGGATCCCGGACCATCCGCGCAGTAGGCAAGGTCGCGGTCGACGAGACTCGAATTCAACACGTACACACGAAGGTGGAAGGGTGGATCGACAAAGTGTTCGTCGACTTCATAGGCCAACTCGTGAAAAAGGGCGATCCGCTACTCACCGTCTACAGCCCCGACATGCTGGCGACGCAACGGGAATTGCTTCTGGCCGCCAAGGCGAAGAGCGTGATGCGCAACAGTACCCTGCCCTCCGCCTTCGATCAGAGCGAATCGCTGTTGCAGGCGACGCGGCGCCGGCTGGAACTGTGGGATCTGAGCGAGGCCCAAATCAACCAGGTGTTGCAGACCGGGCAACCGATCAAAAACATCACCCTGTACTCGCCCTTGACCGGCTATGTCTCGGAGCGGAAGGCTTTCCCCCAACTAAAGGTGATGCCGGACACGGACCTCTACACGATTGTGGATCTCAGCCGTGTGTGGATCATGGCGGACGTGTTCGAATACGAAGCGCCGAACATCCGCATCGGTGAAACTGCCCGCGTGTCTCTGCAGGCCCTTCCGGGAAAGACGTTCAACGCCCGCATCGATTATCTTCAGCCGCAAGTGGATCCGATGACCCGCACGATCAAGGTGCGGCTAAACATGAATAACCCGGGCTTACTACTGAAGCCCGACATGTACGCCAACGTCGAGTTCCGCGAACACACTCCGGCGAGGCTCACCGTCCCGGCCGAGGCAGTGCTGGACGCAGGCGAGCGGCAGACCGTATTCATCGACCGTGGAAACGGATTTCTCGAACCGCGGCAGGTCAAGACGGGCGGCCGCGACGGAGACCGTATTCAGATCATTTCCGGACTCACGGCCGGTGAGCGCGTGGTGGTGTCGGGCAATTTTCTGATCGATTCCGAAAGCCAGATGAAAGCGGCGGCGGCGGGAATGGGCATGCCTGGAATGGGAGCCAAGAAGCCGTGATCGACGCCATCATCGAGTTCTCGGCTAAGAACAAGATCGTCGTCTTCATCCTGATCGCCGCGGCTGCTATGGGCGGGCTGTACTCGATGCGGTCAGTGCCTCTTGACGCGCTGCCGGATATGAGCGACACCCAGGTGATTGTCTATTCCCGCTGGGATCGCAGCCCGGACATCATGGAGGATCAGGTTACCTACCCGCTGGTAACCGCAATGCTGGGCGCGCCAAAAGTCAAGGACGTCCGCGGGTTCTCTGATTTCGGTTTCTCATACGTCTACATCATCTTCGACGAAGGCACGGATATATATTGGGCGCGTTCCCGCACGCTCGAGTACCTATCGAATGTGCTGCCGCGGCTGCCGCAGGGTGTCAAGACCGAACTCGGACCGGATGCGACGGGCATCGGCTGGGTATTTGAATATGCCTTGATTGACACCACCGGCAAGCAGAGCCTTGCTGACTTACGCAGTTATCAGGACTGGTATCTGCGGTATTACTTGAAATCCGTTCCCGGAGTTGCCGAGGTGGCGCCACTCGGCGGCTTTGTCCGGCAATATCAGGTCAACGTCGACCCGAATAAACTTCAAGCGTTCAACATCCCGATCAGCAAAGTCGTGGAGGCGGTTCGAAGCGGCAACAGCGATGTCGGCGGCAGGCTTGTGGAGTTCTCGGGCGCTGAGTACATGGTCCGCGGCCGCGGGTACGCGCAATCCACCGAGGATATCGGAAAGATCGCTCTGGCGAAGAGCCCGGGCGGCGTCCCGATCCGCGTGTCGGATGTCGGTGAAGTGACGCTCGGACCCGATATCCGGCGTGGAGTCGCCGATTGGAACGGGACCGGCGAAACGGTCGCGGGCATCGTGATCATGCGGCAGGGGGAGAACGCCCTTCAGGTGATCGAACGAGTCAAGCAAAAGCTGCACGATATAGAGGGTGGACTTCCGCCGGGCGTGAAGGTAGTCACCGCGTACGATCGTTCGGAACTGATCCTGCGATCCATCGACAATCTGAAACATACTTTGATAGAAGAGTTGATCATTGTGGCGATCGTCATCATGATCTTTCTCTGGCATTTTCCCAGCGCCATCATTCCGATCATCACCATTCCAGTAGCTGTCATCATTTCGTTCATTCCGATGAAGATGATGGGACTGACGTCGAACATCATGTCGCTCGGCGGGATCGCTATCGCGGTGGGCGCAATGGTGGACGCCGCGATCGTGGTTGTCGAGCAGACTCATAAGAAGCTCGAGGAGTGGGAACGGACGGGCAGAAAAGAGGATTATCATCGCGTCGTCATCGATGCAGTCAAAGAGGTGGGCGGGCCCAGTTTCTTCGCCCTTCTGGTCATAGCGGTCGCGTTTCTGCCGGTCCTGACCCTCGAGGCGCAGGAGGGAAGGCTATTCAAGCCGCTCGCCTATACCAAAAACTTTTCGATGATTATTGCGGCCGTGCTGGCGATCACGCTGGATCCGGCGATGCGGTTGCTGTTCACGCACATGAAGAACTTCGAGTTTCGTCCACGCTGGCTGGCGCGCGTGACGAACGCCGTTCTAGTCGGCACCATCCACTCGGAAGAGAATCACCCGATCAGCAAGATTCTCATCCGGCTGTATGGACCTGTGTGCGCCTGGGCCTTGCGGTGGAAGTGGCTGGTGATTGTGGGCGCTTTGGCGATCGTCATCATCACCGTTCCGGTGTTCGAGAAGCTCGGATCCGAATTTATGCCGCCTCTCGACGAAGGGTCGCTGCTCTACATGCCGTCGACGCTGCCCGGCATTTCCGTCACAGTGGCGCAGCAGTTGATGCAGGTGCAGGACCGCATCATCAAGCAATTCCCCGAAGTGTTGACGGTGCTGGGCAAGGCGGGGCGCGCCGAAACTTCGACGGACCCGGCGCCGTTCTCGATGATGGAGACGGTGATTGTCTTGAAGCCGGAGGCGCAGTGGAGGAAGGTGGATACCTGGTACTCCTCGTGGGCGCCGCAATGGGCTATCAGCGTGTTTCGAAGATTCACCCCTGACCACATCTCCACCGATCAATTGGTGGAAGAGATGAATCAGGCGCTCAAGATCCCAGGCACGTCGAACGCCTGGACCATGCCGATCAAGGCGCGCGTCGACATGCTTACCACGGGTATCCGCACGCCGGTCGGAATCAAGATTTACGGGGCGGACATCAAGAAAATCGAAGATCTGGGAACGCAGATCGAGGCGCTGTTGCCGAAGGTGCAGGGAACGCGGAGCGTCTTCTCGGAACGTACCAGCGGCGGCTATTTCCTAGACTTCAAGTGGAATCGCGACGAATTGGCGCGCTACGGATTGAGCATCGACAACGCGCAGGACGTTGTGATGAGCGCCATCGGAGGTGAAAACGTCACCACCACGGTCGAGGGCCGCGAACGCTATCCGGTGAACGTTCGCTACATGCGGGATTACCGGAGCGATCCCGCCAAATTAAGGCGCGTTCTGGTGCCAACCATGGACGGCCAAACCCAAGTGCCCTTGGCCCAACTTGCCGAGATCCGCACCGTCAGCGGACCGGCGATGCTGCGGGATGAGAATGGCATGCTGAACGGCTACGTCTATGTCGATGTCGCCGGCCGTGACATCGGCAGCTACGTCGATGAAGCCAAGCAGATGGTGCGCGACAAGGTGAGACTTCCAGCCGGATATTCGTTCGCCTGGAGCGGACAGTACGAGGCCATGCAACGCGTTCGCGAGAAATTGACCGTCGTACTTCCGCTCACCTTGTTTCTGATCATCCTGCTGCTGTACGTGAACACCAGGTCGATGACCAAGACGCTGATCATAATTCTGGCGGTTCCATTCTCGGCTGTCGGCGCTATCTGGTTCCTGTACTTCCTCGGGTACAACATGAGCATTGGCGTATGGGTCGGGTTAATCGCGCTGATGGGTATCGACGCGGAAACCGGAGTGTTCATGATGTTGTACCTCGACTTGGCTCACGAGCAAGCAAAGGCCGAAGGGAAGCTGAAGAGTCTCCGGGACCTTCAAGAGTCGATCATGCACGGAGCGGTGAAGAGGATTCGCCCGAAGTTCATGACTGTCGCCACGATGTTCATGGGTCTGGTGCCGATCATGTGGTCGATGGGGACCGGCGCCGACGTGATGAGGAGAATCGCGGCTCCGATGATTGGCGGAATCTTCACTTCGTTTCTTCTCGAGCTGGTGGTTTATCCCGCGATTTATGAGGTTTGGAAATGGCACTTCGAATTGAAAAAAGAACTCGCGCACTCCTGACCGGTTTGGCGCTATTGGCGCTGCCGGTTTTCGCTCAGCAGGAGTTCCGGTATGAGGCATGGCATGGCCACTCGCGTCCGCCGCACATCAGGAAGGCGGGCAGCATGGGCACGCTCACGATCACGGACTCCGGGGTGTCGTTCGAGGAGGGCTACGCCGGGCAAAAGACGCCTGAGCATGTCCATTCGTGGCGCTGGAAATTTGACGATATTCAACAACTCACGGTCGCGCCGAAACAATTGACGGTGCTGACTTACAAAGACAACAAATGGAAGCTCGGCGCAGACCGCGCGTACGAGTTCGATCTCGAGTCGGACCAGACGTTCGAGGACGCCTATACGTTCTTGAAGGGCAGGCTGGATCAACGCCTGGTCGCTACGCTCAACGGTACGCCGGCGAAGACGTTGTGGGGACTGCCGGTGAAGCACCTCACGCGCTTCGGCGGAGATGAAGGAGTGCTGCGGGCGGGCGAAGCCGAGATCGTCTACCAATCGGAACGCGAAAGCGAATCGCGCGTGTGGCGGTACGATGACATAGAGAACATCAGCAGTTCCGGTCCATTCCAGTTGTCGATCACGACGTACGAACGTGCCCGGTTGCACTACGGCAGCCTGAAGGGTTTCAATTTCCAATTGAAGCAGAAGCTGACGGAGACTCGCTATAACGAGTTATGGCTGAGGTTGAACCGGCAGAAGGGACTGAATACCTTGGAGTCGTACCGGTAGCGACGATTGAAGGAGGAACACGCGTATGAGACGTTTCGTCCGTGTTGCGGCGCTCGTACCGGCCGCTATTATCGCGCTGGGTCTTGCGTACACGGGTGTAAAGACATATCGCCATTCTCAACCCGAACAATGTTTCGCCTGTAGCAGGCCTATCCACGCGCACGCGAGGACGGTCGCCGTTACAAACGGGCATGCACGGCTGTTCTGTTGTCCAGCGTGCGCGCTCTCCGAGCAACACCAGGAGGGCAAGCCGATACGGGTGTCGGAGCTGACTTCTTATTTGACAGGTGCGAAACTGTCTCCGGATGACGCCTATCTGGTCAAGGGCAGCGACGTAAATATGTGCACTCATGTGCACGAACCGATGAACTCGGATAAGCGAACTGCCGATATTCTTTACGACCGTTGCAGCCCGAGCCTGCTTGCGTTCGCTAAAAGAAGTGAAGCGGTCCAATTCTCGCGGGAGCACGGCGGCAAGGTTCTTCCATTCCAGGAGGCCGCTCGAATGTTTTCGCAATAGCCCGATCCGTACTCTTGCCTTAAGTCAAAGAAAAAACTGATTCATGATGAAACTAACATCCATTCTTTTCGCCGGCGCTCTTGCCGCGAGCGCCGCCAGCCAACAGACCTTCAGCGGAGTGATCACCGACAGCATGTGCGGCAAGAACCACGCCGCCATGAATATCTCACCGGACTCGAAATGTGTCCTCGAGTGCGTGAAGCACGACAAAAGCTTCAAATACGCTTTGTTCGATGGCAAGAACGTGTATGTTCTGAGCGATCAGAAAACGCCCGAGCGCTTCGCCGGCCAGAAGGTGAATGTAACCGGATCGTTGCATGAAAAGACCAGGATCCTGAAGGTCGACTCGATTTCGGCGGCCAAATAATCGTTTGGCGGCGGAGCGCGGACAGATGGGTGCTTAAACGTTGTGGGGGTGATACGGGATCCCTGAATCAGCGAGATGTTTTCCGACCCACGACCGCGAGGGAGTGTATTTTGCGCAGCCTCGAAAACCGTTTAGCACTCCGGACAGATCAGGTAGCCCGATCTGCCCCGCAATCGCGGATATAATGCCAGCAACGCAAGGCTCGACATGGTGCGCGGAGGGTAAGGTGTCTCGTCTTCCGACTTGTTGCTTGATGATTTGTGGTCTGCTGACCCACGCACTCATGGCGCAGGAGAACCGGGCGTCGCCGAGCGGGCACCCTCGTCCGGCAACAAATCACTACTAAAGCTAAACGAGGGCGACTGGCGGGTGAGTTTCCGCAATCCCGGCCGGTACAGCATCACGGTCAGCGCCGCCGGATTCCGGAGGGCGGAGCAGAAGGGAATCACCTTGCAGACCGCTGACATCAAGTAGGTCGACATGATCTCGAGCTCGGGTCAACGAGCGAGAAAGTGGCCGTCGTCTCGGAAGCGCCACTGATCGACACGACCGCGGCTACCTCCGGCACCGTGATCACAAGCGCCGAAGTGAGCGAGATGCCGTCGTTGTCGCGCGTGCCGACGCTGCTGGCGAGTCTCGCGCCGGGCGTCATGGTTCGGGATCAGAATCAAAATCTTATAAACAGGTGGTCGTACAACGGCGCTTCCGACATGATGATCCACGGCGGCCGGAGCAACCGCTCGAACGAATTTCTGCTGGACGGCATGCCCAACCAGCACGGCGATAAAGTCTCGTTCATCCCATCCACCGACGCCGTCGCCGAGTTCCGCGTCATGACCAACGCCTACGACGCGCAGGGACGCCAGGTCGGCGGCACGATCAATATGTCGGTCAAGAGCGGATAGAATCAGTATGATGGCAATTTCTACGATTTCCTCCGCAACACCGCGTTGAACGCGAATTCCTTCCAGACGAACCTGGTGGGTGGCTCGGTGCCGCCCACAAACTACAACCTGTACGGCGGAACATTCGGGGGGCCGGTATGGATTCCGAAAGTGTATAACGGCCGCGAGAAGACGTTTTCTTCGTGTCGTGGGAGGGGACGCGCAACACCGATCCCAGGTTCGGGATCCGCACGGTGCCGACAGCGCTCGAACGGACGGGCGACTTCATCCAATCCTACACGACGAACGTATTGGACTATGTGGTGGGCGGTTGGGAACTGAGCGGCTCGTACATGTTCCAATCTGGACCTCCGGTGGTGTTCGGATCGAATTACTTCTTCGACGGACAGGACTAATTCCATCCGACCGAGAGGGTGAAGGTGCAACTGCGCGGCGAGGCGTTCAATGCGCTCAATCACCCGCGCTTCGGCGGACCTGACGCCAATCCAGCGAGTAATCGCTTCGGCATGATCACGCCGGCCCAACAAAACCTTGCGAGAATCGTGCAGGTTGCGGCGAAGATCATTTTCTAGGTGGTTGCGTTCAGGCGCGGACTAGTGCCGCCCCCGAGTTCATTCGCGGTCGACCAGGTCGCGTTCGATCTCAACGTGTACGCCCTCGGCGATCAGAAAATTTCCGAGCGCTTCGCCGGTCAGCAGGTAAAGGTAACAGGCTCTGTGCACGAAAACACCAAAACTCTGAAGGTCGGCTAAAACAGATCGTCGCCGCTAAATCGTCGCGGCGCTCGTTTCACCACAGCCTTCTTCACGACGGCTTTCTTCGCCGCCGCTTTCTTAGCCGCCGCTTTCTTCACACCGGGCTTCTTCCGCGCCACGCCGAGGCTGCGCTCCATCATCTCCTCGAGCAGCTTCTTCTCACTGGCCAGCATCACCCGGTTGAAACGCTCCGGCCGTTCGGCAACCAGCTTCTGCATGCCCGCCAGCCACTCCAGCGATTCGGCCGCCGGATGCTCCGCGCCTAACTCGCGCACCAGCGACAGCGACATCTCGAAATCCGGAATCGTACGATAACATCGCAAAGCCTCCTTCAAATCGCCGGCCACGCGATAACTGGCGGCGGCGTTCCGGAAATCTTGCATCCCCTCAAAGCAGGCGGCCTGCAGCTTGGCCGGCGGTTCCGGCAGCGAGTTGATCAACGTGAGTGCCGTATCGAACTGCTTGTCCTTCATCATCAGTTGAATCGCACGCTGCCGCAGAACATCTACGCGCGTCACGCGATCGGGCAGGCGCAGCGCTTCGTAGAACGGCGGAATCACCTTCATCAGCACCGAGGCATTGTGCCCGTTGAATACTCCCGCCTCGAGTTCGTCGGTCCACACCTTGACCTTCGGCGCGATCTCCACCAGCACCCACGGATCGATCTCGATTTTGGATCGCGCGAAATCCTCGGCCATCTCAGCCAGCGGCTGTAGGCGGTCGCCAGGAGAGTGCCGGCATACGCGCCCAATCGAGGAGATCAGCTTCGCCAGGTGGAGCTTCAACGAGTAGCTGGCGGCGCGGCGGGCCTCCTCGAACAGATCCGGGCGGCCCAATTCCGGCGCGAGTTTCACATTGCGAATCGCCAGCGTGAAGCACACCTCCGCCAACGTCAGATGCGCCGATATCCGTGCCGCGGGATCGTGCACCGCGGCGGCCGAATCCAGCGGGCCCAGCAAAGTCACCGCCTGTTGCGCCCGCGACCATGCCATCTCCGGCTTCACGTGCAAGTACTGCCGCGCGTCCGCCTGGCAGCGTTGCACGCGCTCTTCCGGATCCAGTTCCTCTTCCTCGATCGTCTTCAATAGCGCGTCCGGAACCGAGGACGCCACCATCCCGTCCATCTGCCCGCCGTTCAGGAACCGCAAGGTGTCGCTCACCACATGGTCGGTGGGGTTCACATCCAGCCACAGCAGACGCTCCGTCGGCCGGCTCAGCGCCACCCGCAGTTGGTCGATCGCCAAGCGTTTCCGCAACCCCTCGATATCGGAGCCAATGAGCGTCCGCATATCCTCGCGCACGATCCGCTCCAGTTGCTTGCCCGCATCCAGCACGCACACCGAATGGAAATCCAGCCCCTTGGCCTCGCGCACGGTCAGCACCGCCGGCCGCACCGCTTCGGGCACGTAACCCGGCACGCTCTCCTCCATCGTCACCATCGCCAGCCCTTCGCGCGATGCGATTGTGGTCAGCAGTGTGTTCAGCTCCGGCCCGGGCGCGGCGGTGCAATACAGAATCTGGTCGGTCGCGTCGTCGTCGATTTGCGCATAGCCTGTGCCGCTGGGCCGGTCCTGTTTGTGAATGTGGCCGTACAGGTCCCACACGCGATTCACCAACTCCGCGATGCGCCGCGGGCTCCGCAGATTCGCCGTCAGCTTATGATCCGATGGCGTGCCCACCTGGAAATGCAGCAGGTCGCTCAGCCAGCCCCATTCGAAGTCGGTGGGCCGCACGGTCTGCGCTTCGTCGCCGGCAATCAGCAGCGGAACCGGCGAGCGGCGTCCGCGATTCGCACGCGCGGCAAGCTCCACGATCACCAGCGCCTCCATCGGCGTCAGATCCTGGCACTCGTCCACGGCAATGCAATCGAACTCGGGGATGCCGGTGATGGGCCGCCCTGCATCGCGCACGCGGGCCAGCGCTGTCCACGCCAGGTTCAGCTCCGGAAAATAGCGCGCCGCCAATGGCGAATGGTCGAGACGCTCCAATCGCGCCGCGGCCTCCATGGCTGCTCCCGCCGCCGCAACCCCGATAAAACGCGTCCGCCGGTCACGATATATCTTCTCGGGTACGCGCGGCGCTTTACAGGCGGCGAACCGTCCAATATCCACCGGCAGAGCGTCGCCGATCAGGTGTGCGTGCAGTTCGTCGTACAACGCAGTTTGCGCCCCGGCCCACGGCCCCAACTGGCGCGCGAAGGGCACAAGGTCGTGCGTGAACTTGTGCAGCGACTCGCGGTCCGTCGCAACGGGCGCGTCAACACCCGCCAATTGCCTGATCAGAGCCGGAAACGTAAACACCTCGAATTGTTTGTGCGAGGAACAGTATCTGTCGAAGTAGCCGCGCGCCAGGCCCGCCAGATCGCTTGAATACGTGATGTACAGAACGCGTTCTGCGCCGGTTGCGTCCGCCGCGTGCCACAACGCCGTTGTCTTGCCCGATCCGGGGTGGCCTTTCAAAACCCGTACAGCCTGGCGCGCTGAGGCGAATTTCACCTGCGGCTGCGTCCAAGGCGTTGGGCCGTACTCCTCGCGCCGCAGCTCGCGAACGCTGACCGGCAGATAATGATCCTCAAAACACTGCGGAGCTAACGGCGAGTGGTCGTCGTGATGGCGGATGTCGCGCAGGAAGACACCCTCGGTGCCCCCGTCCGGAAAATCCGCGCAGTCCTGAAACGGGGCGGCATTGCGCGGCGCCCACCACGCGTAGAAATGGCTGCCCGAATTTCCGCCCAGCCGCGATCGCCGCCAGCCGCGATTCACGCCGCTGGTGGCCTTGTAATGCAAGCGGCGTGCGTCCACCGCTAGGCGCTGCATCAGGAACGCGGCCCGGCGCGCAATGCCGTCTGCGCCATGCGCCGCCAGCTTCTCCAAAAATTCCTGATGACAGAACAGCGCGTTCGACGGTTTGCTCGTGTCAAAAACTTCGATGAGTCCGATTTGCTCGTTCAATTACGGCTCCCCCAGCGGCATCTGGACCTCCTCCTTCCGCCCCCGCATGCTGCTCCATACCGATCCTGCGCTCGATTTCACTTTGTTCTTCGCGGCCCCGAACGCCAGTTTCCGCCGTTCACGCAGAAGATTTCGCAACATGCGCACCTGATTCTGCAGAATGCGGGAAGCCGGTGTACACGCCACCAGCATGGCTTGCGAAATCGTGCGGTTCATTCCGGCGCTCGCGCGATGACCGGCATCGAGCGCCAGACATTCGGCCGCCAGTGCCATGCCGTGATAGTACAGGATGCCGCCCGCCAGCACACCCTGCAACAAATCGTCGGCCGTCGATTCGATGAAAGCGCCAATATGCCGCAAACCGAACGCGCCCACGCCGATGCCCTTCGCTGCGAGCGATCCGATGAACGACAGGCCGGGTACGCCCACCGATCCGCCTAGATGATCCCAATCAAAATCGTCCAACGCCTCGGCCGCCTGTTGCGCCATGTCCGAAGCTGCGCTCATGCCCCACGCCGTTTTCTTGATCGCGAGCTTCAGATACAGCGCGTCCTCGCGACTCACGTACCAGTTCAGAAACAGGCTGGCCGTGGTCCGTTTTAACATCTCAATCCAGGTTCCAAGCGAGGGCCGCTTGCCCAGCCGCGTCAAAACGTGAAGCTGTAATTCGAGCGCGGCAGCCACGATGCTTGCCGAATCGATCAGCGGGTTTCGATTCAGCCCGACCACCAATCCGGCCGTCACCGCGCGATGTGCGATCTCGGTTTCGAGTATCTTCAGTACATTCTGCGCGGCAAGCTGGTACCCTTCGCGTGTCGCAGTGCCCGCGGCATCATGGCCCATCGAGGCTGACAGAGCCGCGAGGTAATCGGCGCGCAACGCCAACTCCGCGGGCCCGGCAACAGCGCTCAGCGGGCGAATTCTCGAATAGCGCGACCGGTCGCCCGCTGCCCAAACCAACATCAAACGCGTAGTCCAGGCCCGCCGGTACGCGCGCCAGCCAAAGGCAACGATAGCCAGCGCGCCAAGCACGCTCACGCCGAATCCGGCCAGCAGTAGATAATCCGGGCCGGCCACCGGAGCCGCGAATCCGAACGATCGCCGGGCCCCGTCCAGCAGAGCCAGCCAGCGGCTCACCAGCGACCCCGCCAGTTGCGCGGCGGCAAGCGCGGCAACGCTCACAATCGCCCAGAACAGGTACGTCAGATATTGCAGACCGCGCGTGCGCACCGCCGCGAGAGTGCTGTCTTCCGAAGCGAACTCGGCGGCTTCCATAACAATTATTGTGACGCGATCGCGGGCCTGGCGCTCTTCCCGAATTCGCTGTCCGGCAGCCACCAGTACACCAGCACCGCCGACAGCGGATGCATCAGTCCCGCGATGATGAACACCGGCGCATACGAGAAGTTCGACACCAGATATCCGGTCCCCAGTTGCGCGAACGCTCCGCCGATCGCCCCGCCCATCCCCGTGAACCCCGATGCTGTCGCCACCTCGCGCCCCCGGAATATATCGGTGGGCAACGCTTGCAAATTCGAAACCCAGAACGCGTGCCCGAAGGTGACGAAGCAGGTTGCTGCGATCGCCATCCATGCCGCGGGAACAAATGGCGCAACAATGGCGACGGGCAGGCAGGCGGCTCCCAGCGCCATCACGAATTTGCGCGCGCGCGGCAGCGGCCACCCTCGCCCGATCAGATACGCCGACAACCAGCCTCCGCTCACGTAGCCGATTCCTCCGAAAATGAACGGCACCCACGCGTACTTCCCCACCATCTCCAGATCGAAGTGACGTTCGTTGCGCAGATATTCGGGCAGCCAGAATATGATGAAGTAAATGACCGGATCGGTAAAGAATCGCGCGACGATCAAGCTCCAGCAACCGCGCGCGCGCAACACCTGGCCGATATCGATCTTGCCCAGGTTCGGCGCGGCTTCCACCAGCGGCGGCAATTGCGGAACAAGCCGGTCGTACTCGGCTTGCGAGATCCACCGATTAATGCGCGGCGGATTATACAGAATCATCCACGCGATCAACCAGCCGATCCCCAGTACGCCGGTAACCACGAACGCCGAACGCCATCCATAACGTATCGTGATGGCCGCAACCAGGTAGGGCGCTACCACCGGTCCTATCGACGAGCCCGCATTGAAAATTCCGATACCCAGCGCCCGGTCGGCTGGAGGAAACCATTCCGCCACCGCCTTCGCCGCCGCGGGCCAGTTGCCGGGCTCAAACAATCCCAGCAGGAAGCGATAACCCGCCAGGCTCCGTTTGCCGAATGCGAAGGCGTGCAGGCACTGCGCAATCGACCATCCCAGCATGAACAGCGCAAATCCGCGTTTGGTCCCAAGCCGGTCGATAATCCAGCCCGACCCGGCATACATGATGGCGTAGGCAAGCATGAAGACGGCCGTGATCTGCGAATAGTCGGTCACCGAAAGGTGGAAGTCGCGCCGGATCTCGACCGAAACGATCGAGAGCACCATGCGATCGGCGTAGTTGAGCGCCGTTGCCAAAAACAGCAGCAGCGCGATCACCCACAGCATTCGGGGTATCTTCATCTCACCCTTTCGCCGGCATCAGAAAATCGAAATCGCAGCCCAGGTTCGCTTGCGTGACGTGATCCAGAAACAGGCGCCCGTAGCCGCGGTCGTACGCCGGCGCCGGCGCTCGGAACTCCCCCATCCGCCGCGCCAACTCGGCATCGGTGATGACAACATTGATTCGCCGCTCTTCAACATCCAACTCGATCTCATCGCCCCTCCGCACCGCGGCCAGTGGCCCGCCCGCAGCCGACTCAGGCGCTACGTGCAACACCACGGTGCCGAAACTCGTGCCGCTCATCCGCGCGTCCGAAATCCGGACCATGTCCGTCACGCCCTCCTTCAGCAGTTTGGCGGGCAGCGGAATCTGTCCCCATTCCGGAAAACCAGGTCCGCCCTTCGGACCGCAATTCTTCATCACCAACACCGTGTCGCGATCCACCGGTAAAGCAGGATCCTCGATCTCGCGCATCATCTGGTCGCGCGTCTCGAACACATAGGCGCGTCCGCGATGTTTCAGAAGAGCGGGCGAAGCAGCGGTCTGCTTGATCACCGCCCCGTCCGGCGCGATATTTCCGCGCAGCACTGCAATGCCGCCCTCGCGATCGAGCGGCGCATCCAGCGGTTTTATGACATCCCGCCTCGTGCAACTCGTATCGGCCACGTTCGCTGCAAGACTCTTGCCGGTCACCGTGAGACAACTTCCGTCCAATAGCGGCAGTATTTCGCGCAGAACAGCGGGGATTCCTCCTGCTTCAAACAAATCCTCCATCAAATGTTCGCCCGACGGCTTCACGTTCACGATCCATGGCGTCGCGCGCGAGATGCGGTCGAACACATCGAGCGTGAGTGGAATCCCCAGCCGCCCGGCGATCGCCACCAGGTGCACCACCGCGTTGGTTGAACCGCCCAACGCCATCAGCACGGTGATCGCATTCCCGAAGGCCGCGCGAGTCATGATGCGGCCGGGCGTTAACTCCTCGTCCACCATGCCCACAATGCGCCGGCCGCTCGCTTCGGCGATCGCCAGCCTGCGCGAGTCGGGCGCCGGAATCGCGGCCGAGCCGGGCAGCGTCATCCCCAACGCTTCGGCAAGACTACTCATCGTAGACGCGGTTCCCATCACCGCGCAATGGCCGCTGGTGCGCGCAATCGAGCCTTCCACTTCGCACCACTGCTCCTCGGTGATCCGGCCCGAGCGGAACATATCGAAGAGCTTGCGCCCATCGGTTCCCGAGCCGAGTTTCTGCCCGCCCCACGTTCCCGCCAGCATTGGTCCGCCGGGAACCATAATGGCCGGAATGCCCGCGCTCGCCGCGCCCATCAGTTGCGCGGGTGTCGTCTTATCGCAGCCGCATAACAGCACAACGCCATCCAGCGGATTGGCGCGGATGCACTCCTCCACATCCATCGCCATCAGGTTGCGGAACAGCATGGCGGTCGGCTTCATCAGCATCTCGCCGAGCGAAATCGTAGGGAACTCGAGCGGCACGCCGCCGGCGGCCCACACCCCGCGTTTCACGGCTTCGGCCACCTGCCGCAGGTGCACGTTGCAGTTGTTCAGTTCGCTCCAGGAATTGCAGATCCCAATGACCGGCTTGTCGTCAAAAATATTGCGATCGAACCCTTCGGAGCGCAACCACGCCCGCCGTGCAAAGTTGTAATACTCGCGCCCCTGAAACCAGTCGCGGCTCCGCCGATTGCTCATGTGCTCTGGGCATTATAACGGCCGCGCGCGAGCGATCAGAGCCGCGCGCAAGCAAGCGCTACTCTCCACTTCTATGTCGCACACTTCCCGGCGAACACCTCGTCCCGCGCCAACTCAATCCCGTCCCCCGTCGTCAGCGTTTCCACCCGCCTGAGGTTGCCCGATTCATAAACCGACAACAACTCGAGCCGCGGATCCACCAGCCAGATGTGTGCCACCCCGGCAGCTTCATATTCGGCGAGCTTCTCCATCACCTCGCTCATCCGGTCGTCGGCTGACAAAATCTCGATGGCGATGTGGGCAGCTTCCAACAGAAACCGGGTTCGAGGAGCACTCAGTAGAACCGAAACGTCGGGCAGCCGGTAACGTGTTTCCCTCGTCCGGGTACGCAGCTCAGGCAGGGCAAGCAGGTGGGGATACCTTCGCGTCAAAGCGACAATCAGATTTCTTTGTATCAGGGAGTGTAGAAAGCCGCCAACATTGCGCTCCACCAGCGCGCCATCCACGTATTCGACGTCCGGATCGTACGACGTGGCAAGATACTCGGCCAGCGGTATCGGTTTTCGATGCTTTGCGCGAGCATACATTACCTATAATTGAACGCGAGCCAGATCATCAACCCCACCATCCCCGGCAGCAGAATCTCGGCCCACGTCTTCCAGTCCATCCTGCGTACCGTCTTCACCGCCACCCTGCCAGGACGCGGACGCAGACCAGAAGGCTGACCCTGCAGCGCCTTCACAATCTCTTCCCTACCCTTGCGGTCCGCAATCAGAATCGTCGCCGCGTTCAATCCCGTCGTCGATTGCTCGAGCTTACGGCGCAGCTTCGGCGGAACATCCTCAACAGAACGGTAGACCTTTGTTTTGAGCCCGACGCTGATGAAGATGGTCGAAGTCTTGACGGTCAATCGTTCCATGCGGCTGTATCCTCAGCTCTGAGCGGCGCGCGGCGCGCGCACAGGGGCCGTTTCCGGATACTTCTCGCCCGAGTGCGCAAGCGTAACCTCGATAAACCCCAAAGCGGCTTTCGAAAGCGCCTTGTCCTTCCTATAGATTAATCCAAGACGGCGAATCATCGGATCCGGCGCAAGCGATACCGCCACCACGCGCCCCGTCGCGAGCTCTTCGGCGCAATGCGAAACGGCCAGAAACGACAGCCCCAGCCCCGCCATCACAAACCGTTTGATCATCTCCGTCGAATCCAGTTCCATCGAAACGGAGATGCGATCGTCCACCGGCTCCAGGAAGGCGTTCAAACGCGTTCGCGTCGTGCCTGACTTGGGCAGCAGCAGCGGCGTACCCGTCAGATCCCGGCACGTCACCGATTCGCGCGAGGCCAGCGGATGATCGACCGGCGCCAGCAGCTTGATCTCGTCGGAATGAATCTTCACCACCTCCAGCCGCTTCTCTTCCACCGGCAACTGCGTGATCCCGAAATCCGCCAGATTCTCGTTCACCGCGTCCACCACGCGAGCCCCATAGGAGCGGTCCACCAGTAGCTGAACGTTCGGAAATCGCTTCTTGAATTCTGAGAAAACCTCGGGCAGCACATAAATACATGTGGCTTCATTGGCCGCGATCACCAGCTCGCCGCGCGGCACACGCTCCAGCTCGTTGATCGCGAATTGCGCGCGCCGCCTCAGATCCAGAATCTGCTCGGCATAATCGGCCAGAATGCGGCCCGCCGCCGTAACAGCGATGCGCGTGCCCAGCCGCTCGAATAACGATGTGTTCAGTTCCTGCTCGAGTTGCCGGACCTGCGCGCTGATCGCAGGCTGAGTCCGAAAACAGGTCTGCGCTGCTTTCGAAAAGCTCTTTAATCGTACGATCTCGAGGAACGTATGAAGCTGGTCGAGATCCATATCAGCAAGGCAACGTGGGCGTACGTCAATTCTAGCAGCGCGGCGCGGCTTGGTATCATGTCCGTTATGCGAAAGTACAGCCTGCCTGGGTTGCTCCTCTTCTGCGCGCTCACCTCCATGGCGCAGGATTCCAGGATCGAACGCGGAAAGTATCTGGCCACCGAAATCGGCAAATGCCAGGATTGCCACACGCCCATGAGCGCCGCGGGCGAGCCGGACACATCCAAGTGGATGAAGGGCGCCGACCTCGGCATCCAGCCAGTGAAAGAGATCAAAGGCTGGCACACCAAAGCACCCGACATCACCGGCGCCAGCCGCCTGTTTGAGCGCTGGGGCGACGATGGCATGATCAAATTCCTTTCCACTGGCAAGAACCCGCGCGGCGGCAAGGCGGACCCGCCCATGCCCACCTACACCATGAAGCAGGAAGATGCCGAAGCCGTAGTCGCCTATTTGAAATCGCTGAAGTGAACCGCCCGGTTGCCGCGCTCATCGCCGTGCACGCGGCAGCCCTCGCGGCCACGCCCGAAAATGTTTTGCTGGTGGTCAACAACTCGTCGGAGATCTCCAGATCGGCCGCTGAGTACTACGCCCGCAAGCGAAACATTCCCGGCCGGAATGTTTGCCGCATCCGCGTCGATCCCGCCGAGGAGATCGATCGCGATGAGTACGCCAGCCGCATCATGAAGCCCGTCGCCGGCTGTCTCACCTCGCGCGGGCTCCGCGACACGATCTTTTACATCGTCGTTACCGCCGGCCTTCCCTTGCGGATTCGCGGCGCTGAAGGCATGAATGGCGATGTCTCATCGGTCGATTCCGAACTCGCCCTGCTCTACACCGACATGCTCTCGCCCCGGCGCAATTTCGCCGGCTCGGTTCCCAACCCGATGTTCGGCCGCACCAACATCCCCGCCTTCAACCATCGCGACTTTCCCATCTACCTGGTCACGCGCCTGGCGGGCTACGATGTGGCGGACATTCGCGGGTTAGTCGATCGCGCCCTCGACGCGCGGAATCGCGGCAAATTCATTTTCGATCTGCGCGCGAATGGCGATCCGGTTGGCGACGATTGGCTGCGCGCCGCCGCACGCCAACTACCTCCTGAGCGCGTCATCGTCGAAGACTCCCCTGCTGTGCTCTATCACCAGGAGAACGTGATCGGGTACGCGTCGTGGGGCTCGAACGACGCCAATCGCCACGAGCGTTTGCTCAACTTTGAGTGGCGTCCCGGCGCGATCATGACCGAATACGTGTCCACCAACGCGCGCACCTTCGAGCGCCCGCCCGCATCCTGGAGAATCGGCCTCTGGAGCGATCCGCCCAAAACATTCTTCGCGCTATCGCCGCAAACCCTGATCGGCGACTACATCCACGAAGGCGTAACCGGCACCTCGGGCCACGTCGCCGAACCATTCTTGACCTTCACGCCCCGCCCGGACTTCCTCTTCCCGGCATACTTCAAAGGCCGCACCCTGGCCGAAAGCTACTACCTCTCCATCCCCGCCCTGAGCTGGCAAAACATCGTAGTCGGCGACCCCCTCTGCATTCTCAAACAATAACGCAACGAGCAATCAGAGCCGCGCGCGTAAGCAAGCGTTCAGAGCCGCGCGCAGGTCCCCAGTAGTCATCGCCGTTCATTTGCGTGGTTCTGAAAAGAATTTTTAGCCGCTGATAAACACCGATGAACGCCGATATTGGACTGTCCCCTTAAAGTGAGACACGCCGAAAAGACGCACTTTGCATCGAATGGAGAAAAAACCATGGCAAAGAAAGCAAAGTGGCGTCGGCACACCCTGGAGTTCAAA
>JBBQGC010000076.1:0-24279 GCA_038322705.1 Bryobacterales bacterium | reverse complement strand
CGTCGAAGAAGGTGCTCCAACGGGAGCGGGAGAAGCTGCACGAAATGACGGACAGTCATCAGTGTTTCAAGCCGATTCCGGTCCTGATTGGCGAGCTGAATCGGCATCTGAAAGGTTGGGCGAACTACTTTTCCTTGGGGTGCCCCATGGGCGCCTACTGCGAGATCGAACGCTATGTTCAGGGCCGTCTGATCCAACATCTCGAGCGGCGCAGCCAGCGACCCTACCGCCCTCGGCAAGGAGCCTCGTGGTTAGGGCATCTGGCGAAGCTGGGACTGGTCCGTCTCTCGGAACTTGTGCATGCCTGAGGCGAGCGTTTTCAGGAGAGCCGGACGCGGGAAATCTGCACCTCCAGTTCGACGAGGGGAGAGTGGGTCGCGGTCTGACTGTCGCCCTCTCTCCTACTCTACTGGCTCTGTAAGTGTCTGAAATACGAGCTTGCGATTCTGAGCCGCGCGCGCCAGCAAGCGTTGTTGGCCTTTTTCAGCAGCCTGCTTAATTTAAGAGGTCGTTGCCCTGCGTCGAACGGACCACTGAACCATTCGTTCCATACCTCGATTTCTCTCTGTGTGGTATCTTGCCCTCAGGCGAGTATCGCCGCAATAATTGAATGAAGTCCAGCACTCTATTTGTAGTCGTTTGCCTGAGCGTGGCGTCCGCCGTCGCGCAGGACAGATGCCCGGATCCGAATCCACTCGTCACGGGCCGTTCCTATAATCAGACCGCCGCCAGCGAATTCGGGCAACCCCGCTTGACCCCGCTCGCTTCGCACAATCCCAACTACGTCGAGGGGAAAGAATTTTTCGGTCCATCCGCGGTCGCCGTCGAAAACTCGTCGAATCCGCATCGCGTTTACGTCGCCGATTCCAACAACAACCGGGTGCTTGCCTGGGCCAATCAGAACTCGTTCTCCAAGGGCGACATGGCGGACCTGGTGATCGGTCAGCGCGACTTGTTCTCCACCGATCCGCAAGGCCCCAGCACGGACTTTGCATCTGGGTTGTGGGTGCCCGTGGCGCTCGCTGTCGACTCCCGCGGGAACCTGTATGTCGCCGATGGCGGCAACAACCGGATCCTGCGCTATCCCTCGCCGTTCGCGCGCCCGGATTACGCGACGCCCGATCTGATCATCGGGCAGAAGACTCTGCGTAGCGGCAACACTGCCAACGAAGGTCTCGCGACCCCGACGGAGCAGACGCTCTCATTCCACTCGGGCGATGCGATCTACGTCTCCGGGTTGGCCGTCGATCGGGACGGGAACCTGTGGGTCTCCGATCCGGTGAATAATCGCGTTTTGCGTTACCCCGCTTCCGCCCTGACGCCCAATACTACGGAACCCGCCGCCGACCTCGTGATCGGCCAGACCTCGTTTAAGACCGCGACGGTGTCGAACGATCTGCGAGCCATTCGTACCAACCGCAGCGTACTCGCGCAGCCGGCGGGCCTCGCCATTTCGGAAGCGGGCGATCTTTACGTTGCCGATGCGGGCGGCCGCGTCCTTTACTATAAGGCTCCGTTGACCGATTTCCGGCTGAACGCGGACCGCATTCTGGGCGTTCCGACGCCGATGCAGACCGGCCCGCTGCCCAACGCCTTCTTCGGGTGCCCGCAGGGTGGAAACAAGGACAATTGCGATGTCGCGCTCAGCGCTGATTTAGGCGGGCATCTGACTCCGCCGCAGGGTCTGGCCGTTTTCAACAATTTCCTGTACGTAGCGGATCCGGGCAACAACCGCGTCGCGAAGTACGACAATCCGAACAACTGGCTGCAGCCCATCTGCAACTTCGACGGCACCACGCCGTGCGCGGCGGGAACCAGGATTTCGCCAACGCCCATCGCCTACATCGGGCAGGGCAACATCGGGACCTCGGTAGGTGAAAATCGCGGCCAGCGGCAACCCGATTCGACCACGCTTGCCTCGCCGGGCGGGCTGGGCTTTTCCGACAACGGCGATCTATACGTCGCCGACACAGGAAATAATCGAGTTCTCGTTTACCCGTCGTCGAACGGATACACTTCGGCGAACCGCGTGCTGGGACAGGTCGACTTTGCTTTCCGCGCTCCGAACCTGGCCGATGGACGCGGCCTGTACCTTGTGGGCACTCTCGCCGCAGCCGGCATGGCCGTCGACAAGACTTCCAACCCTCCCCGCCTGTATGTCTCCGATACGTTCAACAACCGCGTGCTCGGATTTGCGGACGCACGGAAGGTCCGCCCTGGAACGCCTGCCGACATCATCATTGGCCAGCCAAACGAGCTCAGCACGTTGCGCAACTACGGAACCGGCGATGCAGCGGCGCCTTCGGCCACGAGCCTGGCGAGCCCGATCGGATTGGTTGTGGACGCCAACGGAAATTTGTTCGTGGCCGACGCGGGCAACAGCCGTGTACTGCGGTTCCCGCAACCGTTCAATCAGCCCGGAACAATTCAGGCGGATCTCGTGCTGGGGCAATCGAACTTTACGGTGAATCCAGCGAACGCGCCAGCGCTCAGCGAATTCAGCATGGCCAACGGCAACCCGTTCGGACTTGCGCTGACCCAGAATGGCAGCCTGCTGGTATCGGACATCGCGGCCAACCGGGTACTGCTGTTCAACAAATGTCTGCCGGCATCGAATCCATGTCCCGGCAACTCGGATTTCATCAACGGCCAGCCCGCAGCGGCGGTCTTCGGTCAACCGAGTTTCACCGCGGCAGCGTCGGGATCCGACACCACTCAGATGAATTCGCCGCACGGCATCGCGACCGATTCGAGCGACAGGCTGTATGTCGCCGACACTCAGAATCAGCGAATCATGGTTTTCGGCGGCGTGTTCAACGCGGGCCGCAATCCACGGGCATCGTTTACGCAAAACGTGAGCACGCCGTTCGGAATCGCCGTCAGCCAATCGACAGGTGAGATTTGGGCCGCCACCGCGGGGGGAACCGCGCGCTACCCTGTCTTCGAATTCTGGTCGCTGAACCCGACCCAGAATCTACAGGTGATTCCTCGCTCGGACGCCAATAGCTTCCCGATCGGGATTGCGCTCGACGCTTTCGATAACCCGATCATCGCCGAATCGAACAACCGTCTCGCGCTCTACTACACGCGCGCCACATTCGCCCAGGCTGCGAGTTTTCTGAGCGCTTCGGCGCGTCCGCTCGCGCCCGGCATGATCGCCTACGCTTGCGGCGCGGGCATCAACATTCCGACCACCGCCACTCTGACGCTGGTTCCGGGCCTTCCCTGGCCGACTCAGTGGGCCGATACGCAGATCACCTTCAACGGCACGCCCGCGCCGATCTACTACGTTAATCCCGATCGCATCGCGTTTCAGGTGCCGGTGAATACGCCAACAGGGACGGCCGACGTTCAGGTGGTTCGCATCTCGACAGGCCAGATCGTCGCAGCAGCCACGATTCCGATCGATGTCGCCGATCCTGGTTTCTTTGTGCAGGACGCCGATGCCGCCAAGCAGCAAACACGGCCCACTGATCCGCACCTGATCGCGGCAGTGAACAACGACGACGGCAAAGTGAATAGCCAGGCAAATCCGGTGGGACGCGGCAAGTATGTTCTGCTCTACGGCACCGGTCTCGGGTTTGTGCCGGGCGCACCAGCCGACGGCCGCGCTGCAGCCGTGTTGGCTCCCCAGGCGCCGTTGATGAGTATGAATCCGGGTGGACGCGTGCCGCCGGAAAACATACAGGCTGCGTTGGTGGACTGGGCGCCGGGCGTCTTCCAGATCAACGTGAAGATCCCCGACGCAGTGCCTCCGGGTCAGGTCCAGGTGGCGTTCAGTTATCAAGGCAAGACCAGCAATCAGTCCGAAACCGGAGGGCTGCTCAACACGGTGATTTGGGTGAAATAATCGCCGTCTTCCCGCGCGCCCGCCGCAATTAGTTTTCCTACATATTGCGGCGCGCCGGAAACCGTCCACCCCACGGTACGTCAGTCGGATGGAGGAAGATAGTTGGCGCAGACCGGCCCGAACCTCGGCGCGCAAAGGCTCAGCGGCCAAGTCATCATCGACGAGCTGCTCCGCAACATGGAGCTCGGGGCGTTCGAGATGGCTTACAGCACACTGCTGCCCTGCGTGTTCGGCGTCTACCTCCATCCCGAAGATCACGCGCGCCTGGCCGGAGTTTTTCAACTCATCGCCGAAGATGCCAAGCGTGCGTTGGGTTCGCGCGTCGCACGGCTGAACGCGAAGCCCTCGGTACTCGCGCGCAAAAAGAAGCCGGCCCGCGAATACCGCATCGCCGCCAAGGATTGGGTCATCGAGTTCTTCGCCGACACCGAGGAAACCGTCCCGTTGGGCGACGTCGAAATTCACTCGGAATTGAGCGAAGCGGTCCAGCCCGGATTCCAGGGAACCAAGACGACGCTGATGGATCGCGAGCCGTCGATCACCGGCCTTCGCGGATCCGCCGCGCAGCCACCCGGGTCGACCGGTACCCGCAAGCAAGCCGATCGCATACACGCCGAGATCCGCTACGAGGATGACAGCGGTCCGCAGCTTTATCTCGTGACGCAGAACCGGATTCGCATCGGACGCGGCGCTGAAGATGAGCCGATGGATCTGGCGCTCTACGCAAGCGACGAGGTGTCGCGCGAACACACCGTCGTGCGCCGCGATGCCGCGACGGGACAGTTCTACATCATGGACCGCAGCACGAACGGGACATGGCTCGACGGCAAACGCATGAAGCGCGATCAGGAGCAGACGCTACCCGAGCGTGCGGAAATCGGCGTTGCGGAAGTGTTGACGCTCCTGTTCCAGGTGCGGCGATGACGGTGCCTCCGGTTGCCGCGGTCATCATTACCGTTGCGATGCTCGCGTTCGTGATCGTGTTTGCAGCCGCGAATTGGAGAGGCCGTTCGCAGCCATGAAGACCGAGCTCGCCTGGCAATCCGGTCTGTCTACCGACACGGGTCCGCTGCGGGCCAGTAACGAGGATCGCGTTTACGCCGACGATGCAACGGGCGTGTTCCTTGTTGTCGACGGGTTGGGGGGACATGCGGCGGGCGAGCTGGCTGCCCAAACAGCGATGGACGTCATTGTTCGTGAACTCGCGGCTCGCGAGGGCAGCATCGAGGACCAGGTGCGCGGCGCGATCGCAGCGGCTAACAACGAAATCTATTGCTTGTCGCAAACCGAGCCCGATTGCGCGGGAATGGCGTGCGTGCTCACTTTAGCGGTGGCGCATGAGGACCGGCTCACCGTCGGCCATGTCGGCGACTCGCGCCTATACCTGATCTGGAATGGCGCAATTCGCAAACTCACCTCCGATCATTCGCCCGTGGGCGAGCAGGAAGACCGCGGCGAGCTGACGGAGGCGCAGGCCATGTCCCACCCGCGGCGCAACGAAGTGTTTCGCGACGTCGGCTCGCGCGAACGAACGGCCGCCGACGATCCGTTCATCGAGCTCAAGAGTTTCGCTTTCCATCCCTTGGCCGCGTTCCTGCTGTGCAGCGATGGGTTGAGCGACACGTTGACCGCGGCCGAGATCGGCGCGATCGCCGAAACGTTCAACGGCGACGCGGGCCAAACCGCGCAGTCGATGGTGCGGGCGGCGGTCGATCGGGGCGCCACCGACAATGTGAGCGCCGTGTTCATCGCGGGTCCGGAATTCGTCGGCGTGAACTCGCCCGCCATGTCGGAGGCCCGCGTACGGCACTCCATCACGCGCATGCGTCGAGACGGGATGCGCTGGAAGCGGGCCGCTGGAAGGCTGCTGTGGCTGGCCATCGGGATCGCTCTCGGGATGGCGCTGCTCGCGCTGTTTCAACGTTATTCGCAGGCGGGAGGTTGAAGGATCGTGACCCCCGCGGTACGCTTCTGCCAGTTCGGAAAATACGAGATCATCAGCAAGCTCGGGCGCAGCATGACCGATGTGTACCTAGCGCTCGATCCGGCCGAAAACCGGCGCGTGGTGCTGAAGATTGTCGAGCAGTTTCGCGACTCCTACACACAGCTCGTCGTTGAAGCGGAACGCCGCGGAGCGATGATTCAGCAGCAACTGCATGCGATGGATCCGCGCATTCTCGAAGTGTACGAGTTCGGCGAGCAGAGCGGTTGCTTTTTCGTCGCGATGCAATACGCCGAGGGCCGCAGCCTCGCCGACCTCATTCGTAAAGAAGGACGGCTGGATGCGGCGTGCGCGGCGCGATACGGCATCGAGATCTGCAGCCAGTTAACGACGCTGCACGCGTTCCAGGCGGACATCGACGGTCAACGGCGAGCGGTGGTGCACGGCGACGTGAAGCCCGCCAATATCCAGATCGGTCCTGACGGGCAAGTTTGGCTGCTCGATTTCGGCATTGCGAAAGCGATCACGGCGACCCGCAATCTGACGCAGCACAATCTCGGCAGCCCGGCCTATTGTTCCCCCGAACGGTTGAAGAATAGCAACGTCGATCCGTTCGCCGATCTGTGGGCCTTGGGCGTGACGCTCTATGAGATGGTCTCGGGCATCCCGCCCTACCAGGCGCAGACCACGCGCAAGCTGGAGAATCTGATTCAATCGCGGCGGCCCCCGCGCGCGTTGCCGGAAGATTGTCCCGCGCCGCTGAAGGCGATCGTCTCGAAGGCGCTGGCGGCGGACAGCTCGCGCCGTTATGCGACAGCGGCGGCGCTCGAACAGGATCTGCGTCTGTTTCTCGACCGCAAACCTCTGGCGGTGGCCTCGCGCGAGCCTGCCTGGGATGTGAACGCGACAGTCGAGAAACCGCGAGCGGCACGGGCGGCACCGAGCGTTGAAGCGCGCAAGTGGCCGCGCTGGCTGACCGATTTCAAGCTGATTGGTGGATCGCTGATCGCGGGCCTTGTGATCGGCCTGTTGTGTTTCCTTCCGGCCTCGCACTTCTACCGATACTGGATGAGCAGTGCACCCCTTCGCGCGGGCCGCGATTACCGTCAAGCCAGCGTGGCCGCAATCGAATCGGACTGGCGATTGTACAAGCAGCTCGAGAACACGAACTCCTACCTCGGCGGATTTTCGCCGGTCGCCGGCATCGCGTCCAGCTTGAAGCAGCGGTTGGTTGTGGCGGGCGACGATGTCCTCAGCGCATACCGCGATAGCACCGACGGCAATGTGTCGCGCTTTGAGTGGAGCAAGGCGAAGCTCTGCTTTCAGCATGCGTTGGAGCTCGATCCCGCTGCCAGCGAGTTGAAGGGAAAGATCGCGCTCTGCGACGGTTACTTGCAACTCGCATCGAGCCTACCGGGTAGCGCTTTGGAACGATTTCAGACCGCGGCCGGATTGCTTCCGAAATCGCCCGATCCGCATTTGGCGTTGGCGCGAGTGTACGTGTACGGGTTGCACAATGCTGGGCTCGCGTCGGCTGAATTTCACGCCGCCGAAAGCGCGGGATACAAGATCGCGCCCCGCGAGGCCGAGCAGTCAGCCGATGCGTACCTGTATCGCGCCGAGCAGGAATTGAAGCAATGGCAGCAGGCCAAGAGCGCGGCCGACCAGCGCCGTTACCTGACTTGGATGGAGCGCGATTTCGAGCGGGCGCGCGCGCTGTACGAGCCGATATCCGGGTTCTCGAAAGTGAGCCAGAACCTGGAGCGTTTGGAGAGCGACCGGACTTCGGTGGAGCGCATTCGAGCAACACGCGAACGCGCCCGCCTGCTCGCCCTGCGGAGTAGGTCGAGGTATTCGAGGTATCACCGGCGATGGCGATAACGCGCAGTTGGGAGTCGCAGGTCGCGCTCACGGTCGAGGCGTTGAAGCCGCCTGTGCCAGCCGAGCGGCGCCGCGAATTGCGATGGCTCCTGTGCTGCTCGATGCTGGTTGCCGCGTGCTTATTCCTGGTCTACAGCGCCAAGACGCACGACTTCAGAGACGTCGATGAGAAATTGCGGAACGGCGCAATTCTGAATCTGAACCAAGTCCAGGATGCGGATCAGTTAAAGCCGTATCTGGAAACAGTGGCGGAGGGCGCCGAGCGCGAACAAACCGCCGCCCGGATCAGTGACTACGTGCGCGCAACAGGAACGCTGCAAAATGTCGGCGCACTCGCCAAAATCCGCTCCGCCGGTAACACGCTGCGCCGCGCGCTGCCTCGCCTCAAGCCGCTCTTCATCGTCCGGACGCCCCGCCAATTCCAGCAACTCTTTGCCTTGTGGATGGGCGTCTACTTCGCCGCCTTCTACGTGGTTCACCTCTGCTGGCGTGTGCGCAGGTTTCAAGGCGACGGAAGCCTGCTGCCCGCCTTGCACCTGCTGACAGGTCTGGGCCTGATGCTCGCAGTCAGCATTCGCGACCCGTTGCGCGACACGCTCGAGTTCACGAAGTTCGCCGCCGGTGTCGCGCTCGGATGCGCACTGCTGCTGCTGCCGCTGCTGAAGGCCTTCGATCATCGCCGCTATTCGCGCTGGATCTACATTCCGCTGCTCGCCGCATTCGGGTTGTTCGCCGCGCTCGCAACCGCCGGATCGGGTCCAACGGGCAGTGATTCAAAGGTCAATCTCGGCCCGTTTCAACCCGTCGAAGCCATCAAGGTACTGCTCGTGTTTTTCATGGCCGGCTACTTCGCGAACAGGTGGGAGTGGCTGCGCGACCTGCGCGAGAAACGCTTGCTGCCGCCGGGCCTGCGCTGGCTCGACTTGCCGCGCTTCCGTCACGCTCTGCCGCCCATGATCGCCACCGGATGCGGACTGCTGATGTTTTTCGTGCTGAAGGATCTGGGTCCGGCGCTGGTCACGGGGTTCCTTTTCCTGGCCTTGTTCGGCATCGCACGCGGACGCGCCGGGCTTGCCGTATTCGGCATCGCGCTGCTCGTCGCGGGCGTGTACATCGGCTACCGCACGGGCAAGCCGCACACAGTTACCGAGCGCATCGCGATGTGGACCTCGCCGTGGGACAACGATGTTCGCGGCGGCGACCAACTCGCGCATTCCTTCTGGGCCCTGTCCACCGGCGGCGCGTTCGGGTCCGGACCCGGCTGGGGCGACCCGTCCATGATCCCGGCCGGCCACACCGATCTCGTACTTCCCGCGATCGGCGAAGAACTGGGCTATTGCGGAGTCGTGACCATCGCGTTGCTGTTCGTGTTTCTGTTCCATCGCTCGCTGGCCGTAGCGCGCAACGCCCCCGACGATTACGGCTTCTTTCTCGCGCTCGGTTCGGGAACGCTGATCGCGCTCGAGATGCTGTTGATCTCGGCGGGCGTGCTCGGCATGATGCCGCTGTCGGGCGTGGTGTCGCCATTCTTGAGCGCCGGCAATTCGGCGATGCTGGCAAACTTCTTCCTGATCGCGGTCATAGCAGGCATATCGAACCGCCGCCGCGCTGAACAGGTGACGGCGCCCTTCAAGGTCCCCCTGCGATGGTTGGCAGTTCCGCTCGCGCTCGTCACGGTCGCGCTGGCCGGCAAAGCCGCGTACATCCAGGTGCTGCATGGCGCGAAACTGATTGCGCACGATACCAAAGTGTTTCAGGAAGACGGCGTCAAGCGGGCGCAGCACAATCCGCGCCTGAACTCGATCGCTCGCGAGTTGACGCGCGGCGATATCTACGATCGCAACGGAGTGCTGCTGGCGACCAGCCGCTGGGATGAGTTGGAATCGAACCGGGCGAAGCTCGAGCCGCTGGGCGCCGATCTGAACCGGTGCTGCCCGCGCCGCGACAATCGCTATTATCCGTTCGGTCCCGCGATGGCGCACGTGATCGGCGACCTGCGTACCGGCGACAAGTTTCACGCCAGCAACTCATCGTTGATCGAGCACGACCAGAATCGCAAGCTGCAAGGCTTCGACGACATCAAGGATCTGGCTCCGCTGGTGCGCTACCGCCATCAGCCCGGCAATCGCGCCATGCAGGAATTACGCGCGCGGGACCGCACCGTCCGGACGTCGATCGACATTCGATTGCAGACGAAGGCGGCCGCGATTCTCGAGCGCCGTTTGCAACGCGCGGGCCTGCAGCACGGAGCGCTGGTGATCATGAATGCGGATTCGGGCGACGTGCTGGCCATGGTGAGCGCGCCTGTACCTTCGGGATCGGGTGCTGCGACGCCGGATGAGTTGCTGGACCGCGCGCGATACGGGCAATATCCGCCGGGCTCGACGTTCAAGCTGGTTACCGCGATCGCCGCGCTACGTACGGATCCGGCGCTCGCGAGCAAACGTTTCCATTGCGGTCCGTTGGGCGATGGCCGCGTGGGCGCGCGCATTCCCGGTTGGAACAAGCCGATCCGCGACGACATCGGCGATCACGCACACGGCAGCCCCGACATGGCGCGCGCGATCGCGGTGTCATGCAATGCGTACTTTGCGCAGTTAGGAGTCGCGTCGGTGGGCGCGAAAACGCTGCTCGCAACGGCGGATCTGCTGGACATTCCCGCGGGCGATCTGGCCGAGGTTAAGAAGATGCTGCCCTTTGCGGCGTACGGTCAAGGGCCGGTGCTGATGACACCCTTCAAGATGGCGCGCGTGGCGGCGACCATCGCGCATGACGGAGCAATGCCGCAAGGCCGCTGGGTAACAGACGACAGCAACGAGCGGCGCGATCCCGCGAAACCAATACTGGCCGCGGAGCAGGCGCGCTTCATCGCGTCGGCAATGCGAGAGGTGGCAACGCAAGGCACGGCGCGGCGCGCGATGGCCGGATTGAACGTCGAGGTGGCCGGCAAAACGGGAACCGCGCAGATGGACGAGGGCGCGCCGCATTCCTGGTTTGCCGGATTCGCGCCGTCGAATGCGCCCGCCAATCAACGCATCGCCTTCGCAGTGGTGGTGGAGCACGGCGGATACGGATCGCAGGCCGCGGCGCCGATCGCGCGCGAGTTGGTCGAAGCAGCCCGCGACCTGGGCATCATAGGAGTGAGCAATGGCCATCGCTGAGTGGATCGAGAAGCTGGGACGCGCGATTTTTGAATCGCCGCTCGGAGTTCTCGAGATCGCGCGCGATGCCCCGGAGCTCTCCGAAATCCGCCTCGCGGTGCTCGACGAAGTGAAAGCCAAAAGTCATCGCGTAGGCGGTCGTGCGGTGTTCCCTTACGACCTGGTGCGCATCCGCTTGCAAGGCGTTCCGCCGGAGCAGTCCAAAATCTTCACGGGCAAATTCTTCGCGCAATTCTGCCAGGACGAGTTGCGCGCGGGGTTAACGAAATCGAATCATCGCTTCCCCGCGGGTCTCGAAGTTGAAGTCGTGACGTCGCCCGAGTTGCCGGGACCCAAAGAGCGCTGGCTGATTGTCGAAGCCGATTCGCGCCCGCACGCGCCCGAGCCATCCGTTGTGGCGAAACGGAACGCGCGATTAGCGGTGGTAAAAGGGCGCGCGCAGCAGAACGAGATCGCGCTGAACAAATCGCGCATCAACATCGGCCGCACAGTAGACGTGTACCGCGCCGATGGCCCCTCGCGCCGCAACGATCTGGCGTTTGACGAAACGGACGAGATCAGCCGCACAGTATCGCGCGAGCACGCGCACGTCACGTTCAACAAGCAGACCGGCGAATACCGCCTCTTCAACGATCGCGCGTATGTCCCGGAAACGGCCAAGCCGGGCGGCAACTGCGGCCTGTGGATTATCCGCGATGGGCTCAGCAACGAAGTACACCGCGGCCCGCGCGGAGTGAAGCTGGAGCCGGGCGACGAGATTCACCTGGGGCGCGCCGTCGTGAAATTCGTGAATCGCTGATGCACTTCCAGCGATCGGCGAAGTACAACCCCGAATGTACTACGCCACTGACGATCTGTATCTCGGTCATCTCGCGCGTTTCGTGAAGCCCGGCGGTCAAATCGCGATCGCTGGCGCGGGCCTGATGCAAAAGATCGGCGGCGCGCCGCCCGGGCACCTTCGAGAGTGGTGGACTCAGGATCTGTGGTGCCTGCATTCGGCGGATTGGTGGCGCAGGCATTGGGAGCGGGCAGGCATCGTTGATATCGAGATCGCGAGCAGCATGCCGGACGGATGGCAATTGTGGATTGACTGGCACGCTGATCGCTCCCGACAACACCGTGGAGATTCAGGCTCTCGAGGCCGACTGCGGCAGATATCTGGGCTAGGGCGCGTCATCGCCCGCCGCCGCACTGACGCACAGCTAGCCGAGCCCATCGAGTCAGTGCCCGCGCAGTACACGAAGCAGCCGCTGTTGCGCGGCGAGCATTAGATCCGTCCATCTGGTGAAATAGTAGATCCTGTGGAACGCTGCATCACTTGTCACTCGGAGTTGGCGGATTCGAGCCGGGCGTGCCCCTCGTGCGGATCCATGCCCGGCCTCGCCACCGGCACCCTGGCGACTGTCGCCATCGAGCATCCGCCTCCTACTCCACGCAGCTCAACACCCGGGCCAGCGCCTGCAACCCGCACACCAGCGTTGCTGCGCTTGGAAACCTCGATTCCGGATGAAGGGCGATTTCCACCGGGCACGCTCGTCAATGGCCGCTACCGGGTTGTCGGGTTGCTCGGGCGCGGCGGCATGGGGGAAGTGTATCGCGCCACCGACCTCACATTGGCGCAAGCGGTCGCGCTCAAGTTTCTCCCCGAAGCGGGCGTTTCCGAACGTGTTCTGGAACGCTTCCACGCCGAAGTGCGCATTGCCCGCCAGGTCTCGCACCCGAACATTTGCCGGGTGTACGACATCGCCGAAGTGGACGGGCAGCCGTTCATCTCGATGGAGTATGTCGATGGCGAGGACTTGGCGGACTTGCTGCATCGCATCGGACGCCTGCCCGCGGACAAGGCTCTGGAAACGGCCCGCAAGATTTGCGCGGGGTTGGCCGCGGCGCATGACAAAGGCGTGATCCATCGCGATCTGAAACCGCAGAACATCATGCTGAACAAGCGCGGCGAGCCCGTGATCATGGACTTTGGACTCGCCGCGGTGGCCGATCAACTCACCGGCGCGGAGGCACGCAGCGGCACGCCCGCCTACATGTCGCCCGAACAGTTGCGCGGCGATGAAGTGACCGCCAAGAGCGACATCTACGCGCTCGGGCTGGTGATCTACGAGATCTTCAGCGGCAAGCGCGCGTATGAAGCGAACACGATAGCGGACTTGCTGAAGCTGCAGGAAGGCGCGCAGATGACGAGCCTCGTGTCGCTGGCTGCCGATGTCGATCCGCAAGTCGAAAGAGTCGTCCAGCGGTGTCTGAGTCCGGACCCGGCGATGCGCCCGGCAAACGCGCTGGCCGTCGCCGCAGCATTGCCGGGCGGCGATCCGCTCGCTGCAGCGCTGGCTGCGGGCGAAACACCGTCGCCGGAATTGGTCGCAGCGTCGGGCAAGACCGAGGGAATGGATTTGCGCTACTCCGTTCCGATGTTGCTGCTCGTCTTGACGGTGCTGGTAGCGTATCCATTTCTCGCCGCGCCGGCATCCGTGCTGAATCGTACGCCGGTTTCAAATCCGCTGGATGTTGTGGGTTACCAGGCGCGCAACATTGCCGCATCGTTCGGGTACACGCAACCGCCCGTTGATGCGTATGTCAGCTTCACCGGTGGCATGCCCGCCCGAGAGTACTGGAGCACGCACGATCGCAAGGGCAAATCGTGGGACGATCTTATCGCCGCCGAGCCGTTCTTCGACTACTACTATCGTGAAAGCCCGGAACCGCTCTTCGCATATCCCGAAGGCGAAGTCACGAGTGAAACTCCCGCCCCGGCGATCGCGGGGATGCTCGACATGAGAGTCAACGCCGCGGGCCATGTACGCGAGTTTGCGGCGATTCCCGCGGAAAAACCCGCGATCGTCGCGGCCGGAACGCTCGATGTGCCCGGCTTGTTCAAAGCCGTCGGTTACGATCCCGCCGGCTTCAACGAGACGGCGCCGGAGCTGATTCCGCTGGTGGCCTTCGATGCGCGGAAGGCGTGGAAAGGTCCCGCTCCCGGGTTGCCCGGCGTTGACGTGCGGATCGAGGCGGCGAGTCTTGCCGGCCGCATTGCTGCGGTAAAGGTCATCTTTCCGTGGAGCAAGGCACGACGCGAGCCGCGAAAACGTTCGGCCGGCGCGGCGCTTATCGGACCGCTTGCGAATATTGGCGTGATGATCACCGCGGTTCTGTTCGGTCTGATTTTCGCGGTGCGCAATGTGCGCCTGGATCGAGCGGATCGGAAAGGAGCGTTCCGGGTGGCGCTCGTCACGGGGGTGCTCGTGCTGATTACTTGGATAGGCACGGCGCATCATGTCCCCAGTGAGCGCGAATGGAGCTTGTTGTTGGCAGCAATCCGTGAGGCGGTTTTCGGCGGTCTCGCCATGTGGCTTCTCTACCTCGCTCTCGAACCGGCGGTGCGTTCGCGATGGCCGCAAGCTCTGGTGACCTGGAATCGTTTGCTGGCCGGGAAATTCACGGATGCGCAACTCAGCGCGCACATTCTGATCGGCGCGGCGATCGGTCTTGCACTCAGGCTGTTCCTGGGCTCGCTGGCTTGGATCGATTACCACCGCGCCGGGGTGCCGCTGGCTAACGATCTGGACGGCTTTGAAAACGCATTGGCCTGGATCGGCGTGAATTCCCAAACGCTGCTGAACGGCCTCATTAGCGGTTTCGTGGTGTTTTTTACGATCTTCGGATTCCGAGCGCTGTGGAAGAACGACTACGCGGCGGCTTTGTCCACGGCGGCCCTATTCGGTTTGATTGCGAACGGCGGGGTCTGGAACGATACGAGTTCGAACCTATTGGTGCAAAGGTTGCTCCTGCTGCTGATCTTCGCAGTGCTCGCGCTGATTCTGCTTCGTATGGGGATGGTGTCCACCATAGCCGCTCTGTTCTTCATCAACACGATCGAGCGGATCAACATCGGTCCCGGACTCGGCGGCTGGTACACGCGCTACGGCTTGGCGACGATGGCTCTGTTGATGGGGATCGCGGTGTACGCATTCTGGCGGTCGGTCGGCGAGCGGACGCTGGGCGATGAGGAGGTCGCCTGAGTTATGCGGCTTCTGCTGCCGGCCATCTTGTCCACCTCGTTGCTTGTGGCCGCCGACCGTGACGTGAGCGCGTTGCTGGTGAACCGTGTCGATGAAGCGAAGAAGGCCGTGGGCATCGTCGTTGGGGCGCTCGATGCCAATGGCCGCTCCTTCACGGCGTACGGCAAACTCGCCAAGGATCGGCCGGGGAAACCGGACGCAGACACCGTCTTCGAGATCGGCTCCATCACGAAGGTATTCACGTCCCTCGTGCTCGCCGACATGGTGGAGCGCGGTGAAGTAACACTCGACACGCCCGTCCAGAAGCTGCTGCCCGCCGATGTGAAGGTGCCCTCGCGCAACGGCAAGCAGATGACGTTGCTCGATCTTTCCATGCAAGTCTCCGGATTGCCGCGCATGCCGGACAACTTTCACCCTGCCGATGCCGCTAAACCCTTTGCCGATTACGACGCCGCGAAGCTATACGAGTACCTGTCGGGGTACAAGCTGACCCGCGACATCGGCGAGAAATACGAGTACTCGAATTTGGGAGTCGGGCTGCTCGGCCACGCTCTCGCCCGCAAGGCAGGTATGAGCTATGAAGCGCTGGTTCGCGCCCGCGTGCTCGAACCGCTCGAGTTGAAGGACACGAGCGTGACGCTCTCGGCCGATCAAAAGAAGCGCCTCGCCGCCGGGCATGACGCCGCCCTCGCGCCGGTCAAGAACTGGGATCTCGATGCGCTGGCCGGCGCAGGCGCGTTACGCTCCACCGCCAGCGATATGCTGAAATTTCTCGCCGCCAATCTTGAACTCACCGATACTCCGCTGAAGGCCGCCATGCGCCGGATGCGGTCGGTGCGCCGTCCAACTGGCGTGCCCGGCATGGACATCATGCTGGCGTGGCACACGCTCTCGCGCGACGGATCCGAGATCGTCTGGCACAACGGCGGCACCGGCGGCTATCGGTCGTTCGCGGGATTCGATGCTGCGAAGAAGACCGCGGTGGTCGTGCTGACGAATACGTCGTTCGACATCGACGACATCGGCCGCCACATCCTCAATCCCGCGTTCCCTGCAGGGATGCTCTCACCTCCCAGAGAGCGTGTCGAGATCACGCTTGATCCCGAAGTGCTTGCGGGGTACGCCGGCGAATACCCCTTCACTCCCGGTTTCGCGATACGGGTCACGGCTGAAGGGCCACATCTCTACGCGCAGGCAACCAACCAGCCGCGCTTCGAACTGTTCGCGGAAAAGAAGGACGAGTTCTTCCTGAAGGTGGTGGACGCGCAGGTCACGTTCATTCGCGACGATGCCGGCCAGGTGACCGGTCTGCTTTTGCACCAGAACGGAATGAACCAGAAAGCGCCGAAAAAGATGCCGTGATCCACGCGCTACAATTTTTGCATGCAGATCACCGTCGAGTTGCCCGACGACATCGCGCGGCACACCGATCCGGGACGCGAAGCCCTCGAAGCGCTGGCGATTGAAGGTTACCGCTCCGAGAAACTGACCCACCATCAGGCCGCCCGGCTGCTCGGACTAACACGCTTCGAGTTTGACGGGTTTCTGAAGGACCGCAACATCTACGACCACGCTTACTCGATCGAGGATTTGGACAGGGATCTGGCCGACCTTGAGAAGTTGCGCGCCAAGGGACTGCTCGCGAAGTGAACGTTGTCGTCGCCGATACGACGCCGCTTCGATATCTCGTCGAACTCGGTTACGCCTCAGTCCTGGCCGAGATCTTCACCAAGATCTGGATCCCAGGCGCTGTCGCCCGCGAGTTGCAAGGCAGAGGAACACCTGCTGCGGTTCGGGCATGGGCAGCGCATTTGCCTCATGGGTCGAGGTTCGTGACATTGTGTTCGTCCCGGCGGACCAGGAGGCATCAGGCCTGGATCGCGGAGAATGGGAGGCGATCCAGCTTGCTCATGAAATCGCTGCAACCCTGCTGCTCATTGACGAACGCCCGGGTGCCCGGTTCGCCCGTTCGCAGGGTTTCATAGTAACCGGCACATTGGGCGTACTGGTCGAAGCCTCGCGATCCGGATGATCTTTCCATTGATGAAGCTCTCACTCGATTGACAAAGACGAACTTCCGCTCAACGGACCGGCTCTACGAGCAAACAAGGCAACGCGCGCGGCGCCCAGAGTCCGAAATCAAATAGCTCGGCGCCCGAAGAACCGCGGCCAACTCGTGCCGCCGCGTCGCATTCGCGGTGCACAATAGGGTCATGCAACCCGACCTCTCCGCGTACCGCATCGCGGGTCTCGAATCCGTCCTAACGCCCGCACTGGTCATCTATCCCGAATACGTCGACGCGAACATCGAAGCCACGCTCGAACTGGCCGGCGGCGATCCGTCGCGCTGGCGTCCGCATATCAAAACCGCCAAGCTCGCACGAACGATGCGGCAACTCGTCCAACACGGAGTGGTTCAGTTCAAATGCTCCACCACGCTCGAACTGCTCGCTTCCTGTGAGGCTGGCGCCCGCGATGTGCTCGTTGCGTACCCGATGGTCGGGGCGAATGCGGATCGCGTACGCGCCATCGCCGGCCGCCATCCGGGAGTGCGCGTCTCGATTCTCGTCGAAAACGAGAGCCAGGCGCAGGCTTGGCACAATACGGGGATCGGCGTGTTCATCGACATCAATCCAGGAATGGATCGCACAGGCATCGATCAGAATCGCACCGCGGCAATCGCCCAACTGGCCGCCCAACTCGGCAATGAGTTTCGCGGCTTGCATTACTACGACGGACACATCCGCGCCGATGCGCAAGCCGAGCGCGATCGCGAGGCCTTCGCCGGATATGAGCGCTTGCTCGATATCGTTGCGGCCGTTCGCAACGCCGGATCGCGCGTGGAGGAAGTGATCACCTCGGGCACTCCAGCCATGCCCTGCGGCCTTGCGTTTCCAGGTTTTCGGAACGCCGGCTTCATCCACCGCGTCTCGCCCGGAACCGTCGTGTACAACGACGTGACCAGCCTCGAGCAGTTGCCCATGGTCGACGGCTATCGCGCCGCCGCGCTGGTTGTGGCGCGCGTTGTCAGCCATCCCTCGCCGGACCGTTTCACCTGCGACGCGGGCCACAAGAGCGTCTCAGCCGATGCCGGCGTGCCCACGTGCGCCGTCTTGGGCCGGCCCGATCTGACGCCGCTGAAACCGAGCGAGGAGCATCTGCCCGTGCAAGTCGCAGCGGGCGCGCAACGTCCGGCCATCGGCGATTACGTGTATCTTATACCGCGCCACGTGTGCCCCACGGTGAATAATTTCGACGTCGCGCTGATCGTGGAAGCCGGACGCATCACCGGATCGGAACCGGTGAGCGCACGGGGCCATGAAGCTCCGCTCGCAGCGGCTCAGGCGGGCATCGGCGCCTAGATTACCAAAACAGGAAATTCTCTTCCTCGCAGATCAGGACGATGGGCGGGCCCCCGGTGGAAATCATCTTTGCGTGTTCCATCAGATCCTTGCAACCGCCGGTCTCCAGGCAGCCGTGGAGAGCGTTCATGTCGGAGAAGTGCGCCTCTGCGATCCGGTAAGCTCGCACCTGACCTGCAGGCGACTGCACGATCTTGGTGGCAACGAAGCGGTTCAAACCCTTGAGTTTCTTTTCGATCAACGGTAGATGTTCTTCTTTGTAAGCGCGTTCGAATGCGGCTTCGTCTAGGGGCCGAGGGTAGATCAGTACGAGTTTGGCCGTTAGCATCTATTCTCGAGTTCCATTGCTATACGCCGCCGAGGCGGACAAACACTCAGGATCATAACAGTTCGCCCGCACCGCCGCCATCAAAACGTTAAACTGGGCTTTTAGGTATGCGTCTGCTCATCTTCTCCGACATCCATAACGATCAGCGCGCGCTGGAGCGCCTGATGAACATCGAAGCGGATTACTACTTCGCCGCGGGCGATATGCTTACTTGGGCCAAGGGCGTGGAGCAGATCGGCCCCTTGCTCGAGCGCCGCGCCGATAAGATGTTCGTCATCCCGGGCAATCACGAATCGGAGACCGACATCGAGCAGATGTGCTCGCGCTTCGGACTTTCCAACTTTCACGGACGCGAGATGGAGGTCGCCGGACATCACATCGCCGGACTCGGCTACTCGAACCCGACGCCGTTCGATACGCCGGGCGAATATTCCGAAGAGGAGCTTGCGCGGCGGCTGGAACGATTCGCAAACCTCTCGCCTCTGGTGATGAGCTGCCATTGCCCGCCGATGGGCACCCGTCTCGATCAGATTCGCGAGGGCCTGCACGCCGGCAGCTCAGCGGTAAAGGAGTTTATCGAGCGCGTTCAGCCCCGGTATTACTTCTGCGGACACATCCACGAGGCTGAGGGCGTCACGATTCGCATGGGCGCGACACAGGCCATGAACGTGGGCAAAAGGGGATTCTTGCTCGAGCTGTGAGGTTCAGATGCGCGGAGCGTAGTAGCCTTTGCGCGCGCGCACGATCAGATCCTTACGGCCCTTCACGTGAACATCCACGGGGTGCCACATGCCGTCGGTCTTCAATGGCTCCGGCCGGTACAGGACGTTGTACTGGTGCCGCAGTTCGTTCGCGATGTTCTCGAACGATTGCGACAGATCCTGCGCTTTGAAGGGGAAGAACGCCAGGCCGCCCGTTTCCGCGGCGAAGTAGCGCATCACCTTGTCGCCCTCGGTGCCAATGCGCGAGATGTTCGTCGAGATCGTGTACACGACCACGTCGGCCTTCTGCGCCATCTCTAGAGCCTGGTCGCGTGTATAGCGGCTCTGGTTGTCGTCGCCGTCGCTGATCACCACCATCGCACGGCGGAACTTGTGACGCGGCTGGTCCACCATCAGCTTGTCGCGGCAGGCAAAGAAAATGGCGTCGTACATCGCCGTGCCGCCGCCGGGGCGTAGCGCGTGAATGCCCTTCGACAGTGCGTCGGTATCGCTGGTGAGATCGGTAACCAGCTCCGCCGCAGTGTCGAAGCTCACCACCACCGCTTTGTCCTGCGGGCGCATGAGAGAGTTGATGAATTCCGCCGCCGCCTCCTGCTCGAAACGGAAGCGCTCGCGAATGCTGTTGCTCGTGTCGATCAGGACAGCGAGGCGCAGCGGAAGATTCGATTCGGCGGTGAACTCCGAAATCGTCTGCTCCTTCTTGTTCTCGACGATCGCGAAATCGTCCTTCTTCAGATCGGTGACGAAGCGCCCCTTCTTGTCGGCGACCGTGAACAGCAGATTGACGCGCGTAACGTCCAGTACGATGCGGTTTGGATCGACATCCTCGACGGGCGCGGGCCTGACGGGCTGCTGCGCATAGAGGCCCGCAAGTAAGGCGAGGACACCCGCGGCTCGATACAATGCGGCTCTCATGGGAAGGGGAGTACGTTTCCGATTATAGCGGCCGGTGGGAGGTTTGGTGTGGACCTTGATATTCGCGTCCGCCTCCCGCACCGGCGAGTCGGACGACGCAATGAGAATACGGTCTGGGGATATCGGTGATGTTCGAAGGAAGTTCGAGTTGTGGAGCCCTTCGGCGTAGTAGCGTATTCCGTCGGGTTCAGTTGACCGAAGCTGGCATGAACCCGAAACCGTAATACTTCGATTCGAATACTCCGTCCTTCACCGTCACAATCCGGATCCCCGAACCCTCGGGACCCATCGGCTTTCCCACGGGCCCGGTGGTGATCATCTCCAATGCGCCATCACGGCCGTATGCGTTGCGATGGTAGTGGCCGGCATAGACGTGCTCCACCCCATATTTGTGCAACAACTCCAGATAACGCCCGCGGGTCTCGGCTGGAATATTGAAGTACTTATCGGGCTCGCCGGGATTCTCGAGAAATAACGACTGATGAAGAAACACGACCAGCCGCTTCACGCCTTCATCGCGCGCCTTGGCCAATTCGCTCGCGAGCCATTTCTCCTGCCGCTCGGCTTCTTCAGCCACCTTGCCGGGAGCTTTCAGCAGGTTCCCATTCAGGACGAAGCCGGCCATGTCGTGCGAGCGGAACGAGTAGTAATCGCGGCCGAACTGCTCGCGATATGCGGCCAGGCTCTCGGGCGTGGGCTCGTTTCCGACGTCGTGATTGCCGGGAACCGCGTACAGCGGAATGGAATGGTCGAGCTTGGCCGCAATGCGTTTGAACTCGGCGATCTGGGCGCGATTGCCGGACTGATTCACCAGGTCGCCGGTGATGACGACGAACGCAGGCTTCAGACGGTTCGCGGTGGCAATAGCGAATTCGAAGTTGATCGTCTCCTGCACGAAGCCGGCGTTGTCGGTGTACATGCCGAACTGCGGGTCGGACATCTGCATGAAGAAATACGCCTGGGCGTGGGCCGCGGCGGCGCTGAGCACCGCGATCAGTACAGCGTTCTTAAACACTCTTGTCATCATACGACGAAGCCGCCGGCGAGCCGATGCTAAGATACCTCAGGGAATGCACAGGGATGCCCGCGCCTATCGCACGACACTGTTGATCGCCTGGACAGCGCTGACTGCCGCCGCGGCGTATTACATGCTGCACGACCATGTTCCTGCACGCATCGCCATTCCTTTCACCTGTGCCGCGATGGCCGAGATCGCCTTCTATCTGGCGCCCGGATTCGCCTACACGCGCGGCCTGATCGAGCGCTTCCAACCCTTGGCTGCGCGCGCGCTGGCCATCTGGATCACCGCCCTCGTACCATATATGATTTACTCCACCGGCACCGGCACGTTCCACTGGCGCAGCTTCGCACTGCTGGCCGGGCTCACCACGATCATGGCCGCGTGGTACGTGCTGTGGAGCAAAAAACATAGCGCCTCCGATTTGTTGTTTCTCGCCGTACTCGCCGGAGTGATACTGCTGAAGATCTTCCCGCGAATTTACATCGAGCTGACGCCGCGTATTCCAGCCGCGGTACTCGGACAGCTTATGTGGATTCGCCTGGGCATCTCCGCGGTCCTCTCCATCCGCGGCATGGGCGGAATCGGATTCGGATTCCTGCCCTCGCGCAAGGACTGGTCCATCGGCATCCAGCAGTTCGCGATGTTCGCCCCGGTCGCGCTGGTTTGCGGAATGCTGCTGCGATTCGCACAACCGCATCCGGCCTTCGCGGTCTGGTGGAAGGGCGTCGCACTCGCCTGCTTCACTTTCGCCGGAGCACTGTGGGTGATCGGATTGTCTGAAGAATTCTTTTGCCGCGGCATGCTGCAGCAGATTCTGGCACGCCGTCTGAACAGCGCGGTGGGCGGGCTGGTGGCAGCCTCGGCGCTGTTCGGCCTGCTGCATCTCCCGTTCCGGCATTTCCCCAATTGGAAGTTCGCGGTACTGGCCACGCTCGCAGGGCTGTTCTACGGTTGGGCGTACATGCGCGCGGGAAGCATTCGAGCGGCCATGGTGACGCATGCTTTCGTCGTCACTACGTGGCGGGTGTTCTTTGCCTGAGCCGCGCGCGCGCCGGGAAATTCTCGGCTTCGCGGGATTGCTCGCCGTTTATCTGTTCGTCGTTTATGTGATACCGAAGCCCGCGGCCGTGAAGCCCGAAGGTTGGCGGTTGACGGGCATCTTCCTGGCCACCATCGCCGGCTCAGTTATTCAACCCATCCCAGGCGGCGCGTTAGTGTTGATGGCAATCACGCTGAGCGCTGTCTTCGGCGGACTCAGCATCGCGCAAGCTCTCGGCGGTTATGCCGACCCGACCGTCTGGCTCGTCATGGCTGCGTTCTTCATCTCACGGGCGCTGATCAATACAGGCCTGGCGCGCCGCATCGCGCTGTTCTTTGTCCGCCTCTTCGGTCGCAGCTCCCTTGGCGTCTCGTATGCTCTGTCGCTCTCGGATATGGTGCTCGCCTCCATCATTCCATCCAACGGTGCACGATCGGGCGGCGTCATCCTGCCCATCGCCCGATCCATCGCCGAGTTGTACGGATCCACTCCGGGCCCCACCGCTCGGTTGTTGGGGTCGTTCCTGATCACCGCTGTTTACCAGGGAATCTGCGTCAGCGCCGCGATGTTTTACACCGGCCAGGCCAGCAATCCGCTCGCGGCCCAAATGGCCGGACAGTTCGGATACACGGTAACGTGGACAAGCTGGTTTCTCGCCGGCATCATACCGGGACTGTGCTCGATGTTCGTCGCTCCATGGATCGTGTTCAAGGTGAACCCGCCGTCGATCACGCAAACTCCGGCCGCGGCCCAATTCGCGCGAGACGAACTCGATCGCATGGGGGCGATGAGCCGGGGCGAAAAGATCCTCGCAGTCGTGTTTATCGCAGTGTGCGGCATGTGGGCGACCTCGGCCTGGCACGGAACCGATATCACGGTGACCGCGCTGTTCGGGGTAATAGCGCTGCTCGTCACCGGAGTCCTTCGCTGGGAAGACGTGAAGGGCGAGACCGCGGCTTGGGACATTTTCATCTGGTATGGCGGGCTGTTGCGCTTGGGGAAAGCGTTGAACGAAACCGGCGTGACCACTGCGTTCGCGCAAGGCGTGTCGTCCATCTTCAGTGGCGCGGGATGGATCGCGTTGTTCGCCGCCGCCCTGTTGATCTACTTCTACGCGCACTATGCGTTCGCGAGCATCACTGCGCACATCCTCGCGATGTATCCCGCGTTCCTCGCCGTATTGCTGGCCAAGAGCGCTCCGAAAGGTCTCGTCATTTACGCTTTCGCCTGTTTTGCAAACCTGGCGGCGGGACTGACGAACTATGGCACGACGCCATCGCCCATGTTCTTCGCGCAAGGCTACACGCCGCTCAAAATGTGGTGGAAGGCGGGATTCATTGTGTCGCTGGCAAATATCGCTATCTGGTCGACGCTCGGATTCGCGTGGTGGAAGCTGATCGGTATCTGGTGACCTCATGCAAAAACCCGCATTCGATCCGGGCCTGACGAATCAATTTTCAGGTCTGCTGCGCCGCAGCATCAACCAGGACGGCACGTTCAACGTTCGGCGCAGGGGCGTGTCGTGGCGCGACACACATCCCTACCTGCGTCTGATCAACATGAGCTGGCCGTCGTTCCTATTGACGGTGCTGTCCGCTTACTTCGTCGCCAACATCTTGTTCGCGCTGTTCTACCTCGCATTGGGGCCGGATCAGATCACCAACGCGGACGCGCCCACCACGATGGGACACTTCCAAAACGTATTCTTCTTCAGCGCGCAGACTCTGACGACGGTCGGTTACGGATCGATGGTGCCGCGGACATTGGGAGCCAACGCAATTGCCGCGGTCGAGTGCCTGGTGGGGGTGCTCGTGCTGGCGCTGGGCACAGGCCTGTTGTATGGACGTGTTTCGAAGCCGTCGGCGCGCATCGGCTTCAGCGCTCAAGCTCTGATCGCGCCCTATCAGGACACCAACAGCTTGCAATTCCGCGTGGTGAACCGCCGCGAGAACCTCATCATGGAAATGGAAGCGCGAGTGATGCTGATGACCGTGCGCAAGAGCGAGAGCGGGTTACAACGCGATTACGCG
>JBBQGC010000075.1:0-24295 GCA_038322705.1 Bryobacterales bacterium | reverse complement strand
TGCCGACCGCTTCCGCGGCCCCGAAAATCGTATCCGCGAAGCTCAGGCGATGTACATGGCGCGCTTCGCGGGCGCATCCGAAGTGCTCGATCTGGGCTGCGGCCGCGGCGAATTTCTCGAAGCTGCTAAGGCGGCGGGTATCCCCGCTCGCGGGATCGACCTGAACCCCGAAACAGTCGCGCTCTGCAAATCCAAGGGCCTCGATGCGCAGACCGCCGATCTGTTCGAACACTTGCGCGAGCAGTTCGACGATTCTCTCGGCGGCCTCTATTGTTCGCAAGTGATCGAGCATCTGCCGCCCGCGCGCATTCCCGAACTCGTACGTCTCGCGGCAGCCAAGCTGAGGCGCGGAGCATGGGCAGCGTTCGAAACGCCAAACCCCGAGTGCCTCGCCATCTTCGCCACGCACTTCTACCTCGATCCGACGCACACGCGGCCGGTACCGACACAGTTGATGGCGTTCTATCTGGAAGAGGCGGGCTTGGGAAGCATCGAGATTGTGCGCATGGCCCCGGCCGAGCAGAGCATCCCCGCGCTCTCCGAACTCCCCGAAGCGTTTCGAAACGCCCTGTTCGGGGGAATGGACTACGCGATCTTCGTCCGCAAGCTGTAGAATTGCGGGATGCGAAGGTTCGTATGCACTGTCGCGTTTTTGTGTACTGCGCTCGCCCAATCGCCCGATGAGTGGCCCGTGTATGGGCGCGATGCGGGCGGCACCAAGTACTCGCCTTTAGCTGTCATCAACCGGGACAACGTCACGAATCTTCAGCCCGCCTGGACGTTCCGCACCGGCGACATGTACGACCCCAAGGGCGCCGGTGGGCGGCAGACCGCGTTCGAATGCACGCCCCTATTCATCGACGGCACGCTATACGTCAGCACGCCGCTGGGCCGCGTCATCGCGCTCGATCCGTTGAAGGGCACCGAACGATGGTCCTTCGACCCAAAGCTCGATCCAACGCCGGGCTACGGCGATTTCGCCAACCGCGGCGTGGCGGCATGGACCGATTCGACCACCAAACGCAGGCGCATCTATATCGCTACGATCGACGCGCGCCTGTTCGCCTTGGAGGCCGCGACCGGTAAGCCCATCGATGCATTCGGTACGGGTGGACAGGTCAACCTGCGCGCAGGTCTTCGCAACCCGCCCCGCAGCAAGTCCGAATACGAGGAGACGTCGCCCCCGGCAATCATCGGAGATGTTGTCGTTGTCGGGTCGGCGATAGCGGATAACAATCGGGTCGACGCGCCGTCTGGCGAGGTGCGCGGTTTCGACGCCCGCACCGGCAAATTGCGCTGGACCTTCGATCCGATGAAGGGTGAGAAGACGGGAGCGGCGAACGCCTGGTCGATCATTTCGGTCGATGCGGAACGAAATCTCGTGTTCGTGCCAACCGGCAGCGCGAGCCCGGATTACTACGGCGGCGAGCGGCCCGGCGACAACCGGTACGCCAATTCGGTGGTGGCTCTGCGAGGAGATACGGGCGAAATCGTCTGGCACTTTCAAACCGTGCATCACGATCTGTGGGATTACGACGTCGCATCGCAACCGGTGCTGTTCACCCTGCGCCGCGGCGGCAAAGAGATTCCCGCAATCGCAGTTGGATCGAAGACCGGCCACCTGTTCATCCTGAACCGTGAAATAGGAACGCCCATTTTTGGAGTGGAGGAGCGGCCCGCGCCGAAGAGCGATGTCGCGGGTGAACGCGCTTCGCCAACACAGCCCGTCCCCGTATTGCCGAAGCCGCTGGCGCCGCAGCGATTGACTGCCGAAGACGCCTGGGGCGCTACCGAAGCCGACCGCAAATGGTGTGCGGCCGAGATCGCCAAATACCGCTCCGATGGAGTCTTCACGCCGCCCAGCCTGCGGGGCTCGATTGTGTTCCCGGGTAACATCGGCGGCATGGCTTGGGGCGGCGCTGCATACCATCCCGGTCAGGGATTGCTCATCATTCCAACCAACCGGCTCGCGGCGCTGGTGCGTTTGATTCCAAGAGCCGAGTACGACGCGCAGGCCGGAAAACAAACCGGCAATCTTCGCGAGGAGCGTTCGCCGCAGAAGGGAACGCCGTACGGCATGGCCCGCCAGTTTCTGCTGAACGAGCACATGATGCCCTGCAACCGGCCGCCCTGGGGCGCGTTGACCGCGATCGATGCGGCCACAGGCGAGCCCCGGTGGGAGGTGCCGCTCGGAGCGCTTCCATGGCTTTCCGCACAACCCGAGTCCGCGCAATGGGGCTCGATCAACCTGGGCGGTCCGATCGTAACCGCAGGAGGGTTGGTATTCATAGGCGGCACGCTCGACGGCTACCTGCGAGCGTTCGACATCGAGACCGGCAAGGAGTTGTGGAAAGGCAAACTGCCCACCAGCGCGCGTGCCACTCCAATGACCTATCGCGCCGGAGGACGCCAGTTTGTCGTGATCGCGGCGGGGGGTCACGACGCCCCTGGCATCACGATGGGCGACTATCTCGTCGCGTTCGCACTGCCCTCGCAATAGAAAATGGCCCCCGGCGTGAGGTATGTGGCATCCTACGAAGGAGCCGGTGGTTGGAACCTGGCTCCGGAGGATGAATGCGCAGCGTTTTGCCTGGCCGCCCTTACCCACAGGGCGCGACCTGGGATGGCATGGGTGTCAATTTCGGGCTCTATTCCGAGAGAGCCACGGCTGTCGAGCTATGTCTGTTCGACAAGCCTGACGAGCCGCCCTCGGAAGCATTCTTCCTTCCCGAGATGACCGCCAGCGTCTGGCATGGCTACATCACTGGCCTCAAGCCGGGACAATTATATGGATATCGTGTACACGGTCCCTACGAACCGAGGGAGGGCCTGCGTTTTAATCCGAATAAATTGGTGATTGATCCCTACGCGCGCGCTCTCTCGGGACAAGTGGATCAGGATTGCCCCATGTTCGGTTATAAGATGGGCGACCCTGGCGAAGACTTGTCTATGGATGAGCAGGACTCCTCCCGGGGAGTGCCCAAGAGTGTTGTCGCCAGCGTCCATTTTGCCTGGGATAACGACCGTGCGCCGATGATCCCGATGGATGAGTCAGTCATCTATGAAGTGCATGTCAAGGGGTTCACAGCCCGGCACCCGGATATTCCAGAAGAGTTGCGCGGCACCTATGCAGCGCTGGGTAGCGAGGTGTGTGTCGGCTACTTGAAGCGGCTCGGCATCACTGCTGTCGAGCTGATGCCGGTACACGCATTTCTCGATGACAAGCTGCTGGTCGATCGCGGCCTGCGTAATTACTGGGGGTATAACACAGTCAATTTCTTCGCTCCGGACGCGCGCTATTGCAGTTCGGGCGACCGCGGCGAGCAAGTGGCCGAGTTTAAGGCGATGGTCAAATCGCTGCACGCGGCCGGAATCGAAGTCATCCTGGATGTTGTTTACAATCACACTGCTGAAGGCAATCAAATGGGGCCGACGCTCAGCTTCCGCGGCGTCGATAACTTGACTTATTACCGGACCGTCGGCGACAACCCGCGCTATTACATGGATTACACGGGCACCGGAAACACACTGAATGTTCGCCATCCCCAGGTGTTAAAGCTGATCATGGACAGCCTGCGCTACTGGGTGGAGGAGATGCACGTCGACGGGTTCCGCTTCGACTTAGCGGCAGCTCTTGCGCGCGAGTTACATGACGTCGACCGCCTTTCGGCCTTCTTCGATGTTATCTATCAGGATCCTGTCATTTCACGAGTGAAGTTGATTGCCGAGCCTTGGGACGTCGGCGAAGGCGGCTACCAGGTGGGTAACTTCCCCGCACTGTGGGCCGAATGGAACGGACGTTACCGGGACACGGTACGGCGTTACTGGAAGAGCGACGATGGTCAATTATCCGATCTCGCTTATCGTTTGACTGGCAGCAGCGATCTGTATCAGCGGGACGGACGCAGGCCATCGGCTAGCGTCAACTTCGTCACTGCTCACGATGGTTTTACGCTGCACGACTTGGTGAGTTATACCTCGAAACACAACGAGGCTAACGGCGAAGACAACCGCGATGGCGCCAACGATAATAACTCCGATAATTACGGAGTCGAAGGCCCGACGGACGATCCCGCGATCTGCGATCTCCGGGAACGCCAGGAGCGTAACTTCATGGCGACTCTGCTGTTCTCCCAAGGCGTGCCGATGATCTGCGGAGGCGATGAGCTCGGCCGGACACAGGATGGAAATAATAACGCTTACTGTCAGGATAATGAGATCAGTTGGTATGACTGGAACCTAAATGAAACACGACAGGCGTTCCTCGAGTTCACCTGCCGGTTGATTGCGATCCGCAGGAAGCATCCGAACCTTCGCCGGCGCAAGTTCTTTCAGGACCGCTCCATTGACCCCGCGCAGAAGCACGACCGCGACATCGGCGGCGGCAAAGTAGTGAAGGATGTCGCCTGGTACCGGCCCGACGGCCAGGAGATGACGCCCGGCGAGTGGTGCGCCGGATGGGTGCGCTGCCTGGGCCTGCAGCTATCGGGCAAGACGCTCGACCAGGTGAACCAGTTCGGTCAACCGTTGTTCGACGATACGTTCCTGTTCATGCTGAACCCGCATCACGAGCCGATCAAGTTCTACATGCCGAAGACGGACGAGGTGGCTGAGTGGGAATTGATGTTGGATACGCGGTCGCCGGAAGCGCTCATGTGGTCACGGGTCGAGCCTGGACAAGCTTACGAACTGATTCCGTACTCGGCGGCGCTCATGCGGGCCATCGAAGCCAACGGCCAAACAAAGTAGTAGCTGTACTGAATCCCGGAATAGATCCTTCAATGCGATGTCGTAGTCCTGTATACGCCGGCAACTCTGATGGTGCTGGGCGCGATTGATACCTCTCTCAACTTTTCACATACCGGCTTTCAACGAGCGGGGCGGCACCCGCGGCCGCGCGCATCGAGGAGCAAGCGGCGCGGTACGACTCGAGCAGAGCGCGCGTCATCGCTGGCATGTCGCGTTTGGCGGCGACCTCGGCGCGCGCGCGTTCCGCCATCTTCGCAGCCGCTTCCGGATCGTCGAGCAGATCCAGAATGCGCTGTGCAAACCCAGCGGGATCGTCGGCCACGGCGCACAGTTCGCCGTCTTGCGATGCTAAGCCCTCGGCTCCGATGCGCGTTGAAACCACCGGGATGCCGGCGGCGAACGCTTCGAGCAGTTTAACGCGCATGCCCGAGCCGCTGAGGATGGGGCACACGAATACGGCGTAGCGCGCGAGCGGTTCGCGGATGTCTTCGACGAATCCGATCAGGTCGACATTGCCTGCGATCTTAGGCAGAGAGTGCCGCGCGGGAGGGTCGGAGCCGATGACAACCAGGCGCGCGGACGGACGCCGCTCGACGACATGCGGTAGCACGTTGTTCAGAAACCAGACCAGCGCTTCCTGGTTCGGCAGGTGCCGGAAGCTGCCCAGGAACAGCATCGTGTCCGGCTCGCGCCCCCGCGGGTTGAAATCGTAATCGGCGGTGTCGATGCCCGCGCGAAAGCCGTCGTCGATCTTGCCCGCGAGTTCGGGAACGAACGACTGAAGATACTCGCCGTTCTCGCGGCTGCACACTTGAATGCGATCGGCTTTGGGCAGCTCGCGCACTTCATAGCGCAAAGCCCGCAAGTACTCCCAACGCGCCTGCAAGCGCTGCAGAAGCCCCGGCGTGGTCGGCAAACCGCGGGCGATCGATTGGAAGTAGACGTCGTGCTCGAACACGATCGACGGGATCTGGCGGAACCCGCCCGCATATTGCGCGAGCACGGTGTACTCCAGTTGCAGCACGTCGATGTGCTGCGTGTAGATCTGGCGGTGAATGAGCCACTCGAAGTCCTGATTGCGGAATTCGCGCACCGCGTGGGGTTCGATCGCGCCGATCGCTTTCTGTTTGCCCTCCATGCGCACGATGAACTCCATGCTCGCGCACATGTCGCTGAGGTGCTGGTGCGGCTCCAATTCCTTGGCGTAATCGAGCAGAACGATCAGATGAAGTTCGGCGATGCGCGCGAGCTCGCGAACGGTCTGATACATAAATACGCCGCCGCCGTGCGTTGGCGGGTAAATCGCGTACGGCGAGACGAACAGAACGCGCAACGGATCGGCGGGCGCTGGGAGCGTCTCGAAGCGGTCGCGGAAGTAACCGCCAAGAGGGCGCAGAAATGTTTCGGTGTCGGACACCACCGCGAGGCTGCGCGCGCGATATCGCGATCTCAGCGCTCCTGCGATCTGGCCGGTGGCACGCAGCAGACCCGCGCCATTCGCGCGCCCCCGCTCGTCGCCGAAGAGCGCGCTAAACCATACGCCACCCAGCGTTGCCGCGAAGTGGGACAGCAGGCGCGGCCACTCGTGGATATTCTTCCATGCGAACAGCACGAAGTTCTTCTTCAACACCGCTTGAATTTGAGCGTCGTTGAAGCGTTTACCGATGGTGCCCCGGTGCTCGTGGTACACCACGCTCGCGGGCTGGTAGAGCACTTTCCAATCGCGCTTCCAGGCCATGAATCCGAGATCGGTATCTTCGAGGTAGAAGGGCGCGAGTAGCTCGTCGAAGCCGCCGAGCTCGAGAAACTTGCGGCGGTCATATGCGGTCGATCCGCCGCCGCCGTAGAAACAGGGATACAGTTGGTGAATCCCTGCGTCGGCGCGATGGCGTACGCGGAGGGTCCCGTCCTCCCACCAACCCTGCGTGAGGCCCGTTTCCTCGCGCAATTTCGCCGGATCGGAAAAGAAGATCTGGCAGGCGATCGAGAACACGTGCTCGTCCGTGAAGCCGTCAAGAAGCGGCTGTAGAAAGCCGGGGTCAACGCGCATGTCGCTGTTCAGCAGCACAACAATGTCGTTCGATGCCGCGCGGAATCCGGCATTTGAGCCGCCGCCGAAGCCAAGATTGCGATCGAGCGCGACGAGTTTCACATGCGGGAATTTCGAGCGCACAAACTCCGCGCTTCCATCTTCGGAGCCGTTATCGACGACGATGATTTCGTTTGCGGGATTGCCTGCCAGCGCGGTGACCAGCGGCGGCAGGTATTTGGCGAGCAGATCGCGCCCGTTCCAGTTGGGAATGACGACGGAGGCAGCGCTCGTGTCAGGGCGTGTATTGGATGGCGGCCGGCGCCGGCCCGACAACGCAAATGCTATGTCACTGAGCGCGACGGCGAGCGCCGCAAAGACGATTAAGAACGGCGCCAGCAGCAGGTGCGGAAGGGCCCTGGCAAGGCGTTTTACCGATTCCATTCGACTGGGAAATGGTGCGCCCGGCACGACTCGAACGTGCGACCTTTTGGTTCGTAGCCAAACGCTCTATCCAACTGAGCTACGGGCGCAGGCGGGATCTCTCCCAGACTAACACAGCGGAAGGCTGGATTATGGATGCTCCTGCTTTCCTCTCCCCAGGTTATCGACACGCTCGCTATGTCCCGCCAAGGTGTCGGCCAGATGGTCGAGCTTGTTCTCGATCCGTTGCCAAACCGCCGACATCTCCGCGGCCTGCGCCCTCGACTCGGCGCGCATCTCCGCGGCCTGGGCCTTCGACTCGGCGCGCAATACGTCGCGCATGTCTTCGGTGCTCTTGCGATTCGAGTACATCGCTCCAAAGACAGCCAGTAACGTCAACACTATTGTCAAGAGCTGAACGTCAGTCATGGCCATGAAAAGTCCTCTTGCAGATTCCATTGTAGATCAGCAAGCGAAATCAAATTGGGGATTGCCGACTCGCGCAAAGCCGCCGGATAACTTCGCGGCATCCCCGAACGCCGATGTCGTTGTGCGCGGAATCAAGCCAGTGGACTCTCCGGTCCGCGTGGACTCGATCGTCGATGCCGCAAGCCTGAACGCATGGCTATTCGCTCCGGGCGAACTGATCCTGATTTGCGGAAACGGCTTCGGCGCCGCGCCGCGCGTCAGTGCCGGCGATCTCGAATTCCGCGTCCTCGAGAGCACGAATACAACGCTATGGGCGTTGGTCCCCGACACCGTCGAGCCTCGCACTCAGCGCCTGTTAACGGTCGAGGTCGACGGCAACCGTTCGCAGGAGGTCCGCGCCGGGTTCGCATCTTGCCGGATGATCGAACAGCGCCACTTGTTTGCCGTCGAGTTCATACGGCGGCATTTCCAAAGCCCACGATAACCCGTACGTAAATGTCAGGGATGGCCTGATATGCCCGGTTTCGCTGATATACAAGTTAACTTGTAGCTGGGGATGATGCTTTGATCGAACCCGACGTTGCCGACCGGCTGGAATTTGAGTTGGCTCGATGGGACGGTGCTCGGGATAAACAGTGAGTTCGTGAAATCGATCCCGGAGCTGGCCAACTGGAAGACAACTTAGTGCCCGGCATGTCATCAGAGTTATTACCGCCGTCGAGCGTGAACGTATTCTTATCCTTGACCGCCGCGTAGCCTCCCAGCGTAACCCCCGGTTGCGGCACTTCGACACGGTCGATCCTCGACTTTCTGCGCATCGACCCGGTATACAGCAAAGTCTTGTTTGGAAAAGGTCACCGCCCTGCACAGCAATCGGTAGGCGCGTGATCCCCTACTTGTGGAGTCTGCGCATTGAGAGGTGATGCCGCTCATTCTAAGACGGGCGGTTTAGAAGCAAATACAGGAGCCAGTCAAATGACCATCGCCAGTTCTTTCTTCCGGAATTTCCTTTCCGCCGCCGTTCGTATTGCGCCAGCAGCGCTCATTGTGGGCTCGTTTGGAGCAATACAGAGCGCCTACGCAGGCACATGCGGTCCTGCGGGCTCGGGCGGACAGACGATTTACGAATCCAGCGGCTTCACTTCAGCCGGCTGTCTTCTACCAAATGCCGCCCTAACTGACAAGCAGTGGTGCGCCAAGCAAAACCTGACAATCTTCCTGCCGGTAAATTCAGGCACATGCCTTGTCTGTGTGGAGTCAAAATATGCCCCGTTGGTAGCCAAAGACATCCTCTACCAAGAGGCCAATCCGGCAGGCTACATATTTCTGCCCAACTCGTTCGCCGAAACTGCGCTGACGCTCGACCAGTATCCTATCTCGTACTTCGATGGCGTGCATACGCCGTTCCGGTGCCTGAAATGCACCGCGCGGCCGGCTGGAATGACCGCGTGGTGGACGTTCGATCAATGGTCGGGACAGCCGGTTATAGACGCGATTCATAATATGCCTGATGGTGTATCCACGGGCACGTCCATCGTGACTGGCCAATCGGGCAATGCCGCGTACTTCAATGGCGCGGCTCACATTGACGTTCCGTCCACTCCGAACGACTCCGCTCACGTGGACGCGGGCACCGATTTTTCGATCGACGCCTGGGTGAAGATCGATCCGGGGACCGATCTGTCCGGCGCGCGCGCCATAGTCGATAAACGAACCCGGTTGAATAAGTTCTACCTCGGCACCACTGGTTACAGTTTCTTCCTGTACAACGGGAACGTCAGCTTGCAGTTAGCCGATGGGACCACAATTGCGAACTACTTTACGCCTTCTCTCACAGTGCCGGCAGATGGACACTGGCATTTTGTGGGGGTCAGCGTCGCGCGAACGCTGTTGACGCCGGCGCAGTGCGCAGCCATGCCGAACGCCTGCCCGGCCATTCGCTTCACGCTGGATAACGCAGTGGTGCAGGATCCCAGCACCCCGCTGACCAGTAGCGTTTCGAACACGAGCGGCCTGCGGATTGGAATGGACAATTTCAACGCTGCCGGCTTTGTGGGCTCGATCGATGAGGTGGAGTTTTTTCGCCGCGCTCTCGCCCCGAACGAGTTTCAGGCGATCTATAACGCAAAGTGTTATGGGAAGTGTAAGTGACTGCGTGACGATTAATCAGAAGACAGGCTCAGGGCGGTGTGATCTGAGCCTTCTCCTCCAGGTCGCGCTTTTCGGCTTCATTGCGCTTCTGGATCTCTTGATACTGCGCCATCGCCTGCTTCGACTTTTCCACATTTCCGGCGGTTTGATAAGCGCGCGAGAGCTGGTAATGCAGGCTACCGTCGTCGTCGGCTTCGAGCGCAGCCTCTAGATGCGGAATCGCCTCGGCCGCTTTGCCAGTCCGCATGCATGCCAGCCCGAGAGCGGCTTGGGCGGGAAGCATCTGCGGCGCAGCGCGTACCGACGCTCGAAGGTGCGGCAAAGCCTCCTCGGGCTGCTCGGAGTGAAGCAGTGAATCGCCGATCAGAAAATCGACACCGGGGTCTTTCCGCTGCACCTTGGTCAGGATGGCGAGAGCGTTCGGATAATCGCCGGCATCGTGGAGCGCGGCGCCGAGCGAGAGTTGCAGGTTGGCATCGTTCCGGGCGAGTTTCAGCGCGGCTCGCCACTCGTTCGCAGCTTCGAGCGACTGGCCCTGACCGCCCGCGATTTCAGCTTTGATAGCGTGCAGCTCGACGGACTCCGGCAGGCCCGCTAACTTCGCGAACGACAGCCGCGCGAGTTCGTTGTAGGCGCGTATCTTCCAATAGGGCGACGTTGATGCCGCGACGGTTTGGAACTTGCCCGCGCGGAAATCGCACTCCGCTTTGTTGGCGACACAATCGGGCGGCTTCAGGCGAGCTTCCTCCTTAGCCGCCCAATCCGGGTGATTGCTGGCGCGGTATACCGCGGCGATTCCTTCCATCGCAGGACGGAAATCGGGCTTCTTCTCGAGCGCCTGCTGAAAGAAGAAGAATGCGCTGCGATACTGGCGGCGCGCCATTCTCGAATCGGCGACCAGGGCGAGCCACTCGGGCGAGCCCTGGGCCGTTTTGCTGAGATCGTCGAACGTCCGCTCGGCCAACGCTTCGTAACTATGTCCAAGACCCTGCCACACCTTCGGATCGTTCGGCGTGGTTGAGGCGAGCTTCCCGTACTGTGCGACAGCCTCGCGCGCACGGCCCGATCCGAGCAGAGCGCCGGCGAGCATCCCGCGCGCATTCGTGTTCGAAGGATCGAGGGCGACGGCCTTCTCGAGCGGGCGCGTGGCGTTGACAGGATCGTTCATCTCGAGGCGCGCCATGCCCAGCGACAACGACGCAGGCAGACTATTCGGGTCGGCTTGAAGAACGCGTTCGAACTGCGGGATGGCCTCGCGAGTTCGCCCCGACATTTGTAGAGCCATAGCCAGGTTCAAGCGCAATCCGGGATTACCGGGCATCGCCTTGACTAACTCCTCACACAACGGCACCGCTTCGGCGTAGCGGCCCGACGACATTAGTTGTTTGACTTGTGCGGACTTGGCGGTGAGATCGGGCGACTGCGCGAAGGCAAGAAGAGCGGTAAAAAGAAAAAGGGCGGCCCGGATCAGGGGCCGCCCAAGATACTTCAAAGGATCAGAATCCCAACCGTAAGCCGAAGCGAACCTGCCGTTCTCCATACGAACTCAAGATTCGCATAAAGTTCGAGCTGGTTACGCTACCGCTAGCCACGCCGTTGAAGTGCGACGTGTTTGGCAGATTGTAGAACTCGGAACGGAACGACAGAGTCGCGCGCTCCTTGATGCGGAAGTTGCGCACCAACGATGCGTTCGTGTTGAACACGCCGGGATTGCGTAGTATGTTGCGGCCGGAACTGCCGAAGCGGACACCGGTCGGTACCGCGAACGCAGTCGGGTCGAAGTAGTAGGTGCCCGGTCCGACGTTGCCGGGACGATCCACCGTTGTTTTGACTTGGTCAGCCGTCTGGGTGTTGCTCGGGGCGTTGACGGTGGAACCGTTCGGCGCAGAGACCGTGAACGGGGTACCGGTATACGCGGAGACTGCGCCATCTACTTCCCAGCCGCCCAGCACATATCCAACAGGGCCGCTGCTGAAGTACTTGTGACCCGGACCGGCAGGTAGCTGATATACCCATCCGACCTGGAAAATATGGGTGCGGTCGTATCCCGCGGGAGCATAATTGCGGCGGAATACCGGGCCCCAATTCCAGCCAACGCTGGCCCACCCATCGTCGTCGGTCATATTCATGGCCTTGGACCACGTGTAGGCGCCCTTCACTAACAGGCCGTGCGAGAAGTTCTTGGTGATCGAGGTCTGCAGCGAATGGTAGTTCGCGCTGAGATACCCATCCCACATGTTGATGGCCGAGGTGTTCCCGTACTTGATGAAGTAGGGGCGTCCGCTGTTGCCGGAGCCTGGGAACCCGGAGTTGATGTCGCGATCGGCGAGCATGTGAGTGCTCTGTGTGCCGACGTAGGCAACGCCGGCCACGATGTCCGAAGGCAGACGATGCTCGACCGTGAAGTTCCAGCTCTGCGTGTAGCCGCGGTGCAGATTGCTGACCGGGCTACGCTCGCTGACGCCGTTTGGCAGCGGAATGATACCCGTGGTCAGATCGGGCGTTGCTACCGGCGGAAGGCCGACACTCAGCGGGCTCAGGTATTGATAGGGCTGCTGTGTGACCGTGTCCTGATCGATGGTGAGCGGATAGAAGCCGCGCAGGGGACGCGAGAACGGCAGCGGATCCGGACTCAGACCGTAGCCGGCGCGAAGCACCGTCTTCTCGGTCAGCCGGTAAGCGAATCCGACGCGCGGCGCGAAGAACTTCGACTTGATCGAGATCCCTGCGTCTCTCGGCACGTTACCGCGTCCGCCGAGATACACGAGGTTGGTTGCCGGGTCGTAGCGTTCGAGACCCTTCCCGTTCGAGCGGGTCATCAACGGATAGTACTCGTAACGCAGGCCGAGGCTGAGAGTCAGCTTGCGGCTTACTTGCCAGCGATCGCGGGCATAGAAGCCGAACTGCCACTCGCGGCCGGTCATGAGAATGTTCTGCACACCCTTGTCGTACTCGCTCGGCAGACCGAGCAAGAAAGCGGCGTAGGTGTTGAACTGGTTCGGAGTCAGGGAGCCGCCCTTGAGTCCGGTTACGGTTCCGTCGAAGCCGATATAGCCGCGCGGTCCGCCGTTGGACAACTCGGGCTGCCAGTGGTTCAAGCGGAGCAGCAACCCATCGAAGCCGAAACGGAACTCGTGCGCGCCCTTCGTCCAGGTCAGGTTATGACTTGTCGTGAAGGTCTCCTCAACGCGGAACAGCGGCATCCAGTTCGGGATACCGGTGTTGTTCAAGCCGAAGCTGACGTTGGGGAAGCCGCTCTGCCGGATATCCGGCCCGTTGAGTCCGGGGATGCCGAGCACCTGCCCGAAGTTGGTGCCGAAGTCGCTGCCGGTGACCTGTTGATCCTGGCGCTGATAGCCGATCAAGCCGTCCAGAAGAAGGCTCGGGCTGAGTGTAAAGGTGTGGCCCAGTGATCCGTTATTGATCGTGGTGTCGCCCGTTCCGGGGTCGGCGCCAGGGGCGTTGCCGCCGGCGGGACCGAACTCCGGCTGTCCGCTGACGGTGGCCCACATGCGGCCGTACTTCACGTAAATCTGATGCCGGTCGTTCGGATTCCAGTTGAGCTTGGCATCGACGAAATCGCGATTCAGCGCGGGCGTGCCACCGATCGCGAAGTTGCCGGCATAACCGGCTTGATTCGGTAGCGGCAAGTAGCCTTGAATTTTTTGTGCGGCTGTGCTGATGCGATTCCCCGGAATCATGTTTCCAGGGAACGGCGTACGGCCGGTTCCGTCAGGATTGCCGGTGGCTGGGTCGTAGATCACCGCGCAGTTGACTGCAAGCGCGAGACACGCCTTCCCCGTTCCCGGTAGGAACGCGCTGAAGTCTCCGAGGCGCTGGTCGGCAGTTGGCACCGATTCCGCGGTGAGAACCGCGCCCGCGCGCTCGCGGGTCGAATCCCAGCTTCCGAAGAAGAACAGCTTGTTGTGGATGATCGGTCCGCCGAGTGTCGTGCCGTAGTTGTTGTAGATGCTCAGCGGTTTGCTTGTCGCGAAGAAGTTGCGCGCGTTCAGATGTTGATTGTTATGGAACTCGAAGAGGCTGCCGTGAAACTGATTGGTTCCGCTCTTCGTCACCAAGGCGACGGCAGCGCCGCCGGCCATTCCCTGTTCGGCGTCGGGCGCGGTGGTTGTGATATTGACCGCCTCGATCGTCTCCGCCGGCGCGACGTAGCCCACGTGATGCGGCAGCCAGATATTGATGCTGGCCGCGCCGTCGATGCGCGTTACGTTGTTCTGCGCGTTGGTGCCGTTGATGTGAGTCTGCAGCGCGCGGCCCGGCGTGTCCGTCTTCGAATTCTGGAACTGCGCAGGCGTTGCTCCCGGAACCAGGTTGATCAGTGTTTGATAGTTACGGTATCCGCCCAGCGGCATATTGGTGACCTGCTGGGTGGTGATGACCGAGTGTGTGTCGGACTTGTCGGTTTGCAGCAGCGTAGCTTCGCCCTGCACGGTTACCTGCTCGCTGAGAGAACCGACTTCCAACTTCGCGTCCACGCGCGTGACGACGTTGGCTTCCACCAGCACATCGGTGCGAGTCTGTGTTTTGAAACCTTGCGATGTGATTCTCGCATCGTAGTTGCCGGGCTGAACGTTTGCGATATTGTAGCGGCCGGCCCCATCGGTCTTATCCGTGTAGACCTGCGCGGTCGCTTTGTTGGTTAACGTGACTTCAGCGTTCGGAATGGCGGCTCCGCTCGGATCTTCTGCAAGACCGACCACCGTGCCGTATAAAACCTGCGCGGAAACCGGAAAAGCCGAGGCGAGCAACACCAAGGCGAGAACAAACAGACTGACGGATTTTTGTTGCAATCCCAGTACCCCCTGTTGGTTGGTTATACCCTGATAACCGGGGCGCGTCAAGCCCGATGGCCCGTTATGGTGTTTCGGATGTCATTGTAGATTGTTATAGATAGGCGGAATCGCTCGATGGACGGAGGGCTTTAACCTGTCTGTAAAACTCCTTGCGGACGGGACGAGGGATCGCAGGGAATGAGCCCGAACGCCTTGGCCGGGCGAGTCCGCGCGCGTACACGTGCCGTCTCGTGGTGACCAATGCGCTGTCGGTCTTGGGTTCCGGAGGTGGAGCTCGAGAGTGTATTTCTACGTTGCCGGGGTACGATCGGAAAGGAGGTAAGGCATGCTGACCAGTAAGGTCTCGGGCAAAGGGCAGATCACTCTGCCTGCCGCGGTGCGCGACCGGATGGGCCTGCGGCAGGGGGATGTGTTGACCTATGAGTGGGGTCCCGGTGATACCGTGCAGCTCCGCAAGGCCGCGCCGTTTGATGCCGTCTGGCACGAGGCGCTCGAGGTGACGCTCGCCGAGGAGTGGAACAGCCCGGAGGACGATGCGGCCTTTGCCAGCTTGCAGGAGCTGCCGTGATTCCCGGTCCCTTCGATGTGGTGACGGTGCCCTTTCCATTTTCCGATCTCGCGCGCTCCAAACGGCGGCCGGCTCTGGTGGTGAGTAGCCGTGCGTTCAACAGGAGTGCCGGGGCCAGCATCTTCGCCATGATCACGTCGGGAACCACGAGGTGGCCGGGGACGTGGCGTTGGATTACTGCGCCGCGGGTCTCGCTCAGGCGTGCGTTGTGCGGCTCAAACTATTCACGCTCGACAACCGCCTGATCCTTCACTATTGCGGACAGCTTTCGCTGGCCGACCGGGGGCGATGGATGGACGCGATGCGGGAGTTTTTGGCCCATGACAATGACGCAGAGATGGCTGTTCCGGAAGAACCGGCATCGCCCGGCGCATGAGACCATCGTGCCCGGCAAGTACGACGTAGCGCCGGTGGGAGCCGCAGTGGCCAACGCCTTTGTCCGTGCGCATCATCATGCGGGCACTCCGGTCTACGACCGGTATTTCTATGGTCTGTTTCACCGGGGGCCCTGGCCGGCGTGGCGATTCAGCCACCCCCCAACGAGAAGGTGCCGCGCATCTTTCCGGGCGCAATGCGGCAGTCGCTCGAGCTCGGCCGCTTTGTCCCGCTCGATGAGGTGCCGGTCAACGGGGAGAGTTGGTTTCTGGGCCGCTGCTTGGCGCTTCTAAAGAAGGTGGGCGACGATCAGTGGGGCGAACCGCTCGAGCCGCAGGGCGTGAGCGCGTTCCGATCCGGTTGCGGGCCGCCATGCCCGGGGCGTAATCTACCAGCCATTCAATGCCTGCTATCTCGGCCGCGTCAGCCAGTGCCATCCGGCCGGCTCGCCGGCTAAAAACCGCAAGGCATCGCGCTCATCGCGCACCAGATACCGCTCCCGGTGCTGGCCGTCGAGGCTGTCCAGAGCGGTTTTCGTGTAATCAAGCTTCACGCCGAGGGTAGCTGTTTGATATTGGCCTCGATGGAGGCGGCCATGTCTTCAGCCGTGTCGAACGGCCCATGAACGCGGCCGGCTCTGATATCCTCGTCGGCTTTGGCTAGACGGCCGTCTATAGTACGGCGCTGCGCCGGCGTGTACTCATCACATGTTGGACGCGGCTTGGGAACGATTGTAATGAGACCACGCGACACCTTGAACTCGACGCGGTCGCCGCTCTTCAGCCGAGCGCGGCGCCGGATGCTATCCGGACAACGAGCTGGTCCTTGTCATCGATGACTGCCACAGTGGAGTAAGTTCAAAGTCGAACTGGATTATCACATCCCGGCGGGCCCGTGTTAGGACCAGATGTATCGGCCCACGCGTCGTACAACTTGGTGCAGGCGATCAGGCACACGTGCGCGCCGCTTGCACGGGAGCGGGCCCGGGTCCGAACCCGGCTCGTCATTCTTTTCGAAGCCATTGCCGATCACGATCCCGTAAAAGGATCTGCACCGAAGCATAGCATCGGGAAACCAGCCCGTGAAGAGCGCAAGGCGGAAGGCTGACTCCGTCGAAATTACTTGATTGCAATCGCGCGGAATGTCATACTCCCGGCGATGACACCACAAGCGGTCCCGCAACAACCGATGAGCGAGCCGGCGCGCATTGCCGGCGTCTTTCTGGAACCCGGCAAGGCTTTCGCGGATATCGTCGCCTGGCCGAGCCGGTGGTGGATCCCGGTCGTGCTGATGGCGCTGATGGGACTCACGTTCACCTACTGCTACTCCCAGCGCGTGGGTTGGGACCGCATGATCCGCCAAACCATGGAGTCGAACGAACGGATGCAGAGTCTTCCAGCGGACCAGCGCGAGCAGGCCATCGAGCGCGGCATCAAGTTCGCCGGCGTCATGGGATACGTCGGCGCCTTGTTGGGGTCCACGGTCGTCGTGCTGGTCGTGGCCGCGGTGCTCATGTTCGTGATGAACGCCATGATGGGAACGCAAGCCAGTTATAAGCAGAGTCTCTCGATCGTGTCGTACTCGTTTCTGCCGGGGGTACTGGCCGGCATCTTGAGCATTATCGTCTTGTACCTGAAAAATCCGGAGGACTTCGACATCCGCAATCCGCTGGCGTTCAACGGCGCGGCGCTGCTGAGCTCGACCGCCCCGAAGTGGCAAGTCGCGCTGGCTACCTCGTTCGATGTGTTCTCGTTCTGGATGATGGCACTGATGGCCGTGGGTTTCGCCGCAACTACGCGGAAGCTGACGTGGGGGAAGGCGTTCACCGGGATCGTCGTCTGCTGGCTCTTCTGGGTGGTGGTGAAGACCGGGTGGGCCGCTATGATGGGATAGATGAGTTCAAAGTTTGCACTCCTTTTGTTAACAGCTCTGCCGCTGGTGGCTCAGCAACCGCGTTATAAGATCGCCGTCGTCGGACTGGTGCACGCGCACGTCTGGGGGCACTTGCGCGACATGGTGAAGAACGACCCGGCTCAACTGGTCGGGGTGGCCGAACCGGTGCAGGAACTGGTAGCCGAAGCCAAGAAGGCGGGCGTCGCCGGCAACCTGATCTTCAGCGATTACAAAAAGATGCTGGACGAGACCAAGCCCGATATCGTGTGGGCGTTTGTCGAGAACAACCGGCATCTGGAGATCGTGCAGGCGTGCGCGCCCCGCAAGATCAACGTGATTTTCGAGAAGCCGCTCGCCTCTACCTATAAGGATGCGATGGCCATCCGCGACCTGGCGCGGAAGAGCGGCATCCAGGTGATGACGAATTACCAGATGGCGTGGTGGGCGGCGAACTACACGGCGCATGCTCAAGCCGAGTCGGGCGCGGTGGGCCAAGTGTATCGTTTGCGTGGCGTGGTGGGCCATGGCGGACCGGGCTCGGAAGGAGCGCGCAACAGCTACTTCTTCGCGTGGCTTACCGATCCGGAAAAGAACGGCGCCGGCGCCTTGATGGACTTCGGCTGTTACAACGCGCTGTGGAGCTTGTGGTATTTGGGGCGGCCGGAATCGGTATTCGCGCAAGTGAACCACCTGCAGCCGGAGCGGTTTCCGAAAGTGGAAGACAACGCGACGCTGCTGCTGCATTATCCGAAGGCGGAAGGAATTTTCGAAGGGAGCTGGGACTTGCCGCGCAGCTTCCAGGATCTCGAGGTGTTCGGACGGCAGGGCATCGTGTACATGCAGAACGGCAAGGTTGAGTTGAAGAAGGGCCGTGACTCGAAAGAGATTCCGATCGAGCCGCTGGCAGCGGAGCGTTCGAAGCCCGTCGCGTACATGGTGGAGGCGCTCCGGTCGGGCAAGCCGGTGGAAGGCTTGGTGGGCCTCGATCTGAACGTGCAAGTGAACGAGATCATCGATGCGGCAAAGGAATCGATCCGGACCGGGAAACCGGTAGCGCTGCCGGCCAAAGGAACAGCGACATCGTCACGGTAAGCGCCTGCACTGCGGCGATCAGCGCGACACAGGCGGGCCAACCGCCTGAGCGCCACAAGAAACCCGGAAGCGCTGCCCCGGCGCTGCCGCCCGCGTAGTAGAACGTCACGTATAACCCGACCGCGAGAGCGCGGTTTCGCTCTGCCGCGATGCCGATATAGGAACTCGCGGCCGCTTGGGCGATGAACACGCCGGTTGAGCATATCGCCAGGCCGGCGACGATCGCCCACAGGTTCTGAATCAACGTAAGGGCGATGCCGCCAATGCCGATTGCCATTGCTACGGATACAGCCGCGCGCTGGCCATAGCGGTCGATCCAGCGACCCGAGAGCGGAGTGATCGCCGCGCCGATCAGATAGACAAAGAAGAGCGATCCCAACCAGGACGGCGGCAAATGAAACGGCGGCGCCGCCAGGTAGAACGTGATGTAAGTGAAGGTGGACGTGAGCGAAAACAGCACGCAGAAACCGGCCGCATATGTCGCGGTGAGGCGGGCGTTCTTCAGATGCTCGCGAATGGCCGCGAGTCCGGCGGAGGAGTGGCCGCGGGCGCGCCGGGTTTCTAGCGGCAGCCATCGCCAGATCGCGGCGGCGCCGGCAAGGTTGCACAGTCCGAGCACGACGAACACTGCTTGCCAGGGAGCGTGACTGGCGATGAATCCGGACACGAACCGGCCGAAGAATCCGCCCAATACCGTACCTGTGACATACGCGGCGGTGGCGCGGCCGGAACCGCTGGTCCATTCGTCGTGAATATAGGCGACGGTAACGGCGAAGATTCCGGGCGTGAGTACGCCCTGTAGAAATCGCCAGGCGATGAGCGCGTTCAGGCCAGGCGAAAAGGCCGACAGCAATGTGCACAGGCCGAGCGCGGCCGACGACCACACGATGGTGCGCTTGCGCCCGTAGCGATCCGACACGCCCCCGGCCAGCGGCGCTGCGAGTGCGACACCGAGGGTCGCGGCCGTGACCGTGAGACTCACCCGAATCGCCGACGCACCGAAGATCCGCGCCAGCAACGGCAACAGCGGCTGCGTGGCGTACAGGCTGGTGAAGGCGCAGAATCCGGCCAACACGACGGGCAGGGTGCGCGGTTTCATGAAGCCGGCCGGCCCGGGATGTGCGCTGTGTGCCAATAAATATCCTCGCTGGTGAGATACAGTTGCCGCTCGATCTCCGGGGGCCAGTGCTGCCGCAGGCGGCGGAAGAAGTCGAGAGTCGCGGCATCGCCCATTGCGCCGAGCGCTTCCAGGGCCGACACGCGCAAGTACAAATCGTCGGCGCGGCAGAGCGGCCGGATGAGCGGCATATCGAAGAAGTCGCCCGCGGCGATGCGCTCGAACATTTGCTTAAGAGCGGGAAAGGCGCGATCAGCGGGCTTCAATACGAGGGACAGAGCGACGATGGCGCGCCCTTTCAGCGAGACTCGCGTCCACTCAGCCAGGCAGCGATACAGGAAGCCGCGCACCTCGGGATCACGCGATGCGATGCGTCCAGCCAGGTATGCGCATTGATCGTAGCGGTAGTCCGGACCATGAGCGGGATGCACCACATCGAGAATTTCCTGATTCACGATTGCGGGGTCCAGCTTCTCCAGGGCAGCGGTGACGCTCCAGTGGGTCTCCCGCTTCAGAGCGCCGTTGCGGAAGGCGGCCACGAGCAGCTCAGCGGTTGCGGGCGAATCGATATCCGCCAGCGCGAAGGCGGCGATGGAAGCGGAGCAGGTTTCGGGGTCAGCCAGCGTGAGCCCGAGTTGTTCGGTATCACCGGCGCACCACCGCTCGAGAGTTCGTGCGGTTGCGGGGTTCTTCGTGCGCAAGTAATCGCAGGCGGGCCCGTAGAGCCGCATCAGAGCCGATGCCGCGGCGCTGCGCACGGCGGGGTATTCGTAGTCGGCTTGACCCAGGAAGTTGCGGCGCACCGGTTCGCACGCCAGGGCGGCGATGTGCGGGATGGCGGAAGCGGCTTCGATTTGGGCGAGCTGCTCCACGGCGCTGGCACGCACGGCATGGCGCGGCTCATTAGAAAGTCTCGAACGCCAAATGAGAGCGTCCGATGCCTGCGCCAGAGTGCCGGGCGCGATACCCGCGGCACGCCGTTCCTGAATGCAGCGCACGGCGAGAAACAGCCGGTCACTGTCGGCAAAAGCGCCGCCATATAGGATCGACTCGATCAGATGATTAGCTCCGGCGGGATCGAGGAGACTGCTCAGGATGATGAGCGCTTCCTCCCACCAACGTAGACGCGTCAAACGCCCGAGCGACGCCGTAATGTCGTCGACGATCGCTTCGCGCTCCGCCGGAGTGAGGCGCGCGATGGCCTGCGCGCAACAATAGTCCTGCAGGCCGGTGTGGGCAAATCGCAGACGATCGGTGCCCACGGGGGCGAAGACGTGTTCGCGGATCAGCTCCTGGAGTAGATCCTCGCCTGTGAAGCCGCGATTACCCCGGAACTTCTCGAGCAACGGGAGCGCCTCCGACAGAGGCACGGTGACAGCCCTGGCCATGTGCATTTGCAAGGCCGCTGCGTACACGGCGGCGGCGGCATGGGCGCGCATTCCGCGTTCGGTTGAGACCGCCGACAGGCAGCTTTCGGTGACGCGCTGAAGGACCGTGGCCCGCGTTTGCGGTGGACTGCCGTGGCGCGTCTGATGCAGCATCTCGGCAAGCAGCCACGGCCGCCGCGCGAAATCATAGAGCCGGTTTTCGAAAAGAGCCGCGGCGAGCGCACGGCCGGCGGGTTCGCTGAGCGACCGCAGATACGCGCGGGCGCGAGCCTGAGACACAGGCTTGATCACCAGAAGGGCGGTAACCAGCGCACTGGTTGACCACTCGAGATCGGATGCAAAGCAGAAATCCGACGCGATCAAAAATTGTTGGGCGGGGTAGCGTTCGGCGAAGCTGACGATGTGCCTGAGCGCATGCGCGAGCTGCGGTCCGGCCAGGTCCCCGGTGAAATCGACGAGGATCAGGAAACCGGGCCGGTGCGGTCCTGCGAGCCTGCGCGCAAATTCCAGAGGTGTCAGGCCGGGCCAGATGCGCTGCGCACGATCGAGAAGAGACTCCTCGAAGTTTCCCGACGGATTGGCCAGATATTCGGAGACGTTGACGTGGACGGGGACAACCGGCCAGGCCGAATCGAGCGACGCTTTCGCGGTCTGGCGCGCGATACGGTGCAGACAGGACGATTTTCCACTGCCGGACGATCCCATGAGCAGTACGAAGGCGGGGCGCGGTTGGCCGCCGCTGGTGAAGACGTCGCGAGCCGCGGTGGAAATATCCAGCGCCGGTTCGCCGGTTTTCGAGAGGCGCTCGAGCTCGGGTTCGGCCGCAAGACAGGACACACGAACGGCGTCGATGGGCAGGAGCGGTTCTGTTTCGGCAGGTTGGTTGGCGACACGATGTGCGGCCGCCAGTGCCGGATCGGGAACGAATAGCCGGCCGTCGCGCAGACCCATGAACAGCGCTGGAACCGAGTATTCGGAGCTTTGCGACTCGTACAGATACGACCGGGCTTCGTTTGCGGCGAAATCGACGACACCGGTCGCAAATAGTGCGGTGTAGAAGCGCCGGGCGAGTTCGGTGGCGTCAGGCATGGAGATTCGCGACTGCATCGCCATGACGGCGGGGATGCCTGCGTTGACCAGCTTGCCGGCCCAACCTGCGAACGGTTCAGGGCCGCGGCGCCGCGCGCTATCGCAGGCCATGAGAAAAACCAGACGGGGCAGACGGGCAGCGCCTTCCAAGCGGGGCAGCAGGCAGGAATCGCAGGCAAGTTCCAGGCCGCCCACGGCGTCTTCGAGGTAGAGTGCTGCGGCGCCTTGGAGGCTGTTGGATGCGCCGTGCCCGATGAAGTGCACAATGTCGGATTCGAGGAATTGCGCGGTGAGAGCATCGAGAGTCAGCGCACCGCGCGTTAATATATGACCGGCGGAAATCAGCGCCGCGGCGAACTCATCGCTTACGTTTGTATGGCCCGGGGCGATGTTGATCGACACACGAGGATTGCGTTCCAGGCTGTCGAGCACGGCGAGCAGATTCCGCAATTCCGTTTCGACGTCAATGGGCGCTAGACCGGCCGGGAGTCCGCGTGGGTTCGAGACACAGATCGCGATGCGGACGGGTCCACCGTTCAGCGGGTGCGCCGAGGCGTGTTCGACGCCGCTAAAGCGCGAGAAAGGGATGCGGCTCGATACAGAGATCGGCGTGGATTGGCCGCCGAAGCTGTGCAGGGCACGTTCCCAGCGGAGCTCCTGCAAACGGGCCACTTCGGGATCGATCTGCAAGCGCAACCGAAGCTGGCCGCCAGTTTTCGCTTCGGCGGTGGCGATGGCGCGATCGTAGGCGCGCTGGATGGGGTGAGAGAACAGGGCGGCGGAAAGGAGAGCGCCATATTCGGCGCCATCGGGCTCGGCCGCGCGTAACGCCTGCTGGTCGAGTTGAAGGGTCCCGCCATAAAAGAGGCTATCGCTATCGATGACAGCTTCGACGGATGGAACCGTGGCGTTCGGGCGCGGCGCCCCGATCCGGATTAATAGATCGGTGTAGGACCGTAGCGGGTCCACGTTCGAGCTGCCGTCCCCAAGCCGGCTCCTGTGCGTTGTCGACATACTTTCTCCCGATTCCAGGCTAGGGCGGGGATGTCGAGAGGCGATTCCAGCGGTACGGCGAAAGTGGGTGTAAACGGCTGAGGCAGCGCGAGTTAAGTTTTTCTCGGTTGGGCGTGAACGCATAATGCCGACCCCTATTCAACGGGTCAGGTCAGGGCTGGATGTTGCGGTGACTGGAGACAAGCCCTTATGAGCGTTGCTGTTTGGCGGAACTGAGCCGGAGTGATGTGGTTCGGGCGAGGGTGGAGGGGTGGTGCGGTGTTCCTGGCTCGTCGAGGGAGCGGATTGCGAGTAGCCGGATGAGGCAGCGGAAGCGCGTTTGGGTTCGTTTTGACAATTTTCGGTTGGACGATTTTCGGTTGGACGATTTTGCGGGTCAGGGGCGGTGGACCGCGGCCGGCCGCAGCCGAGGTCTTCGCGGGCGCGGGAACGCTGCGTGCATTCGAGCTGTTCCATAGCGCGGCGAAAGGCGCTGTCACACACGGAGACGTGGCGCGTGATGGATTTGAAGGCCGCGAGGTTCGTGGAGAAGAGATCCAGGGGATCGGTTTTGGCGAACAGGCGTTTTTCGAGATCGAGGGCCTGTTGGAAGCGCTGCCAGGCTTGGGCGGCGGCGGTAAGGAGCATGCGTTCGTAGGGGGTGACGGGGCTGTGGGTGCGCGCGATGTCGTCGCGGATGCCATAGACCGGGTCGAGCAACGGCGTCTCGGCGTTGGCCTGTGCGGTAGCGTTCATAAGTCTTCCTACTTTAATTGTAGGGGGCAGGTTCCAAGTGTTGGGGTTTTTGGGATGGCGGATGTGGCTGTGGGTAAATGGTTTAGGTGATTTTGCGAAGGGTAGGAACGTATAATTTGCATCGGCGGTGGTAGAGTCCAGCCAAGGTTGATTACGGGGGCGCCCCGGTGATGCAAACGTTCGGGATCATGCGCTTTCCTGTCGTCGGCTAGCTTTTGCCTCGCTTGATTTAACATGCCCTGCAGATGATAGAGGGCTGTTTTCAAGGTTTCGTGTATGGCGTTTGCGGGGCGGTGTCAATCGAATTGTGTAAACGTTCTCAGGCGTTTTTGTTCCAACCGTTAGTTACCCCCGCTCCCCGAACAGGTCACGGACCGACCGGGCAGGGGATTCACAAGGGGGCGGCCAGCCCTCTTGTGGGGGGAGCCG
>JBBQGC010000074.1:0-24419 GCA_038322705.1 Bryobacterales bacterium | reverse complement strand
GCTCGCCAGCAGAGCCCGTCTCCGCTTCACCGGCACTAGCGATCATAAAATGCTGGACAGAAAAAAGGGAACGATTTATCATCGAACGGTAAGTGCGTCTTTTGCCCTGTGTCTCACGCCAGGGGGACGGTCCATTATCGGCGTTCATCAGCGTTCATCTGCGGCTCAATTGTCTTCAGAACAACGCGGATAATTTGGTGAGACACGGAGGACTTGCCTGGTTCGTGGACAAGGAGGAAACTCTATTATCTGTGGCCTGGCAATCCTAGTGGTACTTCACTTGGCTATGCGTGCGTCGGCTGGATCGCGAGCTCCTGAAAGCGCCTTGCTTCAGGTTGTTGCATCCAGCGGCACTCTTCCCCGACCCACTGCGACGCGAGGGTCGCCCGTTGAACGCAGTAGCGGCAGAACAACACCCACTGGCACGACCCGCAGATGGCGGGCGTAGGCGGCGGGACCGAGTCCAAGGCAAGCGCGATCTCCGAGCCGAATACTTCCTCGGGCGATTGCCCGGCCAGCGATCCGAACACTGCTTCTCCGCTATCGAAAGTGACGCACGGACGAACGCGGCCGCCCGGGTCCATCGCCGCCGCCCTGCTTCCTGCGCCGCAACTGCCCTGGCTTTCTAACTCGGTAAGAGTGCTCTCCGAGACCGCCTGAATAAAGCCGCGATAACGTGTCAGCAGATCGTTTTCAAAAGTCAGAACCGCGGCCGGATCTTTGGACCAGAGCTTGAACGTCTCCGAGGCCCTGCCGAACGGCAGAACGGGCGTGTAAGCAAACGAGGAAGCCCCTGCATCGCGAGCCACTAGCAGCGTGCGTTCCACATCGTCCCAGTTCGTTTCGTCGACGGTCATGCTGACTCGGTTCGTGAACCCGTACTTCGCGAGTAAACCAATGCCGGCGAGCGTGCGCGCAAAGGAACCGGGCACCCCGCGGCGCCGCTCATGCACTTCTGCCGTCGAGCCGTCCAGGCTGATGCTGAACACGAACTTGCCGCGAAAGGGCAGCCACTCTTCGATGAACCGGGGCGAGATCAGCGTGCCATTGGTCAGCACGCCAACCAGGTGAAAACGGTCCACGCAATACCGGACGATGCGGGCGAAATCGGGATGCATCATCGGTTCGCCGCCGGTGAGTTCAACCGAGCGTAGGCCGCGGGCAGCGAGATCGTCGAGTATTGCGAACAACTCGTCCGTAGTCAGGCGCTCATCCTTCACGGCCGGACCTGAGGACCGGTAGCAGTGTGAACATCGCAGATTGCAGACGTTGGTCAGCTCGATTTGAAGATGCGTCGGAATGAATGCCAGAGAGCTGCCCGTCACGGTGATGGCTCCCGACGAAGCTGCCGTCGATACCTCCAGCAGACCTTCGCTGACCGAGTGAACGAGCTCGACGATCGCGGCCGCAATATCCGCATCATCGCCGCGACCCTCGGAGGTGACGTGTTCCTCGATGATGGTTGCGAACGAACGCGCGCCGTTGCAGAGGGCCAGCATCGCGACGAGGTCTCTTGAAACTTGGGTCGTCCTCGTGACCCCGTCGCGGAACACAGTGCCGTACCGCGGCGTGACATGGAGCGTCACGCCGCCGGCGAGTTTCGGGTAGAGGCCGCCGCTGTTTGAGGACAGAAACAAATCGGCCCTGCCTGACGAACTTTCGGCCTCTATCCCGCTGGTCATGATACGCTCACATTCCCTACGGTTACATCGAGGATGTGCCAGATCGAGGCTGCGTGCGCCCCGCCTGCCCCAAAGTTCAGTTCGCCACAGAGATGGCACACCCCACAGGCTCCGCAAGCAGTGCAGTTGTGCGGAATCTTGGCGTGTGCCAGTTGGGCCTTGGTAGGTATCGGCTTCTCCAGAAGCGGCTTGAGCTGAGCGCTGACTTCGGGAGGCAATTCCATCTTGACGCCGTTTTCCTGCATGAGCTCGAGCAGGCTCTTGTTGGTGCCTTGCCCTTTTGCCACCGACGAAGAGATGCTATCGAAGAACGTTTTGAACTTTTCCGCCGACATGGTGGAATGAGTGTTTGCCATGCGAAACTCCTTTGTCGTTCCGCGCTGCGTGCAGTCGTTACCGCGCTGCGTTCGGCTGCCCGGCTCGGCGACGCGTGGCGGGGAACCTATTAAAGTTTGAGATCGCCTAGAGTATGTCATCGCAGAGTGGAAATAGCAAGGGATAATCCGAGGAGCGATTTATCGGTTCCCGCCAATTCTCTCTTGACACTCAGTTGCAAAATGATTTAAATAGAGCTTCGGATCCTAAATGCAAGTGGCTGCATCTAGCCGTAGCTTGGCGGGTTCGCCGATCACGTTATGTTTGCACAACAACTCCGTTCTAATAAGCTCCGTTATGCGGGCGCCGCCGTTTTCTGCTGCCTGGGTCTTCTGCAAGCAGAACAGCCGCCGCAGTTCACCATCCAGGGGCAGGTCGTTGACCCCAGTGGCGCGGCCGTTGCTGGCGCGCGCGTTGCGGCCGCTCGCGTCACCGAAATCTTCGCTTCCGCCAGCACTGACCGAAGCGGTGAATTTTCGATCCTTGTACCCCCGGGCTCCTATACCGTAACGGTGGCGGCCGGCGGTTTCAAAGACGCCGGACGCGAGATTGTTGTGCGGGAAACACGAGCGGAGCCAGTTGTCATCACTTGCAAATCTCAGATCGGGCGGAGATAGTGACGGTCACCGATAGCGGCCGTTACCAGGCGACTGCGACGAACTCGGCGACGCATACGCTCACTCCCTTGATCGACGTTCCACAGTCGGTATCGGTCATTACGGGCGATCTTGTAAAGGATCAAATGATGATGAGCATCGGGTCAGTACTACCGCGATTTGTATAACCTCGAGCGGGTCGACGTCCTGAAAGGTCCGAATGCGATGTCGTTCGGGCGCGGAGGCGGCGGAGGCGTGATCAACCGGGTTCCGAAAGAGGCGAGGTTCACGGAATTGCGTGAGATCGATATCCAGGCGGGATCCTTCGGCAACAAGCGCTTCGCGACGGACTGGGACCACCTTCGGCGACAAGACCGCAATCCGCTTCAACGGGATATACGAGAACTCCGACAGCTTTCGCCGCGGCGTCAGTGTCGAGCGGTATGGGCTGAACCCGACCGCGACGTTCGCTCCTGACCCGCAAACGCGGATCGCGCTCGGCTACGAACATTTTCACGATGCGCGCACCGCGGACCGGGGCATTCCTTCCTTCGCCGGAAGGCCGGCGGACATCCCGGTCTCTACGTTCTTCGGCAATCCGGCGGATAGCAAGGTCAGAGCTGCCGTGAATCTCGGCTCGGCGACTGTCGAGCGCCAGTTCGGAAGTCTGAATCTGCGCAACGCTACGCTTGTTGGCGATTACGACCGCGGCTACCAGAACTACGTACCGGGCGCCGTGAATGCGGCTCAGACGCTGGTCGCGATGTCGGCTTACAACAACGCGACGAATCGCCGGAACGTTTTCAACCAGACCGATCTCAGCTACACCACATCCACCGGAGCGCTACATCATACGTTGCTATGGGGCGCGGAGCTGGGGCGCCAGAGCACGAATAACTTTCGCAACACCGGCTTCTTCGATAACATGAGCCTCTCGATTTCGGTGCCCTACGCCGACCCGCTGGTCACGACACCGGTGAGATTCCGGCAAAGCGCGACGGACGCCGACAATCGCATCGCCACCAATATTGCCGCCCGGATATTTCCAGGATCGGATCGAGCTCTCGCGCTTCGTTCAGGTACTTGCAGGCGTTCGGATCGATCGCTTCGATCTTTCATACCTCAATAACCGCACCGGCGACAAGCTGGGGCGCATCGATCGTCTCGTTTCACCCCGCGCCGGTATCGTTGTAAAGCCGCTTGCGCAAGTGTCGATCTATGGGAGTTATAGCGTATCGTGGCTGCCGAGTTCTGGCGATCAGTTCTCGTCACTCACCTCGATTACCCGGCAGGTTGAGCCGGAGAAGTTCAGCAACTACGAGGCCGGTATCAAGTGGGACGTGCGCGCAAGTCTTGCGGTAACGGCGGCGGTATACCGGCTCGATCGCACGAATACCAGGGCAGCGGACCCGAACGATCCCACCAGGATCCTGCAGACGGGCAGCCAGCGATCGAACGGCTTCGAGTTAGGGTTGAACCGCGCGGTGACGGGCAAATGGCAGGTCGCCGGAGGGTATGCGTTCCAGGATGCGTTTATCACGAACGCGACCGTGTCCGCCAGGACCGGCGCTCAGATCGCTCAAGTACCGCACCACACGTTCTCGCTGTGGAACAACTACCGGATATTGCCGAAGCTTTCCGGTGGACTCGGGATCCTGAACCGGTCGGACATGTTCGCAGGAATCGATAACACGGTCACTCTGCCCGGCTACATGCGCGCCGATGGGGCCGTGTTCTATTCGATCACCGAGCGGATACGGTTTCAGGCCAATGTCGAGAATCTTCTAGGCCGCAAGTACTACATCAATGCGGATGGGAACAATAACATCTCGCCTGGTTCACCGCGCGCATTTCGTATGGGGCTGATCGCGCGATTCTGATAGACTCTTTGTAAGCGCACCGATGCGGGCACTTTTCGGATCGACATTTCTTATTGCGACGCTTGCGGGGTCGTTTGCCGCGCAAGCCGGGTCGATCCTCAGCATTTCGCCGCGCCAAGGCAGCGCCATCGCCGCCGTTCTGGCTTTTCTCGATCACTGCCGGGCGGAAGACAGCGATTACGTGGCTGCGCCGGATCCATCGGCCGCCGCGCACCCTCGGACTTTCGCCCAGCAAGCGCGGCCCGTGTCCGCCGCGCTCGCCGCACCCCAGTTTTCCATCATCGCGGGCGGATTGCCAAACCTGAGCGCCGTGCTCTCCGGCATTCACCATCGACATCCGTCCATCCTGCGACTCTAAGCCGATACCTACCGTCAGCCTTTGCCTGTGCCCGTACCCGAACGGGGGCGCACTCATTTCCCCAGCTTAGAATTGAAGGAGTAGGTGTCCATGGTAGACGCAGTCCTTGCGAAAATTTTCGGGACGACGAACGAGCGTGAAGTTAAGCAGATTCGTCCTCTCATCACCGCGATCAACGATCTCGAGCCTGAAATGCAGGCTCTCTCCGACACTGAGTTAGCTGCGAAAACCGTCGAGTTCAAACAGCAGATCGCCAACGGCGCGAAGCTCGACGACATCCTGGTCCCGGCCTTCGCCGTTTGCCGCGAGACGGGCCGGCGCGTGCTGAACATGCGCCATTTCGACGTGCAGTTGATTGGCGGCATCGTTCTGCATCGCGGCAAAATCGCCGAAATGAAGACCGGCGAGGGGAAGACGCTCGTTGCGACCCTTCCTGTCTACCTGAATGCGCTCGAGGGCAAAGGCGTTCACGTGGTAACGGTGAACGACTATCTGGCCAAGCGCGATTCCGAATGGATGGGCCGCATTTACAAGTTCCTCGGGTTGAGCGTGGGCGTCATCGTTCACGATCTGGACGAGGACGAACGCCAGCGCGCGTATTACTCCGATATCACTTACGGAACCAATAACGAGTTCGGGTTCGACTATCTACGCGACAACATGAAGTTCCGGCTGCAGGATTGCGTGCAGCGCCCGCACAACTTCGGCATCGTCGACGAGGTGGATTCGATCCTGATCGACGAAGCGCGAACGCCGTTGATCATTTCCGGCCCGAGCGAAGAATCGACGGACAAGTATTATCGCGTGAATCGCATCATTCCCAAGCTGGTGCGCGGCGAAGTGATCGAAGGCAAGGAGCCGGGCGAGAAATACTACACGGGCGATTACACGGTTGAAGAAAAGCACCGCTCCGTAGCGCTCACCGAAGAGGGATTCGACAAGTGCGCGCGCCTGTTGAACCTGCCCAGCCTGTGGGACATCGAGCATATGGAATGGAAGCATCACGTGGAGCAGGCGCTGAAGGCCCACGTGCTGTTTTTGCGCGATCGCGATTACGTGGTGAAGGACGACGAGGTTCTCATCGTAGACGAATTCACCGGGCGATTGATGCCCGGCCGCCGCTGGAGCGATGGATTGCATCAGGCGGTCGAAGCTAAGGAAGGCGTGAAGATCCAGCGCGAGAACCAGACGCTGGCCACCATCACCTTCCAGAACTATTTCCGCATGTACAAGAAACTTGCGGGAATGACCGGCACCGCCGAGACGGAAGCCGCGGAGTTTCAGAAGATCTATAACCTGGACGTGGTCGTAATTCCGACCAACCGTCCGCTGATCCGCAAAGAGAATACGGACATCGTCTACCGCACCGAGGATGAGAAGTTCCGCAACGCCGCCAAGGAGATTAAGGAGCTGTACGAGAAGGGCCAGCCCGTTCTCGTCGGCACCATCTCGGTCGAGAAATCGGAACGCCTTTCGAACCAGCTCAAGAAATTGGGCGTGGAACACGAAGTGCTGAATGCCAAGAATCACGAGCGGGAAGCGTTCATCGTGGCGCAGGCGGGGCGCAAGTCGGCGGTCACCGTGTCGACGAACATGGCGGGCCGCGGTACCGATATCCTGCTCGGCGGCAACCCGGAGTTCATGGCCAAGGAGTATCTCCGGAAAGAAAACAAGGATCCGGACATGCTGCAGACGGCGGCGATGGGCAGTCCGGAGCGCGCCGAATGGGACACCGTTTTCACGCGCTTCAAAGCCGAAACCGCGAAGGATCACGACGAGGTGATCGGGTTGGGCGGATTGATCATCGTGGGCACGGAGCGGCACGAATCGAGACGCATCGATAATCAGCTTCGAGGACGCGCGGGCCGTCAGGGCGACCCCGGCGCATCGAAATTCTTCCTCTCATTGCAGGACGATTTGTTACGTATTTTTGGCGGCGAGCGCATGCAGAATCTGATGCTGCGGCTCGGCATGGAAGAGGATGTGCCGATCGAATCGGGGATGATCACCAAGCGCATCGCGGCCGCGCAGAAGGCCGTCGAAGCGCAGCACTTCGCCGCTCGAAAGCACGTTCTCGAATACGACGACGTGATGAACAAGCAGCGCCAGGCCGTTTACGGATGGCGCAAACAATTGATCGAGGGCCAGGACCAGAAGACGCGGGTTCTCGAAATCGTCGAGAATATCGCCGGCTCGTGCCTGGATACCCGCTGTGCGGAAAACGCGCATCAGGCCAATTGGGATTGGAGCGGCTTGCAGACCGACATCCTCACTCAGTTCGGGGTGAAGATCAATATCCCAGAGCTGATGCACATGGAGCGGCGCGACGTCGAGACCACCATTCTCGATCTGCTGAAGAAGCGCTACGACGAGAAGGAATCGCTGGTGGGTCCCGAGATCATGCGCGAAACCGAGCGCATGCTGATGCTGAACGTGATCGACAATCAATGGAAAGATCACCTGCTTTCCATGGATCACTTGAAGGAAGGCATCGGGCTCCGCGGCTACGGACAGAAGGATCCGCTGGTCGAGTACAAGAAAGAATCGAAGCTCATGTTCGACGACATGATCGAGCGGGTCGAGGACGAGTCCGTACGCTTCCTGTTCTTCCTGCAACGCGCCGAAGAGGGCGACCGGCCGCCGCTTCCTTATCCGGACATGGAGGACGACTTCGAAGACGATGAGGAGGAGCCCGGCGAGCCTGTCGGGGTTGCTGCACAGCCCAGCCGGGAGGCGCAGAACGCGGTGCTCGATTTTACGCGGAACATCCAGCGGAAGAAGGACCGCGAGCTGGCTCAATTGCAGATGGTGGGCGGCGACGGGACTGCTGCTGGGAATCAGCCCGTTATCGCGAAGCGCACGGCTGGCCGCAACGATCCCTGCCCGTGCGGCAGCGGCAAAAAGTATAAAAAATGCTGCGGCGCATAATCCCCGTTTCGCTCCTAGGCTGCATGATGCTGGCCGTGTCGCTCGGCGCGGCGATCCTGCCCGACCGGCTGGCGGGAGCGATGAAATCGAATCCCGAGACGGTCCAGCCGCCCGACCCGGCTCTGTTTGAGGAGTACGGGTTCGAAGGGGGCGAGCGGGCGCCGTTCGGACCCACGACGCTCACCGTTTGGCGATTTCGCGATTCGACAGGGGCCATGGCGGCCTACCAGTTCGCGCGTCCCGCGGATGCGAGGCCGGTCGCTTCCAAGTTGAATAAGCTCGCCGCAACCACTCGCGATGGAGCCATCTATCTTTTTGGCAACTATGTAGTTCAAGTCACGGGGCGGATCCCGGAGGAAGACGAGATCGCGCAGGTGTATCTCGCGTTACCGAAGGTGGAGCAGGGGCCGTTACCCGTTCTCAGCACGTACCTGCCTCCAGATGGCCTGGTTCCCAACTCCGAACGCTACATCGTCGGGCCGGTATCGTTGCAGCGCTTCGATCCGAAGATTCCGCCATCGCAGGCCGCCTTCCACCTGAGCGCCGAGGCGCAATACGGGCGCTACCGCAGTAAGGGGGGCGAATTCGGACTTGCGATTCTGAACTATCCCACGCCCGCCATCGCGCGCGAGCGGTCCGACAGCATCCGTGCACTACCCGGCGTCGTGGTGAAGCGCACGGGCCCGCTGGTGGCCGTGGTGACCGACAGCACCGACGCCGACTCGGCGGAGCGCCTGCTGGGCAAAATCAACTATCAGGCCGCAGTTACGCTGAATGAGAGAGCCCCGAACCACGAAGTGAAGAGTTTCGCCCGCACAATCCTGAACTACATCGCCTTTGCGGGCGTAATTATCGGGTTTTGCATCGTTTCTGGCGTGCTCTTCGCCGGTTTTAAGATCCTTTCACGCAAGCTGGGGCCCAAGGATGACGAAGGGATGATCACGCTGCATTTGAGTAGCAAGTAGAGATTTGTTGCGAACGGCCAACGGCCTTTCGATTGCTTGTCGCCAGATTGGCGAGATAGCCGGGATCGCTTCGATAACAATCGCCTTTTCTCTCGCTTACAGCCAATCGACGTGCCCAGAATCCGGTATCGTTCCGACTTTTTCACAAACTGCGGAAAATCGCGCAACGGCCCAAGTCGCTCTCCGCAAAAGAGTTCGGCTCCAATTGGCACGATCGGATTTTGCTGTTGACAGCCCTCCTCCATCCGCCCTAATATCCAATCAACAAACAGGTTTTGACGGTTGCGAATCCGTCGAATCTGATTCTCCCAATACATCGCCCCGATCCGTCGGGGGTGTCGCAAAGCTCACCAAATGGTGAGCTTTTTGCGTTATGGTGCAGTCTCGAAATCGACAACCACCTCAGTAATCTGTCCAACGTACTTGCCGTCGCGCACCACGTCACAGGCGATCGCGAATCGAGTCGACGGAGCCGCCCACCCCTTCGGCACCGACACCTCCACCGAGCGCACGCCCGTTGACCGGCCCGGAATCTCGAACCTCACGAGATCCGGTTCGATTCGCCATTCCCGCGGGGCAATCAGAGCCGCCTCGATCCGCATCGTGTCGGGTTTGTAATTGCGAACCCGTATCTCCAGCCTGCGCCGGTCCCCTGGCGCGAGCGCGATCTGGTACGGGTAGATGCTCAACCAGCTCGGGTCCAATCCGAATTCCGCCTCGCCGTCGGGCAGGATCTCAAAAAACATTTGCTGCTGTTTACGTAGTAACTGCTCTGTCGCGGTCATCATCTCGCGGGTGACGGCGTACGGCTTGCCGTGGCCGGGGGCGATCAGATCGGGCGCATGCTCCATCAATCCGCGAATCGACTTCATGTGGCTGTCGCTATGCACTTCGTTGCGGAAGATCAGATTGTGGCGCAGCGCCGGCCCCGACGCATTCGGCTGAAAGAACGCATCGCCCGTGAACGCCACCTTGCGTCCGTCGAGCGTCACATACAGCGCCATCTGATATTCGGTGTGGCCGGGCGAGTGTGCGATCTCGAAATCGAACTCCTCCCAGCGGAAGCGTTCGCCATTGCGAAAAGTGCGGTCCACGCGGAACGGTTCCCCCAGGATGCAGCCCAGGTTGTAACCGCGCGGATTCTCGAAAATCGGGCGCATGTTTTCGTAGCACCACACCTTTGTCCCGTACTGCCGCAGCAGATGCGGAAAGCCGTTGATGTGATCGTCGTGCATGTGGGAGGGCATCGCGATATCGACGGCCTTCACGCCGAAGTCGCGCCGCAGATCGCCGATGGTATGCTCGACAAAACGGATCCGGTCGTTCACCGCTGTTGCGCCGAGAAACACCTGGAAGTGGCGCTCCGACGCGGAGCCGTAGTCAATGAACATCGCCTTGCCCGAGTCGCTGACGATGGCGTAGAAGGACGACGTCGTCTGGAAGCTGGCGATCAGATGCGGGCTTACCGCGAACGGCCGGTTGTCCACGCTCAGCGAGTTGAACTGAATGCGGAAGTAATCGCGAAGGCGGCGCGACGTCTCGCGGATCGCGAAATCGGCGTCCTGCATCACGGGACCATGCGACGGGCACAGCAGCTCGGGCTTGCGCTCCTGGAGCTGCGCCAGCGAGTAGATGCCGAGGTCGATACCCTCTTCCCCGCCATAGGTGATCTGGGTGTCGTACAAGTCCAGAATCTTGCCGGGCGAGTGCAGCAGATCGCCGGTAAAGGCGGTCCGGCGCCCATCGACGGTGGCCAATATCGTAATCGAACCTGGCGTGTGTCCGGGAGTCGGAAGAATGAACAGGTCGTAGTTGCCCCAGCGCAGCGTCGAGTAATCGGCCAGCGCCTTGGCGACGGGAATGTTGTGCGTGATCGTGTTGAAGTCGTTGCGGACGTAGTAAAGGTGGAACACGCGCCGGTTGCGCCAGAAGTTTTCGGCATCGGCGAACAGGTGTTGCTCGTGAGCGGGCACTGCGATCGGGATGCCGCGCTCGACGGCGCGCAGATCTCCCTGGCACTGATTGCGATGATGGTGCGTGTGCAGGATCCAGTCGACCTTCGAGATGCCCAGGTCGCGCAAATGGTCGAGCACCTTGCCCGATCCGAAGTCGATCAGGATGGCCCGCGCACCATCGCGGACGATGTACACCGTGCAGGTGTCTTCGAACGCGTACAGGTTCTCCGAGATCCTCAGCGGTTTGGCCGAGGGCGAGAACGCCGGGGGACGCGCCGCAACGGCTTTGCGGGTGTCCGCCGCGAACGGCAATGCGCGGAACAGGTCGCGGCGGGAGTGCTGCATGGCGCTATGATATCGCCGCGCCCGGCTACACTCGAAGCATGACCCCGGGCCGTCCCATGGGGCCGCATAGCGGTTCTAAACCTCTCCCTTCCTGGCGTGAGCGCATCCGCGCGTTGTCCAACGTCCCGCCCCTGCTGCGGATGGTGTGGGACACCAGCCCGATTCTCACGGTCAGCTCGTTGAGCTTTCGCCTGATCTCCGCGCTGATCCCTGTCGTCCAGCTCTGGATCGCGAAACTGATCATCGACCAGATCGTCCACGCTCGCCCCGGGCGCAGCGTTTGGACGTTACTGGCGGCCGAGATCTCGCTGGCGGTCCTGAGCGATGTCCTGGGCCGCGCAACCGGGCTCTGCGACAGTCTGCTGGGCGACCGGTTCACCAACCACGTCAGCCTGCGCCTGATGGAGCATGCAACCCGTCTCGACCTGGTCTCCTTCGAGGATCCCGTGTTCTATGACAAGATGGAGCGCGCGCGCCGGCAAACGACATCGCGGCTCGGGATGCTCGCCGTCATCGCGTCGATGTGCCAGCAGTTGATCACGCTGGCATCGCTGTCGGGGGCGGTTCTGTTATTTTCGCCGTGGTTCCTGGTATTGCTCGTGGTCACCGTCGTGCCCGCGTTCCTCGGCGAGACGCGGTTCACGATGCTGGCGTATTCGATGCTCTATCAATGGACGCCGGAGCGCCGCGAGCTGGACTATCTACGCATGCTCGGCGCCAGCGTTCAGAGCGCGAAAGAAGTGAAGGTGTTCGGGCTGGGCGACTGGCTCGTGAATCGCTCGCGCCTGTTGTTCGAACGCTTCTACGCGGATAACAAAGCGCTCGCGGTGAAGCGCGCCGTCTCGGGAACGCTGCTGAACCTGCTACCGACCGCAGGCTACTACACCGCCTACGGATTCATCATCGCGCGCACGATCGCGGGCGCTTTGACGCTGGGCGACCTGACGTTCCTGGCCGGAGCCTTTGCGCGCTCGCGAAGCTTGATTGAAAGCCTGTTCGGCAGCCTCAACAACATCGCGGAACAGGCGCTCTATATCAAGGACCTGTTCGATTTCTTCGACGTGAAGCCGGGTATCGAGAGCCGGCCTGGCGCGATACCGGCGCCGCGTCCGATCCGCTCGGGTTTCGAATTTCAGAACGTCGCGTTCGCCTATCCTGGATCTTCGCGATTGGTGTTGTCCGGTATCGATTTCCGGCTCGAGGCAGGCGAGAAGATCGCCCTGATCGGTGAGAACGGGGCGGGCAAGACGACGCTGGTGAAGCTGCTGGCGCGCCTCTACGATCCCACCGATGGCCGCATTCTGCTCGATGGAGTGGACCTGCGCGACTACGATGTCGACGACCTTCGCAAGGAAGTCGGCGTGATCTTTCAGGACTACATGCGCTACGACATGCTGGCGAGGGAGAACATCGGCCTGGGCCGCATCGAGGAGCTGACGAACCAGACCCGCGTCTCGACCGCGGCGCGCAAGAGCCTGGCGGACTCGGTGATCGACACGCTCCCGAACGGGTTTGAACAGATGCTCGGGCGCCGGTTCGATAACGGAGTCGATCTTTCGGCGGGACAGTGGCAGAAGATCGCGCTGGCGCGGGCGTACATGCGCGACGCACAGGTCTTGATTCTGGACGAACCGACGGCCAGCCTCGATGCGCGCGCCGAGTATGAAGTGTTCCTGCGCTTCGCGGATCTGACGGAGGGGAAGATGGCCGTACTGATATCGCACCGGTTCTCGACCGTTCGCATGGCGCAACGCATCCTGGTGCTCGAAGGCGGCCAGATCCGCGAGCAGGGCAGCCACGGTCAACTGGTCGCGCTTGGCGGGCGCTACGCGGAGTTGTTCGAATTGCAGGCCGCCGGTTACAGGTGATTGCGAAATGGAACTCTACTTATTGAGGCACGGTATCGCTGAGGAGCATGCGCGCTCCGATGCCGAGCGCGAGTTGACTGCGGAAGGGCGCGACAAGGTCCGGGATGTGATGAAGACGGCTGCGCGCGCAGGCGTCACTGCTTCGTTGGTGCTGTCCAGCCCGTACCGCCGCGCGCTGGCGACGGCGCGAATCGCCGCTGAGGAGTTGCGGTACAAGGGGCAGATCGCGACCACGCCGGTGCTTCAGCCAGGCGGCGGCGTCGAGGCTGTGTGGGACGAGATCCGCGCTCACTCGGACGAGACGTCTATCCTGCTGGTGGGACACGAGCCGCTGTTCAGTTCGCTCGGCGCGTTTCTGCTCGGCGCCCCGGAGCTGCGGATTGCGTTCAAGAAGGGCGCTTTGCTCGCGCTCGACATGCCGTCGGTAGGACGCCGGCCGAGCGGCATTCTGAACTGGATGCTAACGGCCAGGCTCGCCGGATAACAGCGAACGCGAGCGTGCATGTTACGCTGATGCCGGAAGCTATGCTGCATCTTTCCGGTATCGAGATGGTCTTGGCCGCGGTACTCATTTTGGCCTCGGCCACGCTCTTCTTTTTACGGGTCAGCCCCGTCATCAAAAACATCCTCAAAGCGAAACCTGAACCGGGATACGCGATCGCACCCATCGGCCGGCGCATCGGCGATTTTGTGTGGGAAGTTCTGCTCCAAGGCAAGGTGATTCGCCAGCGCCCGCTCCCTGGCCTGGCGCACGCGCTCGTATTTTGGGGATTCCTCGCCTTCGCGCTGATCACGCTGAATCACGTCGCGGCTGGCTTAGGCTATCCGTTCCTCTCGCACGACGGCATCTTCGGACGGTTCTACTTCTATCTTGCCGCGCTGTTCGCCGTGGCCGTTGCCGTCTCCATCGCGGGCCTCGCATTCCGGCGTTTCGTCATCCGGCCGCAGTGGCTCGGCGACAAGCCGTCATACGAGTCGGGCTTCATCGCACTACTCATTTTTATGCTGATGGTCACTTATCTCGCGACCTTCTGGGTGAATGAGCAAGCCCCGGCGGGCCGCGCGCTGTGGTGGTCGCACACCCTCGCATTACTGATCTTCCTGCCGCTGATTCCGCACACCAAACACCTTCATCTTGTTTTGAGTCCTGCCACGGTCTTCCTGAAGCGCCAGCAATTCAGCCAGATTCCGCCGCTTGAGGGTGACGAGGATTTCGGACTGGACACGGGCAAAGATCTCACCAACATCGTTACGTTGCAGGCCTACTCGTGCGTGGAATGCGGCCGGTGCAGCGAACATTGTCCAGCGCACTTGACCGGCAAAATTCTTGACCCCAAACAGATCGCGCTCGGATTCCGCGGCTATATCAAAGAGTTCGGGCCCGGAGCCGAAGAGCCGCTCATCGGGACCTATCTTTCGCAAGAGGCCGCATTCCAATGCACGACCTGCGGAGCTTGCGAGTTTCAATGTCCCGTTGGCATTCAGCACTTGCCCTTACTCGTCGGATTGCGGCGCGGCGCGGTGAACACCGGTAAGTGGGAAGACGATTACGGGACCAAGCTGTTCTTGAATCTCGAGCGGAACGGCAATTCGCTCGGATTTTCCACCAGTGAGCGCGACAAGTTCATTCAGAAGCAAGCGCTCCCTATATTCGACGGAACACAGGAGTATTGCTTGTGGATGGGCTGCATGGGCTCCTACGACCCGCGCGGCCGCGAGATCATCTCGTCATTCGCGAAAGTCATGCAATACCTCGGCGTCAGTTATGGGGTGCTGCGCAAGGAGAAGTGCTCGGGCGATCCAGCGCGGCGCATGGGCAACGACCTAGTGTTCCAGACACTCGCCGAATCGAACCTGGAGACGCTGAAGCAGAGTAAAGTCCAAAAGATCGTCAGCATCTGCCCGCATTGCGTGCGCACGATTTCCGTCGATTGGAAAGAGTTCGGAGAAGCGCCGCCGATCGAGCATCACAGCGAATTCATGGCGCGTCACAAAGACAAGCTTCCGTCGAATGGCGAATCGGCCGGGGATATCGTGTTTCATGACCCGTGCTACCTGGGTCGTTACCGCGGATCCTACGAGCCCCCGCGCGAGGTGGTTTCCAAGTACGGCAACCTGGTGGAAGCCGAGCGGTCGCGCGAGCGAAGTTTCTGCTGCGGCGCGGGCGGCGGCCTGGCGTTCATGGGCGAGGAAAAGGGCAAGCGGGTGAGCGTCGAGCGCGCCGAACAGCTCGTTGCCACGGGAGCGAAGGTGGTGGGCGCGGCCTGTCCGTTCTGTAACACGATGTTCCGGGACGCGTTGACCACCGTATCCGCCAATCCACCCAACCTGCTGGATATTGCGCAGATTGCCGCAGCCGCGATTCAGGGTCAAAGCGGGAATGCTCCGGGCGGCGGCGCTCCCGCGGCTTAGAAAATCGTTGATTCGGCGCGCGTTTGCAAGCTGGATCCCGGCGCGCCGAACGGTCGGGCAAACTTGTGGCTGTCGGATTGCTCCTTCTCAGGTTGGGATTGCCGAAGAGGGATTTCACGATGGTCAAAGTCCAACTCCTGCTCGAATCGCAGCGGTACGCAGATCTGCTGCGCGCCTTGCTGATGCGCGAGGGGTACAACGCCGTGCGAGGGTCGGCGCCGGATTTCACCGGCGATAGCCCGATCGTGGCGGACCGTGAGGCCGTCGAGCGATTTCCAACACTGCTCAATTATCCGGATCGCGTCGTGCTCATCGTGCCCAACGAAGAGAACTATCTCTCGGTTCTGTGGCAACACAAAATGCGATTCGTCGTGTTTGAAACAGATTCCCCCGACACTGTCCTTTTATCGTTGTTGAGCGCCGGGATTGGGCGCGGAGGCGGGAGCGGTCTGAAACCGATGCCGCCCGGGCTGATCGGCTTGTCGCTGAACTGAGCGGGCCGCGCTCTCAGCTCTCTTCGCTCTTGTCGCGAATCTCCAACTGGAAGTGCCAGCCCTCGAAGGTCATCAACATGCGGCCGAGCTCATCCCAAGTTACATCCCGGCCATCGATGTTGAGTAGGGGTACGCGGCCATCCTCAGCATCATCCCAGTCAATTCTGCCCCTCACCACTTGATTGGCGATCTGCAATCCGAGGCTGCCCATCTTCAGGTGCTTGATTGACAAAGCGCGGCGGATTCTCTCCATCAATCGGCCGAGCAGACCAAACGGATCGTCTTCCGGTTCGCCAATCACTTGGAATTGATAGCCGGCCGGACTTCCGTCCCAAACCTCGAATGCGTCCACAGCGATGCCTGGCCCGAACAGGCGCGTCCTGAAATGAAACACGTGCGGCTGGCTATCGCAATCGACAATCTCGACAGGTGCGAAATCGACGTGCTGGAACCCGGCCAGACCGGCGGATTCAGCGACCTCGGTGTTGAAGCATTTCGTGCAAAGCTCCCGATAACCCGTCTCAGGCGAACCATAACTGATGACATCGTAGGCCGGCACGGATCGCCCGCACGTACTGCACGTGTTTTGCTCGATACCTTTGACCTTCACTTGATTTACTGTAGCGGCTTCGCTCCCCGTGTGTTCCGCCACGCCGCACGCTCCCGTGGCATGATGGACACTCATGCTGAGCGACCGCGTCTCCGAGTTAATCAAGTCTGCCTGGGCGCTTCGCGAGTCCGAGCAGTGGGACCGAATGCTGGCGCTGGCCACCGAGGCCCGCACACTCTCCGAACAGGAAGGCTTCGCTAACGGCGTACCACGCGCGCTCGCCATTCAGGCCTTCGTTCATTACATCCGTTCCGATTTCGAGAGCGCGGTCGGTGAGTGCATCGAGGCGCTGCGGCTGTCTTCAGGCGACGACGAAGCCGAGAGCCGCGCCCGCAGCGTTCTCGCGCTCGTTCATTGGACCCTCGGCAACTACGAAGAAGCGCTGCGCAATAGCGACCGTTCCATCCAACTGCTGGAACGCATGGACGAACGTGTCTCGCGAGCCTTCGCCTTCGCGGTCAAAGGCGGCATTCTACTATCGCTGGGACAACTCGACGAAGCGCTCTCCTGGCATCAGCGCAGCGTCGAATCCTTTAATTCCCTCGAAGACGAAGTGTCCGGACGCGCCCGCGCATTGTCCGGCCTCGGCCTGACGTATCTCGCGCAGAAGCGTTACGACCAGGCGCTGCCGCCGTTGCTCGAAGCCCTCGAGCTTGCCCGCCGCGCCCATAACCGGATTACCACGGCGCGCACCCTCAACGATCTCGGCGAAGCGTTCGAGGCGTTGGAGAACGACGAACAAGCGCTGCTCTACCACACCGAGGCGCTGGAGATCCGCCAGAAGGAGGGCTACCGTCAGTCGCTCACCACGAGTCTGCTCGCGCTGGGACGCATCCAGGGGCGCAAAGGCGAGTACGCGCGTGCGCTGACTCTGCTCTCCGAAGGCTTGGTTATCGCCCGGGAGTTGGGGATGCGGCCGCGCATGGCCCAGTGCCATCATGCCCTGGCCAACGTATTTCAGCACATGGGCCACCTGTCGCCGGCTCTCGAGCACTTCATGGATTGGGAGCGGATCAAGTCGGACCTGGCGGTGGACCAGACGGCTTTGCGATACAAAGCGATCGCCCTCGAAGCGCAGTTGGAATCGCTGCAGCACCACGCCGAACTCGAAAACCTCGCTTCACTGGGAGGTTTGGTGGCGGGCATCGCGCACGAGATCAATTCGCCGTTAGGAGCCATCCAGAGCGCCGCCAATGTCGCGATACTGGCCGGGGAAAAACTGGCGGCCGGGCCTGACAACAAGGCCATCGAAGCGTTGCTGACAAACGCGCGCCTGATCACGGACGCCACCCGCCGCATCTCGAACCTGGTTCAACGGCTCAAGGTTCTTGCTGGGGTCGACCAGGCACGCTACGGCAAGGTCGACATCCCTCAGGCGCTCGACGATGCGGTAGCGCTGTTGAAACCGGAGTTCGAGGACCGTGTCGAGGTTACGGTGGACGCCGGCAAAGTGCCCGTGATTTACGCGTATCCGGCGGACCTGCACCAGCTATTCTTGAATCTGCTGCGTAACGCTATTCAGGCCATCGATGGCGCAGGAAAGGTGCGCATCACAGCCACGGCGGATAGTGCCTGGATCCGGATCGCGTTCATCGACAGCGGACGCGGCATTCCTCCCGAGCTATTTTCAAGCCTGTTTACGCCTGGATTCAGCTCCGGCTCGGGACGCGTTCGAGCGGCTTTGAGCCTGTTCACGTGCCGTGCTACGGCCAAGAAACACGGAGGCGACATTCGCGTGGAAAGTGAATTGGGGCGCGGCTCGACATTTACTGTACTGCTGCCGCGGTCGCTCGAGAAGATGACGGAGCACCCGGAAGGGCGCGCCTGAGCTACTGCGCCGGGCCGTCGCTGGCATCGCGCAAGCGTCTGATGAATTGCTCAGTATCCTCTACCGCCTTTTGGCATTTGTGGCAAGTCAGCAAGTGCTGCTCATAGCGGCTGAGGTCGGAAGGCGAGAGTCGATTGAAGATGAATTCCTCAGCCCATGACTCCATCTCTTCGTCAGATGAATGGATCGTGTCGAAGTCCAATAGGTGTCCCGGTGTAAGTATGCATGTCATCATTCAGAGATGCAATCGCTAGAAGGGCAAGTAGTACTAGTAACAGGGTCCGCTAAGCGCATTGGGCGGGAAATCGCGTTGCATCTGCATGACATGGGCGCGCGTGTCGCGATTCATTACCAGTCATCGGAAGCCGAAGCACGCGATACAGCACGCGAATGCGGGAATGCGCCTCTATTTCAGGCTGACCTGGCGTCCGTACCGGAGATCGAGAGCCTGTTCCGCCGCGTAAATGACACCATGGGACAATTGAACGCATTGGTCAATAACGCCGCGCGGTTCACGCGAATCGATCCGCTCAAAATCACGAGTGAGGACTGGGATTACATCCACTCCGTCAATCTGAAAGGCACCTTCTTCTGTTGTCAGCAAGGCGCGCTGCTGATGAAGCGCGGAGGCGGCGGCCGAATCGTGAATATCAGCTCGCTGGGCGGCATACGGCCCTGGTCGCAGCACGCGCACTACTGTGCCTCCAAGGCCGGAGTCATCATGCTTACTCGCGCGCTGGCCAAAGCGTTCGCGCCCGATGTCACCGTTAACTCAGTTGCCCCGGGAGTTATTCCCTTTGGTGACTTGGATCAGCGGACGGAGCGCCTGGTGCGCGTAACTCCCGCCGGCCGCGCAGGCACCGGCAAGGAAATCGCCGAAGCTGTCTCGTATTTCCTGACAGCGTCGAATTTTGTAACTGGGCAGGTGTTAGCCGTCGATGGCGGGCTGAGTCAGAAATGAGCCTGTTCAAACGCGTACGCCAGGCGCAGCATCGTCCTTTCATCGAAGTGGCGCGTAAGTATCTGGAGTCCGACCGGCAATCCCGCTTCAGTTTTTCCGGCTGGAACGCTCATGCAAGGAAGCCCCGCGAGGCTGCCTGTGATCGTGTAAATGTCAGATAGGTACATTTGTAACGGATCGTCTACTTTCTCGCCCAGCTTGAACGCCGCGAACGGTGAGACGGGGGCGACAAGTGCATCTACCTGTTCGAACGCCGAGGCAAAATCGCGCGCAATCAGACTGCGCACCTGTTGCGCCTTGAGATAGTAGGCGTCATAGTACCCCGCGCTGAGGACATAAGTGCCCAACATGATCCTGCGCTTGCATTCGGCGCCAAATCCTTCGCCGCGAGTGTTGCGATACATCTCAGTCAGCGTGGACGACGCGCCCGAACGTGTGGTGTACCGTACGCCGTCATAGCGCGCCAGATTCGAGCTAGCTTCCGCGGTCGCAATAATGTAGTAAGTCGCGATCGCATAACTCGTAAAAGGGAGGCTGATTTCGACCGGTTCGCAGCCAAGTTGTTTGAGCGCTTCGATCGCGCGGCCAATCACTTCGCCCGTCTCGCCCGCCATCGATTCGAAGTACTCCCGCGGCAGGCCAATCTTCATGCCACGCACATCGCCACCCAGCGCCGCAACGTAATCGGGAACGGGCTCGAATGCCGACGTCGCATCGCGCGGATCCCGGCCCGCAATCGCGTTCAGCATCTGGGCAGCGTCTCTCACGTTGCGCCCGAATGTTCCGATTTGATCGAGCGAACTGGCGAAAGCAACCAGCCCATAGCGCGACACCCGTCCGTAGGTGGGCTTGATTCCCGCGACGCCGCAGAACGAGGCGGGTTGCCTTACCGAGCCGCCCGTATCCGAACCGAGCGAGGCAATGGCGGTTCCTTGCGCCACCACCGCAGCCGATCCGCCGCTCGATCCGCCGGGCACGCGGTCGGGAGCCACGGGATTTCGCACGGGGCCGAACGCCGAGTTCTCGTTGGAAGAACCCATCGCGAACTCGTCGCAGTTCGTCTTCCCGATCACGATGGCCCCGGCCCGCTCCAGGCGCGCAACAGCGGTCGCATCGTACGGCGGAATGTATTCGGCCAGCAGCTTCGATCCGCAAGTCGTGCGCACGCCGCGTGTGACAATGACGTCCTTGATTGCCACCGGTACGCCGGCAAGCGGCCCTGGGTCAATGCCCGCCGCGAGTTTCGCATCCACCGCCTCCGCTGCGGCGAGGGCGCGCTCGGGACAGAACGTCAGGTACGCGTTGGTTTCCGGATTCGCGGATTGCGCAAAGCGGAGCGCCTCGAGAGCCAGTTCCCCGGCACTGAATTCGCGCGCCTCCAACCCTCGCCGCACGCCATCGATGGTCAGGGTTGCAACGTTCATCGCTCAATTACCAGCGGGACCTTGAAGTAGCCTGCGCCCGGCCGCGGAGCATTGGCGAGGGCTTCGGCGTTGGACAGCGGCTGTATCTCGACGTCCTCACGCAGCGTCGCAGCGTCGCCCGCTTCGTACAACACCTGGGCCATCGGTTCCACCCCGGCCGTGTCGAGTTCGTTCAGCTTGCCGATGTGCGTCAGAATCTCATCGAGGTCGTGGACCATGCGGCCCATCTCCTCCGCGGAGAGTTTCAGATTCGCCAGATCGGCGACATAGCGGACTTCCTTTTCAGTGATCTTCACGCGGTCGCTTTCTTGCGGAGGTTTCGGTACATGCGTCGCAATTGCGGATCGGCGATGGCCTCTGCTTCATCCGTGCTCGGGATCTGGCGCGGCGTTTCGGCCCGCTGCGGCATCCGGCGCGGAGCCATGGGGCGCAACTCGAGGTCGGTGACGATCCCCGGCCCCAGGATATCGGCCAGGTTTTTGAGTATGTGCGTTCGCAGCGGGTTCAACTGGCGCTGCCATACCATGTCGCGCACCTCCACGATCAGACGGTTCCGGACCAGGCCTGTGACAGCGGTGTTCGATGCGATCTTCTTGCCAACCGCTTGCGCCCACGCGGCACGCGCCAGTTCTTCGGGGGTAAACACTTCGCGCGCGCGGTTCATTTTGCCAATCAGGCGGGCGGCGCGTTCCATGGCTGAGGTTCGATTTTAGCACTACGCTCCGCCGCGATTCGGCGTGTACCTCAGAGAGGGAGGCCCCGCACCTTTGGCCAATCTGGAGTGGTCGCGGTGTCCCGTCGTGGAGAGCATTGCCGGCAAGTGTCATCCATACCGACGGCACGTCGACGTGCCGGTCCATGAATGACGTTGCGGCTGCAAGCTCTCATTTTTCACGCCGCAGTTCTGGCTGGCGACGCGTTAGCGAGGCCGTCCGCCGTCCGGGGGAGGAATTGGAGTAAGATGGAGTCACTGGAGTATTCAGGATGCCGGCAACACCACTGAACATCAAGAACGGCGAGGCTTACAGGCTCGCAAGCGAGATCGCCGGGCAAACCGGCAAGAGCCTCACGCGCGTCGTGCTCGATGCGCTCAGGGCCGAGAAGGATCGGATGGTTCCCAGGAAATCCGACCGTGCCAAGCTGCGGAAGATCCTGAAACAGGCTCACGCGCTGCCCGACCTCGATACGCGACCAGCCAGCAAGATTCTTGCGGGCATGTATGACCAGCGGGGATTGTGGAAGTGATCGTAGATACCTCTGCTGTGCTCGCGATCATATTGGCAGAGCCAGGATATGAGCGTCACGAAGAGGCAGTGGCCACCGCTTCACGTCCGCGCATATCCGCGGTCAGTCTCTACGAGGCAGGATCGGTGCTGCTCGTCCGGAAAGGACGCTCCGCGGTCACTCTGATGCTGAGCTACCTCGACGAGGCAGGAATTGCTGTTGAAGGCTTCGACGCCGCGGACGCAGCCTTGGCAATCGACGTCTACGAGCGCTTCGGCAAAGGGCTTAGCCCAGCGGGACTGAACCTCGGTGACTGCCCAGTGCATGCTCTGGCGCAACGGTATAAGCAGCCGGTTCTCAGCACGAGCAAGGAGTTCACGAGGGCTGGCCTAAAATCCGCCTTAACGCGGGATTTCCTTGTATAGGCTCGCTTGGCTGGGGTTGCTGCCTTCATATGTCGCGAGGTGATCAATTGTCTCGCGGCTTGGCCTCGTCCATGGAACCGACCTGCTCCAAGCAATCGGCATCGCCAGCGTCCAGGAAATCGTGAGAATGCCCAGCGCTCTGACGAGCACGCCCAAACCCACAAGATAGAGAAGCGGCCTTTCAACGTCCACCCGATTCAGTCCGCGGAGTGCGACCGTCGCGGATGAATCGCTCACGGCCTATCGGCAACGCCTTCGGATCACTTTGCGCCGAAGCATTCTTATACTTCAGCGCGCTGGCAGTCTGCAACCGGTTTTTGTCGATATGCGTTGTCAGAACCGTAAGCGCGGCCCGGAGTTCGGCGTGTGAATTGCTCATTTCGGCGTAGTTGTCTATACAGTCCTATGCATCTGGCCGCGGCTCATAGCGCTGCACCTTGATTTCGCGCTCATGCTGGCGAGCCTGCGCAAGGTCGTAGGCCATCTGCAAGCGTAGCCAGTGATCGGCGTTGGACCATCCGGCCTTTTCCAGCCGGATCGCCATTTCCGGGGACAACCCGGCGTGTCCGTTGAGAACGCGCGATAGAGTATGCCGCGCAATGCCGAGCACCTTGGCAGCTTCAGTGACGCTCAGACCGAGCGGGTCAAGGCAGGCGTCCTTGATGGAGGGACCAGGGTGCGGCGGGTTCTTCATAGGCATAGTCTGTTTCCTCCTTCGTTAGTGATAGTCCACCAGATCCACCTCAAAAGCGTCTCCGTCCTCAAGGCGGAACGTAATCCGCCAGTTGCCGGATATGGTCACGCTCCAGTAGCCTTTCAATTCGCCGCGCAAGGCGTGCAGCCGATACCCCGGCAAATTGAGGTCGTTTGGGTGCCGCGCCACGTCGAGGTGAGCCAGCACGTCCTTGATTCGCCGAACCTGATCGGCCCGGACGCCGCTCGGGTCGTCTTTCTCGAACAGGCGCTCCAGTCCCTTGTGGCGAAACGTCTTTAACAACATCTTACCGTACCGCGTATCGGTACAGATGTCAAAAAGGAGATGTCGCTAGACCGTCCTGTCACTTTCAGAATTGTTTGGCATAGGTCGTCAACATTATTTGCCATAGCTGGTCTTCCTGGTTGATGTGGACCTGGCGAGGAGCCGACAGACTGTCGCAGGGTGTATTTTGAACAGCCGCGCCGCGTCGGCAGCCGTCTTGTCGCCCTTGGAAACCATCTTCCGTATCTCGGCTTGTTGTTGAGGCGACAGCTTCGGGCGGCGTCCACCAATCCGTCCGTCCTCGCGGGCAGCGTCCAGCCCAGCTTTGGTGCGTTCCTTGAGCATGGCCCTTTCGAACTCCGCAAACGCTCCCACCATCTGCATCATCATCCGACCGGCAGGCGTGGTCGTGTCGATTGCTTCGGTCAGGCTGCGGAATCCGGCTCCGGCTTCCCCGAGCCGTTCCATGATCGTAAGAACGTCGCGAAGGGAACGCGATAGCCGATCCAGTTTCCAAACCACAAGCACGTCGCTCTTGCGCAGTTGATCGAGAAGCCGTTGCAGTTCAGGCCGATCCCAGCGACCACCGGATGCCTTTTCTCGGAAGATGCGCTCGCACCCGGCCGCCTTCAATGCCGCCACTTGCGTGGCGGTTTCCTGATCGTTGGTTGAGACTCGGGCGTAACCTATAAGCATTGCAATAATCTATTGCCATTAGTCTACATTAAGCAATACCTTTTCGCAACGCAGTAATCCACAGAAACAGGGGACAGCGGAGATGTTGCAGAAACGAACGTTTACGCAACGTAGCCCGGAGGTTGCAAAACCCGAGTGAGACACGAGGGGGCTCCGCGAGATCTGAGTATGCAAATGGGACAACAAAACGGGACGACGTAACCACTCGTTCAAGGCGTGCTGCGGATCGTCCCAAAACCTACCCTTTCTTGGGACGGTACGGGAGATCATGAGTTACCCTCATGGGCTATAGTTGTCCATGCCCAACAATACATGTGAACACTGCGGCGGTTCACAACTCATCAGCGGTCTCACTGTTTCTGCTTCTGGTGGTGGTGGTGACGTACGTCCCGGCCTCCTCTGCAAACATAAAGA
>JBBQGC010000073.1:0-24881 GCA_038322705.1 Bryobacterales bacterium | reverse complement strand
GAGTTTGACTCAAGCTCGACTCGTTCACGATGATAGGTACAGCTCAGCGTCGCTTCGCTCCGATGGTGATCGGCATGGATTGGAATCCTGATCGCCATCAGTTTGGAATCAGTGATCGGCATCGCTGGAATACGCATCGAGCAATATGGCGTCATCTCGTTCTTTCCCGGGCCTCAGCAAGGCAGACAAGTCGTCGTGCTTGGCGGGGGCAGCGCCGAGGCGGAGTGGGCGGCCGCGGAGTACGTAACCACTCCCGACCATGTGAAGGAACTGGTTTCGAAGCTGCGGGATGCCTCAGGGCGATTGCCACCCAAGTTCCAGGTGGTCGTCCGCATGACGTTTCGTAGCGGCGTTCCCATCGCAGTTTCCTACGTGACGCATCACGTCCCAAAGTGATCTCCGCACAATTCGGACGAACGATGCGACTCAACGTCCACGACGGGACTCGATGCTTGTTCCGGAAAGCCTCGTGTCTCACGGTGAAGCAATTCCCGAAGAGGGGCAGTCGCTTCAGAGTAGCCCGAACAGTTGATTCAATTAATGCGACGGGCAGACCAGCAAGGTTCGAAACGCGACTACCACAGGAGCCACCTGCTTGGGCCCCAGACATCAACTTCTTTTGTTGACGCCATCGGGCTTTGGACCATTAATCCAGATCCAAAGCAGCCCGCAGGCCGCCATCAACTTCCAGGAGAAGCTCGGCTGGCAGCAGACCTATCCGCGCCGTGAGTTTCGCGCGGTCGAGCGTTGTGACCTGATGGCAGATAGCCGCGCTCGCTCTCGACAGGCCTGCCACGCCGGCGGGTAGACCCACTACGGTGGGCCCGCGCTTGGTTTGCGACGCGGAAGTCGAGAGGGGGACGACAATGATCGACAGCCAGCGGGCCGTCTGGTTGAAGCCGTCGTGAGATACGACTACAACCGGACGTCGTCCCGTTTGTTCCGAGCCGGACTTCGGAATCAGATCGGCCCAATAGACCTCTCCCCTCTTCACTTTCGCACCCTGCCGGCCCTTACCAGATGTTCGATTCCGGCTGACTCCAACTCACGGTCGAGATCGAGTTCCGTACCGGCCATCTCCGCCGCGTATCCCGCAATCGCGTGGTGTCTCGCCTTCCGCTTCTGCTCTTTGAGCCAGGCGTCGATAGCTTGGCGGGCAAGTGTTGTGGCGGGCAACTGCGCCCGCTCCGCCTCCGCCCTGAGCAGCGTATACGTTTGCTCTGGCAGGGGCAGGTGGAAGTTCCTCATATAGCCTTTAGCCTCCAATATGCCACAGTAGAATGGCCTATTTGATGGCGCTCTGGATGGCAACCCCGTAAAGTCGAACTCCTGCCCCGTGCGATCCGGTCCATCTGCCGGAAGCAGAGTACAGGTTTTGGCGAGCCACCGTCCCATAGTTCCGACCCGCACAGCAGTCCAGTTTGACCGTTCTGCTTCCACCCTGATCTAGTCATAGGTCTCCGCAGCACGCGAAATTCGTAACTCCGGAACTGCTAAGAAGATTCGGATGGCTATAGAAACGGATGGGTGTCGATGAATCGGTACTGAACGAAATCGTCCGCCGTGCTGACGGTGCGGGCAACGTGCCAAGCTGGCGGAGGAAGAGGGATTCGAACCCCCGGTACAGTTTCCCGTACTGCGGTTTTCAAGACCGCCGCCTTAAACCACTCGGCCATTCCTCCACTCACCATCGTAGCCGAGTGTTTGCTGGCCCGCTAGACCCGTTGTTCCGCAACCGCACTTACGGGCGCTGCCAACTTCTCGATATTCACCTTCGCGATGCGATTGCGATCCATCTCCAAAACCGTGAAGCGCCGTCCATCAAAGGTAACAGCTTCTCCTTGTTTAGGGATGTACCCCAACTTGTACAGCAGGAACCCGGCCAGCGTCTCGAAGCCGGCCTCTGACGGAAGGTCGAATCCGTACAGGGCCGTCAGATCGCGAATCGGAATCGACCCATCCACGACCATCTCGGAAGCTTCCATCGATAGCGGCTTGGAGGGCTTGTCGTGCTCGTCCGCCATCTGGCCGAAGATCTGCTCCAGAACATCTTCGAGCGTCACCAGTCCGGCGATCGTGCCGAACTCGTCGACCACCAATGCCAGGTGAGTATGCCGCTCGCGAAAGTCGGCGATCAATTGCGAAACCGGCTTGGTTTCGGGAACCACGAGCGGCTTGCGAAGCAGACGGCGCAAACGAAACGGGCGCTCCGTGCGGCGGTGCTCATGGTTCCACTTGCGCTCCTGCCAAAGCCGAATCAGGTCCTTGTAGTGCAGAATGCCGACGATGTTTTCGCGCGTGCCTTCAAACACCGGCAAGCGGGAATGTTTGTACTCGGCCATCACCTTCAAGACGTCATCCAGCGTGGAATCCGCAGCTACGGCAACGATATTGTGCCGCGGCACCATGATCTCGCGCGCGAGAAAATCGCCCAGGTCGAGCAGGTGCTGGATAGCGTTCTCCTCGAAGCTCTCCAGGTGCCCCTCGCTCCAACTCGAGCGGATGATGAATTTCAGTTCCTCGGCGGAGTGACCGCCTCCCGTGTGGCTGCCCCTCAAGCCGATCAGGCGCGACAGGCCGGTTGCAGAACGCTCCATCACGTAAACGAACGGCGCCGCGATACGGTCGAAAACGACGAGGACGGGGGCTACGAGCAAAGCGAGGCGATCGGCCTTCTCGAGCGCGAGATTCTTCGGGACCACCTCGCCGATCACCGCGTGGGCGTAGCTCATCAATAGAAACGCGAGCCCGAAGCTCACGCCATGGATCCAGACCTGCGTCGCCGGCGTCAGCACGGGCCGCGCGAAGCCGACAAACATCTGAAACAGGGTATCTTCACCGGCCCAACCGAGTCCGAGACTGGCCAGCGTTACGCCGAACTGCGTCACTGATAGAAGGCGCTGCGGATTGGCGAGCAGGTTGAGCGCGGCCTGCGCGGCGATCTGGCCCTGACCGGCCAACGCTTTCAGGCGCGATCGGCGAACGGATACGAGCGATACCTCGGCGGCGGCGAAGAAGCCGTTCAGCGCGATGATCGCAACCATAATCAGGATGCGATAGCCCATGTGTGTTTCAAGCCCGCGCTGCGCTGGTTTCGCCGCGCCTCTGGGATAATGAAAGCCCAGTGCATCCCCAGCGCATCCTCAAGCTCATCAATCTGAGCATAGCGGTTCTCATTCTGCTCGTGCTGTTTGCCGTGTATTGGTTTGCGTGGCGGGCCATGCCGGTTACATCCGGTACGCTCACCGCGCCAGTGACCGGGCCTGCTCGAATCGCGCGCGATCGATTGGGTGTTCCGCATATTACCGCGGGCTCCTGGGAAGACGCGATTTTTCTGCAAGGCTACGTCACTGCGCAAGATCGCATGTGGCAAATGGACGGCATAAGGCGGCTGGCCGCGGGTGAGCTGTCGGAAGTAATCGGGCCGAGAACGCTCGAAGTGGACAAGGATGCGCGGCGGCTCCGCATGCGCCGCATCGCGGAGGAGCAGACCCGCCGTCTGTCCACCGCCGATCGCGCCGTCATGGCCGCGTATACCCGCGGAGTCAATTTCTATCTGGAACAGAACCGGGGGCGATATCCGATCGAATTCGCACTGCTGCGCTACGATCCGCGGCCCTGGACGATCGAGGATTGCGTGCTCGCCGGCTTGCAAATGTTTCTGAATCTCACCAACAGTTGGCGCGACGACCTGGTGAAGCAGGACCTGCTGGCGAGCGGCGATCGCGCCAAGATCGAGTATCTCTTTCCCGTCCGGTCGGGCGCCGAGCCATCGCCAGGTTCCAATGCGTGGGCGGTGGCGGGCAGTCACACTGCAAGCGGCAAACCGATTCTTGCCAACGATCCGCATCTCGAGTTCTCTCTGCCGTCCACCTGGTATATGGTGCATCTGAATGCGCCAGGTTTAAACGTCAGCGGCGTCTCGCTGCCTGGTTTGCCGTGCATCATCATCGGGCACAACGCGCGCATTGCCTGGGGGGTGACGAACCTGCATTTCGATGTGCAGGATCTGTATCGCGAGCAGTTCAATCCGCAAACCGGCAAGTATTTGTACCGCGGGCAATGGGAGCAGGCGCGGCTCGAGAACGATGTCATCCCGGTGAAAGGTCAAAAGCCCGTCGCCGTGCAAGTTTGGGTGACGCAGCATGGCCCTCTGGTTGAGGATGGGGCGCAGCAATTCTATTCGATCAAGTGGACCGCGGCAGAAGTTGGCGGGTTTGAATTTCCGCTGCTCGATGTCGATCGCGCGAGCAACTGGAGTGAGTTCACGGCCGCGCTGTCGCGATTTCCTGGACCGGGCCAGAACTGGGTGTACGCGGATGTGGACGGCAACATTGGATACCACGCGGCGGGCAAGCTTCCGGTGAGAAAGTCTTACACGGGTGACGTGCCCGCCGATGGGTCGTCGGGTGAGTTCGAGTGGGACGGGTACATTCCGTTCGATCAGTTGCCATCCTTTTACAATCCGCCCTCGGGGCTGATCGTTACCGCTAATCAGAATCCGTTCCCCGCTGAATACGCTTACCGCGTCGGCGGCAACTTTGCGTCGCAATATCGCTCTCGACAGATTCGGTCTCTGCTGTCGGCGCGCAATAGTTGGAAGCCGGACCAGATGCTCGCCGTGCAAAAGGACGTCTACTCGGATTTTGACCGAGGGCTGGCGGCGCAAGCTGTTAAAGCGTACGATCGCCTGAAACCGGGCGGTCCGGGGATGGCCGATGCCGTCGCGCTTTTGCGTGCCTGGGATGGACAAGTGGACCAGGGCGAGGCCGCGCCACTCATTGCCGAGCTGCTGTATTTACAGATTCGACGTAATCTCGCCGAGCGGGCGGCGCCGAAGAAGGGTGCGTCGTACTCGCCGCAGATGGCGGTTGCCGTGGTGGAGCGCCTGCTGCGGGAGCGGCCACTGGGTTGGTTCGCCGATTATGACCGGATGTTGATGGACAGCCTCGCGGCGGCGATCGAAGAGGGTTCCAAGCGGCAGGGCAGCAACGTGAAGGTATGGCGATGGGGCGCGTATAACGAGCTCACGATTGCGCATCCGGTGCTGGGACAGTTGCCCCTGGTTGGGAAGTACTTCAACATCGGCCCGGTTTGGATGAGCGGTTCATCGACCACGGTGAAGCAGACGACGCGCCGCTTGGGTCCTTCCATGCGCATGGTGGTTGACTTGGCAAATCTGGACGGCTCATTTCAAAACGTCACCATCGGTGAGTCGGGACATTACCTGTCCTCGCACTACAGCGACGAGTGGCCGTCCTATTATGTTGGCAATAGTCTGCCAATGCAGTTCGGCAAAGTGGATGCTGTGAGCGAGTTAAGCGTTCGGCCCCGGCCCTGAGTCGTAGTGCGTTGGGGGAAGATCGCGCAAGCGTGCAGCGGCGCTTTCGGGCGTGATGTCACGCTGCGGGGTTGCGAGCATTTCATAACCGACCATGAATTTGCGAACCGTCGCCGAGCGCAGCAACGGCGGATAATAGTGCGCGTGGAAGTGCCACTCCGAATGCTGCGCGTGGTCCGTGGGACGTTGATGAAAGCCCATCGTGTACGGGAATGACGTCTCGAACAGGTTGTCATAACGGATCGTGCCCTGGCGCAGAATATCCGCCAAGTCTCTTTTCTCGGCGGCGTTGCACTCGGTCATATCTGCAATGTGCCGGCGCGAGACGACGAGTACCTCAAACGGCCAAACAGCCCAGAAAGGCACAACGGCGATGAACGAATTGTTCGAGCAGACGATGCGCTCGCCAGCGCTCTGCTCCAGCGCCGCATAATCGCATAGCAGGCATGACCCGTTACGCTGCCGGTAACTCGTTTGAGTTGCGAGCTCCTTAGCGGGCTCGTTGGGCAGCGATCCCGAAGCCCAGATCTGGCAGTGCGGATGGGGATTGCTGGCGCCCATCATTTCGCCGCGATTCTCGAAGATCTGGACATAGCCGATCGCTGGATCCGCGGACAGAGACGTGAATTGTTCGACCCAGGTGTCCACCACCGGCATGATTTGCTCGACGCTCATCAGTGCGAGCGTGAGATCGTGGCGCGGGTTGAAACACACAACGCGGCAGGTGCCGTATTCCGACTCGGCGCGCAGCAGATTGCCTTGCTCAAAATGACCGGGCGGAGTATCGGGCCGGAGCGCGGCGAAGTCGTTATCGAAGACGAAGGTCGACGAGTAGTTCGGATTCTTGACTCCTCCCGCGCGTGGATTGCCGGGGCAGAGGTAGCACTTCGGATCGTATGCCGGGCGGTTCTCGGGCGGAAGTTTTTCCACCTGACCCTGCCAGGGCCGGTCGGTACGGTGCGGCGAGACAAGCACCCATTCGCCTGTCAGCGCGTTCAAGCGGCGATGTGGGTGTTGTTTGAGATCGAACATGACTGTCTAGAATTATACGTTCGCGGCGGCCCATGACCCTGCTGGCGATACGATAGCGGGATGACGGCGGAGATGCTAGCATAGAAGCATCATGAGCATCAGGACGACTGTAGCACTCGATGAGGATGTTCTCGAACGTGTGAAGCAGGAGAGCCGCACGCGTGGAGTGCCGTTCCGGCAAACGTTGAACGACGTTCTGCGCTCAGGCTTGGTTGCGGGTTCGGCGACCGTGCCCAGGCGCCTGCGCATCACGGCAAAAAACATGGGCGTTCGTCCTGGGCTGAATTACGATAGTGTCGCGGCGCTGCTCGAGATCGGGGAAGGGGAAGCGCACCGTTGATCCTGCTTGACGCGAACATTCTTTTGTACCGTTACAACCGGGAGGCTCCTGAGCACGTTGCCATTACTAAATGGGTGAATGCGCTCCTGGAAGGTCCGGAGTGGGTTGTATTGCCCTGGGTGACTCTTTGGGCTTTTGTACGGATCGCCACCAACCCCCGGATTTTCCTGCGCCCGCTCACAGCAGCGGAAGCGTTCTCGATCGTTCGGGAGTGGATTGCAATGCCGAGAATAAGAGTTTTGACTCCTGGCGAACGGCACGTGGAAATTCTGGAGCGATTGATAACAGAGCACCGTGCGGCGGGGTCTCTGGTTTCCGATGCCGTGCTGGCCGCGCTTGCCCTCGAGTACGGCGCGGTAGTTGCGTCCACCGATCAGGACTTCAGCCGATTTACTGGCGTCAAGTGGTTGAACCCGCTAGCAGGTTAGAGGCGTTGTCGTCGAACATCGTCCTCTACAATTAGAAAAGAAGTGGGAACGAAACTGGCGATTGCCGTTCTTTGTTCCGCCGCCGCGGTTGTGGCGCAGCGGCTCTCCGACTTCTCCACACCGATCCCCATGCGCCGCGGTAGCGTCCTGATTATCGGCTTTCTGGGCGGCTTTGAACAATGGGATGACGAGCATCGCAGCGTGCGGAAAGTGGCTCTCGATCTCCGCGCGCGCGGCATCTTCGCCGAAACGGTGAGCAACCACCGGCGAGCTACGGCACTCGAATTCATCCGGCGGGCTCTGGACTCGAACAGCGACGGCCGCATCGATGCTGACGAAGCACGGGCGGCGCGCGTCATTCTGTACGGCCAAAGTTGGGGCGGAGCGGCTGTCATCAAAATCGCGCGCGATCTCGAACGCCTGGGAGTGCCGGTTCTGTTAACCGTGCAAGTGGACAGCGTCGGTCCACACGATGGCACGATCCCTTCCAACGTGCGCGCGGCCGCCAACTTCTATCAACACGATTTAAGAAGTATCCACGGCCGAACAAAGCTTCGCGCCGAGAACCGCGCCGCTACGCGCATACTCGGTAATTGGGAATTCGACTACACCCGCCGTCCAGTGGACTTGAGCGAAGCGTCCTGGGCGCGCCGCAAATTCGGCGGCAGTCACGCGAAAATGGAACTCGATCCACAGGTGTGGACCCGGGTCGAACGACTGATATCGGAGGCAATCGCCCAATGAAGCCCATCTCGCCGCTGAGCATCGCGCTCTGCTCCGTTCTCGTTTCCGTGGCTCTCCACGCGCAATCCTCCAAGGAGTTCGACATCACCGGCGCGAACGCCTGGACCGACACCGGCCTCGACTTGAAGCCGGGCGACACGCTGCGCATCACGGCTTCAGGCACTGTCCAGTATCCCGGCGCGAAGCCAAGCGGCCCGGAAGGGCTGGGCAGGTCGTGGACCGATCTGATCCGCCAACTGCCGTTGAACGAGGCGGGCCGCGGCAGCCTGATCGGGCGCATCGGCGACAGCGCGGCGGCGCGTGCATTTCTTGTTGGTCCGCGAACGGAGCATCGTGCGCCCATCGGGGGGCGGCTGTATCTCGGTATCAATCAGGCGGCCAACGATCAACCGGACGGTTCGTATCACGTGAAAGTGGACCTGACCTCATCGCCGGCTCAGCCCGCCACAACTTCGAACGTGCCTCTGCCGAAGTTCACGCAGAAGCTGCTGGATAGCATCCCGGCGCGCGTTGAAGACGCGGAAGGCAACCCCGGCGATCGCGTGAATTTCGTGGTGATCGGTTCGCAAGCGCGCCTCGAAGCGGCCTTTCGCGCGGCAGGTTGGGTGACCGTGGATCGCACGCGCAAGGATGCAGTGCTGCGCGGCTTGTTGTCGAGTCTGTCCAAGGAAGCCTACGTCACGATGCCCATGAGCGAGCTGATGCTGTTCGGGCGCGTGCAGGACTACGGCTACGCGCAAGGCGATCCGATTCGCGTGGTCGCTTCACGACACCATCTGAGAATGTGGAAGGCGCCGTTCACCGTCGACGGCCAGACTGTGTGGGCCGGCGCGGGCACGCACGATATCGGATTCGACAAGGACCAGCGCAACGGGAAACTGACGCATAAGATCGACCCCGATACAGACGGGGAGCGCGAGTATATCGGGCAATCGCTGCAACAGAGTGGGCTCGTCGCCAAGCTCGATTACATGCGCCCGAAGACGACGGTGGAGACCGCGCGAACGGCGCATGGCGAGGAATTTCATTCCGATGGACGGACTCTGCTGGTGTATCTGCAACCGGACGACCCAGGAATGGCGAACAACTTCGGCGATATTTTCTGCTCCGTGTTGAAGCAGAACAATCCGGATAAGGGCGATTGGGGCGCGTGCGAACAGTACATCGACGGCGGCGGGCGTACCGATCTTAAGTTGCAGCCGCTTACCGCGACATACCGTGTTCTGATTGTGCCCGGCTTCATGAGCTCGTGCTTCGCGGATTCACCGGCGTTTCAAGAAGGGCAGAAATCGCTAAAGGAGCAGTACAATATCGCCGTCGATCTGCTCTCTGTGTCGAACGATCCGAGCGAGGAGAACGCGAAGGTGATCGCGAACTTCCTCACCACTGCGGCGAGTTCGGACCCGCGCAAGTTCATCGTCTTGGGCTACAGCAAGGGCGCTCCGGACGTGATGACCGCGCTCGCACTCGAGGACGGCGCGGCGAGTCACGTGGCTGCATTTGTCAGCGTGGCGGGCGCGATCGGCGGCTCTCCCATCGCCGATACTTTACCCGCGGCGGCCGACCGCTGGATCCGTCAATTCAACATGAAGGGCTGCAGCGGCGATACCGCGGCCGGATTCAAGAGTCTGCGGCGTGAAACCCGGCAGGCGTTCCTGGCTGCGTACCCGCGAATGCCAGTGCCGTCCTATTCGATCGTGACCAAGAGCGATTCCAAAAACACTTCGAAGGCCCTGCTCGAAACGTGGCGGTTGCTGGCGGCATATGGGCTGACCGAAGATGGGCAACTGCTACGCGATGATTCGATCGTGCCCGAATCGAAGGTGCTCGGCGTTGCGCTTGCCGATCACTTCGCCGTCGCCCTGCCTTTCGACAAATCGGCGGACTCGCTCATCCGCGGGCAGATGGACAAAACGCGTTATCCACGCGCCGCATTGCTTGAATCCGTGTACCGTTTCGTATCCGCCGATATCGCCAAGTAGTTGCGGTGGAGCGGGCCGTGTGATAGGAATGACGGCGGGAGGCGCGTCCACGTGCGCTTAAAACCGATCTTTCTCATTCTCAACACTTCTCTTGTCTTTCTGATTTCGACGGGTTGTAACAGTGGTCCGAGCGGCCCTGAACCCGGTACGCCCGCTTTCGCATGGGCGTCGGCGAAGCAAAGTTTTGCATCGGGCGATTTCCTCAAAACCAACGAGAACCTGGACCGCGCCATGAAGAGCGCCGATTATGCCTTAAAGGCGATCCCATGGTCGCTCGTGATGAACGGCGGACTGGTTCGCGGCTATTCGGAACTGGCCGACGATTACGAGCAGGGCGCGCGAGTGAACCGCAGCAATCCCGCTCCCTTCCGGAAGCAGACATCGAATTACCGGCGATTCGCGCGCGGCCTCACCTTGCAGCTTGCCGAACAACTCCGCGACTTCAAAAAAGGTACTGACGATCCGGTGACGCTGGCATTTCCGTTTCCCAGCGGAAGTCAAACTACGCCGCCGCTGCTGGGCAAAGTGATGCAGGGAATCTTCCCGCCTCCGGCCGAATTGGAAGACGCTGAAAAGGCGCTGCTGACCAGGGATGTCATTCTGCAAACCGCCGCCGTGACGGGTTCGGGCGAGGATTCCTCGAAGGCGCAAGAGATGTTCAAGGCGGGGGATGTCAAAATTCCGCGCGCCACATTTTTGGCGGGAATGGGACGGGCGTTGGCGGATGCGGCCGAGCTCTACGGCCCCAAAAAATTGGACGAGCCGGACCGGGCGAAGATGTTCGCCGAATCGGCGCGTGAAGCGATGAAGGGCGCCCCTGCGGGCAAGGACACGAAGGCGCTGAACGATCGCCTCGACAAGATCCTGAAGAAGAAAGCGACGTAACGTACCGCGTGTTCGCGGTATGCTGACTAGTTGCCACCGATTATCAGCCTCCGCAACGTGGAGAAATACTTCGAGCACGGACCGGCGAAGACGTTCGTGCTCCGCCGCATCAATCTCGATGTCCAGGAGGGCGAATTCATCTCCATCATGGGGCCGTCGGGAGCCGGCAAATCCACCTTGTTGCATGTCATCGGCATGCATGACAGCGCGTGGACTGGCGAGTATTACCTGGCCGATCATCCGATTCACAAGATGAATAAGAAAGAGCGGTCGGAGTTATACAAGAAGCTGTTCGGTTTTGTGTTCCAGAGTTATCATCTGCTGGACTCGTTGACCGTGTACGAGAATCTCGATATTCCGCTGTCGTACCGCAACGTGAAAAAATCCGAGCGCGACGGCATCGTTTGCGATGCTCTCGACAAATTTCAGATGGTGGGAAAGAAGGACCTGTTCCCGAATCAGCTTTCGGGCGGGCAGCAGCAACTGGTGGCGATCGCGCGCGCCATTATTGCCAGCCCGAAAGTAATTCTGGCGGATGAACCGACTGGCAATCTTCACTCGAGTCAGGCGAAGGAAATCATGGACGTGTTCACGCGCTTGAATAGCGAGGGCACGACGATCATTCAGGTGACTCACTCGGAAGCGAATGCGGCGCGCGGGCATCGGATCGTGAATATCGTCGACGGCTGGATAACCAGTTAAAGAGCAACACGCCGGCAACAGGAGCGTAGATCAGCCAGCGGATCGGCGTGTTGCCGTTCCATTCGCCGAGCGTTGTCCATTCGATGAGCGCTTGATAGGACAGCGGGGCGAGCGCGGTCCATAGCATCAGCCCGGAGATCGGATAGAACGGCAGCAACGGAACCAACCAAGCGACGTACCAAGGGTGCACGTTGGCCGATAGCGCCAGGATGCAAACGATGAGTGCAAGTGTGCGGGCCTCGAGGCGGCAGCGCAAAGCGGCAATGACTAGCGCGGCGCCGCCCATCAAAGCCATCGTGATATATTTCGCGCGATAAGGATCGCCGGCCAACGCGGCTGTAATCCCGTGCAAGCTGTCGTTGTTGCGCCAGCCGCCGAGGAATCCCGAAGTAAACCGCGCGTTGGCGGCGATGTTGTCGCGGTAGGGCCATACCACAACAGCCGTGGCGCAGGCGAGAATCGCGGCTGCGGGTGCGACGCGCTTCAAACGATACCCGGTCAGCGAAGGGAACAACAGCGCAGGCCAGAACTTCGCGAGAGTCGCGAGCGATAAGGCCAGCGCCGCGAGATTCAGCTTGGAGCGCGCCGCCAAGATCAGTGCAAGGATGATGAACAGCAGCACGATCGCGTCGTTGTGACCCGCCACCCAGAACTCGAATACCGGCAGCGGGCACCACGCGTAGATCAGCACGCGCTGTGCAGGCACCCCTCGAATCTTCAGCAACGTTATAATTGCCGCGATCAGTCCCAGGTCTGCCAGCGCGGCGGGAAGCTTGAACCAGAACACTTGTAGCGCGGCATCAGGAGTGAGCGCGCTTTCAAGAACGTAGAACGCGCGTTCCTCGAGTTGCAGCAGCGGCCCATACACTGCGCGGAACTCTTTACCGGAGATTCTGGAGTACATGTTGTCCCGCAACGGCCCGAGACGCGGATCGTCCGGACGTGTCGCGTACGGATCGAATCCGGCCGATTGCATTTTGCCTTCCCACCGGTAGCGATACAGGTCGTCGGAAACGTCCGGAAAGAACGGAAATACGATTACGCGGAACAGAATTCCAGCTCCCAGGATCAAGGCGAGGGGCGGCAGCGGACGCCTTAAAGTTTCTTTTTGCAGCAGCCACCACACGGAAACGAGATAAAATATAGAGGTCGCCAGAAGCAAGGCGATCGTCTCCACGATGAGGCGGCGGGGATCGGATAGCATCCGTACCAAAGTGAGCGGAACGGCGATGAGTGCCGCAAGCAGCAGAAAGCCGTAATCGAATTTTCCCTGAACGCCTGCGCTTGCGGGCATGTTTGCCGGTAGAGAGTAGCCTATGTTAACAGGTTGGTTCGCATTCATAGCCGTACCGTCCGGTAGCGTGTTCGACGCGCTGCTGGACAACACGTTCGCGGGCATCCACCGTCTCGATTGGTTCGACTGGTCGCTCCTGATCCCCTATTTCGGAACATTGCTCATCCTGTCGGTCTACGGCTTGCACCGCTATGAAGTGATCCGCGAGTACATGAAGGTGAAGAAGAAGATCGCGACGGAGCCGCCGCGGCGCTTCGATCAGCTTCCGCCGGTGACGATTCAACTGCCGCTGTACAACGAGCGCTACGTCGTCGAGCGGCTGATCGAGCAAGTCAGCAAGATGGATTATCCGCGCGAACTACTGCAAATCCAGGTGCTCGACGATTCCACAGACGATACGCATTCGTTCACCGAACGCCTGGTTGCCGATTACCGGTCGGCGGGCGTGCCCATCGAATATCATCACCGCGCCAACCGGCACGGGTACAAAGCGGGCGCTTTGCAGGAAGGGCTGAAAACGGCCAGCGGTGAACTGGTCGCGATTTTCGATGCCGACTTCGTGCCGCCGCGCGACTTCCTGATGCAGACCATTCACTGGTTCGCTGAGCCGGAAGTGGGCGTTGTGCAGACGCGCTGGTCGTACCTGAACCGCCACTATAATCTGTTGACCGAAGTGCAGGCGATGCTTCTGGACGGACACTTCGTTCTCGAGCACGTGGCGCGCATGGGCGGAAAGCTGTTCTTCAACTTCAACGGAACCGCGGGGGTACTGCGGCGAAGCATGATCGACGATGCAGGCGGATGGCAGCACGACACGCTCACCGAGGATTCCGACCTGAGTTATCGTGCGCAGTTAAAGGGATGGCGGTTCGTATACCTGCCGTGGGTGGAGTGCCCATCCGAACTGCCTGTGGACACCTACGGCTTCCAAGTACAGCAATCGCGCTGGGCCAAGGGGTTGACGCAGGTTGCGATGAAGATCCTGCCGCGATTGCTGCGCGCGAAGCTGCCCTGGCGCGTAAAGGTGGAGGCTTGGATGCACCTGACGCCGAACATCTCCTACCCGCTGATGCTGATCGTCACGACCTTCATGGTGCCGGTGATGGTGGTCCGGTTTTATATGGGCGTGTGGCAGATGCTGCTGCTCGACCTGCCGCTGATTATCGCCTCGTTCTGGTCGATCTCAATCTTCTACATCACGGCATATCGCGAATTGCACCCCAAGCAGTGGAAGCGCTCGCTCGCGTTTCTGCCTGCGTTGATGGCGGCCGGCGTCGGCCTGACGATCATCAACGCGCGGGCGGTACTGGAAGCGCTGTTCGGATATCAGACCGCATTTGCGCGCACGCCAAAGTATGCCATTGGCGGGCACAAGATGAAAGTTCAGGAGACGGCATACCGCAACCGCAGCGGCTGGCTGCCCTACGCCGAGGTCGCTGTGGGCACCTACTTCGTGGCGATGATTGCGTTCGCTATCGACACTTTTAACTTCTTCGCGATCCCGTTCCTTCTACTGTTTGTCGCGGGCTACTACTGGGCGGGATTCTCCACGCTATACCAGGAATGGCAGGGCAAGCTGGCGTTCGAACGCGCTCGCCGGACGGCCGAGATCGCCGCTGATTAGCGCTGCGCGTACAGCGGGGCGATCGACACCATCCCCAACCCAGCGACGAAGAGAAGCAGCATGATCGCCAACAGCATGCGAACGCGCGAATTGGCTCCGGCGAATTCCTTCCACACCAGCAAGCCCCAGAGTGCGCTTACCGCCGTCGCGCCTTGGCCCATTGCGTAGCTGACCGCCGGGCCGACCTGCGCCGGCGCGCTCGATGCGATGAAGTTGGCGACGGTGCCGGTGCACCAGATGAGTCCGCCCGCAATACCCAGCAGGTGCTGCTTTTTCGTGCCACGGAAATAATCCGGGAACGCCACAGGTTCGCCTTGGATCGGCAGCATCATGAAAAAGAAATTGAAGAAGAACGTCGACAGGAACACGCCTCCGCTGAAGAACAGCGCGTCGGCGTAGGGCTGTATGCCGTCCTCCCCGGCGCGGCCGAGTTGCACCAACGCATAAAAAGAGCCCATCAAGACGCCGCTCATGAGGCTGACGACGATGCCTTTAGCGGGGCTGGCAGGTCCGGCGGCTTTCGTCGAATAGCGCCCTGAACTTGTGGTTCGGCGGCGCATTGGCTGCTGAACCGGAGGCGGCTGCGGTGCGGCGGCCTGTTGCGGCGCGCGTTTCGGACGGGTAGCAGCGTGTGTTCTATAAGCGATCGCGTCCACCACGATCGCCAGCACCACCAAGCCTGCGCCGCTGAACAACAACAGCGGGTTGCCTTGCGGGTTCAGCGAGTAGTTCCAGATCACCCCGATCACTAAGGCGAGACCGATGCCGATCGGGAATGCGACAGCCAGCCCCGAAATGGAGATTGCGGCTACCAGGAGCATGTTGGCGAGATTGAAGACCACTCCGCCGAGAAATGCCCAAGCCATTTTTCGTCGCCCGGTGAGGGCCAAGGTGTCCAATACGCCCAACTCGTGCGAGTTGAGGGAGCCGAACGTAAATGCTGCGATCAACGCGCAGATGAGAACGCCAAACGCGTAGTCGAAATAATAAAGTTCAAAACGCCATTTGCCGGTGAGTTTCTGCGTGTTGGCCCACGATCCCCAGCACAACATCGACAGCACGGTCAGCAGCAAGGCCGCAGTGTACGTAGTTGGAAGAATCATATATAGGAGTGGCTAGCCGCGAAAATTGTATCACGGAAGTTCGGGACAAATGCTATCTAGGACATCGGCGTTCGTTGGAAGTGGGATGTTCAATTTCGGCTGCAGGCTACTGGTCTCTTGAACCCAAGCGAGCAGTAGCCGGACAGATCCAGCGTATGGTCTCGACGATATCGGAGAAGTCCTGAGCGAGGTTCCGGGATGTAATCGGCTCGTGGTGGGCAACGCGGTTGCGCAGCTTTGCGAATCGCTTCGAGACGAGCATGCGCGGTTTTGTGGCTCATGCGTCGATAAGGAAATGCTTTGTATAGGTAAGGAACCCACAAGGAGCGAGCGTATCGCTTATCGGTCAGAGCTGTCCAGAAACCGAACGCCAGCTCAGCCACTATTCTCCCCGGAGTCTCATATTTCCCGTCTATGTCCAACTCGCGCCTGGCTCTAAAAATGGCCTCCTGTTCTGGCGCACGTAGCGGAGCGCGGTCGGACCGATCCGCCCCACCGAAGCCTGCGCTCAAAACGGAATTTGCGGAATTTCGAACGGAGATCTCCACTCCCTGTAAAACTCCGTAGAGCGACTCCGATAATGACGTATTGCGCTCATATAGGAGCACGGCGAGTGATTTATCGCCGGCGGCGGCTAAAACGTAGCTGCTAAAACGCTTGGGAGATATAGTCCGCTCGAGAGCCTGGATCTGAGCCTCTGAATAGATGAAAGTCCGTGCTTGACTAGCCATCAGAACGACGCTAAATTCAATTTGTAAGCCCCGGTGCCCCTCTCGCAAGAGTAAGCGCCCGGGGCAAAGTTTTTAGCGACCGACCCTCGCCGAAGCGCTCGAAATTTAGTGGGCGGCGGGAGCGGGAACTTCTTCGTCCGCCTTCAGCGGGAAATGCGCGCCCGCAGGTATCGGGGCGAGCATCTGCTCCTTGCGGTAGACCAGCGTGGACGTGTTATAGCTCGCGATTTCGAAGCCGTGGCCGTGGGTGATTGCGTCCGTCGGGCATGCCTCGACACAATAACCGCAGAAGATGCAGCGGCTGTAGTCGATGTTGTAAACCTTCGCGTACCGTTCCCCGCCGCTCATCCGGAGCTGATCGGTGTTCTCCTCGGCTTCGATGTAAATGCAGTCGACCGGGCAAGCGGCGGCGCACAGGAAACAGGCGACGCACTTCTCCAAACCGTTCTCGTCACGCTGCAGGACGTGGACTCCGCGATAGCGTTCCTGAAACAGCGGAGCCGCTTCGGGGTAGTCCTCCGTCAAGGTGGGCTGCATCATCTCTTTGAAGGTGACGCCCATGCCCTTGGCGATGGCGGCTGCGGATCCGAGGACTTCGGAGATTTTCCCTGGCATTCTTCTACTTCAGCTTAACCTATGGATGAGTGGACTCCGCACGGGAGCCTAATTTTTGGCGCTTCAACCAGCCTTGAGCTCGGGCACATTCTCGCCGGGCTTGAATGGTTCTACCCCGGCCAACTTGCCCACGGATTCCAGTTCGCGCTTCGAGAAACCCTCGCCGGCCATGGCGATCGCGCCGCCCGGTTCCACCAGGAACAGCGAAGGAACCGAGGTGATGCCGAATGCATTGCTGACCGGGTAACCTTTCCTTGATTCGTCGAGCAGCGTGGTGAACGTTACGCCGAAGCGCTCGCGGAACGCCTGAGTGGCATCGAGGTCATCCTGCGATATCGCAATCACTTCGAGGGTGTCGCTCTTGGAAATTCGCTCCAGATACGGAAGCGTCATCTGACAAACCGGGCAGCTCACCTTGAACAAGGTGATGAGCGCTGGTTTGGTGGCGATGAAACTCTCGAGTGTTTTCTCCCGGCCGTGAATATCCTGGAGTTGAAATGGCGCGACCGTATCGCCGACAGCAAGCATAGTTATTATTAAGACGATGCCAGAGGCGAAACTGAGACACGAATGCTAGAAAACGAGGTGCGCCAGGTACCCAAGGGCAGCGCCAAGAGCACTCCCCACCAGGACGTCGCTCGAAAAATGCATGCCGAGCACGACGCGCGAAAGGGCTACGCTGGCGGCGCAGAATCCGAGAGCGGGCCACGCCGCCGGGTAATACAAGCCGAGCGCCGTCGTGAAAGCGAACGCCGAGATGGAATGTCCGGAGGGAAAGGAGAACTGATCGGGAGGCAGCAGCGCCACCCAGGAGTGAGCTTCGAACGACCCTGGACGGCGGCGGCGGAATATGCGCTTGCCGGCGATGAACAGCGCGACTCCCGCCGACATGGCGGCTCCGGCAGCGGCTACCGGCCGCAGCGCCTGTTTACCGCCGGTCAACAGCAGTCCGCCCGCGATTGCGTACCAGAGCCAGCCATCGCCGGCGCGCGTGGACCACAACATCCATGTGCGGAACCAGCACGGCGGACGCCAGGCGTTGACGCGTTGCATGACGCGATGATCGCGCGCCGTCACGAAATTCAAGACGGCTCGTGGAGCTTGAGACCTCGACTTCAGTACCGTGGATCCCATACCCCAGTGTGACACCCCCGGCGCCGGTGAAGGTCCCCGGCCCGTGGTGGAACTCATCTATTTCGATGCGGGAGGCGGCCATCGCGCTGCAGCCACCGCGCTCAACGCTGTCCTGAAGGAACAAGGGCGGCCGTGGGATGTCCGGCTCGTGAACCTGCAGGAGCTGCTCGACAGCCTCGACATTTTCCGGAAGATAACGGGCGTTCGCCTGGAGGACCTGTACAACCTGATGCTGGCCAAAGGTTGGACTCTGGGTTCGGCACAGATGTTGAAAATGGTGCACGGGGTCATCCGCCTGCATCACCGGCCGGCGCGCGCTCTGCTCGCGGATCACTGGCGAACGACGAAGCCCGGACTGGTTGTCTCGCTTGTCCCGAACTTCAATCGGGTGATGTACGAGGCGTTGAAGGCGTCGTGCCCGAGGACTCCGTATGTTACGATCCTGACCGACTTCGCGGATTATCCTCCGCACTTCTGGATCGAGAAGCAGGAGCAATTTTTCATCTGCGGCACCCAGCGCGCCGTGAAGCAGGCGCAGTCGATGGGGCACGGTTCCGATCGCGTATTTCGGGTCTCCGGCATGATCATGCGCCCGAAGTTCTACCAGCCCGTCGAGGTAGATCGTGAGCCGGAGCGCGTGCGTCTCGGCCTCGATCCGAAGCTTCCGTGCGGCCTGGTGATGTTTGGAGGGCAGGGCTCGCGCGTGATGCTGCGGATTGCGCGCGACCTGGGGAACTCCGGTTTGCCTTTGCAGTTGATTCTCGTTTGCGGACGTAATCACCGCTTGGCCGGCCGGCTGCGCGAGTTGAAGCTGAAGTGCCCGGTTTTCATCGAAGGATTCACGCACGAGATTCCGTACTACATGCGGCTGGCCGACTTCTTCATCGGCAAGCCCGGTCCGGGCAGCATCAGCGAGGCGGTGGCGATGCAACTTCCCGTGATCGTGGAGCGCAACTCCTGGACGCTTCCGCAAGAGCGCTACAACGCTGACTGGGTGTTGGAGAATCGCGTCGGGCTGGTGGTGAGGAACTGGCGGGAGATCGTCGACGCCGTGGGCAAACTGCTCGCGCCGGGTGTTCTTGCGACGTATCGTGCCAACACGGCTGCCCTGAACAACCGGGCTGTGTTCGAGATTCCCGAGATACTCGACGGGCTGCTTACAAAGTCAACGTGCTGACTACTTCGGCTGCGTTTGAGTTGCTCGCCGCAGGTCCGAGGCGCGGAGGCGACCTTCACTACAGACCCTGCTTTCCTGGGCGGTGGCAAACCCGAGGAATGGGCCCGTAAATTCGGTGATGAGTTGAAAGCCGAGCTCAGCGACTTGATAATCATCGTTGTGAAGAGATAGGCCGCATTCGTCATTACCGCTGCGGCTTACAATGTCAAAATGCTGAGTACTGCCGCTGCGTTCGCGTTGCTTGCTGTGAGTCCGTTCACTGATCTGACTGCTTGGCTGGATCGGATGGCGCAATCGCAGCTCAATGCGAGGCAGAAGCGCATCGAGACGATTCAGACCAAGCAGGCTGCGCTCGTCCGCAGCCGCGAAGTCCGCGCCAAGATCCTCGAACTGCTGGGCGGACTTCCGGATTATGACGGGCCGCTGAACGCGCGAGTAACCGGGCGAATCGAGGAGAAGGGCTACACCATCGAGAAGATCGTCTTCGAGAGCCTGCCCCGCTATTTCGTGACCGCAAACCTTTACGTGCCCGCGGCAAGCGGCAAGCATCCGGGCATCCTGTTTCCGCTGGGTCATTGGGAGCAGGGCAAACCCGTCGCGCAGCAGATCGCGGGCAATCTGGCGCTGAAAGGCTTTGTCGTGTTGACGTACGATCCGGTGGGACAGGGCGAGCGGCTGCAGGCCTACGACTGGCGTATGGGGCGTTCGTTAGGCGGTTGGGGCACCGAGCAGCACATTCAACTAGGCGCGCAAAGTCTGCTCGTGGGCCAGAGCTTCGCCCGCTATCGCATCTGGGACGCCAAGCGCGCGCTCGACTATCTAGTGAGTCGGCTTGAAGTGGATGGAGCGCGCATCGGCTGTACCGGGTGCTCGGGCGGAGGCACGGTGACGACGTACATTTCGGCGCTGGACGATCGCATCAAAGTCGCCGTGCCCGCCTGCTACATGAACTCGTTCCGGCTGCTGTTCCCGGGTCCGCTAGGCGACTCCGAACAGAGCTTGCCGGGCTTTATCGCGGCCGGTCTGGACCAGGCGGATTACGTGGAGATGTTCGCGCCGAAGCCGTGGTTGATGACATCGACCGAGCAGGATTTCTTCACCCCGGCTGGGGCCAAGATCGTGTACGACGAGGCGAAGCGCTGGTACGGATTGTTCGATGCGCAGGACCGCGTGAAGTGGGTTATCGGTCCGGGCGGCCATGGTACGCCGCGTAAGGTTCGGGAGGAAATCTACGCGTGGTTCCTGCGATGGTTGCGGCCTGGCGAGCAGGAGAGCGCGGTTGAACAGACGCTCGTGTTCCGTCCGGATTACGAATTTCGGGTCGGGCAGACCGGTCAAGTGTCGGTGGATTTCAAGAGCCGCGACCTGTACGAGGTGATCCGCGATTCAGCAGGCGCGCCGGCCTCTAAAGGCGATGTCGCGAAGTTGATGCGCGAAGTGATCGCGCACCGGGAACCCGTGCATGTCGAGCGAGCGGCCGATGGCTCGGTTCAGTTCGATGTTGACGACAACCTGCGGCTGACGGCGAGGCTGTTGGGAACGGGCGGTGGCGGGAAGAGACCTGCGACGATTGTGGTGCAGAGTCAGCCGGAGCCATCGGAGCGTGCGCGCGCGATCGCCGCGGCCGGCGACGTTGTCCTCGTGCTGGTCCCCCGCGGCCTGCCTGCGCCCGCTACCGAACGTCTCTCGGCGGATTGGATAACGAACGTTCGCGCGTCGATGGTGGGCCGCAATCTCGCGGCGATGCGGGCGCACGACATCCTTTGCGGGGTGGACATCCTCGCGGCGCAACCGGAGGTGGACGCTTCCAAGATTCGAGCCGTCGCCGAGGAGATGCCGGGCGTGTGGCTGTTGATGGCCGCCGCCGCAGACCAACGCATCGGCGCAGTTCGGCTTTACCGCACGCCGTACAGCTTGCGCGCCGCGCTCGATACTCCCTTAAACCGCGGCTTGCACGACGCCCTTGCTCCAGGCGCGCTCGCTCAATGGGACTTTCAGGACCTGGTGAATTCGATTGCGCCGCGCGACGTGGAGTGGACCGACCCGGCGGATTGGATGCGCAACGTCGTGGTCCGGCCCGGCTTCCGTTACAGCACGTTCGTGCATTAGTCTTGCACTTCGCCGGTCGCGATCACCTTCGAATCGGTCTGGAACTTACGGTAGTCGGAGTATTGGATATCCAGCGTGGCGCGCATCTTCTTAACAAGCGCGAGCCGCCCTTCCATTCCAATCTCCATGTGCGAGGGCAGCCACACTTCGTTGTTCACGCGCCGTTGTTCGAAGCGGAACGAAGAGCCTGAGGCTAGCCGCGCCAAAACAAGACCGAATGAAATTGTATCGGTGGTTGTGGCTTCGATTTTTACCCACTGATATTCGGTCTGGTCGATCCACAGCTTGCCGCGAATCTTCGTCAGCATTTTGGCGCGCGGCTCGCGAGGTTGAAAGCCTGGCTTTGGGTCAGCCTGAATCATCCACGCCGGTTTGCCGTCGATGTTCGCCGTTCCGAGCAGTTGGAAGTTGTACGCTTCGGGGATTTCTTCAGTGAACTTTCGTTGCTGGGCGCGCCGCTTTTCCCAATCGCGGCTCTCCTTGCTCCCGGAGTCCTCGGATTGTTTCCGTCTCTTCTCCAGTTCCCGTCTGTACCGCTCTTCCTGTTTCGCTTCATCGGATGCACTCAGCGGCTTGCCATCTTTAGCCACCAGGCGTGAATACGGACGGCTGTACAGCATGAAGATGTCGTAGGTGTGCAACTGTTCGGATTTCTTGTGTCCCGCGGCATCCACCTCGCGGAAGATCTCATGCTGCCGGTAGGTGTAGTCTTTAGCGCGCGACCAGTTGCGATGCTCGAGGTCGAGTGACCGCTTTACGATGTCGAGCGCGGACTGTTCTGCCAGCGCGTACGGAGCGCAGCAAAGCAGCAGGAGTGAAAGGATCGGCTTCATGGGAACTCGAAGCTTCGACGGGTTCGCGCTGGGCGGCGTTCCATGATTTCCTCAGAGCCGAATTTCGCGCCGGTTGCGCTGGCCACTAAAATACGCGTATGTCACCACGCTGGTTGCCAACATTCTCGATCCTCATGGCTGCCGCGGCATACGCTGACCAAAAACCGGCGATGCTAAAGCCAGGCGAAGTCCCGTATGAGGGTGACGGTGTCAAGACGGCCTGGGTATTTCATGCGGCCGGCGGCTCGACAGCAGACGCGTTCATCCGTTGGCCCGCGGGCGCGATGGAAGGTGGCAAGGCCGAGCCCGCCTCGACGCACCCGTTTTCGGTTCGGATCGCTGTTATCGAGGGGACGCTACTGTTCCAGTTCGAAGGTGGAGAGGCGAAGGAGTTGAAGGCCGGCTCCTACATTTTCGCGCCGGCTGCGGTGAAGCATTATCTCGGATGCAAGGCCGGTGGGCGGGAGTGCGTGATGTTTGCGGTTTTTGCGCCTGATCCCAGCGGGAAGCGGTGAGCCGATGCGCTTACGTACGCTCGCAGCCGTCTTCCTCCGTATTGGCAATACCACGTTTGGCGGTGGCGATCCGACCGTTGCCGCGCTCGGACGCGAGCTGGTTGAGCGGCGCGGCGCGCTTGACCCGGAACAGTACGGCATCGTCTACGGTCTGGCGCGGATCACTCCTGGAACGAACATGCTGGCCTTCTGCGCCGGGGCGGGGTGGATGTTGCGCGGCTGGGCGGGTGCGGTCATCGCTGTTACAACAGTGGCCGTGCCGCCCGCGATCGTAGCCTTGATGCTGCTGTGGCTGTTCGAGGCGGGAATGGCGAACCCGATCGCGACAGCGGCGTTGAATGCTGTGATCGCGGCAGCCGTTGGTCTCGTGCTTGCGGCATCGGCACTGCTGGTATTGCCACTGATGCGCCGGACTGGATATCTGCGGTCTGCGTTGCTAGCCACGTTATCCTTCCTGCTGGTTTGGAAGCAGGCGTTGTCGCCCGTCGAGGTGTTGGCGCTGGCGGGCCTTGCTGGATTTCTATGGCGGGAGCCCGTTCAGCCGTGAGTGTCTGGTTGCTATACCTGCTTCTATTGAAGGCGACGTGCACGTCGTTCAGTGGCCTGGCTTCGCTGCCGTCGATTCGCGCCGACCTGGTGGAGCGGCATCACGTTCTCTCCGATCAACAACTGAATGCCGCGCTCGCAGCCGGGCGCTCGGGGCCGGGGCCGCTGGGCATCTATGTGGTGTGCGTCGGATATCAGGTGGCGGGCGTGCCGGGGGCGGTGGCTGGATTGCTGGCCGCAATCACGCCGGCGTTCTTCATCATTGCGTTGCTGCGCGGAGTCGGAGGCGCAGTCACAGGCGCTGCACTCCAACGTACGATTCGCGCGATCATCGCCGCAGCGGCGGGATTGCTTGCGGCGACAACGATCGACTTAGCAGCCAGCGGAATCACCGGCGCATTCACGGCCTTCGTCGCTGCAGCTTCCTTCGTGGCACTGGTGTTCACACGGGTAGACACTCTATGGGTGATGCTGGGGGCCGCCGCGCTCGGGGCGGCTCACAAACTGATCACCGGTTGAGGTTCGGCAACTTCGGATGACAGATACCCCTCTATCGCGGGCCACCTGCGTTCTTTCCCACCTCCCCCTGAACCCCTTCCAGCATTGAACGCAGTGCAGCGCTCTCAATGAGACGACCGCGGCGCATGACCGCATGAATGCGCGTGGTGTTGGATATCGTTATCAGCGGCTTCGCATCCAGTACCACCAGGTCAGCCACCTTCCCAGGCTCGACAGAACCGTAATCCCGGCTCACATGCAAAAACTCCGCCGGATGCCACGTCGCCGTTCGCAGGGCCGCGGCGGGGGACAGGCCGTTCTCCCACCAGTGGCGCCGACTCTTCATGCAGCGCGAAACCCGGCATGCAATAGGCAATCGGCGTGTCCGTGCCAGCGAGAATTCGCACGATCTCGAGGGATTCACTGGCCATGCGTTCAAATAATCACGGCGCGCATACTGGACGGGGCGGCCTCCGGGCAAACGGTGGTCGCGCGCTAGACTGCCGATCCGATAAATGATCAGCGTTGGCGTCTGCCAGACCGCTCCTTCCCGAAAGGACTCAATCAGTGCGTCGGCCTTGACCGCATCGAATGTATCGAGCAGAGTCTCCCAGGGATACCGGTCAGGCTGCACCAGCCAGCGCGCCTCAATTTCCTTCCGGGAGCATGCCAGCAGAATGCCGTCGAGCTGTTCTACCGAAGCCTGTCCCACCAGCGCCACTTCCTCTGCACTGATGCGATCAGGGATGCGCCCCACCATCTGCAGCCCACGCTTCCGGCATTCATCTGCAATCGCGAAGTACGCCTCGCGCGACAGCCCGTTGTAGATCTTGATGTAAGAAAGGCCCATCGCAGTTCGGCGCGCCACTTCTGCCCGCGCCTGCCGCTCGTTGCCGATGACAGGAGGATCCATTGGAAACAGCGTCCAAAACAGTTCCAGTCCAAGGCACCGGCCAGTGGCGAGATCCTGCTGATATTTGCGCTGCCTCGGCGCGTTCTGTCACTTTCAACATTAAGTGGCATAGGGCCGGCAACATTATTTGGCATACTCTTTGAGTACGGACGAGTTGGCGGGTCTGACGGAAGAGGCACGAAAGCGAGCGATGGTGTAATGGACCACTTTGTTCACCCCCGGAGAAGGCGGAATCGGTCACGATAATTTCCCCGGACTCAAGTGTGAGAATGCGAATTAGCGACTCCTGAGCGCGTTACGCCGGGATGCAGGACACAGCCACCCTTTTTCTGGTG
>JBBQGC010000072.1:0-25111 GCA_038322705.1 Bryobacterales bacterium | reverse complement strand
GAACTGGTACTTCCAGGTGTAGAGGAGTTTACGCTCGAGGTTCAGTTCGCGAGCCAGTTCATGAATATTTTCGCAGCTCTTCATGCGTTCGACGACCTGGCGTTTGAACTCCAGGGTGTGCCGACGCCACTTTGCTTTCTTGGCCATGGTTTTTTCTCCATTCGATGCAAAGTGCGTCTTTTCGGCGTGTCTCACTTTAAGGGGACAGTCCATAAGTGCCGGGAACCTACGAGCAGCAGCGCTAACCGTGTTCATCGGTGTTGATCTGCGGCTTGATTGTTTTCAGAACGACGCCGATTAACGCGGATTGCTCTGTTCGGTTAATCGGCCACTGATGTCGACCGGGCAATCTTCGAGCCTGCTCTAGTTCAGAGTGCCACTCTTCGCTAGTCATGTCGAAGAATGGGATGCCGAGACTGGAGGCGTATTGGATGAACCGCAACACGTTCCATCCCGAGCAACTCGGCAGCCTTGCCGCTCGAAATGCGGCGTTCACGATAGAGTTCGTGAACTTCCCGGATCGAGTCCGTATTTGGCGGTTGAGATCTCATATTCTTACCGCATCGCTACCACCGGATCGGCACGGCTGGCGCGGCGGGCGGGGATGTACGCCGCCGCCAGCGCGACCAGGAGCAGTAGCGCGGGCACTCCAATAAACGTTACCGGATCCGCTGGTCGGATGCCAAACAGGAAGCTCGACACGATTCGTAGCAGACCGAAGGCGATCGCGAGTCCTATGAGAACGCCCGCGATCGCCAGTCGAGCTCCTTCGCCCAGCACCAGGCGTTGCAGATCGGATTGGCTCGCGCCGAGGGCCGCGCGCAACCCCAATTCGCTCGACCGCTGGCTGACCGAGTGCGATACGACGCCGTACAATCCGATCACGGCAAGCAACAGAGCGATGCCCGCGAAGACGCCCAGCAGGACCGCGCGGAATCGGGGTTGGGCGATCGATCCGTTGACGATCTGCTCCATCGTCTGGATGTGCGACACGGGCTGATCGGGGTCGAGCGCCTGCACTTCCGAACGCACCGCTCCGGCGAGCGACGACGGATCGCGCGCGGTTCGAATGGCAATGGTCATGGAGCCTTCGATGAAGTTCATTAACGTTGGCGGCACCTGCAGGTACGGATAGTACATTTCGGCGTTGGTCTCCGCATCCAGGCGCGCATGTTTCACGTTGCCAACTACGCCGGCGATGGTGCACCACGAGCTCTCGTCGAAGCCGGCTTTCATGCGGCTTCCCACCGGATCCTGCCCCGGCCAGAAACGTTGGGCGAGCGTCTCGTTAATGATGACCACTTTCGGCGCCTCGACGCCGTCGCTTTCCGTAAACGCGCGGCCGCGCTTGAGCGGGATGCCCATGGCCTGAAAATAACCTGCGCTGACGGCGCGATATTTGGCGCGAGGCTGCTCGGCACTGGGCAGCGGGGGCCGGTTCTCGATGACGAAGTTGAGGCTGGGGTCGCTGCCGCTCAGCGGTACGTTGCGAGCCACCCCGGCAGACTCGACGCCGGGCAGACGCGCAACACGCTCCAGCAATTGACGGAAAAACAGAGCGACTTTCAACTCCTTATAGCGCGATTCCGGCAGTGCGATCTCCATGGTCAGCACATGCGACGGCCGGAAGCCGGGGTCCACGCTCTGCAGTTGCGCGAAGCTGCGGATCATCAGGCTGGCGCCGATCAGCAGTGCGACGGAGAGAGCAATTTCCGCGATCACGAGCAATCCGCGTGTGCGCCGGGATTGGATGCTGGACATCGAACTGCGGCCGGCGACACGCAGCAATTCGTTGAGCCGCGATTTGGTGGCTGTGATTGCGGGAAACATGCCGAACAGAATTCCAGTGAGAACGCAAACAGCGAGAGTGAACGCGGCGGCCCGCGCATCGACGCGAATCTCGTCCAGGCGAGGCAGATTGGCTGGCTTCAGCGCGCGCAACAGACGGATGCCTCCATACGCCAGCGCCAAGCCCAATATGCCGCTCACCATCGACAGAGCCACGCTTTCGGTGAGCATTTGGCGCATCACGCGCAGATGGCTCGCACCCAAAGCAGCCCTGACAGCGATTTCTTTTTGCCGGCCACCCGCGAGAGTCAATAACAGAATTGCGACATTTGAGCAGGCAATCAGCAACACAAATCCGACCGCGCCGAATAACGTCCACAGTGTCGGCCGGATATTTCCGGTCATTTGATCGCGAAGCAGAACCGGATCCACGGTCCAGCCCGAGTTGGTATCGGGAAATTGACGTTCGAGCCCGCTGGCAATTGCGCGCATCTCCTGGGTGGCTTGCGCCAAAGATACGCCTGGCTCGAGGCGCGCAATTACTTTCAAGGTGTGAAATCCGCGCTCCTTCATCTCCTTGGAGTCGAGCGTGTAGGGGGTCCACAGTTCGGATGGAGAATCGAGCAGGCGGAATCCGGGAGCGGTAACGCCGACGACGGAATACACAGCGCCGTCGAGTTGAATGGGACGGTCGAGGATGGAGCGGTCCCCGTTGAAACGCCGTTGCCACAGCGCGTGGCTCAGCAGGACCGAATGTTCGCGGCCGGGCTGATCTTCGTCCGCAAGGAAAGGACGTCCCAGAGCCATGGGCGCGCCGAGCAGTTCGAAGATGCGCGGCGATACTGATGCAGCCTCGACGCGTTCCGGCAATGTCCCGCCTGTGAGAGTGGAGGGGTGTGGACGGAATGCGGCGAAAATCTCGAAGGAGCGGCTTTGCGCGAGCCAGTCCTTGAAATCGGGCGGCGAAACAAAAAACTCGCGAATGTTTTTACTAGGATTAGCCTCCCACAGCACGACAAGGCGGCCGGGTTCGGCGTAAGATAAGGGGCGTAACAGGACAGTGTTGACGACGCTGAACAGAGCGCTATTGGCTCCGATGCCCAGTGTAAGGGCAAAGATTGCCAGCAGCATGGGGCCCGGAGTTTTGAGGAGAGTGCGGAGACTGTACCGGAGATCCTGGAGGACAGAGTCCATAGCTACAGAGTAGACCCGAAATGAAAGGACCGCGGGCGTCGAAAACGGCACCGCGGTCCATCGGCCGATTTTGATATCGCCGGGTGTACTAGGTACCCCAGACGGCGCTACCGGACTTTACTCGCGTTTTAACTTTCATGCGTCCTCCTTCGTTGTCGGTTTTAGTAACCGCCTTTACTAAGGCAATCGCCTTACCGTTGCGAATTTCCCAAACAATAACTAATGGGTGAACGCCTCAAAGTCGTTGAATTCAATCGGATATCGATGTCTTTTGCCGTTTCAGGTTTCTAAGTGGCCCGCGTCGCAGACCTAAGAGTAAGGCCTTAGATGCTATCCGAACAGTTTGTCTCTCTATCCGATCAGATAGGAGACTGCCCCGCACGCTCGATATACTCAGGTAAGATCATGTGCAAGAGAGTAAGAAAGTCTGGGAAGAACTCCGGGAATTGCCGGCGCTCATGTCTCGATGTGCGAGAAAAACGTCAGGGGCGGGCCAGTATCTTGGTTTGATTGCCAGACGCGTTGTTTAAGTGCGATAACGCTGTAACTCTGGGAGCAGTGGTTCATGAGAGCAGATGACGGCGGCAGTGCGGCTACAGCCGCTGGAGTGACGCGGCTGGCCGCCGATTTTAACGCGTTACTCAGCATCAGCACGGCACTGAACTCGCTGCGTTCGGTGGAAGCGGTACAGCATCAGGTATTGAGCGCGGCGTTGGACGTCGCGCCTGCCGACCGCGCCGCGCTGTTGTTGCTCGACGACGATAACCAGTTCGCGTCGGCGCTGGCGTTGAGCCGTGAACCCAGGCAGGAGTGCGCGATCGATATCGACCAGAGCGTGGTGGCGCGCGTGGCGGCCGAGAAGGTGGCGATTCTCAGCAACGATGCGCGCGAGGGGGCGGGATCCCCGGCTGGCGGTGGCGTGCGCCGCAAAATACATTCGTTAATTGCCATCCCGGTGGAGATGTTCGGACGTGTTTTGGGCATTCTGTATCTCGACGGCGTCGATCTGGGAGCCCGCTTCGACGAAGAGCTGCTGCAATTTCTCGCGGCGGCCGGCAGCATTGCCGCAGTCGCGATCGAAAATGCCCGGCATTGGGAATCGCTCGAGGGAGAAAATAAGAGATTAAGCGCTGAAATCCAGATCGAGCACAGCATGGTGGGAGATAGCCCGCCCATCCGCGATGTATATCGCTTCATCGCCAAGGTGGCGGCGAGCGATTCCACAGTGCTGGTGCACGGAGAGAGCGGAACCGGCAAGGAACTGGTGGCGCGGGCGATTCACGCCAACAGCCACCGCCGCAACAAGCCATTCATGGCGATCAACTGCGCGGCCATCACGGAAACGCTGCTCGAAAGCGAGTTGTTTGGCCACGAAAAAGGCTCGTTTACTGGGGCGGTGATGCAGAAGAAGGGCAAGTTGGAGGTGGCCGAAGGGGGAACGGTATTCCTGGACGAGATCGGCGAATTAGCACCCACGCTACAGGCCAAACTGCTGCGCGTGCTGCAGGAGCGGGAATTCGAGCGCGTGGGCGGGACGAAAACAGTGAAGTTGAATGTGCGTCTGGTTGCGGCCACGAACGCAGATCTGCACGAGAACGTGAAAAAGAACCTGTTTCGTGCCGATCTGTACCACCGGCTCAACGTGGTATCCGTCCGCATGCCCACCCTGCGCGAGCGGAGGGACGATATTTCCGTCCTTGCGCTGCATTTTGCGGCGAAGTATGCGGCGTTGGCCAAGCGCACCATTTCGGGAATTTCGGCTGCTGCGCGCGCTGGCCTGCTGAATTACGACTGGCCCGGTAATGTCCGCGAGCTCGAGAATGCGATCGAGCATGCGGTGGTTCTGGGATCGACTAGCACGATCCGGCCGGAAGATCTTCCGGAAAAAATATTCGAGAAGTCGGGGCCTCCCGAAGCGGAGATTACGAGATATCACGAAGGCGTGCTCGATGCCAAGAAGCAGATCATTCTGAAAGCCCTGGATCAGGCGGGCGGCAGCTATACCGACGCCGCCAGGATCATGGGCGTGCACGCGAACTATTTGCACCGCCTGGTTCGCAACCTCGGATTGAAGGCCGCCGCTTCAGAGTAACGAGCGTGCTACCATGCGCGGGTGCAAGGTAGAACATCCATCTGGTTACTGGCCGTAGTGGCGGCGGCGGCGCAAGCTCAACCTGTACAACTCGAGAAGCTGGAAAACAAGACGGTGCTGCTGTTCACGCCGCACCCGGACGACGACACGTTCTGTTGCGCGGGCACGCTGGCGTTGATGGCCCGGCGCCATAACAACATCCACATCGTCATCTATACAAACGACGACAAGGGCTCCTACGATCCGGAGATGACCAGCGAACGACTGGCCCGCATCCGGAAAGCCGAGGAGGAGGAAGCCTGCCGTATCATCGGCATTCCGAAGCAGAACATCCACTGGCTCCAATTCCACGACGGGATGCTCGAGTATGCGAATCCGAAGGACCTGGTGGAAGAGGTTACCAAGATCATCAGGACCTACCGGCCCGACGTGGTGATGTCCATCGATCCGGGGTCGGAGACGGTTCGCTGGCACAAGACCGATCATCGGATGGCGGCGAATAATACCGCCGACGCGATCCGAGCCGCCGAGTGGCACCTGTACTTCCCCAACCAGCGGCTGCACGATGGCCTGGAGCCGTGGAAGGTGCCGGTCGAGGCGTACTTTTACACCACTGCCGCGGACGCGAACTACGCGGTGAACATCGATGAAGTCGTGGATCTGAAGTTGGCAGCGGCCGCGGCGCATGTGAGCCAGTTCGATCCGTCGATAAAGAAGTACCGGCCCGATTGGGATCCGGCTGAATTAGAGAAGTTGAAGCGGGGCTTACGCGCGAGGGCCAGGAAAAAAGACGGGCACATCGTGGAGATGTACCGGATCGCGACGAATTTCGACCAGCAGTAGGCGGAAGCTTCAGGCAGTGGCGGTCATTTTGCGGAGGCGTACCACCAGGCGGCTCTTGTAGCGAGCGGCTGTGTTCTTCTTGATGATGCCCCATTTTGCGGAGCGATCGACCATGGAGAACGTGGCGGGAAGAGCGGCCTGTGCGGCGTTCGCATCGTTCGACGCGAGGAGGCGGCGGAAAGTCCGGATCTGGTGACGAAGCCGGGTCTTGCGCATCCGGTTCACCAAGGTACGGCGCTCGGTTTGACGCACCCGTTTAAGGGAAGAGATAGTATTCGCCATCTGAATTCCCAGGATACCGTACCGGCGCTCAGCACGGCAACTGCCGAATTACGCCCGGTTACGGATTGCGCTTCGGGGGAGCGACGGGAGCCGACGGCTTGGAAGCCTTGGTGCGCGGTGATGACGGAACGGGCTGCACCGGGGCGTGCGCTTGCTGCTGGCGCGCGCGTTCGACTGTCCAGGTCCGGACCACGTTTGGATGACGTCCTTTGTCCATACCTCCAGTGTACGCCCGCTGATACACCTGAGGGTAGCCGGTATTACGGAATGAACTGGCTCAAGTAACGGCCGCTCTGAATCAGGGAAGCTTTCCGGTTCTCGATCGAGCCTTCGTAGGCGCGATCCTCCACCTCGATGCACACCGGGCCGCTGTAGCCTGAGTCGCTCAGAACAGACAGGAACTTGCCCCAGTCCACGTCGCCCAGGCCGGGGAGTTTCGGCGTGTGATACTCGTTCGGGAACGCGAGCAGGCCGACGTTGTTCAGGCGATCGCGATCGAGGCGGGCGTCTTTGGCGTGCGCGTGATGGAACCGGCTGGCGAACTCGCGCGTGGCAGCCAGGTAGTCCATCTCCTGCCAGATGAAATGCGACGGGTCGAAGTTCAGGCCGAAGAATTTGCTCGGAATGTCCTCGAACATGCGGCGCCAGATGGCGGGGCTGGTAGCGAGGTTCTTGCCGCCCGGCCATTCATCGCGCGTGAACAGCATGGGACAGTTTTCGATGCCGATGCGGATGCCGCGGTCTTCGGCGAAACCGATGAGCGGCTTCCATACTTCAAGGAAGCGGGGCCAGTTTTCGTCGACCGAGCGCGTCCAGTCCCGTCCGATAAAGGTGTTTACGACATCCACTCCCAGCAGGCACGCTGCTTCGATCACCTTGCGGATATGGTCGATGTAGACCTGCGCTTCATCGTGATCGGGAGTGAGCGGATTCGGGTAATAGCCCAGGCCGCTGATCTTGACCTTGGCGGCGGCGAATTGCTCCTTGATGCGCGCGGCTTCTTCGGGGTGAAGCGCATTCACGTCGATGTGAGTGACGCCGGCGTAGCGCCGCTCGGCTTTGCCCTTGGGCCAACACATCAATTCGATGCAGTCGAATTTGGCGACCGTGGCAAAGGAGAGGACGTCATCGAGGTTGAGGTCAGGCAGGATGGCGCTGACGAATCCGAGTGAAAGCATGTCGTTGATGGATATTATCGCGTGAACACGAGACTTCATTCAGGGCCGCGACGGCAACCGAGCTATGATCCTTCGGAAAACGCGGTTAGTTTCCGGGCAGAAGATCACTTGCTTACGCGCGTGGCTCTGAACGCGAGACTTCATTCAGACGGAGCGATGATCGTTGGGAGATCGCTGCTATCGCGTGCGGATTTCGTCGATGACGCGCCCGGGCAAGCTGTCCGCTGATCGGCGGCCCGTCAGGTTCAGCAGCGTGGGCACGAAACTCAGGCTGTCGTTCGGATCGGAAACGGTGCGGCCCGGTGGAATTCCGGCGCTGCGAACATCAGGACGGAATGCGTGGAGGGACGCGAGGGACGAGCCGTCATTGCCGCCTGGATTCATGCCGCGCACATCGAAACTCCAATGGTCGCTGGCAAACACCAGCATGTCGGAGGCGCACATGCCGCGGACGCGCAGGGCGAACGCCGCAAAAACGGCTCGTCTTCGAGCCGATCGGATTCGGGAGCCCTCCGGCCAGCATCGACACGAATACTATAGAACCTGCAAGCACCGTGTTATACCCAGCGCGCCATATCCGTGAAGGACGCCTTCGGACGCCAAAGGTCGCGATTATCGGCGCGATACGAAGGGGTTCTTGGGGATCGAAAAGCGCAGCGGCCAGTCGACGCATTTGCTGATGCCGATGCGAGTCGAAATGTCGATGTCAGGAGCCGGCGAGCCTGCGAGGTGACGTACGGTAAACGTACTGCGCGCAATGGTGACGTCGGCTCCATTCAAATCGCGCGTGATGGCGAGAGCGCGCGTCAGTTTGCCGGGACCGGAACACAGATCCTCGACGCGCCGCGCGGCAGGACGGCGGTGATGCATAGTACTCAAGCCGCAAATCGGTTCGAGCGCGCGGATGAGAACGCAACCCGCTTCTCCTTCCGGCTCGGCGACGAAGTTAAGGCACTCGTACATGCCGTAGATCAGATACACGTAGGCGCGGCCCGGCGCCCCGAACAGAACGCGTGTGCGCGGCGTGATTCCAGCGGCGGCGTGCGCGGCTAGATCGGAGACGCCGAGATACGCCTCCACCTCGACGATGCGGCCCGCAGTGTCCGCATTCACGATCACTTTGCCCAACAGGTCGCGGGCGACATCTTCGGCGCGGCGATTGAAGAACTCAGGGGTTAAGACGGTCGAATCGCGCAACAGATCCGGGAGCGGCATCGCGTCGTTCCACATGCGATACGCTAGAAGGTTACCACGGCCCCGCGCATGCGTCTGTTCACCGGCATCGAGCTTCCGCACAATATCATCGAGCGCTTGGACGTACTGATTTCGCGTTTGCGCACCACCGCACACGTGAAGTGGAGCCCGGCATACAACCTGCATATCACGACCAAATTTATCGGCGAGTGGCCCAGGGAACGGCTGGATGAGTTGTTCGCGAAACTGAGCGGATCGGTCGTGATGAACGAGCCCGTGCACATCGATATTCGCGGACTCGGCTGGTTTCCGAATCCGCATAATCCGCGCGTATTTTGGGCAGCGGTGCACGCTTCGCCTTCACTCGCGGAACTGGCGCGCAGCACCGAATTGGCTTGCACCGGATTGGGGATCCCGGCTGAGGACCGGCCGTTCTCGCCGCATCTGACGCTGGCGCGCATCCGGCAGCCGGTGCCGCTCGATGGACTGCGCAGAGCCGTCGCTGATTTGCAATCGGCGGAGTTCGGCGCGTTCACGGCCGCAAGTCACAAATTGTATTTGAGCCAGCCGGGGCCGTCCGGTTCGATCTACACGCCATTGCACGAATTTCCCCTCCCCGCCGCATGAACCCGTATCTCATCCTGGCGCTGGATTACCTGATCGGCGCGATTCCCTTCGGATATTTGATCGTCAAGCTGCGGACCGGGCAGGACGTGCGCGCGTCGGGCAGCGGAAACATTGGTGCGACAAATGTTCTACGCACAACGGGACGCGCGGCTGCGGTTGTGACGCTGCTGTTGGACATCGCCAAGGGCTTCGCGGCGGTGTGGCTGATGGCGCGCTTCACTGCGGGAGATCCGCTATGGACCTCCGCCTCTGCACTCGCGGTGATGGCCGGGCATGCGTTTCCCGTGTTTCTTGGTTTCAAAGGCGGCAAAGCCGTGGCCAGCTTCATCGGCGCGTTTTTGTATATTGCGGCGGTGCCGGTGCTGGCTGTGCTGCTTGTATTCGTGATCGTCGTAGCCGTGACGCGGTACATTTCACTCGGCTCCATCGTTGCCGCGATCACGTTTCCCTTGGGCGTGTGGCTGATCATGCATCCGCCTGCACCGGTGTGGATCGCCTCGATCATCGCCGCCGCTTTCATGGTGTACCGGCATCGCGCCAACATCGAGCGCATCCGCGAAGGGACCGAGAACGTCTTCTCCTTCAAATCGAAAAGGGCGCGTGCTTGAAGCATCTGGCCATCGTGGGCGGCGGGAGTTGGGGCACAGCCTTGGCCATCGTACTCGCGCCGCGATTCGAGCGCGTCACCCTGTGGTTCCATGAGCCGGAATTGAGCGTCCATGCGGCTGACACGCGCGAGAACACAGCGTACCTGCCCGGATTCACGTTGCCGCCGAATGTGCATCCGGTCAGCGATTTGAAGCGCGCAATCTTCGGCGCCCATGCGGTGCTGGGAGTGATGCCATCGCACCACGCGCGCGGATTGTACGCTCGCATCGCGGAATGCGTAGGCCCGGAAGTGCGGTTCGTGAGCGCGACCAAGGGCATCGAGAACGGAACGCTGTTGCGCATGACCGAGGTAATCGCCGAGGTGATCGGTCCGAAGTTCGCGCCGCGCGTAGCTGCTTTATCGGGTCCGACGTTTGCGCGCGAGATCGCCCGAGGCGACCCGGCCGCCGTGGTGATCGCATCGAGCGATGGCCAACTGGCGCGCGAGATCCAGAGCGCGTTCTCAGGCCCTGGGTTGCGGCTCTATACCAACGCCGATCCGGTCGGAGTGGAACTGGGCGCGGCGCTGAAAAACGTGATCGCGATCGGCGCGGGCGTATGTGCGGGACTGAATCTGGGGTCGAACACGATCGCCGCGCTCATCACGCGCGGGCTGGCCGAGATCAGCCGGTTGGCCGTTGCGATGGGAGGCGAGCCGCGTACGCTCGCTGGTCTTGCGGGGTTGGGCGATCTCGTGCTGACTTGCACGGGCGAGCTCAGCCGCAATCGCCGGGTCGGCATGGAGCTCGCAAAAGGGCGTACGCTCGACGACATCGTCGGTTCGATGAACATGGTGGCCGAGGGGATCGAGACGGCGCGCGCGGCGCACGATTTGGCGCGGCGGCACTCGATCGAAATGCCGATCGCGACTCAGGTTTACGCGATCCTCAATGAGGGCCGGCCTCCTCGCGAAGCGATCCGCGACTTGATGGACCGTACGCTAAAAGCCGAATAGCGGCGCTCGGCCTGTAAACTAAATCTGGAAAATCGCGTCGTACCCGACAGCCGATGGAACCGGGAAATACATCCGCTCGAGCGCAACCTTCCGCCGCGGAGCGGGTTCAACCGGATATGGAGGCAGTGGCATCTCTGGAGCGGGATGCGCAGTTGATGCTTCGCGTTCGCGAGGGCGACACGCTCAGCTTCGGGCTGTTGCTGGAGCGGCATCGCGGGCCGGTGGTGAACTTCATGTACCGTATGGTCCAGAATCGCGGAGTGGCCGAGGAACTCGCCCAGGAGGCTTTTTTACGCGTATACCGGTCGAGGACGACCTATGAGCCAACCGCGAAATTCACGACTTGGCTGTTCCGGATTTCGACGCATCTGGCGCTGAACTGGATCCGCGATCAAAAAGGGGAGAAGGGAAAAGAGAGCCTCGATGACACCTTTCCCGGCGGCGCGGCGCGGCAATTTTCGGACCGGTGTCCAACCGTTGAACAGCGCCTGGTGTTCGAGGCGAAGTTGCAGGAAGTGCGGCGGGCGATCGAGTTGTTACCCGCCAAGCAGCGTGCGGCCGTGCTGATGCACAAGTACGAAGACATGGATTACACTCAGATCGCGGCGGCGCTGAACAGTTCGGAATCGGCGATCAAATCTTTGTTGTTTCGCGCGTATGAAGCGTTGCGCGCGCGATTGGCGCATTTCAGTTGAGCGAGAAAGGGAGACGAAGATGCGGTGTCTGATGCAGAATGACGAAGGAGCGGGGCTGTTGCTGAGCTATGCGAATAACAAGCTCGGCGCAACTGCGTCGACGTTCGTCGAGGGGCATCTCCGCATTTGCCCCGATTGCAACAGGACCGTGGAAGAGCAGAAACGCGTGTGGCATGCGCTTGAAACGTGGGATGCCGGAGAGGTGTCCTCCGATTTCGATCGCCGTCTCTACGCGCGAGTCGATGCGGAATCGGCGCGAGGGGGATTCGCGCGCTGGACGAGCGGCATGATTGCCCGCTGGACTCCGGTCCCGTGGCGTCCGGCGCTGGCCACCGCGGCGCTCTGCGCGACGCTCGCCGGCGGTCTCCTGATCCAGTTGCCCGCAAGCCGGCCCATGGCGGTGCAGGACTCCGTGGCCAAGACCGAGCGCGTCGACGTCGAACAATTGGATCGCACGCTGCAGGATCTGCAAATGTTGAAGGAGCTGAATCCATCGTTGCAGGCGGAGGCGAACCCCGGCAGTTCGATTTGAAAAATGCGTATTCTGCCAGGGCTCGCCGCGCTCGCGCTGGCCTGCGGCACGGCCTATTCGCAAGCTAAGCCGGGCAAAGCTCATCCACCGAAGCCTGCTCCACCGCCGCGTGCGGAGCGCCGTGCTGCTGCCGCGCAACCGCCCAAGAAGGCCGCCGATCACGCAAAACAAGTGGAGCGCCTGGAACGTATGTCGCCCGCTGAGCGTCAGGCGATGCTGAACCGCTTGCCACCGGAACGCGCCAAAAGAATCCAGGAGCGGTTCGATGAATACGAGAAGTTGCCGCCCGGCGAACGCGGCCGGCTGCAGCAGCAGTATGGCCAATTCAAGCAACTGCCGGCCGCCCGTCAGGAGGCGATCCGCAAGGTGTTCGAACGCTACAACGCGCTACCGCAGGAACGTCAGCAGGCCGTGCGGCAGGAGTTCAACTCGTTGCGCGGCGGAAGCGATGATAGCCGGCGAGAACGGTTGAACAGCCCCGAGTTCCGCAATCGCTTCAACGCCGACGAACGCAAGCTGATCGAGCAGATGGCTACGACGGTTCCGCGGTAGGGTAGGCTGAGAGACATCAGACTTCATGCACGGCAGCGTCCCGTCGCATTTCGTCGTAGAGGCTGATGTGTCACATCTCCTCGCCCCGGATCAGACGGTCGAGAAGCCTTTTGTCGATGCGGAAGTTCATCCGGAGCAAGCGGTCCACAGCATCCCGAAAATCCAGCAGCTCAAGTTTCGCGGCCGCGCGCAAGACTCCAATTGTCCCGGTAACGGACAAGCGCCGCCGTTCAGCCTCACGCCTGCCGCCCATGTCATCCATGATCAATTCATCCGCCGCAAACTCCTGCGCGAGCAGGATGGCATCGCGTTCCCCAACTTCGATGTCGGCTTCGAGGAGTTCGCCATCCGGCGTCAGGCTGGAAGCACGCACTTGAAGCCATTGTGGAGGCTCATTGATCCAACCACGTACGGCATCCGGAGCGCGCGGATGCTGCAGTTCGTTGCGCACAGACGGTGGAATCAGAATAGAGTTATAGAGTTTGGGCAGGACCTCAATTTCGCCAATCTGAACGAGGTAGTTGATAGGGCTGGTAATCAGCGATTACGATCATGCGGCGCGCGGATTAATGAGAGGGACCGGCGTTCCGCTCGGCCCGAGCCCGAAGCGCTACTTCCAGCGCCACGGCGGTATCCCGCTCCAAGTCCTCCATCGTGTAAGGTATAAAAGCACTGTGGTCGTACAAAAAACCGTCCACCTCATAGCGCGTTTCGAACCCGAGCAATCTTCGGACACCGGCTTCGGAGAGACGGCCGGCACGGTAGCGTTCGAGTGCAATCGCTTCAAGCACGGCGCGCGGGGGATCGCGGCCTTCATCGGCTAAGTCTCTGGCGATCGTGTCCGGGATTTCAACGGCGATGTGCATGCGTCTCCGCGTTCAAAATGGGATCCATCCACACCGTACAACAGGTCCGTTTTGAGGTCAAGAGGCGAGTGTGATAAAGAACGTTCTCACACTCTTAAACAGTAGGCGAGAAGATTGTTGATCGTTAATGGGATATAGAAGAGACACGGATTTGCACCTCTTCCTCCGGCCCTGGAGCGCTGCATGTGCGCACCTCGGATTACAAGCTCGGTGTTTTTGCTCTTGGATAGGCGGCGAGTATCTTCGCTGCTTCAAACAAGAATTCGATGATCTCTGTTCCGCGTGATGGGAGCAACAAAATGCAAAAACGAAAACTGGGAAAGAGCAATCTGGAAGTCTCCGCGCTCGGCCTGGGTTGCATGGGAATGAGCTTCGGGTTTGGCCCGCCCAAGGACAAGCAGGCAATGATCTCCGTTATTCATGCAGCCGTGGAGCGGGGCGTCACCTTCTTCGATACGGCGACGTTTGACAGCAGCGATTTCCGCAACACGGTACCTCGTTTCTCGCCGGAAAACAGGAAGGCGAACCAGGCCATGGTCGACCTGTTGAACGGCATCGCGCAGACGAAGAAGGCGGCGCCGGCGCAGATCGCCTTGGCTTGGTTACTGGCCCAGAAGCCGTGGATCGTGCCGATCCCCGGGACGACGAAGCTCGATCGCCTGGAGGAGAATGTCGCGGCGTTGTCCGTTGAGCTCAGCGATCGGGACCTGCGCGATATTGATGACGCCGCGTCTCAGATCACGTTGCAGAGTGCCCGGTACTCCGCGGGCGCGCAGCGATGGATCAACCGCTGAACGCAGAAGCGAAATCGCTCTTCGACACCCAACCCATCTCGCCAAACCCGCCGATATAGTACACGTCCGCGACATCCATGCGGTACAGCGCGAAGTCGCCGAAATCGAACCACTGCTCCGATTCCGGATGATCCTTCAGATACAGCGCGCGCATCGCGGCCTGGTCCTGCTCCGAAATACGCTGAACATCGCCCATCAGGTTCATGCGGGCCGAACCCAGCGGATCCTGTTCGGCTTCGGGTTCGAACACGAGGAGGCTGGCGTGCTGGGTGTCGGCGAGGTTCTTGGTGTGCACGGCCAGGCCACTCATCAGGAACAGCGGTCGCCCTTGCTGATCGACGCTGAACGGCGTGATGGAGGCGAAAGGATATCCGGGCATGCGTTTCGATACGGTGGCGAGTACGCCGAACCGGCGTTGCTCGAGAAGCGTGCGGGCCTTTTGGGCGCGGGCGGGGACGGGTTCCATGCTGTTCTAATTTATCGCAAGTGGATGGTCACTGCCCCGCCACCTCGCGGCTGAGCTGTTCGGCGCGTTCGGCGAGGCTCTTGGCCGCCGCTGGATCCTGCTTGCGTAATTGCTGCGCCTGGGCGAGGAACGCTTCGGCCCGAGCGATCATATCGCTATGACGGGAACTCAACGATCGCGACCGCGCGCGGGCGATGTATTGCTGAGCATGCGCGATAGATGTGTTGATCGCCGAATCGTAGGATTTCTGCTGCTCGACGCTGAGTAGAGGTCCAATCTCGGGAATCGGAGCCGGGACGGGTGTGACTGGGACAACGGCAGCAGGCTGAGTCGCGACAGGGGCCGGCCGCCGCGCGGGGGCTGGCTTAGGGGGCACAGGAATCTGTTCTACGGGCTGCGATACAGCAAGCGGCGGGGTTGGCGCCTGTACCTGCCGGTGGCGGCAGGCGTTCAAGAAGAGCGCCGCAGCAACCGAGGCCACGATCAGCCGAGGTGGCTGTGCGACAGCTCGAGATCGGTTTGCGTGGGGGATGCGGCCTCCCTGAAACTGAAACAAAACGTCGAGCCGCTGCCGGCTTTGCTTGAAAAATCGATTCTACCATCCTGCAATTGGATCAAACGGAATGTCATTGCGAGGCCGATGCCGGAACCGTGTTGCTTGGTGCTGAAGTAGAGATTGAAAATCTTGTCCTGGATCTCCGGCGCGATTCCCGGGCCGGTATCGGAAACGATGAACTCGGCGTTGCCCGCTTTCACGCGCGATTCCAACGTCAGATCGCCACCGCCGTTCATCGCCTCCAGGCCGTTCATCACCACATTCAGCACGGCTTGTTTCAGCAGGTCCGGATCGCCGTTCATGAGCACGGGCCGGTCCCCGGTTCGAACCGCGACACGCGCTTTTCGCGAGCGCGCATCGGGCACGATCAACGCTGCAATGTCGCGGGCGAGTACGTTGAGATCGATGGTCTCCAGGCGCGGAGCCAGCGGCCGGTTAAAATCGAGGAACGTCTTCACCACGCGATCGAGCCGCTGGATCTCGCGCTCGATGATGTCCAGTTCGGGCGCCTGCTCCTCCAGTCGCGACCGCAGCACCTCGAGATGCAGCGCAATCGCATTCAACGGGTTCTTGATCTCGTGCGCGACGCCGCGCGTGAGCTGGCTCAATGCGGAAAGGCGGCTGGCAACATCCAACTGCGCGGCCAGTTCACCACGAGTCTGGGCATCGCGCAAGGTGACTAATGTGCCCAGCAGCGCGGAGTCGGGCCGGCCGAGCGGTTGTATGCTGACCAGCACCGGGCAATCGCGCTCGCCGCCGTGGAGCGAGACGATACGGTCGCGGACCTCTTGTCCGCCGGGCATCGAGCGGTTCAGCAACGCTCCGATTTCGCTGGAATCCGGGAAAATCTCCGACGCTGTGCGGCCAGTCAGTGTGGCGGGATCACGGCCCAGCAGGGGTCCGACGGCATGGCCGGCCATGGTGAGAAGGCCGTTGGCATCGAACAGCAAAACAGCCTGTTCCAGGCGCTCCAACAGTTGCTGGATGTTGCCGCGCAGTTGATCGGCGTTCTGCTGCGCGCCCGCGAAACGCTGCTCCAACACGTTCAGCTTGGAGTAGACCGCGGCGAACTCCTTGGTCTCGCCGATCACCGGTGGCGCGCCGCCGGCCGGTTCACCGCTGGTCATCAGATCGATGCGGCGGCTCAGGTGTTCGAGCGGGCTGAGAATGACATTGGGCAGAAGAATCGCCAGCGCCAGCGAGACCAGCAGGCACGCGGCGCAAACCTCGCCGACGCTCTCCACGCCGTCGTGCAGGGCGTTGCGCAGAAACACCGAGGAGACGACGACGTGGATGGAAACCACCGGTTCGCGCTCGCCCTGGATCGCGATGGGGACCTGCATCTCAGGATTCTGTTGGGAGCCGTAGATGTCGCGCAGAGTGTCGACGAACGGGCGGCTGTCCCATTCGGCCAAGTTCGGCGCCGGAATGCTCCTTGCTCCGCGCCGGGCCGCGAGAGTGCTGGCCCGCACGTGTCCGGTCACATCGGTGATAAAAATTTCCGAAAGCAGAGGCCAGTGGCGCAGGGAGCGCTGCAGGATCAGAGCCACTTCAGGATCTGTCTCGACAGTGCGCAACATGAAGTCGCGCATACCGGCGGATCCGCCCGGACGGAGCGCGGCTGCGGACGCCTTCTGCCGCACTTCATCGAGAACGGCCGCCTGCAGTTCGTTCAGCAGCGATTCCGCGGTGGCGCGCGTATGCGAGAATCCCGCGTCCAGAAATCGTTGTATGTAAATACCGGACAGGGCAAGCACCATCGCACTCATCAAGAGCGCGACAGCAAGCCGTAGCCGGCCTTTAAGCGACATCCGCTGAGGCTGTAGGCACGCGAAATGCCGCCCTAAGCCTCGGCGGCGGCTTCGGCAGCCGAGGCGCCATATTCTTTCAATTTATTGAATAGGGTCTTCAGGCTGATACCGAGAATCTCAGCGGCGCGGGTCTTGTTGTTTTTGGTGTAACGAAGCGTTAGTTGGATCAGCAGTTTCTCCGCCTCGTTCACGGTGGTGCCCACCGGCAGGCGGACCATGTCGGGCTCATTCACGGGCGGGGCCGGCCGCGAACCGGGGGCGGCCCCGAAATCGCGCGGCAGATGCGCGGGCGTGATGGGACCTTCTCCGGCGATGATGACAGCGCGCTCCAGCACGTTGCGCAACTCGCGGACATTGCCCGGCCACGAGTGGCGGCGCAGCGCGTCCAAAACTTCGGGTTGCGCTTCGGTTACGCGGCAGGAATGCTTCTTGTTCAAAACGCTGATCAGCGCTTCCACCAGCAGCGGAATATCGCCTTCGCGCTCCCGCAGCGAGGGAAGATCCATGCGGAACACGTTCAACCGGTAGTACAGATCCTCGCGCAATTCGCCCTTTTGCAGGGCCTGTTCGAGGTTGCGATTCGTGGAAGCAATGATGCGGACATCCACCGCGATCTCGTTCTTTCCGCCCAGCCGGCGAACGCGGGAATCCTCGAGCACGCGCAACAGCTTGGCTTGCGTGCCCACCGGCATTTCGGCCAGCTCGTCCAACAGCAGCGTTCCGTGCTGCGCCAGTTCGAAGCAGCCCGCGCGGCGTTCGACGGCTCCGGTGAAGGCGCCCTTCTCATGCCCGAACAGCTCGCTTTCCATGAGAGTTTCGGGCATCGCGGCGCAGTTGATGGCGACGAACGGGCCTGCGCGCCGCGGGCTGAGGTGATGAATCGCGCGCGCGACCAGCTCTTTTCCGGTCCCGCTTTCACCCGAGATCAGAACGGCGGCCTTGCTGGGCGCAACCTGCCGGATCAGCGAGAATACCTGCTGCATGGGGGCGGAGGAGCCGACGAGATCGACAAGTACGCCGGCGTACGTGAGTTGGCGTTGTAAGCGCTCGGTCTCCTCGGTGAGACGGCTCTGTGAAGCGGCGCGCTCGAGCAGAAGGCGCAGGGCGCTCGGTTGGATAGGTTTTTCGAGAAACCAGAATGCGCCCAGGTCGTGCATGGTCTGCACGGCGGTCTCGATGTTGCCAAAGGCGGTGAGTACGATGGCCGGCGGCATGTTGCCGGAACTGCCCAAACGCTTGAGCAATTCGAAGCCGTCCATGCGCGGCATCATCAGGTCGGTTACTAAGACGTGGATCTGGTTCGAAGCGAGTTTTTCGAGTGCTTCCTGGCCATCGGCGGCTGTCTCGGCGGCGAAGCCCCAAGATGAGACCATACTTGCCAAGCCCGCGCGTTGATATTCCTCGTCATCCACAACCAGGACCCGCGTTGCAGGACCGGCCGCGACGTTGCTCCCCATCGCCGTCATTGTGCTTGATTGACCCATCCCGCTCCAGTCGAACCTACATGACTTCGGCGGACGTATCGTAAAAATTTCAGCATTCTACGGCAACGTCCGCGCTCGGTCAGCTTGAATAAGGTTCCCCTCTATTATGGATCAATTCAGGTTCGATGTGCCGTTGCGTTATGCAGCAGTTGGTACCGGCACGGGCACCGGTGTTCTGGATGCGACCGGCTTGCCCAACCACTTGAGTATCGATGGCAGCGCGGCCATGCCGGCCTTTTCGCCAGCCTCCACCAGTTTGCCGCAGGACGGAAACGAGTCCCAGGCGATGTCGCAAACCGCGGGCTCGATCACCAGTGTGGAGTGTCTGCGCCACTCGTGTTCGGTGCGCGCCGACATCATTTGAAAGCACCGGCTGACGACGGAGAACATACTGCTGGGGTCCATCGATTCAGGGCTGGGGAGCGAGACGGAGATGATGTGGGTGGCGCCCATCGACCGTAGCGGCGACGCGGGCACTTCCATGCTGACCAGACCATCGACGAGGTAGCGGTTCTCATGCCGGACCGGCAGAAACAGGCCGGGGTAGGCGCAACTGGCGCGGATCGCGGTAACGACGTCGCCGGAGCCGCGGAATATCGCGGGTTTGCCGTTGGTGAGATCGCTGGCGACTACGGCGAGCGGGATACGCATCGACTCGAAGCACGACGTTTTCAGCAGCCGCTGCAAAAGCACCACCATGCGATCGGTATCGGCCAGCCCGAGTCGGCTCACGGTCCAGCGCGCGACATCTTTGAGGCGCATCGTGCGGGCCACCGCTTCGATCTCGTCCAGGCTCGAGCCGCTCGCGTACGCAGCCGCAACCATTGATCCAGCGCTAACGCCGGCGATGGCGGATACGGCGATGCCGTTACGTTCCAGCGCGCGCAGAACGCCCACGTGGGCGATGCCACGCGCGAACCCGCCGCCCAGCGCAAGCCCGATCCTGGGAGCGCGGACTGGCACACGGTTGAACCATTCGCCTGCTCCGCGTAGCCAACCTCCACCTGCACCCATCCCAGGCCCGATCATAGAATGCCTCCCAGTGTCCTAAGATGAAGAAACGGCCTGAACGGCCATTGCATCCACCGCAAAACGCCCCTACTACTCGAAATGAATAGCACTCGACGTTCCAAGTTCCTTTTGACAATTGTTAATGCTCTTGTTTTATGCGTACCAGGCCATGCCCAGCGCACTCTGGCGGGAACGGCCGGGATCAAACAGAACATCGAGCGTTTGAAAGTTGTCGGAAGCGTCCTGATGATCGCCGCTCATCCTGACGATGAGAACACGGCCGTGCTGGCGTATTTTGCACGTGGGCGCCATCTGGAAACTGGTTATCTCTCGCTCACTCGGGGTGAGGGCGGGCAGAATCTCATCGGCTCCGAGCAGGGCGACAAGCTCGGCATCATCCGCACCGAAGAGTTGCTGGCCGCGCGGCGCATCGATGGCGCACAACAATTCTTCACTCGCGCGATCGACTTCGGTTTCACGAAGACACCTGAAGAGGCGATGGCGAAGTGGGGCCGTGAGCGTGTGTTGGGCGACGTGGTGTGGACCATCCGGCGGTTCCGGCCCGACGTGATCATCCTGCGTTTTTCAGGTACTCCGCGCGACGGGCATGGCCAGCATCAGGCGTCCGCGATCTTGGGCCGCGAAGCATTCAGCGCCGCCGCCGACGCTTCGCGGTTTCCCGAACAGTTGAAGCTCGTCGAGCCGTGGCAGGCGAAACGTTTGCTGTGGAATGTGTTCGCCTTCACGCCGGAGCAGGAACGCGACTTGAAGGGAATGTCATCACGCGTGGAAGTGGATGCCGGCGCATACAATCCGGTGCTGGGCTACAGCTACGGCGAGATAGCGGGGATGAGCCGCAGTATGCATCGCAGCCAGGCAATGGGGTCGGCCGAGCGGCGCGGCGCCATGAATCAGGCGTTCGTCACTATTGCGGGCGATGTGGCACGCGCCGACATTTTCGATGGGATCGACGTAGGATGGAGCCGCGTGCCGGGCGGCGCCGCAGTGGGCGATCTGGTTGCGAGAGCGGACCGCGAGTTCGCACCCGAACATCCCGAGCGCGCTTTGCCGGCGCTCATCGAGGCGCGTCGCATGGTGGCGTCGATGAAGGATCCGTGGGCCCGCAGAAAGCTTCCCGAATTCGACGAAGCCATCGCCTCCTGCGCCGGCTTGTGGTTGGATGCGACGGCCGAACGCGCGTCGGCGACGCCCGGTTCGCAGATCAAACTCACTCTTACCGCGCTCAACCGCGGAGGAGCGGAGACGTCGCTGAATCGAATCGAGTGGGCTGGTACCGCTCAATCGAAGCCGGGGCCGGTGAGCGCGGGCGGACCCCTCACCTACAACGTCCCGCTGACGCAGGCAGTGCCCTGGACCATTGCGGCAACCCAAGCCTACACGCAACCGTACTGGCTTCGCGATCCGCGGTCGAACGAAGCCTACGCGATCCCCAACCAGGAACTAGTTGGCCGTCCGGAGAATCCTGCGCTGTTAACAGCCCGGTTCCTGGTGAACGTGAATGGCGGCGAAATCGCCATCGAGCGGCCGGTGATCAACCGCTTCGTGGATCGCGCGCGGGGTGAATCGTCGCGGCCGGTGGCAATCGTACCGCCGGTATCGATCGCGATGCCCGCCACCGCTCTCATCTTCGCGAACGGAACGGGCAAGCAGATCGACGTACCCGTTCAGTCCCAAGGCGGACCGGTGAGCGGGACACTCACGCTATCCGGGCCACAGGGTTGGCGGATCGAGCCGGGAAATGCTGCGTTTCAGCTCGCGGCTGGAGAGCAGAAGGTGCTGTCGTTCCGCATCGACCCGCCGCAGGGCCATGAAGTGCGGACTGTAATCAAGGCGAGCGCCATCGTGGATGGCCGCGCTTTCGCGTCGTTCGTCGACGTGATCGACTACGAGCACATTCCTGCGCAGACGTTGTTCACGCCCGCGCAGACGGTCGCCGTGGCCGCAAACATTCGTAACCTCGCTCCGAAAGTCGGCTACATCATGGGCGCAGGGGATGAAGTTCCCGAATCGCTGCGGCAGATCGGGTGCGACGTTACGCTGATTGCTCCCGGCGATCTGGCGCGCGCGGACTTGTCGCGCTTCGATGTGGTTGTGACGGGCGTTCGCGCCTGGAACGTGCGCAGCGATGTGCGCGTGAACCATCAGCGGCTGCTCGATTACATTCAAAACGGAGGCACGCTTGTCGTGCAGTACAACGTGCTCGAAGGCGAATTCGGCGGCGGCGATCCGAAGCTGCTCGAAGGAATCGGCCCCTATCCGATCAAGATCTCGCGGGAGCGGGTCACTGTCGAGGACGCGCCGGTGCAGTTTCCGAACGCATCGCATCCGCTGATGAAAGCGCCCAACCAGATCACGGAAGCGGATTTCGAAGGATGGGTGCAGGAGCGCGGATTGTATTTCGCAAGCGCATGGGATCCGCGCTACAAACCACTGTTCGAGTGTCACGACCCCGGCGAGAAGCCGCTCGAAGGCGGGACGCTGGTAACCAGATACGGCAAAGGAGCGTACGTGTTTACGGCCTATGCATGGTTCCGCGAGCTGCCCGCGGGCGTTCCCGGCGCGTACCGGATTTTTGCGAACTTCTTGAGCGCGGGGAAGGTGCTGGCCAATGCCGGACAGTAAGCAGGTCCTGGATGAGCCGCCGCCGTTTCTACGCACTTGGCCCCGCGTGTACACGATGGTGTTGATCTATCTCGCGTGCCTGATCGCAGTCTTTTACGCATTCACGCGCTGGTTTGCGCCTTAGCCACGACCGGCGATGAGAACCCTCGACTGGGTGGTACTGTTCGCGTGGCTCGCCGCGATCGTGTCCTATGGGCTGTACCGCGGCCGTGGGTCGGGCACCGTCGATAGTTATCTGCGCGCGGGAAAAACGATGCCGTGGTACGCCATGGGCCTTTCGATCATGGCCACGCAGGCCAGCGCGATCACGTTCATCTCCACGACAGGACAGGCGTATGTCGACGGCATGCGATTCGTGCAGTTTTACTTCGGGCTGCCGATCGCGATGGTGATCCTGTGTGCGACCGCGGTGCCCATCTTCCATCGCGCCAATGTGTACACGGCATACGAGTATCTGGAAAATCGATTCGATACGAAGACGCGCGCCCTGGTGAGTGTCGTATTTCTGATTCAGCGCGGGCTTGCGGCGGGCATCTCGCTGTATGCGCCCGCGGTGGTGCTCTCGGTAATTCTAGGCTGGCCGGACCGGATCACGACAATACTGATGGGCTCGCTCGTGGTTCTGTATACCGCGTTCGGCGGCATCAAAGCGGTGACGTGGGCCGACGTCCAGCAGATGATGGTGATCTTCGCGGCCCTGATACTCGCGCTGGGGATGGCGATCGCGCTGCTCCCTTCCAGCGTCTCGTTCGCCGATGCGCTGACGGTGGCGGGCGCCGCGGGCCGGCTCAATCCGGTGACGGTGAAATTCGATTGGAACGACCGCTACAACATCTTCAGCGGTCTGATCGGCGGCATGTTCCTGATGTTGGCGTATTTTGGAACCGATCAGAGCCAGGTGCAGCGCTACCTGACCGGAAAATCCATCGGCCAGAGCCGGCTGAGCCTGATCTTTAATGCGATGGCGAAGATCCCGATGCAGTTCTTCATCCTGTTCATCGGCGCGATGGTGTTCGTGTTCTTCACGTTTGAGAAAGCGCCGGTGCTGTTTCATCCCGTTGCGTTGAAACAGATCCAGACGCAGCCCAAGTATGCGGGGATCGAGGCGCGATATTCGGCGGCGTTCGAGCAGCGGCGCTCAGCGGCTGAAAGCTTGATCGCAGCCAAGCGGTCGGGCAGCGGCGCGGGCTGGCAACAGGTGTTGACGCGTTACCGCGCTGCGCAACACGATCTGGATGCCGCGCGAGGTGAGGCGGCGACGCTCGCGGCCGCGACCACCGGCACCGCGGGTTTCAACGACACCAACTACATCTTTCTCTCGTTCATCACGCATTACTTGCCGGTCGGGGTGGTGGGGCTCATCATCGGCGTGATCTTCTCCGCGGCGATGTCCGCCATGTCGGGCGAGATCAATTCGCTGGCGACGGTGACCATGGTGGACGTGTATCGCAGGTACGTCCGCAAGACCGCCACGGACCGCCATTATCTGGCGGTTTCCAAAATCGCGACCGCCTTTTGGGGCTTGTACGCGATCGTGTTCGCGAGTTATGGCTCGGGCTTCGGCGCGTTGATCGAAGCGGTGAATATGATCGGGTCATTGTTCTACGGCGGACTGCTGGGCGTGTTTGTATTAGCGGTGTTTTTCAAGCGCGTTGGGGCGAACGGCGCGTTCTTTGGCGTGTTGGCGGGAGAGGCCGCGATCTTTGCAGCGAAGCTGTTCACCAGCATCTCGTTTCTATGGTTCAACGTCATCGGCTGTGTGGTGGTGATCGCGGCGGGGTTGGTGATTTCGTTGTTCGAGCGGCCCGCCGTTCGCACTCGATAAGCCGGCGCTGGCCAAGCAATTCCGCAAAGCCGTGTACACAACCCCCGTATTTGGAATTGAAGGATACGATGAAGGGAGGGTACGAATATGGCACGATTGGTCCCAATGCCCCGCCGTGGAGAGTATTCCCGGCAAGGTGAGCGGCGCGTGGGTGTTCAAGGACACGCGCATGCCGGTTTCGATTGTGGCTGAGAATCTCGAAGCCGGGGCCAAGATCGACGAGGCCATGGAGTGGTTTCACCTGACGCAGGAGCAGATCGTCACCGTGCTGGAATTCGCGGCGCGGAGCCTCGACCCGCCCTTACCTCCGCAGCCGGCCGGAGCATCAGCGGTACATGCTCATCCTCTTTGATCACAGTACGCCCGCTCCGTTGCGACAAGCCCTCAAAGGTCATGTTGTTACGAAGCGGTTGAGCGCGGATGGGAGAGGCTTGTTAATGGCGCTTTGCTCGACGCAGCGGAAGCCGCGGGCTTTGACATCCTTGTGACCGCCGACAAAGACATGTCTAAGCGTGGCCGAAGCGGCAGAGCTTGAAGTGTTGGTCACGACCGATAGAAATCCGGCTATCAGCAGAACCTCGCCGCCCGCAAGATTGCCGTTGTCGTACTCGGACAAGGTCGCTGGATGCTCATCAGCCGCATGTCGCGCAGGTTATCGCTGCAGTGAACGCCGCGACAAGGGGCAGTTTTGCCGAGGTCGAAATTCCTTACGAGTAGCCATTGTTGCAAATTGGGTAGTTTGCGCATACAGGCGCGCCAGCTCCCGTTCTAACTCGGCAGCCGATTGCCAGCGCCGCGCGGCGTCATGCTCCAGGCACCGGCTGACGAGGGTTTCCAGCTTACGGGCACGGAGCGTCTACGCTGCACCACGGCTGGTTCGCCTGGCAGCATTTCGGAGCACGCATCCGAACAACGTTAGGCAACCACAGCGTAAATGCGGTTTTCGCCGGAGAGGTTCTTGCCGGCGAAGAGAAACTTGAAGTTCAGCCATCCGCCGAAACCGACGGTCACCGGGTCCGAGACATTGCCGGGAGTGCCATCGTCCCCATAGGACAGCAACTGCCCCCCTTGGTTG
>JBBQGC010000071.1:0-25783 GCA_038322705.1 Bryobacterales bacterium | reverse complement strand
GAGGAATTGCCGCTGCGGACCAGCGCTTCGAGTTCCTGCTTCTGGTTGGCGCCCACGGCCAGCGGGGCCGCTATGGTGAACATGCCTGAGTATAGACCCGCGGCAATCAATTGTAAATAATTATATGAGACAGGACACTAGAGAAGATCGCGGCTCTGGAGTCGGCGAAACGCGGCAAAGCGTTGCTGGAGTTGACAATCCTGTCGGGATTGCGCCGGATGGGCGACGAAATTGAGCGGGAGGCGAAGAAGATGCCACTGTTGGGTAACACGATGGATCATGAGGTACTCGGCCGCGAGTATAAGAGGGGCTTACAGGAAGGCCGGGAAGAAGGCCGCGAAGAAGGCCGCGGAGTAGGCCGGGAAGAAGGTCTACACGACGGCGTCACCCAGGGCGAAGTTAACATCTTCCGGCGTCTCGCCGCTAAGCGGTTCGGCCTGATTCCGGAATGGGCCACGCAGGAACTGAGTGCGCATTCGCCTGCCGAGATCGAAGCTTTGAGTGACGCTATTTTGGCATGCTCCAGTTTGAACGAGCTGTTAGCTCGCCTGAAGCCCCGGTCTTAAGCTAGTGCCTCTGATCGATGGCTGATGCCCCCGGGCTAATTGTTCCGGACACGGCTGCACTTCTGAAGAGACCACACAGCCATGCACGACCAGGACACAGTGAAAGCTCATCCTCAACAGCGGACCCCTCAGCGGGTATGCGGCGTCGTCGCGGCACTGGATTCGGAGAACCTCAGCGGCGCGCTGCTGGATTGCACAATCCTGTGGATGAGCCGGAGGCGAGAATAATGCCACTTTTAGGTAACACGATGGATCACGAAGTACTCGGCCGCGAAAATAAGAAGGGCTTGCAGGAAGGCCGCGAGGAAGGTCTACGCGAGGGCGTCACCTGGGGGGAATTGAAGCTCCTTCGGCATGTCGTGCAAAGGCGCTTTGGCCCGATCCCGGACTGGGCTTCCCAACAACTGAACAACCGCTCCCCGCAAGACATCGAAGCCTTGACCGATCTCGTTTTGGAATGTTCCAGTTTGAACGAACTGTTAGCCCGCCTGAAACCCGCTCTGAGTTCCCGGCGCTAACTGATGCCCATCCGCTCTAACTTCCGGTAGAGCGTCTTCCGCTCGATCCCCAATATCTTGGCGGCCCGGCTCTTATTCCCGCCGGCAGCCGCCAGCACGCGCCGGATCTGCTCGGCTTCGGTATCCGCAAGTGTCTCGCTCGAAGTTTCGCGCGGCTCCATCTGCTCGATCGCTTCCTTCACCGCCGCCTGGTCGATCCTGCCCCCCGGCGCGAGTATCGACAGGCGCTCCATCATGTGCTGCAACTGGCGCACGTTGCCGGGCCAGCTATAAATCTCCATCGCCTTCAAGCCGGATTCAGCCAATCGCGTGTGCTGGTGATACCGATCGTTGTAGCGCTTCAGAAAATATTGCGCGAGTACCGGGATGTCGCCGTGACGTTCGCATAACGGAGGAACACGAATCGGCACCACGTTCAATCGGAACCACAGGTCCTCGCGAAACTTGCCATCGTCGACTAGCTTCTGCATGTCACGATTCGTCGCCGCCACCACGCGCACGTCCACCGGCTTCTCGCGCGATGCGCCCACGGGCCGGATCTCTCTTTGCTGCAAAAATCGCAGCAGCTTCAACTGAAAACCCAGATCGATATCGCCGATCTCATCCAGAAAAACTGTGCCGCGATTGGCGGCTTCAAACAGACCGATGCGGTCCTTATCGGCGCCCGTATAAGCGCCCTTCATCGCGCCGAACAGTTCCGTCTCCAACAACGACGGCGCGATCGACCCGCAGTCCACGGGCACGAACGGATGATTCGCGCGCAAGCTGAAGCGGTGAATCATGCGCGCGATCAGCTCCTTGCCGGTTCCCGTCTCGCCTTCAATCAGTACAGTCGCATCCGTCGGAGCAACCCGCGCCAGCACCTTGTAGATCTCGACCATCTTGGAAGAAATGGCCTGCATCTCGGTGTCGGGCAGGTCGTCGATCTCTTTTTCGTAGTCATCATCGGGCCCGCTCAGCGTTGCCTCGGCGCGCCGGATTGTGGCCAGCATATTGTCGAGCTCAAACGGCTTGGCAATGTAGTCGAATGCCCCATGCTGTGTGGCGGACATCACCGTTTCCATGCTGCCCCGCGCGGTCATTAAGATCACGGCGCAATCCGGATTCTGAGCGCGCGCAGTCCGCAGAACGTCGATCCCCGTGCGCTCGTCGAGATAGATGTCGGAGATCACGATCGGGTAGGAATCGCGATTCAGTTTGTCGATCGCCTCGCGCGTGGAAGATACCGCATCGACCTCATAGCCCTCCAGTTCCAGAAAGGTCGTGATGGTGCTTCGCACCGAGTTGTCGTCTTCTACTATCAGCAATCTTTGCAAATCGATCCTCACTACACCCGTTTGGACGCGGGAGCCTCATCTAGCGGTGCTTCGGCGTGGCACGGCAGTACTATTGTGAATGTAGAACCCTTGGCTGGCTGGCTGGCCACATCCATGCGCCCTCCGTGTTCTTTAACGATCTGCTCCACGATCGACAGGCCGATACCCGTGCCTGCTTCTCCCGAATCTTCGGCCTTCTTCGTGCGGTAGAACTTCTGAAAAATCGAGCGTAGTTCCTTCGCGTCCATGCCCATTCCCTGATCCTTCACCGCGATCCGCACCTGGGCCCCCGATGGTACCGCCGATACCCACACTTCGGTCCCGGCGGCCGAGTACTTCACAGCATTCGTAAGCAAGTTATAGACCGCGTACTCCATCAACTCGCGATCGCCCGTCAAAACAAGGCTGGTCAGCTCTCCGCAATGGATCACGATCTGCTTGCGATCGGCGATGGGGCCCACGCGTTCCAGGCACGCAGAGACGACGTCCTTCACCGAGAACAGATCGCGCTTCAACTCCATCTGCCCTTCCGAGAGACGCTCGACATCGAGAAACGTCTGGATCATTCGCGCCAGGCGCTTGGATTCCGAGTGAATCATCAGTGACATCTGCTGGCGCTTGTCGTCGTTGAGCTTGTAGCGCGTCATCAGCTCGCTCGAGCCTTGGATGGCGGTTAGCGGCGTACGCATCTCGTGCGTGACGAAGTGAATCGCCTGGCGATAGCGGGCGCGGTCGGATTCGGCGCGGCGCAGTTGCCGGCGCACCGTGAAATAACGGTAGGTGCCGGCCCCGACCGCGGGCAGCCAGGCGGCGGAAACGGACGTGAAGTATGGAAACACGACGCCGTTGCGGAACAGTAGCGCAGGAATCAGGTGGCCGGCGGTCAGCAGCAACGCGGTCATTACGTAAGCCGACCAGCCGCCCCGGAACCAGAAGATTGCGCCTGCGGTGAGCGCCATGGTGAGACACACGCTCATGGTCAACAGGTCGGATGCAGGCGTCAGGAACGTGTTCTGCGCCATTGTCTCGAACGCGTCCCGATGGATCTCGACGCCCGGAATCGCCTGGCGCAGCGGTGTGCGCAAGCGATCGCGCGCGGCCGTGAGCGCTGTGATTCCCAGGAACACGGTCTTGCCGTGGAGCGTTGCGGCAAGCGACGGGTCGCGCTTCAGTTCCGCGACGGACAGAACGGGCGCGGACTGCGGGAACCGGATCAGCATGGGACGCTCGCCATTGCGCCGGGCCGCCGGAATTCGAATACCGCCGACTTCAATGTCATCGGGCGATTCGAGAATGGGCGGACCGCCGCGCGCATATTGAAATGCGGCCAGCGACAGAGCCCAACGTCTTTCGCCCCCGGCGATCATCTCCAATTGAATTTTCCGGCTGACATTGTCGAGCGCGTCCTCGTCGGCGTGGATATGTCCCACCGCGACGGCGTGACGGCGAAACTGCGGTAGAGGATTTTCCCAACCGGACGGCACGCGATCGCAGGGGAGAATGAGATCCGGCGTGTTGCCCATTGCCGCTTCGAGTTTCGCGTCTTCGGCGGGGTCCCCTGAGTCAGCGAGAATGACGTCAAGGGCCACTACCTTTGGATGCGCAGTCTGAATCGCGGTGAGCGCTTCTGCAAGGATGCCGCGAATCTGACGCATGCCGCCGTACTCGCGCAACGTCTGCTCGTCCACCGCGACTACGGCCGATTCGGGTTTCCAGTCCTTCGGCGGATACAGTCCGAAAAGGAAATCGTAGGCGTCGTTATCAATGCGGTCGGCAAATCTGGTCCAGCCGGCAAGCACAGCCATCCCCACCGCGGCGATTACTACCGCGAGATAGCCGAACAAATGTCTGATGGGCCAGGACCGCTTCACTGCCTCGATTCAGTATATCGACGGGTTTTGCCGCGCTTCAGAAATACAGCTTTAGTCCGAACTGAATATAATGTTGAATCGGGGGAGAAGTGAGTCCGCCGCCGTTGGTCCACGGCGCTGCATGAGCCCGCGTGCCGGGCGCTCGAATGCCGCCGGATTGATGTACGACTCACAGGCATTGCCCACGAGACAATTGCGGAATCGGTACTCCGGGAATCAGGTCGGGCCGGGTGGTGTGGGTCCTCCAGAAGGTTCGCGTCCGACAACGTAATCACCGCGCCGGCCGAAGGTCGTACAGAGCGGTGCCCGTCGAGTTGTGCTTGATATCGAAACTGGTAAGGAGCGATCGTTCTGGCGCGTTCCACCCGAGGTCAACTGCCCACACTGACCTAGTCATGAGTTGACTCCGTCTTGTCGATCTCAACCGCGAATACATAGGTGGGACCTAGCATATTCGATCGGAATACGACCCACTTTCCGTCTGGCGTGAAACTGACGTTCGGCTCCAGCCGGTAGCTATGTTTTGACATGTTAACGAGGCGCTCCGCCATGAACACGCCCGGCTGGATGAGCGCCGGGTCGAACAATCCGCGATTCTCCAGCGGTTGCGGCCGGAAAAGATAAATCCATCGCCCATCCGGCGCATGAGCCACCTGGCCCGAATCCCCGCCGTCGCCGCAGAAGAGCCGGCCATCGCGTGTCACATTGAAGTGGATCGACCATTCATTGCGCTGCAGGTGATACCAGGTACGCGCTCCGGTATCGACGTTGTAACCAGCCACCCAGAAGTCTTCCCCCCGCGGAGTTTGCAAATCGTACCAGATCGTTTTGCCGTCCGCGCTCCAAAACTCATGTCCGAATATTTCCATCGACATCGTGCGCGTGTGTACCTGCTTCGGTTTGGTCCCATCGGTGCGAATCGTCCAGATGCGATCCACTTTGTGCCAGGGACCCTCGTGGCAGAACATGAGGAGCGTTGGATCTGTTGGCGAAAACAGAAGGTGATTCAGCCAGTCGGTTGCGCGGTGGAGTACCTTGACCTCGCCCGTACTCACATTCAGCGTGTACATCGCCATCGGAAGGCGCGCCGCGAGCCGCTGCTCCATCATCGCGCCCTTGCTCGCCGGCTGCTCCAAAGCATGTCCCTGTTCAGCGGCTGCCGGTGGACGTGCGGCCGGGACGCCCGCCTCACCCTCCAGATACGTGCCCGCCAGAAGCGTCTCATCGGCGTTGACGGTCGAAATCGACCCGCGCGGCGGAAGCGCGGCGATTTTGTGGCTCTCCCCCGTGTCGACCGCCGCCCACCATGCAGCGTTGTCGCGCAAATAGTAAACGCGTTCGTTCTTGCGGCCAGCGTCGATCAGCCGCGCGCGTCCCTTCACCACAACGCGCGATTCATGCGTGCTCAGGTCGAAAACAGAAATGCCGTCCGGCGTTGTATACACCAGGCGCTTCCCATTCGCCGTGTATCCGTTCTGGTTGAAATAGAGACTCGCGCTGCCCGGCTCGCGAGTGAGCCGCAGTACTCGATGACCCGTGTCAGGATCGATCCACGAGTTGGGCGGATCGCGGGTTTGCGCGCCTAAGCCGACGCACATCATCGCGGCCGCCATTACACGAAACTTCATTTCTTCCCCTCCAGCACTGGACGTAATTGTTCGGATACGACCCCAGCGTTCAGCTCCGCTCCGGCGCGGCTGGTGTGCGTGTGTTCACCGGCGAACATCGCCTCAACGGCTGCGGGCCCCATCTGCTCGTAGCGCGCGGCAATGAGACTTTCGAGATCGATGAAACGTACCCCTTCGGACGCCGCTACCTCTCGAGCCCAACCCGCGTAACGGCTGCGCTCGATCTTGCCATCCTTCCAGATTTTGCGGGGAATGGGCGAACAGACTACCGGGACCGCACCCGCCGATTGCGCGGCGTGGATGTACTGGCGCAAATACCAGCCGTACGTATGAACCACCTCATGCTTGCCCGTGAGCGGGTTGTCGATCTCGCGCGTCTCATCGCCAATGCCGGGGAGCGTGCCGCGGGCGCGCGCTGCGTCGTCCAATGGGCCGCTGTCATTGTGTCCGAACTGCATCACCAGAACGTCGCCGGCATGCAAGTTCGCGAGTGCTCCTTCCCAATCGGCGCTGGTGAAGAAGCTGCGGCTGCTGCGTCCCCCTTTCGCGCGGTTCAACACCGGCACGGGCGCCAGCAGATCCACCAGCGGTTCACCCCAGCCCCACTGGCCGTTGCGGCCATCGCCCTGCCCGTTGCGAACGGTCGAGTCGCCAATCAAAACCACCTGCCCGGAGCTCGACCGCCCAGCCTCAACGCCTTTTGCGGATAACAAGGGCCCAAACGGATTACCGCGCAATTGTTTCAGCGCGGCCACGACACAGGCGTCGTTCAGTTCCGCACCTTCGTCCGTCGTATGCGTGTGATCCTCGGGAAAGAACCCCTTGACCGCTGTCTCGCCCAGACGTTCGTAGCGGTCCGCGATCACCGCCGTGACGTCGGCGAAGGAGACGCCTTCACTCTCGGCTACAGCGCGCGCCCAATCATTGAACTGACCCGATCCGCGCTCCACCTTCCCGTCTCTCCATATATTCCGCACGGTCAAGGAAAGCACCACCGGAGTGGCTCCGTGCTCTTTCGTATCGGCGATAAACCGGCGCAAATACCAGCCATATGTGTGCACGATCTCGATCGCGCTCGACGCGGGCGTCAGTTCCCGGGTTTCGTAGCCGATGCCCGGAATCGATCCGCGCGCCCGCCCGGTCTCCAGCGGACCACCATCGTTATGCCCGAACTGAATCAAAACGAAATCGCCGGGCTGGAGGTCGCTCACGATGCCGTCCCACAAGCCTTCCGTTAGAAAAGTACGGCTGCTTCGTCCCGCACGCGCGCGGTTGTCGACCTTCACTTTGGAAGCATCGAAGTGGCCGGCTAGATGATCGCCCCAGCCGCGCGCCACTCCATTTTTCGCCGTGGAGTCGCCGGCAATATAGATGACGGGAACCGCGTAGGCCGCCATCGAAGCCCACAGCGCCAGGACCCCCGTCAAGGTTCCCTTACTGCCCATACGGTTTCACCGCGTTCATCAGCGGACTCGCCGGAAGCCGGAATGTTTCGCGCGCATCCGGCTTCGCGGGATCGAACGGCTTCACGTCATTCGCCAGGTATTTCTTCAACGGCAGGCCGGCAGACGTCCGGATCGCCTCAACTACGCAACGCGCGAGCTCATAGGCCCCGTAATTGTTGTGATGCGTTCCATCCCCTGGCGCAAACGACGCCACGGATGGCTCCGGACCCCAAGCCTCGTATAACGTCTTACTCATCGCGTTCAGGTCGATGAGCGCAACCTGCAACTCACGCGCGGTTTCGCGTACCGCGTCCGGGAAATCGCCCAGGCCATTCACGATCGCTCCGTTCGCGTCGAAGATGCGGCGATGCATGGAAGTGACCAGGATCGGCGCGGCCCCGTGCTGGCGCGCATCTTCCACGAATCGCTTGAGCTGGGCCGCGTAAGATGTCCGCGCGCCGGCGCCCTCACCACGCAGCTTCTGATCGTTGTGCACCATCTGGATCATCAGGAAGTCACCCCCGCGAATCAAGCTCATCACTTTCGCCAGGCGGCTCTCGCCGATGAAGCTTGCCAGGCTCTCTCCCGATTCGCGGTGGTTCGCAATCGCGATCTCCGGGCCGAAGAACCGTGTGATCATCTGACCCCAACTCGCGTACGGCTCCGCGGGTTGATCCGCAACCGTGGAATCGCCCGCGATGTACAGCGTGGGCACCCCCGGCGCGCTGGCCACGTCCACTCCCGCCATCGACGGATGCGATCCCAGAAACTCGAGGCTGAGCCGTCCATCCCAATCCGCGGCCTCCGTCGTCTTCTCGCGATCCTTCAACCGGATTTGACCGCCCGTCGATATGTTCGGCGTCCGCACGTTCACAACGAAGGTCCGCGTAACAAACTCACCCGGGCGCGTTCGAACGTCCTCGACCATCAACCGGCGCAACTCGGCCTTCACCGTGGTGTCAGTCGACTCAAGCGCATCGCCAAAGGTGAGCGTCACGCGATAATTCCCCTCGGCGGCATCCATGATGAAGCGGATGGGATCCGCAGCGAGTACGTTAAAAGCGAACAGCAATAGGAGAGTAGGCAATCTCATCGAATTGCCTGATCGTATCGAAAATCGGCATGGTGCGGGTGAGTGAGATACTATCGCTATGCTTCGCGATCGCGGCCTGATTCCCCTCTCGCACGATCACCATCACGTGCTTGCCCTATGTGTCTTCACCGAGCGAGCGCTGGCCGGAGGAGTGCCCGCGACGGACGTGCGCGACCGCATGGCCGGGCGCTTCGCGGCCGAGACGCGCGATCACTTCGAATTCGAAGAGCAAGTCCTGTTTCCAGAGCTTGGACAATTTCCCGAAATGAACGGTCTGGTCAACGAACTGATCCTGGAGCATCGTGCCCTTGATGCGTCGATGCAGGCATTGCGAACTGCTACGAAAGCCGCTGCCCTCCACGAATTCTGCGCAGCGATTCGCGCCCATATCCGCAAGGAGGAGCAATCGTTGTTCGAGCAGGCGCAGCGTCTTCTCTCGCGCGAACAGTTGGACGATATCGGCCGCAAGCGGCGCGGCAGAGATTAAGCCCGCGCTACTTCGCCATCGCTTTTTCGACGTCGTCCGCACTCCGCGGCAAAGCGCCGCTCAGCACCGTGGCTCCATCCTTCGTCACCAGCACCACATCTTCGATGCGAATACCGATGTTCTCCGACGGGATGTAGAGCCCCGGCTCGACCGTGATCACCATGCCCGCCTCCAGCTTCGCGTTTTGCAGGTCCGCATCGTGCACGTCGAGCCCGACATGGTGGCTCACGCCGTGCGGCAGGTACTTGCTGAGCGGCTTGCCCTCTTTATCCTTACCTTGCTGATCCAGGTAATTGCGCGCGATCTTCGTCAAATCGGACATGGGAACGCCGGGCTTAATCGCGTCGATCACCGCCTGATGCGCTCCTAACACCATGCGGTAAACCTCGCGCTGCCGTTCGCTGAATTTTCCGTTGATGGGCAGCGTGCGCGTGATGTCACTGGTATAGTCGCCGCACTTGGCCGCCGCATCGATCACGATCACTTCTCCGGCGTCCATGCGGCGCTTGTTCGCGCTGTAATGCAGCGTTGTCGAGTTGGGTCCGGATCCGAAAATGGGCTCGTAGGATTGGCCCTCGCAGCCCGCTTCGAGCGAGGCCGCCACGAATGCCGCCTCGGCTTGATATTCGTAGATGCCCGGCGTCAGACGTTTCCACGCGGCGCGATGCGCGTCCATCGAAACCTCGGTGGCCCTTTTGATCGCCGCGATTTCTGCAGGCGACTTTTTCATGCGCATCGCCGCGATCATCTGCGCTCCGCTGGCCACTTCCCGCAGCGGCGCCATGGCTTTCAGCTTGGCCAGATCGGCTGCGTCCGCGATCGCATAAACCGGGCCGTAGGAATCCAGCGCCTGGCGCAACGCAAGCTCGAACTTCTCAATGCCCTGCACGGAATCGAAGCCCGTCAGCGCCGCCGCGTTCGCATCTTCGGCCGCCACGCGCTTGCCGTTGTAGATTTCACGCCGCGCATTCCTGTGCGGGACAAACAAAGTCTCTCCGGCAGGCGTGATCAACGCCATCGCTCCGGGCTCGGTCCAACCCGTCAAGTAAAGGACGTTCGAGGGTTGCCCATGCCGGTACACTTCGTCGGCGCCTTCGCTGTATCCAAATAGCACCAGCACGCCATCCAGCTTCTTGCGCAACTCGGCGCGGCGCGCGTGATACTCGTCACGCGGTATCGTGTCGGCCGCCAGCGACGGCAATGCGGCCGCGAGCACAAACATCACGCCCAGTTTTGACATGTGTTTCAGTATACTCGCGCCCGCTCCGTCCAGCGCTGGTCACTTTTCGCGCTTCAAATCCACCGTTCCGGCGAACGCACCGTCGTCACCTTCGCCCTTCAGGTCGCCCGCAATGCGATCGTCGCCATCCAATTTCAGCGCGAACTTCACCACCGCCGGGCCGCTGTCCGGAACCACCTCGAGCGTGATGCGGCCGTCTTCGATCGTGCCTGTCTTGATGGCGAACTGACGGTCGGCATCGCGCCCCACCGTGCCCGTCACCTTGGAGCCTTCCTGCTTCAACACCATGATCGCGCCCGTGGTCCGCTTCTCGCCGTCCCGCACGATCTCCACCGTGCCAGTCCACTTTCCGCTGATGTCGGCGGCGAACATGGTAGTCGTGAATAAAGCCAGGGCGCAAATGAAAGTTTTCATGCCGCTATCATACGCCGTTGCGGCCGCCTGGATTAAAATCGGATTTTCATGTCCACTTTAATCGCAACTTTCGGCGAGATCATGCTGCGGCTCGCGCCCCCCGGCTTCGAGCGCTTCCTGCAATCCCCCCAGTTCCTGGCAACCTTCGGCGGCGGCGAGGCCAACGTCGCCGTCGCGCTGGCCGGGTTCGGACTTCCCGCGCGGTTCGTCACCGTGCTTCCCCCAGCCAATCCGATCGTGGATGCCTTCATCGGGGAACTCCGCCGCTTCGGCGTCGACCCCTCGTACATCGTGCGCCAGAAGGGCCGGCTCGGGATTTATTTCGTCGAGCCCGGCGCCAACCAGCGTCCTTCGAAAGTGGTCTACGACCGCGAAGGTTCGGCGATCGCGCTAGCCAAGCCCGGCGACGTCGACTGGAACAATGCCTTTGACGGCGCGACCTGGTTCCACATCACCGGCATTACGCCCGCGCTCAGCCAGAGCGCCGCCGATCTCGCGCTCGAAAGCGTTCGCGAAGCCCGCAAGCGCGGTCTCACCGTCTCCTGCGATCTGAACTATCGCAAGAATCTTTGGAAATACGGCAAGAAATCGAGCGATGTGATGACCGGGCTGTTCCGCTTCGTCGACATCGGCATCGCCAATGAAGAGGATTGCCAGATGGCGCTTGGCATTCAGGCCGGCGTCGATGTCCACTCCGGTACGCTCGAACATTCGCAATATCGCAAGCTCGCCGAAACCGTGCTCGACGGCTATCCCGATCTGAAATTGATGGCCATCACTTTGCGCGAGTCCAAGAGCGCGTCGCACAATGGCTGGTCCGCATGCCTGCACGACCGCAAGGAATTTCTCGTGAGCCGGCATTACGAGATCACCCACATCGTCGATCGAGTGGGCGGCGGCGATGCCTTCGCAGGCGGCCTGATCTACGGTCTGAATACGCTGCCCTCGCACGCCGAAGCGCTCGAATTCGCGGTGGCCGCTTCGTGCCTGAAGCACTCCATCCCCGGCGACTTCAACCGCTTCACAGCCGGCGAGGTCACCGCTCTGGTACAGGGCGGCGGTTCAGGCCGCGTGCAACGTTAACGCGCCCGCTGCACGATCTTCTGCAACACGCGGACGCGCGATTCCAGCTCGTCCGCCCGCTTTCGCTCCGCTTTCAGATCCGCCTGTAGCAGGGCGTTCTCTTGTTTCAGGTTCTCCAGCTCAGGCGGAGGCGCGGCAGGCTTGGGCGGCTCTGCAACCGGCTCCTTCACGATCGGACGTCCCGCGTAGTAGGCCGACTCTTGCGCAATCAATTCACCCCCGCGATACAGGTACAAATGCGCCGTCACATCCGCCGACTTGCGCAGCACGGAATACAGCCCGCGATGGATCTCCTCTTCGTTCAGGGGGCGGCTGATCGAGTCCGCGCCGCTGCTGACGTCGAGCTTGCCGCGATCGGCCCGGCTCACGGCGCGCGCCGACGTGTCCCATGCGATCTGCAAAACTCCGTCGCGCTCGTACGCCTTCATGCCAACGCCGCTGTGCGCCGTGCTCTGTGCATAAAACAACGCCAGCACCGCACCCGCGACAACCAGGCACGCGGCTGTGATCGCTGCCGTCCATAGCCACCGGCGGCTCTTGCGCTCAGGCTTCGGCGATATTGCACCAGGAAGTCTTCGCCGTGGCGCGACCACCGGAGGTTCGCCCGGCTCCCGTTGCATCACGAACTCATGCAGTACAACCGGGTCCGCCACGCCAGGATGGCGCGCCATCGTTGCAGCTCGCAGCGAGCGGATCCTGCCGGGACGAATCACCAGTGTGATCTGCCACGGCGCGCTGAAATGGCGGTCGAAAATATCCCGGTCGCGCGCCCGCAGCACGAGACTATCGCGGGTATGCGACAGGTACCAGCCTACCGGCCGCGTACCCGCGAGCGACGGTTCCTCGCCGGCAAGCTGAAGAATGCCGTCCAACACCGCCCCGTCCGGGCCCGCTCCGTTCGGCGGAATCCACGATCCCGCGCGCATCGCGGTCACCTTGACCACGCCGTCCGCATAATCGCCGAACAGAACACCCCACGCTTCCGCACCATCTGGCGCAAGCTGGTCGAAGCCGGCGACCACGTGAAAGCTGATCTCTTGCAGCGCCTCGGGCGCGTAGTTGATTTCGCGAATTTCCGGATTGGCCCCCGGATGCAGCGCGCTCGGGTTCACGCCTTAGCACTCCAGGAATAACGCAGCATGCGCCGTGGTGCCCTCGTCGTCCGGCTCGTCGGTTACCTCGTGCAGGTGATAATAATACGTCACCGCGCCCATCGCGCCCGCAACCGCAATCACCAGCAAACCCCAGTACAACGAGCGGCGATTGCGGATGCTCTCCTGCCCCGCCAGGGCAGCGGTCAAACCCACCACCGCAGCGCTCAGGCCCAAGCCCAACACCAGCTTCGCGTACCACGGCATCAGGTCGAGATGCCCTTGTCCTCCCACCTGGCTCCACGCCGCAAATACCGCGACAATCGCCAGAAGAAATTCGGACGTGAACGCAATTCGACGCGAGGCCGTTGACATAATCCTGTCGATCCTCAATTGTACATGGGCGCAAGTCATCCGCATCCGGCGCGCTATGATTAGACCGCATGCCCGACTCGAAACAGGCCATTCTCGACGAATTGATCCAGTTCCTGAAAATCCCCAGCATCAGCACCGACCCTGAGCACGCCGCCGATGTCCGCCGCGCGGCCGAATTCGTCCGGGGCATGATCCAGGCCGCGGGCATCTCCAACGTAAAGCTGATCGAAGGGCAGGGCCATCCCCTTGTCTACGCCGAGTGGATGGGCGCCCCCGGTAAACCGGTCCTGCTTCTGTACGGGCACTACGACGTGCAGCCGCCTGATCCGCTCGACGAATGGAAGTCGCCGCCCTTCGATCCCGAGATTCGCGGCGACGACATATTCGCTCGCGGCGCCGCTGACGACAAGGGCCAAGTCATCATCCTGGTGAAAGCCATCGCTCAACTGATGCAGCGCGACGGCCGCCTGCCCGTGAACGTGCGCATCCTCATCGAAGGCGAAGAGGAGACCGGAGGCGAACACATCGAAGCCTACGTCAAAGCCAACCCCGAAATTCTGAAAGCGGATGCCGCCGTGATTTGCGACACCGAAATGTTCGCGCCCGGCCTTCCCACATTGTGCGTCGGCCTGCGCGGCATCGTCTACGGCGAGATTCACGTCGAATGCGCCGGTCACGACCTCCATTCCGGCGTCTACGGCGGCGCCGCTCCGAATCCTTTGCAAGCCATGGCCGAGATTATCTGCGCGCTGAAGGACCGCGACGGCCGCATAAAGATTCCCGGCTTCTATGACCGTGTCGTGCCTCCGTCTATCGATGAACGCCGCGCCTGGGATAGTCTGCCGTTTAATGAGCAGGAATATCGGGAAAAGGAGATGGAAGTTCGCGAGCTCGCCGGTGAACCCGGCGTACCACTTTTCGAACGCCTGTGGGCTCGCCCGACATTTGAAGTTCACGGAATTCGCGGGGGCTTCACCGGCGAGGGCGCGAAAACTGTCATCCCCGCGCGAGCCGTAGCCAAAGTGAGTACCCGTCTGGTTGCGGCCCAGGACCCTGCCGAAGCCGCCGCCCAACTAACCTGCGCTATCGAACACGCGGCCCCGAAAGGCGCCACGGTCCAATTCAAATTGATTCACACAGCTCCTCCCTCGCTCGTGGACCCTTCCAACCCGTTCGTGCGGGCCGCTGCGGAAGCGATGGCTCACGTTTTCGGTAAACCCACCGTTTACATCCGCTCCGGCGGTTCCATTCCGATTGTCGCTGCCTTCGATCATTACCTCGGCATTCCCAGCGTGATGATGGGATTCGGCCTCCCCGACGACAACTTGCACGCTCCCAACGAGAAATTCCACCTGCCCAACCTATTCGGTGGTATTGACTCGGTAGTACGTTACTTGACCGAATTAGGAGCTTAATTCGCGTGCCAAAAAGTAATACGGCGGCGCGGGAATTTGACCGTACCTCGCTTTAATTAGGGCAGTAAGTACTTAAAAACCTTCTTAGCATTCAGCCTGCATGATATTCTCGACTTGGTTCCGAGTGGAGAAAATTGTGAATTATAGAAACTGTCTCTTTGTATCTGCTATTTTATGCGGGAGTATTCAGGCTGCGGCCATTGCTCCATGCGGCAGTTGCTGGGAACTATTTAACCCGTCAACCGCGGTCGACAGCACCGGCAACGCCGGCAGTCCGTATTTCGTAAATGAGTCGCAGGACGGCCCCAAACAGGGCCTGGCATTCCAGGTGGGCAGCACGCCTTTGCTATATCAAACCAGCGGGAAACCGGCGCCAGCCGACGCGCCTTCCCAATTCTACTTCCTCAATGTTCCGGGACACGCATTGCAGGCCCAATTCCTGATGGGAGTTACTCAGGACAGCCTGGAATTTGGCTGGTACGACGTCATGAATCCTGGTAACCGGAGCGCGCTATTTACGCGCACGGGTTCGCCCTCGTCCGGCAATGTAACGCCAACCGGGACGGTGAATTTTACGCCGGCAGATCAGTTCGGGTTCTATGTCAAATATCTCAATGTCGGAATTCCCGGAAATATTTGCAACGCGATGATCAGTAGCGGAGCGTTCTCGATGTACAGCCCGGCCTCCTGTTACGACCCGGCCAAGGTGCCCCTGCTCACTACCAATCAGATCGTCTACACGCAGTCGGGATTGAATTCCACGGGGCCTGACTCCGAAATCGCCTGGGAGCGGATCGCCCAAAATGTCCCGTCGGCGATGACTCCTTATCATCAACATTTCGTCGCCCTTCAGGATCCGCAAACCGGCGCATTTATCGTCGGAATGGAAGACGCATTTGGCCGAGACTCGGTAAATAATCGGGGTCCTTTGCCCTCTTCTATCTATGAGGGCAATGGAGATTATCAGGATTTCTTCGTGAAATTCCAGGATCCTGCCGCAGCGTCTACTGCCTCGGTTCCCGAACCTGCTACCTGTGCTCTCTTGGGTGCTGGGCTGATTGTGATCGGTGCTCGCCGGGTCCGGTCAAGGCGGGCTAAGTCGTAATTGCCCGGTTCTAACTACGGGCATACTCTGTCATAAACTCGAGCGCCAGTTACAATCGGATTTTTCTGGTTCCACTCTCCATCCTGTGTTACACTAACCGGGAAGTTGAGCCCAATCCTATGAAACCGCTTCTACGGATCCTGGCCGCCACAAGCTGTTTTTCCCTTATTGCTTCTGCGGCGAGCATTCTCCCCTGCACAACGTGCTGGCGGACGTTTGACCCTTCGACGGTAAGCGATGTAACTGGCGCTCCCTCGAACCCATATTTCGTGAATCAATCTCAGGACGGAGCAAGACAGGGCCTCGCCTTCCAATTATCTCCGTTCCTTCCGCTCCAGTACCAAAGTAGTGGTGCTGCGCCTCCCGGTGACGCGCCCGCTAACTTCTTCTTTTCAAATCAGCCCGTCGTCCCATTACAAGTTCAGTTCCTGCGGGGAATTACTAGCGACAGCCTGGAGTTTGGCTGGTACGATGCCCAGAACCCAGCGACCCTGAATGCACTATTTACTCGCACAGGCGCTCCGCTGGCCACCACCGCGACACCCTCGGGAATCGTAAGCTTTACGCCTACCGCTCAGTTCGGTTTCTACGTCAAGTATCTGAACGTCTCCATTCCGCAGAACCTGTGCGCACCCCCGGCGCCGGCCACGGGTTCATTTCCACTCTTCGGATTCTCCTCCTGTTCGACGATTAACGGCTTACCGCCCACTACTAACCAGATCGTATATTCGCAAAGCGATCTGAATTCCACGGGTCCGAATACGGAAAGAGCGTTTGAACAGACAGCCCAAAACATTCCGTCCACGCTGTCCACTTATCATCAGCATTTCGTCGCACTGCAAAACCTGGCCGGTGGTTATTTTGTCCTCGGCGTCGAGGACCAATTCGGCCGCGATGCGGTACTGGATAAGTTCTTCGGCGTTTACGAAGGGAATGGCGACTATCAGGACATCGTTGTAGCCATGGGCCCGAATCTGGCGGGCGTCGGCGGCACAGGCACCACGGGCACAACCGGCACTACCGGCACCACGGGCACTACCGGCACCACGGGCACCACGGGTGACACCGGCGGCACCGGAACGATCGGCGGCACCGGCACGACGGGTTTCACCGGCATGACCGGGACTACGGGCACCACGGGTGGCCAGGTACCCGAGCCGGCCTCGTTCGGCATCATGGCTGCGGGCCTCGCGAGCCTCCTCTGCTACGGCAAATACAGCCGGCGCAAGCGTTCTTTCTCGAAATAGCCGCGCCTCGATCGGCGTCTCCGGTACATGCCGGATTACCGCATTGAGCGCGACAGCATGGGTGAGATGAGGGTTCCTGCGGGAGCCCTCTTCGCTGCACAAACCCAGCGCGCCGTCGAAAACTTCCCCATCAGTTCCCTTCGTCTCCCGCCTTCCGTCATTCAGGCGCTCGGCCTCATCAAAGCCTGTGCCGCGCGCGTCAATCAGCAACTCGGCGAACTGCCCGCAGACGTCGCAGAAGCCATTGCCACCGCCGCCCGGTCCGTCGCGCGTGGCGAACACTCCGAACAATTCGTCGTCGATCTGTTTCAAACAGGAAGCGGCACTTCGTCCAACATGAACGTGAACGAGGTAATTGCGCACCTGGCCTCGGAAGGCCGCGATCGCATTCACCCCAACGACCACGTCAACCGCGGCCAATCGAGCAACGACGTGATCCCTACCGCGATTCACGTCGCTGCCGCGGTCGAAACCTCGCAAGCCTTGCTGCCCGCGCTGGAGCAGCTCGCCCAAGCCCTCACATCGAAAGCCGGCGAATTCGCGGGCATCGTCAAGATTGGGCGCACGCATCTCCAGGACGCAGTCCCCATGACGCTCGGCCAGGAGTTCTCGGGCTACGCGCGCCAGGCATCCGCATCCGCCGAACGCATCGTGGCCGCCATGCACGGTCTGCTCGAACTCCCGCTGGGTGGCACCGCCGTCGGCACCGGTCTCAATGCCCATCCCGAATTCGCCCCGCGAGTCATCGCCGCTCTCGCCGAAAGTACTGGCCTTCCATTCCGCGAGGCCGCGAATCATTTCGAAGCGCAAGCTGCCAGGGACGCACTCTGCTTCTTCAGCGGAGCGCTTCGCACCTGCGCTGTCTCACTCATCAAAATCGCCAACGACATCCGTTGGCTCGGATCGGGTCCACGCTGCGGCTTGGGAGAATTGCGTTTGACGGCCACACAGCCCGGCTCGAGCATCATGCCCGGCAAAGTAAATCCCGTGATCGCCGAGAGCCTGCTGATGGCCTGCGCGCAGGTGATCGGCTACGACGCCACCGTCGCATGGTCGTGCGCGGCCGGTAATTTCGAGCTGAATGTGATGATGCCTGTCATCGCCTACGACGTGCTCGAGAGTATCTCACTACTGGCGGCGGTCGCCAGAAACTTCGCTGAGAAATGCGTACGCGGCCTGGAAGCGGACCGCGAGCGCATCGGCGCATACGTAGAGCAATCCCTTGCAATGGCCACTGCGCTTGTCCCGGAGATCGGTTACGACCGTGCCGCCGCCATCGCCAAGCAAGCCCACTTAAGCGGCCGCACGGTACGTGAAGTGGCAATGGAGCAGAACCTCATGCCTCCCGATCGCCTCGCCCAACTGCTCGATCCGCGACGCCAAACCGGAGCATAATTGAAGGTGTTGTACGCCTACCCGCTTGGAAAACGCCTGGTTGTGGTCGCCGCGTGAGCGCCCCACCCGCTACTTCGCAATGTGGAACGGGCTGAAATCCGTGTCGTAGTCAAACGCGTCCACACTCTCTTTGCGCTTCAGCCAGTTCACCACCGCATACGTCGCCGGCGTCATCACGGTCTCGTAGATCACCTTGCCCAGATAACCCGACGCAATCAGATTCAAAATATCGCCAATCGGAAGCAGTCCGCCAAACGCGATGAACATGATAACCGTGCTGTCCACCGCCTGCCCCACCACAGTCGATCCGATTGTTCGCGTCCACAAATACCGCCCTCGCGTCACCAGCTTCATCTTTGCAAGCGTGTATGAGTTTGCGAACTCGCCCGCCCAAAACGCGATCAGGCTCGCCACGATCATCCGCGGCACCTGGTAGAACACCGTCGCAAACGCGGCCTGATTGTGCCAGTTCGGAGCCGCCGGCAGCGCAACTGTGATCAGCCCCATCAGCGCCATCAATCCCGATGCGAAGAAGCCCAGCCAGATCGCTCTGCGCGAAGCCCCATAACCATAAACCTCGGTGAAGATGTCACCGAAAATATACGTGATCGGAAACAGCAGTTGCGCCCCGCTGATCCGAAACGGCCCGAAAGCGCAGATCTTCTGCCCCACCAAATTCGAGATCAGCAACACGACAATGAACACGCTCAGCAGAATGTCGAAATAGCGGAACGACCTCAGGTCGCGCGGACGCGATTCGTCTAGAACTTCGTTTGATGGCGTCGCTAGCATCAGCCCCAGTCTTTGGAATGAGTATAGCCGAAGGAAACAGTTGATCGCCCCCGGCGTCTCCCTTTCGAAATGGTTGAACCGCAGCCCCAACCTGCGTGACGACGGCAACGAAGCGATCATGGTACCTAATTCCGCAACGTCGAGCAGCTACAACCCGGCGACGGGGGCACTGGTGACCCACCGCTTTGTCGTTTGGATCTGTATTCTGTAGTTGTGGCAACTGCAACGACGAGCAAACACAAACATCTACCGGCGAAGTCCGCAGCGGCGCGCCAGCACGTCGTGAATATTCGCCTCGACACGGAGACGCTACGGCAGCTCAGCGAGATCGCCGAAGACTTGGAGCGCTCGAAGGTTTCCGTGCTAACGCGCGCGGTGCGAGAGTACATCGAGCGTAAGTATGCCGTCCTCGAAATGTTGCGCGAAAGCGACCATGATATTCGTGAGGGCCGTACTGTGTCCAACGATGAGCTCAAAGCATGGCTGCAGGACGCCGCGAAGATAGGGAGCGCGAGCCGCGGTTCGGGCATTGAAACCCGAGTGGACGGCCCGTGCGTACCGCGAACTCCGCAAGCTCGAGCAGTATGTAGCCGAACAAAGTAATCCGCAGGTCGCCTGGGACGTCGTCACCCGTCTCTTGAAGAACGTAGACTTGCTCGAATCGGCTTCGTATCTGGGACGTCAGGCGGAATGGCGCGGTCGCAGGGAAGTGGTCGTGGGCCCGTACGTCATTCTGTACTCGGTGCATCGGAGCGGCGTGAAAGTGGTAGGCCCTTACGCACGGAGCACAGAGGAAATATTAGAGAACCCTGATGAAAATGGATATCGGAATCACAGGCGCCGGACCGGCCGGATCCACCGCCGCCATCGCTGCGCTGCGTGAGGGATCCCAAGTCAACCTGAGCGAGAAAGCGCGTTTCCCCCGGCACAAGGTCTGTGGCGAATTTCTTTCACCGGAAATCGTTCCGCTGCTCGAGGACATCGGCGCTGCCGGACGTTTCTTCGATGCCGCGCCCGCCCACATTCGCCGCCTCACTCTCCGTTTCGCTGCGCACGAAAAAACCGCGCTGCTACCCGAAACCGCTTTCGGTCTGAGCCGTTTCGCCTTCGACAAATTGCTGCTCGATCTCGCCGGAAACTCGGGAGCAATCGCCGGCGATCTCGCGCCCACCGCGTCCCGCATCATCGCCCATGGCCGCCGCTCCACCGCTCCTGCCGGCTCTCGGGGCAAGCGCCTGTTCGGCTTCAAGGCCCACTTCCACGGTCCTGCGTCCGACGCCATCGAGCTCTACTTCTTCGACTCCGGCTACGTCGGTATCAGCCCCGTCGAAAACGGAATTACCAATGTTTGCGGTCTTGCGAGCGAGTCCGCGTTGTCGCGCATCGATTTCGAGTACGACCATCTGCTAAACACTGTCCCGGCCACCGCCGCGCGACTGCGTCCCATGACCCGCGCGATGGATTGGCTCACCACGGGACCTCTCATCTTCGGCAACCGGTTCAAACTCGAACCCGAACCGCAAACCTTCTACGCCGGCGACGCGCTGTCGTTCGTCGACCCGTTCACCGGCTCCGGGATGTATTGCGCCGTGCTCACCGGCATCCTCGCTGGGCGCTGTGCGGCCCGCGGACTCACCGCGCAGCAGCACCTGCACCTCTGCCGCCATGCCCTCGGCCGCCCCTTCGCGTTCGCTAGCCTGTTCCGCAACGCGATTGTATCGGGTTGGGCCGAGCGCGTTGCCCCGTTCGTCCCTGCCCGCCTCCTTTTCCGGCTCACTCGGCCCTGAACGCCGGAGAGTTCCCGCACCGCACGATTAACGGTCTGATTAGTGGATGATGGTGATCTAAGATGTCCACCTTCCGTAACCTGTTTCTGGCCCTCCTCGGCCTGGTGATGGTGTGCTCGGCTGACGACGGCTATATCGGCAGCAACGCCTGCCGCACCTGTCACCCCGATGTCTGGTCTACCTTTTATAAGAACCCGCACTACAAATCGATCGCATCCGCCAAAGAACCGCCCGAGCGCACCGGCTGCGAGAGTTGCCACGGGCCCGGTAAGGCGCACGTCGAGGCGCGCGGCGGCAAGGCAACAATCATCGCCTTCTCCGAACTGAGTCCTGAACGATTTCTCGACAATTGTTTGCGCTGCCACAGCCAGACGCTCTCCCGCGCTAACATTCGGCGCTCCGAACACACCTTGAACGGCATGGCTTGCGGAAGCTGCCACTCCATCCATAAATCGAAAGCACCCCGCGCCTTGTTAGCGGCGCAGCGCCAGGTTGACCTTTGCTACGGCTGCCACGCTAGTGTCCGCGCTCAGTTCTCGATGCCATTCAAACACCGTGTCAACGAAGGCTTCATGACCTGCACGGACTGTCACAATCCCCACGGCTCGTTCTCTCCAACTTGGCGAATGGGCGCCCGCCCGCGCATGGTTGACCAGGCGCTTGGCAACGGAGAGCCCTGTCTTAAGTGCCACAGCGAAAAACGTGGACCCTTCGTCTTCGAACACGCGGCGGTCCGAGTCGATGGTTGTGAAAGCTGTCACTTCCCGCACGGCTCAACCAACTCACGGCTGCTGCGCCGTCCCGTGGTGTTCACGCTCTGTCTCGAGTGTCACAACGGCGCTGGTAATTTCGGACGTCAAGCGAACGGCGTGCTATCTCAAAGTCCTTCTCATAACATGGCGAATCCGGTTTATCACAACTGCACTGCGTGTCATGTCCGCATACATGGCTCTAACTCCGACGCATTCTTCCGCCGCTGAGATTGTCATGCGCTATCTAATCCTTACCGCTGTAGCAATCATGGGCGCTGCCGCCCAACAGACTGTCGCTCCGACTCCCGAACCGGCCGGCTCTGCGCGCGGTGAAACCTGGGCGGGCTACAACGTCGTTGATTCCGTTGAGACCGGATACCGGCTCGCATTGCGCGGCGGCAACATTCCCCAATATCGGAGCAGCGTGAATTACGGCAACGGCATCCGATTGCTTTCGAGTTACTTCAGCATGAACTCGAAAGAGGGTCACGGACGTTTCTTCGACGAGATTGTAATCACCACGCAGGGTTTGGGCAACGATCCGTATGAGTCGGCGTCGCTCCGCATCCAAAAGAATCGGATTTACCGCTACGACATGTCCTGGCGTCTCAACGATTACTTTAACCCTGGGCTGACTACCGCGGGAGCGGGCGGCCAGCATTTTCTGAATACCCAGTACCGCCTGCAGGATCACGATCTGACTCTGTTCCCTGACAAGGCATTCAAATTCTTCGTCGGATATACAGGGAGCGTTCAGACGGGCCCTGCTTTCTCATCGACGCAGCTATTCAATAACGCAGCGCCAATCACTCCGCTGTTCTCCGATCTTGAGCGCGTTCGTCATGAGTATCGTGTTGGCAACGAATTGCGCGTGTTTGGCATTCGCGTGAACTGGATGCGCGGCTGGGACAACTTCAAGGAAGACACCCAAAGCACGCTATCCGGAGCGGTGCCGGGAATCGTTACGCCTTCGACCGTTCTCACCTCGTTCCAACGCAACGAGCCTTATCACGGCAATAGCCCGTGGTGGCGCGTGGCGTTGTTCACGGAACGTAAGTTGATCGCCATCAATGGCCGGTTTACCTACACCTCGGGACAGCGAGGCTTCGTTCTCGACGAGACCGCCATTGGCCCCGGACGCTCCGGCTCAATACAGAATCAACAGGTGATCACGTTCGGCGACGGGCGCCGCCCCGTTGCCACCGGAAATCTAAACGTCACGTTCCTTCCGGGTTCTAAGTTAACGATCACCAACAGCACATCGGTCTACAACGTAAGGACCAGTGGCAACTCCTACTACACTCAGTTCAACAACGCCACTCAAGGCGTCGAACTGCTCTATTTCAACTATCTCGGCATTAGAACCATCTCTAATGACACCGATGTGAATTATCAAGCCGTGCCCTGGGCAGGTGTCTTCGCGGGTTATCAATACTCCAACCGCCGCATCGCATCGGACGAAAGCATCACCGCGTTCTCAGTTCCCTCCGCCGTCACTGCCGAGCAAACGAACGAACTCAACACCGGTCGCGCAGGGCTCCGTCTGCGTCCCCTGAAGCCGCTCAGCATCCTGGTTTCAGCCGAGGTCGGACGCGCCAACCAGCCGTTCACCCCCATTGCGGAGCGAAATTATCATGCTCTCAACGGGCGCGTCCAATACAGAACAAAGTCGCTCACCCTCGCCGCGGGCGCTGAGTCAAACTATAACTTCAATTCGGTCGTGCTGTCTTCGTTTAGCTCTCAATCGCGGAAGTACTTCGCCAATGGCACTTGGACGCCCCGATCTTGGCTCGGCTTCGATGCAATGTATTCGCGATCGCATCTCTACACCATCGGCGGCATCGCCTATTTCGCGAACTCCTCGCTCGTCCAGGGAGAGAGTTCGCTCTATTTCAGCAACATCAACTCAGTCGTGATTGGGACACGCTTCTCCATTCGCAATCATGCCGATCTGTACTTCGGTTACACGCGAGTAGAGGATACTGGCGACGGCCGGTCGACCACGACCGGAGCCGGCATCGGATCGGCGCTTCCGGTCTTCCAAGCCGCGCAAACATTTCCGATGTCGTTCGAATCGCCGCTGGCGCGCGTATCCATCCCGATAACGAAGAAGCTGCGATTTAACGCGGGATATCAATATTACGGTTATCGCGAGAAATTCTACGCCGCGCAGAACTTCCGTGCAAATACGGGTTATTCGAGCGTTTCGTGGTCATTCTGACCCGCGGTTGTAAAGCTGTGTTAACTCGCGCCGTCTCGGGTAACACCGGTGCGGTGGCAAGCGTTCCCCTATGCATGAGACACACAACACTGCTACTGACTTTCGCGCTGGCCCTGGGAGTAAGCGCACTTCCCGCAAAGGCGGCGAGCTTTGACCCGATCAAAGTGACACTGCCGTATGCCGTCAACGTGGGCGACTCGACCCTGTCCGCCGGAAACTACACAATGCTCGACGTCCGCGACGAAGGCAGCGCGTCCATCATGCAGATGCGGCCGGACGCGGGCGGCCCCTCGGCTCTTGTCTTTGTCACGCGCATGGCAACTCCCGGCAACGTATCATCCCCGAAAACACAGTTCGTATTTCGCCACACTGAGGACACGTACGAATTGCAGAAGATCTGGGTTAAGGGCGCCAACTACGGATTTGAGTTAACTCACCACGAGTAATATGGCTCGCGAGACAGCAACGGCCCGGCATTGTCCTCGCGCAATCCGGGCCACTTCCGTCTCACGTCACCGGTGACGCGGGATCCCTACCGCTACACGAGTTTATTCCCACCAGCCCGGACCGCGGCCCGAAACGGATGCCCAGCGCGACGCGCAACATGATTGTCACCCGATACGCCCCGGTCATCGGGAGCGTTGCTAAGTCCCTGCAAAATCCTACAGGGCTCCGCCGATCTCCCGCTGCCGCATTTTTCCCGGAGCGCCCTAAGCTGGCTCGCCAGGCTTTGCAGTTCCGCGATGCGCTCTTCCACGTGGCCAATATGAGTATCCAAAAGCGCGTTGACTTCACCACAGTTCTCGTCCGGTGCGGACCGAAACCTGAGCAGAATCCTGATTTCGTTCAGAGCCATGTCTAGGGAACGGCAATGGCGAATAAACGATAGCAGTTCGGCGTGCTCCTGCCCAAAGCGTCGAAAGTTCCCGCCCGTCCGGGCTGGTCTTGGCAGTAATCCTTCATGCTCGTAATACCGAATAGTCTCGATTCCGCATCCCGTTCTCCGTGCAAGTTCGCCTATTGTCATTGTTTCGAGATCCTCTGTTTCTTTTAGCTTGACTCTGTAGTCGCTACAGGGTGCTTACTCATTAATAGCAGTGTTGGAGGCAGACCGTGACCCTGCCCTTGCAGGCTTTCTCGAGGAGGATCGAATGAAAAAAGACATGAGAATCGCCGCGTGGCCCGTCGCTCTGTTGAGCATCGTCGTTGGCATCGCGGGCATCGTTTCCCCCGGTGGCGGTATGACGCTTCGCCGATTGTACTACGCGACGCCTGGCCTATTCTACGCGCTCATCGCTACTCGCTCCGCCATGGGGCTCGGGCTGATCCTGGCTGCCTCGAGCTGTCGCTGGCCTAGGACCCTGCGCGCGTTGGGAGCCATGGTATGCCTGCAAGGACTCTCGGCGACGATTCTCGGACTTGATCGCGCGCGAGCGATCATGGAATGGGAGGGGATGCAGGGAACCGCGCTCCTTCGCGCCGGGGCCGCAGTGGCCTTAGCCTGTGGGTGCTTCATACTGTTTGCAGTTACACAGGGGCCGTCCGAAGAGCAGCGGAAAGGAACTCCGGCGGAAACGGCCCTCTTTGAGGCCCCTGAACCGCAATAGCGATAGGCTTGAATCTCCCAGCGCTTGTAAAGCTGTGTTAAGTCCAAATAGCGCCGATCAATGGCGCGTACCGTGCTCTGCGCCATGCCGAACCGCCGCGCCACTTGCCGAGCCGACGCACTCTCACAGGCCTGCCCCCACCGCCTCTTCAAAGCGTTTGCTGAACGGCGCTTTGCTGGGCAACAGCGGCACTGTCTCCACCTTCACCCCGCAATCCGGGCATTTCACCCGATACACCTCGATATGTACCGTGGTCCTGAACTCGCTCCATGGCAGGTCCCGCATAGCCCGTTCGTTGTAGTCGTACACGTCCCGGAACTTGCCCCCGCAGCCGG
>JBBQGC010000070.1:0-26309 GCA_038322705.1 Bryobacterales bacterium | reverse complement strand
TGCGGTTCCTATTCCTTTGTCCCGATCCAAAGCGAAACAACCAAGAAGCGCAAGCAGAAGAGGATAACCAGATCGGATGTACTGTTCCGGACAGATCACGTGTTAATAAAAGCGGACAACTTGACATGTTAGCAACAGCCTTCTCGCGGCATAGTTTGAGAGTTTATCCCGAAACTCGGAGGCGCATTAACAACTCTTCATCGCTTCGAAGTTTGTGCGATACTTTGTACTAGAACTACGGTCGAGATTAGCGCCAACCAACAAGGAGCGTCCTATGCTACCTGATTTCCTCGTACCGGAAACCTTGACCAGGGAAAACGGCTCGGGTCCCGAAGTGGAACTGGGCCGGGCGAGCGGCCAGCAACTGCTGCTCACCCTCGGAATAACACGCATTATCGAACAGGAGAGCCTGGACGTCGACATTTGGGGTTCGGCGGACCGAGTGACATGGAGCGAGAAACCTTTGCTCCGCTTCCCGCAGAAGTTCTATTGCGGGACGTACTGCATGCTCCTGGATCTGACTAAACAGGCCGAAACAAAATTCCTGCGGGTGACATTCAAAGCCGCCCGGTGGGGCCGCGGTGACGCCACTCCATTATTCGGGTTTTATGTTTTTGCCCAGGAAGCGGCGCAGGCCGTAGTAAGCCACGCGGCCGTTGCTTAATTACCGCGCGCCGCTGTAAGCCAATTGCGGTTCGAGAATAGCTTCGATTTCCGCAAATACCTGCTCGGGAGCTTGCGTACCGTCGATGCGGTGATAGTTGCCGTTCCGATAGTAAGCAAGCACCGGGCCGGTGATCGATTCGTACCCTCGCAATCGTTCCCGCACGGTCGTTTCGCTGTCATCCTTCCGCGTGAACAGTTCGCCTCCGTCAAAATCGCAAATGCCCGGAACGCGAGGGGGTTGGTATATCGCGTTATAGATGCGATGGCAGATGGGGCACTGCCTGCGCGCGGTGATGCGCCCGATCACGACCTCCGCGGGAACGTCCAGGTGAAACACGATGGGACTCGCGTATCCCCGCGCGCTCAGAATCCCGTCCAGAAACTTGGCTTGCTCGAGCGTGCGCGGATAACCATCCAGCAGGAATCCCTCGGCGCAATCCGGCCGCGAGATTCTGGCAACGAGCATGTCGTTCACTAACTCGTCGCTCACCAGGCCGCCCGCTGCCATGATGTCGCGGGCCTGATTACCCAACGCGGTTCCGGCTTGCATCTCGGCGCGAAGAATTTCGCCGGTCGAGATCGCCGTGATCTTCGTCAAACCCACGATCTCGCAAGCCTGCGTTCCCTTGCCGCATCCCGGCGGACCGAACATCAGAATAACCAAAACACTTCTCCCCCTTCCGATCATGAATGCACGTCGAACACCACGCGGGCGCGCTTTCTCTACGTTGAAGATACGACAGATCGGCCGCCGCCACGCTGGGCCATACTCCGCGAGCGTGCCTTCAGTTGGGCCAACGCGCGCATGCCGGCCGCTGCTCAACCGCTACACTGGTGCTTAACCCATGCCCGCATCTGTCGCCCGATCGGCCCTGGAGATTCCTCATTCCCGCATCCGCGAACTCGCCGAAATCGCCATGTCGATGGACGGCGTGCTGAAGCTATACTTCGGCGAATCGAACCTTCCCACCCCGGATTACATCAAGCGCGCCGCGCAAAAAGCATTGGCCGACGGCTATACGTTTTATACCGAAAATGCCGGCCTTCCCTCCACTCGCCGCGCGCTCGCCCGCTTCTACAGCGAGCAGCATGGCGTCGAGTTGGACCCCGCCACGGATATCGTCGTTACAGCCAGCGGTGTCCAAGCGCTGAACCTCGCGATCCGTTGCATGCTCGACCCCGGAGACGAGGCGATCGTTCTCACGCCGGCGTGGCCCAACGGGCCGGCAAACGTGCAGATGGCCAACGCACACGTTAAACAAATCCCTCACGTTTTGTTGGGCGGCAGATACACGGTGGATCTCGACGCGCTCGAAGCCGCCGTGTCGCCGCGCACGCGCATGCTGCTGTACACTTCGCCTTCGAATCCGCTGGGCTGGGTGGCAAGCGATGCCGAACAATCGCAACTGCTCGAGTTCGCGCGCCGGCACGGAATCTGGCTCATGGCCGACGAAGTGTACGAGCGGCTGTACTATCCCGACATCGCGCCCGGCTCCAAGATGCCCGCGCGCCTGGCCGTCCCCTCGATTCTCAAGAAGGCGACGCGCGAGGATGCCGTCGTCGTCGTGCAGTCGTTCTCGAAAGCGTACTGTATGACCGGATGGCGCCTGGGCTGGCTTGTCGCACGTCAGGATTTGGCCGCGCGGGCCACGCAGTTGAACGAATTCGTGGTCTCGCACGCGCCAAGCTTCGCCCAGCGAGCCGGCGAAACCGCTCTGCTATGGGGCGAATCTGCGATTCACGAGATGCTTACGCGTCTGCGCGACAATCGCGATTTTTGCATGGCGGCGCTGGCCAAGATGCCCGGCGTAACGCTGCCCCGGCCGGAGGGGGCGTTCTACCTGTTTCCGAAGATCGACGGGCTGACGGACTCGTTTGGATTTTGCAAGAAATTGTTGCTCGAAACCGGCGTAGGACTCGCACCCGGTGTCGCCTTCGGAGCGGGCGGCGAAGGCTCGGTGCGCATCTGCTACGCGGCCGAGAAGGAGATTCTGCAGGAAGCGATGGCCCGCCTGAACATGTATTTATCGCGCTGATGGACTCGGTTCGACGATGGATTTAGGGCCGTTAGGGGCCTCTATGCAAATCGCGTATAGTAGGCGAAGGCATGGCGCATCCGCCGATGACGGTCGTCGAGACCGGAGAATTCCTGCGGAAGGCGAAGCCGCTTATGTCAGACGCGGACGGGAGGAACTGGGGACATTTCTGGAGGCAAATGCAGAAGAGGGAGATTACGCGAATCCCGAGCGGCTTGGCCGTTCAGCATCCCTGCCGCTACCTCTTCAAATCCATACCCCGGATATTATTGAAGCTCAGCCGCAAACTGTCCACCGGATTACCGCGCGTCTGATCCTGCTCGACAATATAGTGCCGGACGCCCGCCGCCTCGCACGCGCGTAGAATCGCGGGAATATCGAGCGTGCCCGCCCCAACCTCTTTAAACGCGTCCGGCTTTACTCGCTCATTGAACTGCACCGGCGTGCCGAACCCTTCATCCTTCAAATGCACCAGCGGCACCCGCTTCGCATGACTGCGCACGAAATCCGCCGGAATCATGCCGGCCACCGCCACCCAGAACACGTCGACCTCCAACTGGACTAGCTTCTTGTCCCAGCCTTGATCGAGAATGTCCCACGGCCGCTCGCCCTTGTTACCCGCGAATTCGAACGCGTGGTTGTGATAGCAGAACTGCATTCCTGCCTTCGCGCAAGCCTCGCCGGCGCGGTTCATCTTGCCAGCGAGTTCGCGATAGAAATCGAGGTTGCCACGCTCATCCGGCGCGATGTACGGCATCACCATGTACTGCAGCCCGTACTTTTTGGCCTGCTCGATCGCGGCATCCCAAGACATGTCCTTGCGCTTGCCCGTAATAATACCGGCGTCAAAATGGCCGCTCGGCGCAGTCATACGGTTCTGCTTTAATAGCGGCATCACCTGGTCGATGTTGGCCTGCAGAACTTCGGCTTCCTTGTATCCGATCTGCGCGATCGCCCTGATGACGCCTTCGGGATCCTTTGGAAACGTGCTGCGCACCGTGTAGAGTTGCACGCCGAGCGGTCGGTCGAAGCCGGGCTTCTTCTTGGCCCAGGCAGCCGAGCCCGAAAAGATGCCCGAAACAAACGCGCGCCGGTTCATAGCACTCACAGGATAGCGCTTGCATGAGCGCTCGTGCTCTCGCCGCAAGGTTGTCACTCGTCGCGCGGCATGATATCGTCAATTCGGACAAAGACGTCCCGAAACGAGGGCCCAAGCGCATGAACCGCAGCGCATATCTTTTCTGTTCTCTCATACCGATTTTCTGCGGGATGGCCGGGTGCTCCAGCGGCCCGGCTCCTCAAGAAACCAAGAAAGCCGCGGCCGCGCCCGATAGAATCCAGGGGAAGACGCAGATCAATTTGTCGGAAGTGACCGCGGCCGACGCAGCTCTCAACGCGGGTGGACCTTCCGTGTACCTGTGGGAGGGCCTTCGCCGCTACCGGCTGTTCTTCAAGTCGCCCGTTGAAATACAGCCCGGCCACGAGTATGTCGCCGAAGGCGTCTACGCGCAAAAGGCGATCGACGAGATTGGCGATCCCGATCAGGGCAAGAACGGCTATCCCCTCCAATCAAGCTGTGAGAAGGTGGTCCGGAAGGCCTGGAGCAATCTGCCGTTCGATGTGACCGATGCGCATGCGACGGTGTTGCGCGCCAGCGTGAAACGGCGTCCCGCCAGGCCGGTGTTCCTGGTCACGCGCATAACTCCGGTTACATCCAAGGATGGCGATTCCGCCGAATCGAAGAAAGATGCCGGCGCGAAGGAGAAGGCCATTCCTGAAATTTCTGTTCCGGCGGAGAAACAACGGGCTTCTCTGATCGAGGGCCCGGCCGTCCAACCCGCCCCTCTCTGGGAGCCCGCGGGCGGAATGGTCCGGTGCAAAGTAATCGTCGACTCGCAGGGCAAGATCTCGGAACTCGAGAGCGCCACTCAGCTCTGCGAGGCTGTGCCGTGGTCTCAGTTCCGTTATCAGCCGCCAGTCCAGGGCGGCCATCCCGTTACCGTAAAGACCGAGGTGGAAGTGCGGTTCGACCCGCGAAAGTGAACGCGCGTCAGTTACCTTCGAAGTTTACGGTTGCGGAGCCGGTCGACGTCTTGCCGCTCGAATCCGTGACCGTCAACTGAAACCGGTACACTCGGCGAGCCGGACCGAACTGCACGGTGGCCGCAGCCCTGTTCCCGCGAATGATGCCAGCGGCGTTGAACCCGCCCAGCACGCAAGCCGATGCCCGTTATTTGCACGTTGGTCCAGACTACCGCGCGCTGTGTGACCGTCCGCCGCCATATCGTCTTGCGGAGAGCGCTGCCGGAAACTCGCATCGCGACCGCTATAATGGACCGAACTATGGAGCGGATCTGGTTCGGCTCGACGATGCGATGAACGCGCTGGCCCGTATCGACGCGCGCAAAGCACAGGTCGTTGAAATGCGATTCTTTCGCGAGCTGTCCGGAGGCGAGCATGGACCCGGTGCGATGGAAGCAAATCGATAGCCTGCTGCATTCCGCGATGGAGCGCACGCCCGCCGAACGGGAAACGTTTATACAGCAGGCTTGCGCAGGCGATCCGGCGCTGGAGAGCGAGGTCCGTTCGCTGCTCGGCGCGTGGCAGCAAGCCGAATCGTTCCACGATCTGACCAATCCAACGCTGGCAGACGAGAAGGAGATTAGCGGGACTGTCTCGCACTATCGAGTGATCGGGAAACTCGGCGCCGGCGGGATGGGCGTCGTCTATAGAGCCGAGGACGTTGAACTGGGCCGCCCCGTAGCGCTGAAGTTCCTTACCGGGGATCTCGCGGGCAACCAGCAGGCGCTCGAGCGCTTCCGCCGCGAGGCCCGCGCCGCCTCGTCTCTGAATCATGCCAACATCTGCACGATCTACGAAATTGGTCGCGATGGCGATCGCTCGTTTATCGCCATGGAGTTGCTCGATGGCGAGACACTCAAAGACCGCCTCGCATCCGGGCCCATGACGGTGGCCGCAATCCTGCCGCTCGCCATCGAAATCGCCGGCGCGCTCGACGCCGCCCACCAGACCGGCATTGTCCATCGCGATATTAAACCCGCAAACATTTTTGTCACCGCGCGTGGCCACGCCAAAATACTCGATTTCGGATTGGCCAAGACGACTCAATCCGCCGGCCCTGGCGAGAATACTCTAACGATTCAGCAATCGCTGACCGGCGCCGGCAGTATTACCGGGACGGTGACTCATATGTCGCCGGAGCAGATCCGCGCTCAGCCTCTCGACGGCCGGTCGGATCTGTTCTCGTTTGGGGTGGTGCTCTACGAGATGGCCACCGGTAAGCTGCCGTTCCCGGGCGAAACGGCCGGCGCCATTTTCGATGCGATCTTGAATCGCGCCCCGGACCTCACCAGCGTCCCCGCCGAGCTGAAGGGCATCATCGCGAAGTGTCTCGAAAAAGATCGCGCAATGCGATATAAGCTCGCTTCGGAGTTGATGGCCGACCTCGATCGTCCCGGCAGCCGCAGACCGTTCTCTGCCTCGAGCGCGCGCCGCCGCGTCCGTTGGAGAGTCGCTGTCCCTGCAGCCCTGGCCGCGGTAGCCGTAGCTACAGCCGGATACTTCTACTTCCATCAGCCGCCGAAACTCACCGACAAAGACACCATCGTTCTTGCCGATTTCACCAACCATACAGACGACGCGGTCTTCGACGAAACACTGCGCCAGGGCATGGATGTGCAACTCCAGGAATCGCCCTTTCTCAGCGTTGTTTCCGGCGATCGTATCCGCACGACTCTGGCGCTAATGGGTCAGAAGCCCGACGTCGGGCTGACGCCCGAAATCGCACGCGAAGTTTGCGAGCGCACCGGAAGCGCGGCGGTGCTGGACGGCTCGATTTCGAAACTGGGGAGCCAATACGTGCTCGGGCTGCGAGCGACCAACTGCCGAACCGGCGCTCTGCTCGACCAGCAACAAGTGCAGGTGAAAAGAAAAGAAGACGTCATCGATGCCATCAGTCAGATCGCGGTGAAGTTCAGAAAGCGGGCCGGTGAGTCGCTCGCCACAGTCGAGAAGTATTCCACTCCTCTCGCCGAGGCAGCCACTTCGCTGGAGGCTTTAAGAGCTTATTCGCTAGCCGGGAAGGTGCTCGATGCGAAGGGCCATCTCGCTTCCTTGCCTTTGTACAAGCGCGCCGTCGAAATCGATCCGCGGTTCGCGTCGGCCTATGCCTGGTTGGGGCGCATGTATGCCGGCATCTCGGAGCAAAGTCTCGCGATCGAGAACACTGCCAAAGCATGGCAATTCCGCGACCGCGCAAGCGACCACGAAAGATTTTTCATCGACTTCTCGTACTATCGCGTGGTGAAGGGTGACCTCGAAAAGGCGCACCAGGCTTGTGAGCTATGGGCCCAGACCTACCCTCGCGACTCCCAGCCGCACGGATTTTTGTCGGGCAGCACATCGACGGCCCTGGGCCGCTTCGAAAAAGCCGTGGAAGAAGGGAAGAAGTGCATCGAGATGAATCCGGACACGAGCATCACGTATTCAAATATTGCCGAGGCCTACGTCGATCTTGAACGCCTGGCCGATGCCAAAGCGGTTCTCGAACGGGCCTCCGCACGCAAGCTGAGCATACCCGAGTTCAACGTCATCCGGTATAAGATTGCATTTCTCGAGGACGACCGTACGGAACTGGCTCGCGTCGCTGCCGCCGGATACAAAAGATCGCCGACCTTTTGCGAGCGCGAAGGTCCGGTGCTGGCATTTGCAGGCCACTTGCAACCGGCAAGGGCGATGTCGAAGCGCGCGTCGGAGTTGGCGCGCCAGGGTGGGCGTCTGGAACGCGCCGCACAGCACGAAGCAGGAGCTGCGCTGCGAGAGGCGTTTTTCGGCAATGTGGCCGAGGCGCGGCGGTATGCGGCCGCGGCCCTCCAGTTGTCGAACGGCCGCCACGTGGCCTATGGCGCGGCGGTCGCGCTGGCCCTTTCCGGCGACTCCCCGCAATCGCAAGCTCTCGCGGACAAACTCGGCGAGCGCTTTCCGGATGACACGTCCGTTAAGTTCAGCTACCTGCCGGTGCTGCGCGCCCTTCTGTCGTTGAACCGTCACCACCCCGCTGAAGCGATCGAACAGCTCGAAGCCGCCGCGCCGTACGAGTTGGCGTTTCAGGGCGGTTCAGAGGGCTTCAACCCATCCTTGTATCCGGTCTATGCGCGCGGCCTGGCCTTTCTCGAAGCACGCAAGGGAACAGAAGCCGCTGCCGAATTCCAGAAGATTCTCTCGCACCGCGGCATCGTTGGTGCCGAACCCATCGGGGCGATCTCGCGCTGGCGGCTCGGGCAGGCGTACGCGCTCGCGGGCGACACGGCCAAGGCCAAAGCCGCCTATCAGGACTTTCTATCTTTATGGAAGGATGCGGATCCTGCCATTCCTGTTTTGAAATCGGCGAAGGAAGAAATCGCGAAGCTCTGATCGCGCCGTTCCGCCAGTTACTATCAGGAGCATGAGCGAGAAACCGCTGTGTACGATCGTAGGCATGGGGCCCGGCATCGGACGCGCCGTTGCCGTACGATTCGCGCGCGAAGGCTTTGCAATCGGCATGATCTCGCGCGATGCGGACCAACTGCGCGAGTTCGAGCGCGAGCTTGCCGGTGCTCGCGGAATCGCGGCCGACGCAGGCGATGAAGCGGAACTGCGTTCAGCGTTGCGGAATCTCGGGCCCGCTTCCGTATTGGTCTACAACGCATCGGCGGGCCATGGCGCCGCTCCGACAGAGTTGAGCTCCGCCGATGCCCTCGCCGATTTCCACGTCAACGTCGTCGGCCTTCTCGCCGCCGTGCAGGAAACCGTGCCTGCGATGCGTTCGGCCGGCAAGGGCACCATCTTCATCACGGGCGGCGGACTCGCGCTACAGCCGATGCCGTCGCTCGCATCGCTCTCGATCGGCAAAGCCGCGCAGCGCAGTCTCGCGTTCAGCCTCGCAGGCGAACTCGAGCCCGCCGGCATTCACGTCGCCACAGTGACCGTGTGCGGGTTCGTGCAGCCCGGTACTCATTTCGCTGCGAACAAAATTGCGGACGAGTATTGGCGGTTGCACGTGCAGGCGCCCGGGCAGTTCGAGCGCGAGATGGTCTATCGTTAGAACTAAGTGCATTCCCGCGCCGGCCTCGTAGCCAAAATTCCACTATTCGCCGGACTCAACGAGCCGGAGCTTGAGAGCCTCGCATCGCATGCCGTCGAACGCCATTTTGCTCCCGAAGACACGCTGTTTTGGGAAGGCGATCGCGCCGAGGGTCTGTTCCTGCTGGTCGATGGCGCGGTCAAAATATTCAAGACCGCTCCATCCGGCCGCGAGATGATGCTCGAACTCATCACAGCTCCGAGTTCCGTTGCCGAGTTGCCGCTCTTCGACGGCGGACCCTATCCCGCTTCGGTCCGCGCAGTCCGGCCATCGACGGCGCTGTTCATCAACAAGCTCGATTTCCATCAGGCATGTCTGCAAAATCCCGACCTGCCGTTGAAAATTCTCGCGGTGGTCGGGCGGCGGCTGCGCACGCTCGTAATGGTGGTTGAGAGCATGACGTTTGGCAGCGTGACGAAGCGGCTGGCCAAGCTGATTCTCGACATCTCCGCCGAACAGGGCGGCGGCCCCATCCGTCTCACACATCAGGAATTGGCCTCACGCCTGGGCACCGTGCGCGAAGTGGTCTCGCGCAACCTGGCGCGATTCCGCGTGCAGGGCTGGATCAGAATCGAAGGCCGCGAGATCATCGTAGTCGACGGGGCGGGATTGCAGAACGAATCGGAATCCGAGAGCTGACTGGCGATAATGAAGTATGCGGTTCCATCTGGCGGGCGATTTCCGTCCGCGCGGCGATCAGCAGCAAGCCATCGATCAGCTCTATCGCGGCGTGATGGACGGCGAGCATCACCAGGTGTTGCTCGGCGTCACCGGCTCCGGCAAGACCTACACGATTGCGAGCGTGATCGAGAAAGCCAATCGCCCATCGCTTGTTCTGGCCCACAATAAAACGCTCGCCGCGCAGCTCTACCACGAGTTCAGAAGCTTCTTCCCGCAGAACGCAGTCGAATACTTCGTCAGCTACTACGACTACTATCAGCCCGAAGCCTACATCCCGTCGGGCGATGTTTACATCGAGAAAGAGTCGACCATCAACGACGAATTGGATAAGCTGCGCCTTGCGGCCACCAAATCGCTATTTGAACGCCGCGACTGCATCATCGTAGCCAGCGTGAGCTGCATCTACGGCCTGGGTTCGCCCGAAGCCTATTACGGAATGCTGCTGATGCTCGAAAAGGGACAGAAGATCAGCCGCCAACAGATCGCACAGCGCCTGGTGGAGATCCTGTACGAGCGCAACGACGGCGACTTTCGGCGCGGTACGTTCCGCATTCGCGGCGATGTGATCGAGATCTATCCGACCTACGACGACAACACTTACCGCATCGAATTGTGGGGCGACGAGATCGAGTCGCTGAGCCAGATCGATCCCTTGCTGGGGCAGGTTCGCCAAACCTACGTCCGCCTTCCTGTCTATCCCAAAACGCACTATGTAATGTCGCGGGACAGCAAGGAACAGGCCATGCAGAGCATCTCGAACGAGCTCGAGTGGTGGATGAAAGAGCTCGAGAAACAGGGCAAGCTGATCGAGGCGCAGCGCCTGTATTCGCGCACCATGTTCGATCTCGAAATGATCCGCCAGATCGGCTATTGCCACGGCATCGAAAACTACTCGCGCCACTTCTCAGGCCGGCTGCCCGGCGAGGCCCCGCCTACGCTGCTCGACTACCTGCCCCACGATGCTGTTATGTTTCTCGACGAGAGCCATCAGACGATCCCGCAGCTTCAGGGCATGTATCACGGCGACCGTTCGCGCAAGGAGAACCTGGTCAACTACGGCTTCCGGTTGCCGAGCGCGCTCGATAACCGCCCGCTCACATTCGAGGAGTTCGAGAACCGCGTGAATCAACTCGTCTACATCTCTGCGACGCCTGGACCTTATGAGCTGACCAAAACGTCTGGCGTCGTTGTCGAGCAGATTCTACGGCCGACGGGACTGGTCGACCCCGAAGTGGAGATCCGTCCCATCAAAGGCCAGGTGGACGATCTTTTACACCAGATCCGAAAGCGTACGGAAGCGGATGAGCGCGTGCTGGTGACGACGCTTACCAAGCGCATGTCCGAGGATCTGGCGGAGTATTACGCCGAGGTGGGCGTCAAATGCGCGTATTTGCATTCGGAGGTGAGCACGCTCGATCGCATAAAGATTCTGCGCGATCTGCGCCGCGGCGAGTATGACGTGCTGATCGGCGTGAACCTGCTGCGCGAAGGTCTCGATCTGCCGGAGGTTTCGCTCGTCGCCATTCTCGATGCGGACAAGGAAGGCTTCCTGCGCTCCACTGGCTCGTTGATCCAGACGATCGGGCGCGCGGCGCGGCATCTGAACGGGCGCGCGATTTTATATGCCGACCGCATGACCGACAGCATGCGCCGCGCGCTGGATGAAACGGACCGCCGCCGCGCGGTGCAGGTGGAATACAACGTACGCCACAACATCACGCCGCAATCGATTCTGAAACCGATCGACATGAGCCTGATCGCGATCGCCGAGGCGGACTACGTCACAGTGCCGCTCGAGCCCGAAGAGAAGGAATCGGAGATGAGCCCCGCCGATCGCGTGCGCTTCATGGGCGAATTGGAAGTACGAATGCGGGACGCCGCCAAGCGCTTCGAGTTCGAGAAAGCCGCTCAGTTGCGCGACCGGCTGAAGGCGCTCAGGGAATCGGACGCGTTGAGCGGCGTCGGCCAGTAGCGTTCAGCCAGGAACTGCTCAAGAGCGGTCTGAGGTTCGGGAATTCGAAATAAAGGGTCACTCCTCCAATGATTAAAAATTGCACGCTAATCAGAGTAAATTTCCGTGTGGATGCTGCTGGAACCCGAAGATCCCAATGGCACCTTCAGATCGACCCGCGCTACAGCCGCGAAGGCGGTTACGAGGGAGTGAACTCCTGATCTTGGGGGCTGATCGATCAGACCGCTCCCAGGCCGAGTCCCGTCAATTCGCTGGTTGCCATGGTTCCGTCGGTTACGTGGAAGATTCCGGGAAACCGCTTCTCCCATCCTTTGTTCGCAGCCGGCATGTATTGCCGGGAGTTCGCTTCGATCGCCGCAATGCCGGGGACCCGCGCCGAGATAGACGCTGATTGGATGAGCGATGCGCCCGGGCAAGTCAGATCTTGCACGCACAGGAACATCTTGTTTTTTTGCCCCACGGCCGCCATCAGCATCGCCTGGCTCTGTTGCTTGCACGCCTTGAGCGCCGCGCCCGTGTACCCCATTTCGCGGGAAAGTAGCAGCGCCTCGATGTCGGTGAGAGCTTCATCGATCACGACGGGTTTCAGTTGGGACGCCTTGTGCATGTCCTGATCGCGATGCGCCTTCATGTCGCGCGAGGTCGGCTGCTCGACGTATTGGACGCGCCGATATGCGTCCGCCGATTTCTCCTTCAGTTGTCGCAGAAAGTCGATCAAGTAATCCACGTTCGGGCACTTCTCATTGAAGTCGAGCGAGTAAACCCAGTCTTTGACGCCGCGCTCCTTTTGGGTTTCCGTCGCGACATTGTGCACCGTAAGCACCCGATTGATGTCCCAGTCGAGCTGGTTGCCGTTGAGTTTTATCTTGAAATGCGTGAGGCCGTTGTAGCGAATCCATTCCGGCAAGGTCTCCGGAAGGCCGTCGTTGACGCGTTTGGAAATGTCCGCCGCGGTGATCGGGTCCACGGCGCCCACCAGGTGATACATCGGCATCCGGGGCTTGGGGTCCTTCAGAACGTATTGGCTCAGGTACTCGCCCTTATATGCGGATCCCAGGTAGTGGGAAAGATCGTAAGTCATGAACTCGGGACCATACGTCCGATACGAGTTGAGACCATGCGCCTTGCCGAACGCATCGTGTATGGCGGCATCAAACGCGCTCGCAGTGACGATAGTGAACAACTTGGGAATCGGCTCCGTGAGCTTCAACTCGCGCTCGAGATCGGCGGCCGCCTTCAGGTAGGCGGGTTCCAGGGCGCAATTGATGTCAACAGGGTGTCCGGTCTCTTTGTAGGATGCCGTGATCTTCGAAATGCGATCGGCCAGCTTTTTCATGACACTGAGCGTCTGGTCGTAGTTCATCGTGTGGGACGGAAACGCCCAGACATTGCCCATCGGCATCGAGCCAAAACCTTTGGTCACCTTGCCGCCGGGGGTGCGCACCGTGGAGGTCACGTTGATGATAGTGGCGCGATCGAGAACCGAGCCGCCAAATTTGATCGGCACGCGGTAGATGTAATCCTGGTAGGCATAGCTGATGTCGTCGATGCGGATGTCGGTCGGCTTGGCCGCGCGCCCGATTCGAACCGTTAGCGGAAGCGCGGCCGCAGCGCACAGAAAATTACGGCGAGTGGTGTTCATGATGGCGTGACTCCTAATCCCGATCGCAGCAAATGGATCAAGCCCCGTGGGCAGTTGGCAAGTGCTTCCTGACAAACTCCAGGTCGGCGCGCGCGGCTACCATTCGATCCGCCGGCTTGTACTCCTGATGGACCGAAAACGGGCCCGTGAATGTGGCTTCGGCGAGTAACGCGAAGACCTTGGTCCAATTCACCATGCCTTGGCCCAGAGGACATGCGACGCCCACCCACTTGCCGTTCACCTTATCCCAATAGAAATCTTTGAAAGCAGCCATCTTGAGACGCGGAGATGCAAGCCTGAGAAGCACTTCCCATCCCATGACGCCTCCCTCTTCGGTCGCATTGTTAGCATCGAAGTAGTAGCCGATATACTTGGGATCCAATCCCTCAAGGACCTGTTTGCCATCCCAACCACACAAGCCCACGTTGCGCGGGTGGTTGTGGAACCCCGCTGTAATGCCATATTCTTTGGCGAGCGCCGTCAGCGCGGTCACGTCCTCCTTTGCTTTCCGCAGCGACACTTCCGGGTTACCGGTATATTTCCAGTAACCCAGCTTGAAAAACGGAATCTTCAGGCTGGCCGCGGTGCTGAGGATAGCGCGAGTATTGGGATCCGTGGCGGAAGTCAGCTCAGTGGTAATCATCGGCACCGACAAGCCATTTGCGCGAAGCGTTTCCACGGCACGCGGCAAATCCTGCGCCACGCGTTCGGGGAGCACGTGACCACCGGGGCGCACGGTCAGATCCACCCCGTCAAATCCTGCCGCGCTGACAGCCTGGCCCATCTGTTCGTAGTTCAGGTTGGCCAGGTGTTTTGAAAAAAAGCAGGCTGGCTGGCGCGCGGACGAAGTTTGACCCGTCAGGCGAACCGCGACTTGTGTTGCCGCCGCAGTAATGAGAAAGTCCCGTCGGTTCATGGGGGCGATTTAGCCTAGCTTATAAGGAGCGCGATACTTGTATTGCAGCAGTTTGTTGGCTGCATCGTTGTTGGTGAAGCGTTCCGTTGTGCCATCCCATTCGAGCATGCTGCGCGTTTTGAGCGCGATGTTCCCAAGCAGGGTGGTTGCCGTGGAAACGTGTCCGATCAGTATGTCCGCGTTGCACTTGGCGCGACTCCTCACGCAGTCCATGAAGTTGCGCGCGTGGGCCGGAGTACTCTCCGCTCCCTTGCCCACCGACTTAGCTTCGATCTGTGCTTTGCGATTGGTCTTGTAGGCTTTTTCGCTTTCGCGATCGAGCGGCGTGCGTGCAAAGAAGGCGAGCTCAGGCACCTGCTCCGGCACTACTTCCCAGTGGCCTCCCTTCAGGTACATGGTTCCCTTGGTGCCTCTGAGTTCAATTTCGGCGCGCAGCGGGTTGGGCGGCGCCGCGTTGCAGTTGTATTGCGAGAACGTAACAAGAGTCTTGTCGTATTCCCATACGACGACCAGCGTGTCGGGGATCTCGCGGTTGTCCTGAACCGCGTATTTTCCCCCGAGAGCTGTAACTCGCTTCGGATATTCCGCCCCCAGACACCAACGGATCATATCCATGTTGTGGACGCCGTAATTAGTAAGTTGACCGCCGGAATAGTTATAGAACCAGCGAAACTTGTAAAACTCTCGATTCTTGTTGTAAGGGACTTTGGGGGCCGGGCCCAGCCACTGGTCCCATTCCTTTGGATCCGGCGGATCGCCGTCGGGAGGATTGCCGATTCCGAGCGGCCACTCATTGTCTATGCTGTATGAATTCACAATGGTAACTTGACCGATCCCGCCCGATCGCACGAATTCGGCGGCTTCTTTGAGGGATGCCGTCGAGCGGCGCTGCGTGCCGACCTGAGATACCCGTTTGTTGCGTTCGGCAGCCTCCACCATCTTGCGGCCTTCGACCACTGTCAATGATAGCGGCTTCTCGACATACGCGTCCTTACCGGCGTTGCATGCGTCGATAAACATGAGTGCGTGCCAGTGGTCGGGAGAAGCGATTGCCACGGCATCCACGTTCTTGTCGTCCAGCAGAGCCCGGTAATCGTTGTATTTGACAGGATGAGCTCTGGACTTCCTGATCGCGAAGTTCATGTAGTCGTCGCGTAGATCGCAGACGGCTACCGTTTCGTTATCACCATATTCCAGGAAGCTATCATGCACTTGGTCTCCCCGGTTACCCAGGCCAATGTAACCCATGCGAATCTTGTCATTCGCGCCCATGATCCGGGAGTAACTGGCGGCCGTGGCGAGCGCCGCGACCTTCGTAAAATCTCGACGAGTGAGTGGCATTGAATTATAAGTTCCTCTCAACTAGAAAATCACCTTCATCGTGAACTGAAACTCTCTCGGCTCGGAAACATCGCTGGTTATCGTGCCAAAAGCCGAGCTGGTCACAGATGTGCTGGGCGCCGCGAATACTTTATGATTCAGCACGTTGTAACATTCGCCGCGGAACTGGATCCGGGCATGCTCGGTTACGCGGTAGTTACGGATGAGCGAGAAATTCCACTGCGTCTGCCCTTCGGCGCGGATTGCGTTGAAGCGCAGTGGGAACGTCCGTATATTGCTGACGAGTTGCTGTGCGGACACGGTGTTAAAGCCCGCAGCCTTGTTGAACCAATGCTCGGCGCTGCGTTGATCGGCGGGCAAGAGAATATCGTGAATGTCGCCGTTGAAGATGATGTTTCCGAACTCCAACGGAGCTCCCGATTGGTGAAGCTCAGTGAAATTGAATTGCCAGTTGCCTATGAGGGCGTTAACCGGCCGCGGCATATTGGTCCAGTACCGCCGGCCCCGGCCCACTGGGATCTCCCATAAACCGGTCATCGAAACCACGTTCGGACGGTCCATGGTGGACAAACTTCGATAAGGAACAGTGTCGGACGGATTCAGAAACTCGGTGGCCTGCATGTACTTCGAGTGAGTGTATCCGAGTTGCAAAGTGAGCCCGTGTGAAAACCGCTTTTCAAGTCTGAGCTTTCCCGCGTGATACCACGAGTAACCCAGAGGCTCGAGAGCCGTGATGTTACCGAACTCGGGATAGGGCTGCAGCAGGTTGGCGCGCGAGGTCTGCGCGGTATAGATCGAATTCGTTCCCAAAAATGGGTTCGGGAATTGCGCCGTAAGGAAATTATTCGTGGCGTTATCGCGGAACGGCGTGGTGCTGAGATACTGAGCCGGCGTGCTGTTGAAACTCTCAGTTATCGGGATGTGCGTTACGCGGTTGCCCACGTAGCTGACCTCCAGTAAGAACTGCCAGGGTAAAGAGTGTTGCACTCCGAGCGACCACCTTTGCGAATAGGGCGGCTTGAGGTTGGGATCGTAAAACTGAAGGGCCTGTCCGAGACCCGTAGACAATCCGCCGGAAGCGCCTGAGGGCTTTAGTAAGCCTGTGGGGAACGGGTTCGCCAAAGTCGCCACGTAACTCACTCCATTGTTCAACGAGGCTTGAATGGGTGTGGTCTGGGCGAAGCCGTTTTGAATGGGTGAGAACGTATCCACGCCCAGAGAACCGAAATAGATGCCGTATCCCGCTCTGATTACCGTGCTTTGCGTAACCTGATATGCCAAACCGACGCGCGGCAGCCATTGGCCGGCGTTCGTCTTGTAAGGGCTTCTGTTGTTCGCGTCAACAAAGGTCAATCCGCCGTTGGCCGAGAAACCAGGGACGCCCGAAACCGGGTTCTTTTGATAGTTAGCAGCGGCTTGGGCCGCCACTGGGTTCGCTACGGTGGGGTTGAACCCCGCGACGAGCCGGTTATAGCGTTCGGTGACAGGCCATTCCATCTCGTAACGCAGTCCGAGATTTAAAGTGAGCTTCTGATTGACTTTGTAGTCGTCCTGGAAGTAAAGACCAAGGTACTTATTCTGGATCGCATAGCTGTTCACGGCGGGAGTGGTCATCGATCCGCCCGGAATGCCGAGTAGGAGCGCCGCGAGTTGCTGCCCGGCGGGGGCGGGCGCGGAGTTGTCGAATGGCCCCTGAGTGTAAGTAGTCGAGAATGAAAAGTCCGGTGCAATGGCCGACTGATATCGATTACCGAAGGTCCTGAGCAAGCGAACATCGACACCCGCTCTCAAATTGTGTGAACCTTTGACTTTTGTAAGATCAGCCACCCAGACGTGCGAGATCGCCGTGTTCGTGCCGTCGCCGCTCGACCAGTTCGAGAGCGTTGAGAAAGGACTCACCGCGATTCTAGGGATTGTGGAAAGCCTGGCATCCAGCAGACTGGTCAAAGCCGGGGAGAAGCCGAGGGTGGATAGGTCCGTCCCGGCTGTGGCGCGAACCTCCGGAAACTCCGCTTCGGTAATTCCATAGCGGAAGTTCAAGATCAGCGTCGGGTTGATCACGAACACATCATCGAGCGCCGCACCTTCATTGAGTTGTTCCTGGGTGAAGGTGGTGGCGGGTGTACCGAGAGAGTTCTTCGGGATGAGGAACTCGTAATGGTTCCATCTCGTGAACAGGCGGTTTCTTTCACTGAAAGAATGATCAAGTCGCCCGATGTGCGAATTGGACGAAATCTTGCGGACGTCGGGGTAGAAGAAGTTGCTCTGCCCGTCACGGGTGCCCGGTTGATTGGGCAGCGGATAGAGGTTCACGAGCGCCAATCCCACGGGGCTCAAAAGATTCTTCGGGATGATGTTACCGGCAAACGGAGTTCGTTGAAAACGTCCGTTTGCGGCCGGGGTCGTACTGAACGGATTATAAATCTGGTACTCGGGACCCAAGGCGAGCAACGCGGAGAAGTCGCCATTGCGTTCGGCCAAAGTGGGCACGGTGCCGGTCTGGCCCGAGGTGGTTGCGGGCGAAGTGTAATGATTGCCTTCCCAAGCGTAAAAGAAAAATGTTCGACTATGGCCGTTGTAAAGGTGGGGGATCACGACGGGACCGCCCACGGTGAGACCATAGCGGTGATCCTGATAGACGGGCCTGGATTGCCCGGACTTGTTCACGAAGAAATCGTTCGCGTCGAGGGCGCTGTTCTTGAAAACGTAGTACAGCATCCCGTGCAGAGCGTTGCTACCGCTTCTGGTGCTTACGCTCACGGTGGGTCCCATCACATGTCCGGCGCTGGCATCGTACGGGCTGTTCTGCATCTTGAATTCCGCGATTGAGCCCGTCGGAGGAATGTAGGCGACGCGGGCATAGCCTTTGTTCTCGTCGTTCACCGTGTCGTTAATGCCGTCGATTTGGAATTGGGTGTTGTACTGCGCGGTACCGTCCACTGAAATTTGGGATGTGCCTTCCGGCGAGTCGGGCTTGAAGGTCCGCATCGTCGTCATGTTCACCACACCCGGGACGAAGTGCGTCAACTCAAAAGCGTCTCCGCCCTTCTGAGGCAACTCGAGCAGGCGGCGGCCGTCGATCACCTGTCCTGTGCTGCTGGTTTCAGTTTCCAGCAGCGGCGTGGAAGCCTCCACCGTTACAGTCTCATTGGCGCTGCCCACCTCCATGCGAATCAGGAGATCGACGGTGTCAGCAACGCGCAATTCCACGTTGTCCCGCGAATAGTTCTTGAACCCGGGCTTTTCTACGTTGACGCGGTACAAACCCGGAGCCAAAAACCGGATGGTGAATTTCCCGTCCTGATTGGCGACGGAGCGAGCTATCACGCCCGTATCCGTTTTGGTCGCGCGAATCTCGGCTCCGGGCATAATCGCCCCGGAGGAATCAAGGACGGTTCCGACGAGATTAGCGCGGGGATCCTGGGCGGCGCAGACCGCCGCGAGTGCCAGCAGGGCCAAAAGTGAACACGAAGCCTTCTGAAGCATAGCGCCTTCCGAAAATATATAAGGAAACTAACAGTTTAGTCGCATTTCGGAGTGAATGTCAATTTGTGTGGCGTGTGCGGGCTTGGCATTCCAGGGAGGCTCTCGTCAAAATTCGTCGGATTGCTTTGGCGGCCCCCTGGATGCAGATCAGTCAGGCGAAAACGGGACCTGCCCGGTGTTCGTCATTGGAGATTCAACGGCCCACTGAGGATTAAGATGACGCAGCCTGACCGCCCTAATCGCGTCGGTCATTGCGCCTCTTGTATTGCACACGCGAAGACGCACCCGCTCGAACCAGTGCAGTGACTTTTCCGTCCCGACGTGGACTTTGATTTGACGCCGAGCAGAGCTCGAAGATCCTGAACAAGCGCGGCGTTGATCCAGCAGGCTACGGCCCGGCTGCCACGCTACCAGCGGATCGACCTACGTCCACAGATCGGTGACCACTTTGCCCTTCACCAACTCGCGCGGCTGGTTCAAGTGGTTGCGAATCTCCATGTCGGGATCGATGCCGAGCGCGTAGTAAACGGTCGCCAGCAGATCGTTGGGGTGCACCGGCTTGTCCTTGGGCGACGACCCGGTCTGGTCCGATTCGCCGTACTGCGCGCCCGCTGCCATGCCGCAACCCGCCACTACCGCGCTGTAACAATACGGCCAGTGGTCGCGCCCATCGGGAGCGTTCGAATTGCCCGAAGTGCTGACGCCAATTCGCGGCGAACGCCCGAATTCGCCGATCGCAACCACCAAGGTCTCTTTCAGCAATCCGTGCTCGTGCATGTCGTCGAGCAGCGCCGAAAGCCCACGGTCGAGCTTCGGACAGTGCAGGTTTTTTAGCGGCCCGAAATTGGCGGCGTGCGTATCCCACGAATCCACTTCCGGATTCCCGTTGGCCACCGACGGCCAATTCACCTGCACAAACCGCGTACCGGCTTCAATCAACCGGCGCGATAGCAAAACACTCTGCCCAAACGTAGTCATGCCATAACGTTCGCGGACTTTGTCGGGCTCCTTCGCCAGATCGAACGCTTCGCGAGCCTTGCCCGACAGCACCAGGTCAAACGCCTTGCCGTAATATTCGTCGATTGCCTGCGCGTTCAGCGCCTTTTCCAAATCCGGCATCGACGCGTTGATACCCTTCAACAATTCGAAGCGATCCTTCAAGCGCTGCGGTGGAGTGTCCTTGCGAAGCGAAAGATCGTCGATCTGCAATGGCTTCGCCGGATCCTGATACATGCGGTACGGATCGTACGCTTTACCCAGGAATCCTGCCGCGCCGCCTTTGCCGATCACGCCCGATTCCTGCAACGGCCGCGGCAGCTCGACAAACGGCAGCACGGCTTCCTTGGGCGGCTTCATCTTCGAAATATGACTGCCCGCGGTCGGAAAATCGGCTGAGTTCGGCGGCTCTAACTGGCCCGACGGCGACACTCGATCCGGCGGATAACCGGTCAGCATTTGATAAATTGCGGCCGTGTGATTGAACAAGCCGTTGGGCGTGTAACTCATCGAGCGTATCAGCGTGGCTTTGTCCAGCGAGTTCGCCATCATGGGCATCGTTTCGCTGATCTGCGTGCCCGGGATCCTGGTCTTGATCGGTTTGAAATCGCCGCGGATGTTCGCAGCGGCATCGGGCTTGGGATCCCAGATGTCGATGTGGCTGGGGCCGCCTTGCAGGAAGATCATGATCACGGACTTGGCGCTGCCGAATCCGCGCGATCCTTCGAGCTTGCTCGCGCCCTTCGCCGATCCTTGCCACGAGAGAAAGCTGGCGAGGTCGAGACCCAACAATCCGATGGAGCCCGCGCGCAGCAGTTCGCGCCGCGTCGGCCCCTCGCACGTATTGCACTTGCGTCCTGGAATAACGAGCATCGCAGCCCTCCGCCTTCAAAAGTTGTACAAAAACGCTTTGCTGTTCACCAGCGCCCACAGCAGATCCTGCGCGCGGCCGGCACGCCCCGCGGGGCCGCTCGTCAAATATTTCAGACCCTTGTCCATCTCGGCCGAGGTCGGCGTGCGGCTATAACTGGCGAGATATAACTCCTCGATCAACTCGCGGTCGCCTTTGCCGCTCACCACCGCTTTCGCAACGCGCCCGTTACTATCGGCCACCGCATCGGCGATCGTCTTTCCGTTCACCAGGTTCAGCGCTTGAGGCAGGCTAAGATCGGCGCGGCGTTCGCACTCGCATGCCGATTCGCGCGAAGGTCGTCCGAACAGATCGAGGAACCCATCTTTGCCGACGTGCGGATCGGGCAGTTGCTCGGCTTTCGTCTCGGGCGGCACTTCCGGGAAATTCGGATGCACGCCAGTGGCAAGCGCCAGGCCGTCCATCAACTCCTCCGCGCTCAGCCGCCGCGGGACAGCATGCGAGAAGTTCTCGATATCTTTGGCGTTCCATTCGTTCGCGGCGAGGCTCGATTGATACGTGCGCGAATTCGCGATGGTGCGCATCAGGCGGCGCAGATCGAAACCGCTGTCCACGAACTCCTTGGTGAGCGCGTCCAGCAGCGCGGGATTCGAAGGCGGGTTCGACGCCCGGATATCGTCGACCGGCTCGATGATTCCGCGCCCGAAGAAGTAACTCCAGACGCGGTTGGCGGTCGACTTCGCGAAGAACGGATTGTCCTTCGCCGTGACCCACTCAGCAAGCGCAAGCCGGCGGCTGCGAGCATCGGCCGGAACAGGTCCGTTGGAGCCGAACGACGCAGGCACGATGAAGTTCGGCTTCATCACGCGCCCATCCTTCGGGTGCTTCATGTCGAAGCCTTCGCGCAGGTTGTAGACGATCTCCTCGCCCGTCTCGTATCCCGGCCGCAGTCCCAGCGCCGAGTAGAAGGCCGCCATCTCGTAATATTGGTTTTGCGTCCACTTCTCGAACGGATGGTCGTGACATTGCGCGCAGACCATGCGCACGCCGAGAAACACCTGCGTGGTTTTCTCCATCGTGGGCTTCGCATCGCGCGTGACGCGGAAGAAATTGGCTGCGGGATTCTCGTACGAACTGCCGCCGCTCGACAGGATCTCGCGCACCATCTTGTCGTACGGCTTGTTCGCCGCGATCGATTCGCGAATCCATTCATCGAACGCGTACGTGCCTTTCTCGCCCAAATACTTCCGGCTTGACTGCAGCAGATCGCCCCATTTCAGGGTCCAGTGATCCACGTAGGCCGAACTCGCGATCAGCTTGTCGATCATCCGAGCACGCTTGGCTTGCGAAGGCGCCGGAGCCGCCAGGAAAGCCCGCACCTCATTCGGATCGGGCAACTGTCCGGTCAAGTCGAGCGATACGCGCCGCAGGAATCCGGCATCGTCCACCACCGGCGATGGTTGAATCTTGAGCCGCTGAAGTTTCCCGTCGTTCAGCTTGTCGATAAAGTTGTATTGCGGAAGTTGTTTCCACGCGAAGCCGGGCGCCGGGTTCAGCACCGTCACAGGCACGGTCGCGAATTTGCCCTGATAGCGCACCAGCAGCGTGGCCTCGCCGGTACGCGCACCCTTAACGCCGGCATCGGTTCCCACGGCCGCGACATCGGGCACATTGCTCTCGATATTGGCCTCGCGCGTCACATCGCGCGTGCCGCCATCCGCGAAGATCGCCGTCACCTTCACAGCGCGCGATTGGCCGGGCTGGTCCATGAAGATGTCTTCGGGCGCAACCTCGAGCCGTGCGACGTTGTCCTTCGCGGCATCCCCAAACGGGACCCCTTGCACGATCCAATTGAAGATGATTTTGTAGTAGTTCGAATTCACGTCGAAGCGCAGCCCGCCGCCGTGCGCCACTTGCTGCGTAGGTTTAGCGAGCATCAAGCTGCGCGCCGGGTCCGCGCGATTGAAACGGCGTGCACCCAGATCGTACAGCAGCGCTTCGTAATCGAACCGCGGGTCGTATCCGCGTAAGGACAGCTTGAATCCGTTCTTGCCTTTGGCCGCGCCGTGACACGTTCCCGAAGTACACCCGGTCTTATTGAGAACGGGCGCGACGTCGCGCAGGAACGTGACCTTTTCGGGGATCTGCGCGGTAAGCGCGCCGCATGTCACAAGGGCAGTGAATAGCAACTTCATTTCGTAATTCCTTGCGCCACTTCAAAGGCGATCGGACGCGACACGATGCGCTCGTCGCCGCCATCGGTCTTCACGCGTCCGGCGATATAGAGGTCGTATCGGGCCGGGTCGGTAGCTTTCGTCGTGGTCACGACAAACGTTCCGCCGTTGGGCGCCGGTTTCATGTCGATCACGCGAATGTCTTTTGCGCCCACGACGTCCACATCCACTGCGCGCGTCGGAGTTCCCGTGCGAACCTTCCACGTATATTCGAACTCGTACCGCCCGCCCTCTTCGAGATTCCTGAGCCCGGTCTGCTTCACTTCGAGCGTCGCGATTGCGGGTTCGGAAACAGCGGCGGGCAAATCCAGATTCAGCCACGTCGCGGTTACGGGCCGCTGGCGATCGACAACGCCTTGTGCGGTTGCGCCAGCGACATCAACCACCATGCCCGGGCCTCGCGCGCGCCGCCGCAATACACTGCCGTCCGCCGCGCGTCCTTCGCCCCACACTGTCAACTGACCGGATTCGAACTTGACGCCGGGTTCAGCGGTGAGAGTCAGAATCCCCCGCCGGTTGAACGTTCGAGTGTTGCTGGGGTCCACATACTCGCGCGGAATCAGGCCTCCGTCAACGCGGATGCCCTTCGGAAGATTCGGAATGTTGAGTTGAATCGGACCATCGTAGCCGCGCCGGTCGGCAATGACGGCGATCATCACGCTTCCACCAGCCGGTATGTTCACGTATGGCGAACCCATCGCCAAACGAAAATCTTCGGCGGCGCGGCGTGTAGTAAGCCGATAGCCATAGAACGGACCGCCTCGCTCCGCCAAGTCCTCGACGGTTACCGCGATCTCGTGCACGTCTTTCGGAACCGTTAAATTCAGGAACGGATCGCTGCTTGTGCGGCTGGTGCCTTGAACTGCGAACACGTCTTCAGGCAGCGGCTGATCGCCCGCCGATCCGAGCTTCTTGCCCGCCGCGTCGTACACCGAAAGGATCGCTTCCAGCTTCGACGTGCCGAGTTCGCGCGCCTGCAATTCGAACAGCAGCCGATCGCCGGGCTCCACTTGCACGCGATAGCGATCGATCTCGCCGGGCTTCGAGATTCGCCCGTTCATCACGCTGGGAATCGGGAGCGGCCCTTCAGCAGGTTCGCGCAACTCCGGCAAATCTCCGATCGCGAACAGCATCGGCAGTGATGGCGAACCGGGCATGGTGACCGTTGCGAAGTCGGCTTCCCTCGCGAGTTTGCTCAAATCGATAACGCCCTGACGTTCGCCGCCCTGCGCAAGAAACGTCACCTGAGGAGTGGTTCCGCGCTGCCCACCCAACGGGAAAACTCCCGTCGCGTAATCGTAGGCGCCCATCTTGAGGCGATAGAAATTCTGCGCCTGCCGGCTGAACCGAGCGTCATGCACCTCGATGTAATAGAGGCCATCGCGCGGGAACGTGAAATCAACGCGCGCGTCCAGGCTGGCTCCGGGCGCATCGTCGCTGCGCGCGAGTTGCTTACCGCTGCCATCGAGAATCCGAAGCACGGGATCGATCGCGGAGCCGCATCGCCGCGCTTCGAGCTCGAACACGCGCCGCTCACCGGCCTTACCCGAAACACGATACACATCGCGTTCAGGCCCGCGCAAAGTTCCATTCACGGTTACGGGAACTTGCGCGATGGGCTGCGCGGTCTCGATGCTGTCATTGCCGTTCGGCCGCGCACCCGGCAGCGACTCTTCTTCTGCCACCTCAGAAAAGCTGCCAATCGTGAACAGCAGAATATTGGAGATGCCCTGTGCGGTCTCGAGCCTTACCGGGTACACACCAGCGGGAGTGTCGGGCTTCGGTTCAACGAGAAATGTAGCCCCGCGGTCCATCGCGAGTGCGTCGTTTAAAAAGGTGAACGAGGCGGGCAGCGTCGACCAGACACGAGCGCCGCTGCCGATGTTCCGCCCCGAGATGGTGAGCTTGAAAGCACTGCCGCGTTGGGCGCCGTGCGGCTGTAATTCCGTAATGACGGGCGCAGCCGCGAACGCCGCTTCGCATAACAACAGTGCAGCCAGTGCACGCGTCATTTCGCCGAACTCCGTAAAGGCGTGATCGGCACCGGGATGAACGCCTTGATCAACCCGCCATCTTTCACCCGGTACAACCGCACCTGCCCGTCGAATCCGCCCGTCGCGAGCGTCGCGCCATCGGGACTAAACGCCAGCGCGTAAATGCTCTCGCTGTGTCCCTTGCACGCCGCCACGCGCTCGCCCGACTCTGCATCGTAAAGCACGACTTCCGGACCCGCGCCACCCACCGCAATGCGGCTCCCGTCAGGCGACCAAACGAGCGCCGCAATCACGCCGGCTTGCGGCTCCAGCTTGCGAATTAAAGTCGTATCGTCGGCGATCTTCATCACCTTCGGCCGGTCCATCATATATATGTACGGTGTCCGGTCCTCACCGCCGATCACGACGATGTTCTTCGAAGGGTGCCGCGCAACTGCCGCCAGTTCGCCGCGCAGCAGATTGATGTTTTCGAGGAACGCCCCCGACTCCGCATCGGTCAACTTCGCCGCGCGATCGCGCCCCACTGTCACCACACGCTTGCCGTCCATGCTGAACACGGTTCCCAACACCCAGTTCTCGTGGTTGCCGATCTTGAACAGTTCTTTGCCATTCGTGGTGTCGACGATGCGCACGGTGTTATCGGTTCCGCCGACCGCCACCTTCGAGCCGTCCGTTGACAGCGACGCTCCAAACACGGTGTCGGCGGTAACGCTCACCGAGCGGCGCAACTTGCCCGCTGCAACGTCCCAAATTTGAATCTCACCGAAGCGCGCGGGCGTGCCGCCGGCCGCGATCAGCGTCGCGCCGTCCTTGGAATAGGCGAGCGAGAGAATGCGATCCGACAAACCGGTCAACCGTCTCGGGGGGCCGTCGCCATCCAGAGCATGCAGCAGGACCTCGCGATAACCTGCCACCGCCAGTGTCTTGCCGTCCGGAGAAAACGCGAGCGCATTCAATACCGGGGGCTGCGCATACGTGACCGGCTGATCGAGCGCAGTGTCCTGCCGGATTTCGGGCGGAGTATCGTCCGGCGCCCCCGCCGCGATCCATCGCCGGAACTGCTCGATCTGTTCGGGAGCAAGCGCGGGTTGGCCCAGCGGCATCTGCGGCTTCATCTCGCCGGTGAGATACGGGACGATCGTCTTCGCTGTGGGACCGCGCTTACCACCCGCAACAAAGCCGCTGTAACTAGTGAGATCGAGGTTCGAAGACCGAATGGAGGGTTGATGACACCCCTGGCATTGCCGTTGAATGACGGGCCGGATGTCGCGGTTGTAACTGACGTCCGCGGCAAAACCGGCAGTCAGGCACAGAAGAATTCCCAGGAAACGA